>CALKEZ010000001.1 GCA_938084745.1 uncultured Gammaproteobacteria bacterium
TTGAGCATCTCTTCAAATAATCGGGCGGCCGGGATATCTTGCAGTAATGCGGCATATTCAAAGATAGGCTGCTCCGCTTCCGGATGAATTCTCAAACCCAGTTTTGATGAGAACCGGATTGCACGCAGCATGCGCACCGGATCCTCAATATAGCGTTGCGTCGGATCGCCGATTAACCTTAATTGACCCGCTTCGAGATCCTTGACGCCACCCACATAATCGACAATAGAGAAATCTTCTATATTGTAGAACAAGGCATTGATAGTGAAATCTCGGCGCCAGACATCATCATCAATACCACCGTAAACATTGTCACGAATGATTCTGCCCTCTTCGATGCGACCTGCACCCTGATCTGAAACATGATGAGGCGCACGAAAGGTAGAGACCTCAATGAGTTCATCTCCAAAACGAACATGGGCTAGACGAAAGCGACGCCCGATTAATCGACAATTACGAAATAATTCCCGTATCTGTTCAGGCTTTGCATCGGTCACCACATCAAAATCTTTGGGTTCCCTGCCTAACAGGATATCGCGTACACCACCACCAACCAGATACGCCTTGTAGTCAGCATTCTTCAAGCGGTACAACACCTTCAAGGCATTTTCGCTAATCGCTGCGCGGGAAATCGTATGTTGATCACGCGGGATAATCGTTGGCTTGATTTTAAGCTTGGCAACGTTTTTGGATTTATCTGGAATTGTCATTTAAAAATAATATATTGAGGACACCTTATTGTTCCCTATAATAACCCGGTTCAGAACCAAATGCTCCCTTCGTCTAGTGGCCCAGGACGTCGCCCTCTCACGGCGAAAACACGAGTTCGAGTCTCGTAGGGAGCACCATTAAAATAATCGTCTATTAAAATTGAATAAAGCACAGCAAATCCCCTGCTCCTTGATACGCCGTATGGCTGCCATATTCTATGATTGCCTGTTGCTGATTGCTGTTCTTTTCTTTGGCACCTTTGTATTAATGCCGTTAATAGGCGGCAATGCGATTGAAAGTGGCAACCTTCCCTATAAAATTTTTCTGCTGACCATTAGTTATTTTTATTTTTGCTGGCATTGGGTGAAGGGTGGTCAAACTTTAGGAATGCGTAGCTGGCATGTTGTTGTTGTCAACGAGTCGCTGTCAAATCCGAACTGGAAACAGGCAACGCTACGCTTTTGCGCTGCGTTTTTATCACTTATTTTGTTTGGCCTGGGTTTTGTCTGGTCTTTAGTCGATAAAAATAAATTGGCTTTACATGATATTCTTTCAAAAACCAGACTGATTGTTAGCAAGGACTGAGCGCAAGCACTCAATAACGTTTTTTAAGCGTGTAATAAATATAAGCCAACACCAGTATCGTTGGTAAACAAACACTGATAAATGCCGGCACACCGTAAACTATGCCCAAGTGCCCTGTCACCTGATTCACCAGATGAAATGTAATTCCGAGTAATGCACCGATAAACACACGTTGACCCAATCCCATGGGGCGTCCTTCACATCTGACGACACAGATAGACAGCAGGATCATCGCCAGGATCGCAAATGGATTGATTAATTTCGACCAGAAGGCCTGCACATATTGCTTACTGCTCTGATTATTCGCTTTAAGATAATCTATGTAGCTGATTAAACCATACACCGATAAGTACTGCGGTTTAATGGTGACGAGATTAATCACCTCCGGATTTAATAGCGCTTTCCATTCCACTGTCTCGTAGTGGTTATTTATTATTTTTTCTTCAGAGATTTCCGTCTTTAGAATGTCATGTAACATCCATCTGTCTTCATTATATTCTGCGTGTTTAGCATAGAGACTGGATTTCAATTGGTTACTTTTATCAAATTCGTAAATATAAATGTCTTCGACGCGATCACCCGGCAAAATCTTTCTTATATTAATGTAATTATCACCATCGCGTGACCAGAACCCATGTTTCGTTTTCATTGAGATTTGCTGTGTTAATGCGATAGATCGCTGTTGCTGTGCCGTTTGTTCCGTCATAGGCGCAATAACTTCTCCAATTAACACGCTGAGGATGACGAAGACCAAACCGGTCTTCATCAACGAGTAAGCCAGTTGCATTTGCGATACACCCGATGTTCGAATGACTGCCAGTTCAGAGGTATTAGCCAACATACCCAGTGCCGTCATACTGCCGATAACGGTCGCTATCGGAAAAAGTTCATAACTCAAGCGCGGTATGGTTAGTAACACATACTGTATGGCCTGAGGAACGCCATAATCACCGCGACCGGTATCATCAAGTTGGTCGACCAAAGCAAAGAACGAAAACACCGAAACCAGTGCAAACAACGCCAACATGGTTGTGAGCAGTATGCTGCGTCCCAGATATCGATCGAGTATCATTTAGTCCGCCGGAATGACTTGATGTTTATCGCCAGCCTGCTTTTTGTATCGGTATTGAGGCAGGTAATACAGGGCCAATAATATCGCGCCCAGTAAAAAGTGTACCCACCACAAACCAATAAAGCCTGGAATAACATCCCGATTCAGTAGTGTTTTCGCAATCCCCAGCAAATTACTGTAGATAAGATAAATCGATATGCCGATTAAAAACGGCATGTACTTGCGATCGCTGGTGTGTGCCTGCATCAATAAAATTGCCAGTATAGACAGCAATAAACAGGAGAAAATTAATGAGATCCGCCATTGCAACTCGGCAATATAAGTCTTGTTGTCAGAGCCGATGATTTCTGCTGTTGATAATGCCGCTGTTTTTGCGCCCGGGGCATTTGTCTCCCCGCTCTCTGTTAAAATTGCGTAGTGCTCGTACTCGGTTATCTGGTAATCAAGCAGCCCGGGCGTACCAACATAACGTCGGCCATCACTAAAAACGATATATTTGTTGCCTGATTTTTTATCCAGTCTAAAGCGGGCACTGTCAGAGGTTAAAACACCGAGTTTTCCGTCCTGCCGTACCTGTAGAAAAACTTCTTCCATCGACAGGTTATCGGGTGATGGCTTCTGCACATAAACCACACGGTCACCCTGGCTAAACTCTTTAAATTGTCCCGCTTTAATACCCGAGATATCAGATTCCTGTTTGGCTCTTTCTTTCAAATTGTGTACGCCCTGTTCTGCCCAAGGCGCAAAAAACAAGGTAATAACCGCTACAATAAAACAAAAAACAAGCGCGAACCTTACCACTATGCCAATTTGAAAAACTTTACTTATTCCCGCCGCAGCCAATATCACCAGTTCCCTGTCGCTGTCCATACGGGAAAAAGCCAGTAGCATGGCCACAAGTATTGAAATGGGTAATATCTTGGGCAAGGTTGCCAACATTTTATAGGCCAGCATCAGGAAAACCATGTCCGGTGGTAAGCTACCCTCGGCAGCATCTGCCAGAAACCCCACAAATCGATTACTGGCGATAACAAGAATCAGCAAACTCAATATCCATAGCAATTTTTGCAACAGTTCCCGGTAGATATAATGCTGGATGATCACAATGGCAGGCTCATGTTATTAAATGCGGCTTTGCTTAGTTGAAGATAAATGAATAAACTTGGTTAAAAATAAGGTTTTAATCATTTTTCGCTGTTTTTAACAAAAAACGAAACGATTATGACACGCTTGATCTCAAAGTGAAGAACAATTAATGCATAATCGTAACGTCATTAACCAAACAACAACAATAAACTTATAGAGTACGTAAACTTACTGGAGCTGGTAATGGATTTTAATATCAAGAGTGGCAATCCCGAAAAACAACGCACAGCTTGCGTCATTGTCGGCATTTTCGAATCACGACGCTTATCGCCAGCCGCCAAGGCGATTGACACAGTAAGTAAAAAATACCTGTCTAATCTGATACGCCGTGGTGATATGGATGGCACTAAGGGGCAATACTTATTGCTGCATAATGTGCCGGGTATGATTGCCGATCGGGTACTGTTAATCGGCTGTGGCAAAGAACGGGAAATCGACGATCGAAACTATCGCACTATCATCGCGAACAGCATCCGCACCTTGAATAACACCGGTTCACTGGACGGGGTTAACTACCTGAGCGAATTACCCATCAAGGGGCGCGATCATGACTGGAAAATCCGGCAGGCCGTACAGATAGCAGAACATACGCTTTATGAATTTAAAGCACTAAAAACCAAAGAGAAGAAAAACCGGCGCCCGTTGCGCAAAATCACCTTTACCGTGCCCACGCGTCGTGAACTACCGCAGGGTGAAATTGCCATGCAAGAAGGACGCGCCATTGCGAACGGCATAAAACTAACTCGCGATCTTGCCAACTACCCTTCGAATATCTGTACACCCACCTACTTGGCGCAACAGGCAACGGCATTAGCCAAAGGGCATCGTTCATTGACGGTAGAGATATTAGAAGAAGCCGATATGAAAAAACTGGGCATGGGATCATTGCTCTCTGTTTCACAAGGATCTGCCAGACCGGCAAAACTGATTACGCTGGACTATAAAGGATCGAAAAAAGCACAAAAACCAATCGTTCTCGTTGGTAAAGGCGTTACGTTTGATACTGGTGGCATATCGATCAAACCTTCTCCCGCTATGGATGAAATGAAATACGATATGTGTGGTGCAGCATCCGTGCTCGGAACGCTCGCTGCTGTCGCAGAACTTGGTCTGCCGATTAACGTCGTTGGTGTAATTCCGGCAGTTGAAAATATGCCGAGCAGCACAGCTACCAACCCCGGTGATATCTTTACCAGTATGTCTGGACAGACTATCGAGGTTCTTAATACAGATGCAGAAGGTCGGCTGATACTATGCGATGCCATAACCTATAGTGAGCGCTTTAATCCGGGTGTCGTTATTGATATTGCAACCTTAACCGGCGCCTGTGTCATCGCCCTGGGTAAACATGCTAGCGGCTTGTTAAGTAATCACAATCCACTGGCAAGAGATTTACTCAATGCCGGTGATGAGTCTGGTGATCGGGCCTGGCAATTACCCTTATGGGACGATTATCAACAACAACTGAACAGTCCATTTGCTGACATGGCCAATATCGGGGGCCGTGAGGCTGGCACGATTACCGCCGCCTGCTTCCTGTCCCGATTTGCCGAAAAATACCACTGGGCGCATCTGGATATCGCCGGCACAGCCTGGTTATCCGGTTCAAACAATAAAGGCGCGACCGGTCGACCGGTCTCATTACTGATGCAGTACATCATCAATCAAACCAAGTAGCGTTAGAAGAACCGGCAATGTCACGCGTAGACTTTTATATACTGCCCGACGGAAGTAATAGTGATCGCTTTGCCTGTGCAATCGCGACTAAAGCCTGGACGAATGGAAATAGAGTACATATCCATACAACATCAGCAGCATCTGCAACCACATTTGATGATTTGCTCTGGATTTATAAAGATATCAGTTTTGTGCCACACGAAATATTCGATGGCAATGCGCATGAAGAAACACCGGTTACCATTGGTTATGATGATCACTACCCGGAACCATCTCAGGTGATGATTAATCTTGGTGCTGATGTGCCTGGTTTTGCGTCGCGTTTTGAACGGGTCATTGAGATTGTGGGCGGTAATGAATCGATGAAACAACTGGCACGTGAACGTTACCGTCAATATAAACAAGCCGATTATGAAATACATAACCATAAGATTGATAGTCTGACCGAAGATGATTGATTCAAGTGAGACATCCTCGCAGGAGCTTAATGAGGCAGACCGAAACAATCTGATCAATCGCATCGATGAGCTTGAGCAGTTATTAGCAAAAAAGAAAACAGAATCAAGACAAGCCAAACTGCCGCGACTAAAAGTCGGCACGGATGGCATTCCTGTGCTGGTGGATCCTGTCAATATTGATGAACTCGATATGGAACAGGAACAGGTCTTCAAGCAAATAGAACAGGACGATCAACTGATAAATGACATTATCAATAAGGTCGACAAGGAAATATCCGGCGATTTGGACGAATTAATTCTGATGCTCAAAGACAGCATTATTGATGAAGTGAAAACACGATTACTCAAAGAGTTTCATGTCAGCAAGGATAACTCGACTAAAAAGGAATAACGGCCGAATAGCCGCAGCAACTCCGAAAATAACCTAATAAAGATTGCCCTGAACAGCCTCCATGTGGACAATACGCCTCCCTATAATAGGGCTAGTCAGCTTAGCCCCTAAAAGTGTTTGTTATTGATAATGGATAAAACCTATAAACCTGAAACCATAGAAGCCAGTTGCTACGCTAATTGGGAGAAGCACAATTACTTCGCACCAAAAGGCGAAGGATCTCCCTATTGCATCATGTTGCCGCCGCCAAATGTAACGGGCAGCCTGCACATGGGGCATGCCTTTCAACAAACATTAATGGATGTTCTGACGCGTTATCATCGTATGCAGGGTGATGATACTTTGTGGCAATGCGGTACCGATCATGCGGGTATCGCCACCCAAATGGTGGTCGAACGCCAACTCCAGCAAGACAATATATCTCGTCACGACCTGGGACGGGAAAAATTTGTTGAAGCCGTCTGGGACTGGAAAGAACATTCCGGTAACACCATCACCCGCCAATCACGACGCCTGGGCACATCGATGGACTGGTCACGCGAACGTTTCACGATGGACGAAGGACTTTCCGAGTCGGTCAAGGAAGTGTTTGTCCGTTTACACGATGAAGGTTTGATTTACCGTGGTAAGCGACTCGTTAACTGGGATCCGGTATTACACACCGCCATATCTGATCTCGAAGTTATCTCCGAAGAAGAAAATGGCCACCTTTGGCATATGCGTTATCCGCTCAAAGAACCCATCGACGGTCTTGACTTTATTGTTGTTGCGACGACACGACCTGAAACGATGTTGGGCGATGCCGCGGTTGCGGTTCATCCCGATGATGAACGCTACAAAAACCTGATTGGCAAAGAAGTCTTGCTGCCATTAACTGATAGAACGCTACCGGTTATTGCCGATGACTATGTTGATCCTGAATTCGGTACCGGTTGTGTCAAGATAACACCGGCCCATGATTTCAATGACTATGCCGTGGGTGAGCGACATGCACTGGACAAAATAAATATTTTTACCGTTGATGCAGCACTCAATGATGCTGTGCCGGAAAAATATCGAGGCCTGGATCGTTATCTAGCCCGCAAACAAATCCTTGCTGATCTTGAAGAACTCGGACTGATAGACAAAATTGACGATCATAAATTAATGGTGCCACGCGGTGATCGTTCGCATGCTGTTGTAGAACCTTATCTGACGGATCAATGGTATGTGAAGATCCAGCCATTGGCCGATCCCGCTATCAAGGCGGTGAAAGACGGCGACATAAAATTTGTTCCTGCCAACTGGGATAAAACCTATTTTGAGTGGATGAACAATATCGAAGACTGGTGTATCAGCCGCCAGCTCTGGTGGGGACATCGTATTCCAGCCTGGTATGACGATGCGGGGAACATCTATGTCGGTCGTGATGAAGCCGAAGTCAGGGCAAAGCACAATCTGGGCGATATCAATCTGCGACAGGATGAAGATGTATTGGATACCTGGTTTTCATCCGCGCTTTGGCCCTTCTCCACTCTGGGTTGGCCGGAGCAAACTCCCGAACTGGCTAAGTTCTACCCAACTAACGTACTGGTAACCGGTTTCGACATTATCTTTTTCTGGGTCGCCCGCATGATCATGATGGGCCTGAAATTCATGGGTGATGTGCCATTCAAGGAAGTGTATATCCATGGCCTGGTACGTGATGGTGAAGGTCAGAAAATGTCCAAGTCGAAAGGTAACGTCCTTGATCCGATCGACCTGATTGACGGCATTCAACTCGAAGATCTCATCAGTAAGCGCACCAATGGCATGATGCAACCGCAAATGGCAGCAAAGATCGAAAAGGCTACGCGCAAGCATTTCCCGGAAGGCATAGAGGCATACGGCACCGACTCGTTACGCTTTACCTTTGCCTCGCTGGCAACACAGGGTCGATTCATTAATTTTGAAACCGGCCGCATAGAAGGCTACAGAAACTTTTGTAACAAAATATGGAATGCCACTGTTTTCGTCATAATGAATGTCGAGTCACAGGCAATCGATATCACTCAAGGCGCAAAAGAATTTGGTCTTGCTGAACGTTGGATAACGACAAAGTTAGCTGAAGTTATCGCAGCGACGCATGAAGGGATGCTGACCTATCGTTTTGACCTTGCTTCACAGGCACTTTATGAATTTACCTGGGATGAATATTGTTCCTGGTACATTGAATTATCAAAAACCACATTGAACAGTGCCGAGACCAGCGAAGCTGAAAAACGGGGCACCTTATATACATTATTAAATGTACTTGAAACCCTGCTGCGTGCATTACACCCGTTTATTCCGTTTATCACGGAAGAACTTTGGCATCGCGTTGCCCCGTTATTAGGTAAGCAAGGACCTAGCGTTATGCTTGCGGCTTTCCCGCATCAGGATGAGTACGAGCATGATAAGTCTGCACTGGAACAAATGGAGTGGGTTAAAGCCTTTATTATGGGTGTGCGTCGTATCCGCTCTGAACGCGATATCTCTCCCGGAAAACCATTAAACGTGTTTGTTCGTAATGGCACAGCCCCGGAACGTCAATGGCTGGAAGATCATCAAGCCTATATCAAAACCCTGGGCCGGATTGAGTCTATCAAAAATGCAGAAACCGAGATGGACGATGCCGTCATGGCATTAGCTGGCGACATGACCTTACTCGTTCCGTTAGCCGATATTATTGATCCAGTCGCAGAACATAAACGTCTGGAAAATACGATTGAAAAATTGCAAAAGGAAAAGTCAGGCCTTGAAGCAAAACTGGATAACGCCAGTTTCGTTGAACGTGCGCCGGCAAATGTGGTTGATGGTGCAAAACAACGGCTTGCTGATACACTTAACGAAATCAAGACCTACGAAACCCAACTTCACTCTATATCAAAACTACTAGAACAATAATGTTTGCCACTATTAAAGAAGAAATTGACGTTGTCTTTGAACGCGACCCGGCAGCACGTTCTGTGCTGGAGACGATCTTCACCTGTCCCGGCTTTCAGGCGATTGTTTTTCACCGTTTCAACCATTGGCTGTGGAACAAGAAGCTCTATTTCATTGCGCGCTTGATGGCACATATTGCTCGCTTCCTGACCGGTATCGAAATACATCCCGGCGCCAAAATCGGTCGCCGTTTCTTTATCGATCATGGCATGGGTATCGTCATAGGCGAAACCTCCGAAATCGGTGATGATGTCTCCATCTATCATGGTGTCACACTCGGCGGCACAACCTGGAACAAAGGTAAACGTCACCCAACCCTGGAGAATAACGTTGTCATCGGCGCCGGCGCAAAAGTCCTTGGTCCTATCACTCTAGGCGCAGGAACACGTGTGGGTTGTAATGCCGTCGTTGTGAAAGACACACCGCCAAATGCAACTGTCGTGGGTGTACCGGGGCATGTTGTTGTGAAACGCAATGATGAAGATAAAGATGCCCAGCGCGAGGCCATGGCCAAAAAAATCGGCTTCACTGCTTATGCAGAAAGCAAGGACATGCCTGATCCGATCCAGAATGCACTGGAGTCAGTACTGGATCATTTGCATAAAGTTGAAAGCGAACTGGAAGAGCTGAAGAAAAAATAAGCGGGATTTAACACATGACTGAACAAAAAGACCCTAATATTTTCCAAATCGCTTTTAGCCTGATTGCCTCTTTTTGCGGCGTTCAAACAAAAGAAAACATGGCGCGTGACGAAGCCTACATAGAAAAAAATGGCATCAAGGTCTATGTCATCATCGGATTCTTTCTGGTGTTTTGTATCTTGCTTACCCTATTTGGTATCGTTCAGTTGGTTTTGAAGCTGGCGGTGTAAACCGTTTAAAAGACAATTTTTCCGAATTACTCGAAACAAACCTTCCCTCGCAGCTGAGCACACAGCTGCAAATAACAATAGATCTCATTTATTTACAATAACTTAGCTGTCATATCGCAATACGGCTTAATTCCGACTAAACTAATCAACAATATAGTTGACTAAACTACTGGGTTATGTGACCCTTGCCACCCCTTATTTAGGGCAAAATAGAGAATTAGACGATGAAAATGACAACTAAAGGCCGTTATGCCGTAACCGCGATGCTCGATGTGGCGCTGCATGATAGCGATGGCCCGGTGAATCTGGCGGATATTTCCCGGCGTCAGGATATTTCCCTGACGTATCTGGAACAGTTGTTCAATAAATTAAAACGACACGAGCTCGTTGAGAGCGCCCGAGGACCCGGCGGTGGTTATCGCCTGGCGCAGGCAGCAGACAAGATTACTGTTGCCAAGGTTATTTATTCAGTCGATGAACCGATTGATGTGACACGCTGTAAAGGTAAACAAAATTGTCAGGGCGATCTGCGCTGTCTGACACATGATTTGTGGATGGAATTGAATATGCACATTTCGGGATTTTTGAATGGGCTAACACTGGGCGATTTGATTAAACGTAATAATGTAAAACAAGTCTCTGATCGACAAGATGTGATCATGCTGCAACTACAACACTGATAAATACTATGACTACAGAAACAACTATTAATCTTACTGAAAGCGCCAAAAAACACATCGAGAGTGTTCTCGCGAAGGATACCGACGGTATTGGTTTACGCGTTGGCGTGAAAACCACGGGCTGCTCCGGTTACCAATATGTCATTGAGACTGCGAAAGCCATCAACGAAGAAGACCGGATTATTGAATCGAATGACATCAAGATCGTCATTGATGAGCAAAGCCTGCGTTATCTTGCCGGAACAGAACTTGATTTTGTTCGTGAAGGTTTGAATGCCGGCTTTAAATTCAACAATCCTAATGTTGAGGAATCCTGTGGTTGTGGTGAAAGCTTCAGCCTCAAAGAAGAATCGGGAACATAAACTTATGGCAACGAATACTGAAAATGTAGAAGAACTGGTTCGCAAAGACTATGAGCATGGTTTTTTCACTGATATCGAAAGTGATACCGTGGAACCTGGCCTTAGCGAAGAGACCATTGCGTTCATTTCGGCAAAGAAGGAAGAACCGGAATGGTTGCTTGAATGGCGTTTGAAAGCCTATCGTCATTGGCTAACCATGAAAGACCCGACCTGGGCGCATCTGGATATTGAACATATTGATTATCAGGCCATCTCTTATTATTCAGCGCCAAAATCGAAAGATGACGGTCCCAAGAGTCTTGATGAAGTTGATCCAAAATTATTAGAAACATACGAAAAACTTGGCATTCCGCTGCAGGAACAAATGATGTTGGCGGGGGTTGCCGTCGATGCGGTGTTTGACAGCGTCTCTGTTGCGACCACCTTTAAAAGCAAGCTGGCCGATGCCGGTGTTATCTTTTGCTCATTCTCAGAAGCAGTAAAAGAATATCCGGAACTCGTTAAAAAATATCTGGGCTCTGTTGTCCCTGCGGCTGATAACTTTTTTGCCGCATTAAACTCGGCCGTGTTTACGGATGGTTCATTTGTTTATATCCCCAAGGGCGTGCGTTGCCCGATGGAACTGTCAACCTATTTCAGAATTAACGCGTCCAACACCGGACAGTTTGAGCGTACCTTGATCGTCGCTGATGAAGCGAGTCACGTCAGCTATCTTGAAGGTTGTACCGCGCCGATGCGCGATGAAAACCAGTTGCATGCAGCCGTCGTTGAGTTGGTTGCCTTGGAAGATGCGCAAATAAAATACTCTACCGTACAAAACTGGTACCCCGGTGATGAGAACGGAGTAGGTGGAATATATAACTTTGTGACTAAACGCGGTGATTGTCGCGGCAATAACTCAAAGATCTCCTGGACTCAGGTAGAAACCGGATCAGCGATTACCTGGAAATATCCAAGTTGTATTTTAAAAGGAGATAACTCTGTCGGTGAATTTTATTCCGTCGCCGTCACGAACAATCATCAACAAGCCGACACCGGTACAAAGATGATCCATATCGGCAAGAATACCCGTAGCACGATTATTTCCAAGGGTATCTCTGCACGACATGCGCAGCAATCCTATCGCGGGCTGGTTAAGATCAGCAAGAGTGCAGAAAACGCCAGAAACTATACACAATGTGATTCCTTATTAATGGGCGATCAATGCGGTGCCCATACCTTCCCTTATATTGAAGCGAAAAACTCAACAGCAACCGTTGAGCATGAAGCAACAACATCGAAGATTGGTGATGACCAATTATTCTATTGTATGCAACGCGGTATTAAGGAAGAAGATGCGGTCAACATGATCGTTAATGGCTTTTGTAAGGAAGTATTCAAGGAATTGCCGATGGAATTCGCAGTAGAAGCACAAAAACTTCTGGGTATAACACTTGAAGGTGCGGTTGGGTAAAACAGGTAACGTGAAAAGTAGAAAGTGAAATGTAATAGCAATATGCGCCAACGCTTGGATACGACACAAGATTATTAAGGTAACTAATTATGCTTACAATTAAAGATTTACACGCAAAAGTTGAAAAGAAACAAATACTGAAAGGTTTAAACCTGGAAGTTAAAGCTGGAGAAGTGCACGCCATCATGGGTCCTAACGGATCTGGCAAGAGCACATTAGCCAATGTCCTTGCCGGTCGAAACGGTTATGACGTCACCAAGGGCAATGTCGACTTCGAAAATGAAAACCTGCTTGAACTAGCTCCGGAAGAACGGGCCTGGAAAGGTTTATTTCTGGCATTTCAATACCCGGTAGAAATTCCGGGCGTCAACAATGTGTATCTTTTAAAAGCGGCGGTCAACGCTGTTCGAAAACATCGTGGCGAATCGGAGCTGGATGCGGTCGAATTTCTGGCGCTGATCAAGGAAAAAATGAAGCTGGTCAAAATGAAAGAAGACTTGCTCAACCGTTCGGTTAATGAAGGCTTTTCTGGTGGTGAAAAGAAACGTAATGAAATTTTTCAGATGGCGGTGCTTGAGCCAAAGCTCGCCATACTCGATGAAACTGATTCAGGTTTGGATATTGACGCACTGAAGATTGTAGCGGAAGGCGTTAACAGTTTACGCAATGAAGAACGCGCCATAATTTTAGTAACGCATTACCAACGTTTGCTGGATTACATAAAACCGGATTACGTGCATGTCTTGAGCGATGGCAAGATCATCAAGTCGGGTGGCCCTGAGCTGGCACTGGAACTTGAAGAAAGAGGTTATGACTGGTTGCTGGAAAAAGGTGAAGCTGCATGAGTGTCGATCTCGAACACTATATTAATGATTTCGAACAGCTTCAGAAAAATGACAACTGGTTTTCTGAGCAACGTCAGTCTGCATTAAATCTGTTTAAAGAAACCGGCTTTCCAAGTTCAAGACAGGAAGACTGGAGATATACAGACGTACGGCCGATCGCGAGAAAGAATTTTTCCAATATTCATCAACATGCAGTATCACTCAGCACTCAAGAGGTTGATGCCGTGCGATTTCAGGGACTGGATTGCATAGAGCTGGTTTTCATTAATGGCGTCTTTTGCAAGGAGCACTCGCAGCTAAAAGATTTACCTGCAAACGTAATTGTTGAAAACATGGCAGATGCTTTGGAAAAAGATGATGCACTGTTAGCCAAACATCTGACTCAACATGCGGATAATAATGTCAGCCCTTTTACCGCATTGAATACCGCATTTATTCAACATGGCACCTATATTCAGGTACCGAAGAATACCGTCATTGAAAAGCCGATTAATATTTTATATTTGTCCAGGGGTGATACGAGTCCATTTGCGACGCACCCGAGAAACCTGATCATCATGGCTGAACACTCGGAAGCCACCGTGATAGAAAGTTATATTGGAATTGACGAGGGTGATTACTTTACTAACGCTGTGACTGAAGTTGTTTTATCTGCTGATGCTATTCTCAAGCATTATAAGGTACAGCAAGAAAGTTTGAATGCGTATCATGTTGGCAACCTGAATGTTGTCCATGGAAAAAACAGTAAGCTTGAGTCTCATTCAATCTCACTGGGTGGCTCTTTGGTTCGAAACGATATTCATAGTCAACTTGCTGCAGAAGGCGCCGAGATAGTCATGAACGGTTTATACATGACGACTGACAAGCAACATGTTGATAACCACACCCGTGTTGATCATCTCAAACCAAATACCTTTAGCACTGAAAATTACCGCGGCATTCTGAATGGTAAAAGTCGTGCTGTATTTAATGGCAAGGTGATAGTACATAAGGATGCGCAAAAGATTGAAGCTCATCAAAACAACGCCAACCTGTTGTTATCAAATGATGCCGAGATTGATACCAAGCCCGAACTTGAGATTTATGCGGATGATGTAAAGTGCAGTCATGGCGCAACTGTCGGACAGCTAGACCAAAACATGTTGTTCTATTTACGTTCGCGCGCAATTGATGAAGAAACAGCACGCAGCCTGCTAACCTATGCCTTCGCCGATGAATTGATAAGTAATATAAGCTTTACACCGATTAGAAACCGTCTTGAACGTCTCGTAATCGGTCAACTACCCGACGCTGCATTAATTCGTGAGTTTACTAATGAACAATCCTGAGCCTGCAAACAATATGCTTGATAACATATCCCGTTTTGATGTGGAAAAAGTGCGTGCTGATTTTCCAATATTAAAACAGCAAATACATGGCAAACCACTGGTTTATCTTGATAATGCCGCGACCGCACAAAAACCAAAACAGGTTATCGATGTTATAAGCACATACTACCGTGAAACTAATTCCAATATTCATCGTGGTGTACATAGCCTCAGTGAAAAAGCGACCGCGGAATATGAAGCCGCTCGCGACAAGGTTAAACAGTTTATAAATGCCGCCTCTACTAAAGAGATTATTTTTGTGCGTGGCGCTACTGAAGCCATTAACCTGGTTGCACAAAGCCTCGGGCGTAACACGCTAACGGCGGGTGATGAAATCATCATTACTGAACTTGAACATCATTCGAACATTGTTCCCTGGCAAATTCTAAGTCAGCAAACAGGTGCTACTTTAAAATATATTCCGATAAATGATGCTGGCGAATTGATGCTGGAGGAATATGAAAAACTGCTCAGTGATAAAACCCGTATCGTTGCCGTTGGTCATATCTCTAACGCGCTGGGAACCATCAACCCGATCAAAACCATTATTGATAAAGCACATGCAGTAGGTGCCAAGGTACTGGTCGATGGGGCACAAGCCGTTCCACATACAACAGTCGATGTAACAGAATTAAATTGTGACTTCTACGCTTTCTCGGGTCATAAACTCTTCGGTCCGACAGGTATTGGCGTACTCTATGGTAAAGAAGCCTTGTTAGAATCCATGCCGCCCTATCAGGGTGGTGGCGACATGATCCAGATGGTCACCATGAAAGAGAGTAGCTATAACTCGCTGCCTTATAAATTTGAAGCAGGCACGCCACATATCGCGGGGGTCATTGGTCTTGGTGCAGCAATTGATTATGTGAATGAGCTTGGCCTCGATGCCGCAGCTCAATACGAACATGAACTACTTCTCTATGCTAGCGAACAGGCCACTCAAGTCGACGGATTAAACTTGGTTGGCACGGCAAAAAATAAAACCAGTATCCTTTCGTTCACACTGGACGGTATTCATCCACATGATATTGGCACCATACTCGATGGGGAAGGTGTTGCCATTCGAGCGGGACATCACTGTGCCATGCCGGTAATGGAACGGTTTAAAATTCCCGCTACAGCCAGAGCTTCGTTCGCTTTCTATAACACACGTGCAGAAATTGATGTTTTATTTGAAGCCATCGAAAAATGTAAAAAGGTATTTAACTAATGTTTGATATAAAAGATTTATATCAGGAAGTCATTGTCGATCATAACCGCAGTCCGCGTAATTTTGGCAAACTCGATGATGCCGATACAACACTGGAGGGTTTCAACCCGCTCTGTGGCGATAAACTCACCCTCTATCTCAAGACTGACGGTGAAAATATCAGCGACATTGCGTTTGATGGTTCCGGTTGTGCTATCTCAGTTGCTTCAGCTTCATTGATGACCGATGCCATGAAGGGCAAGTCATTAGAGGAAGCCGAAAAACTGTTTAATGAATTTCATAAACTCGTCACGACAGATGATGAGTATGATGCCGAGTACCTGGGAAAACTGGCCGCACTAGCTGGCGTTAAAGATTACCCCGCAAGAGTCAAATGCGCTTCACTCTGCTGGCATACATTACATTCAGCGCTACACGGCGAGAATACGCCCGTTAAAACAGAATAAGAGAAGAATCATGCAGGAAAATAAACCCATCACTTTAGAACGCGATTGCGATGCTGTTTTAATCCCGGTCGGTACACCGATAGAGTTACCCGAAGGTACAGTCGTGTTAATCACTCAGGCACTCGGTGGCAGTTACACGGTTAATGTTAATGGTAATCTGGCACGCATCGATGCAAAAAATGCCGACGCGCTAGGTTTTGAAGTAGAAACTCGGGCAGACGAGAATATCGCTAAAGAGTTGACCGGCGATGGCACTGTTGATGAAGACCTGGTCTGGGATCAGTTAAGAACTTGCTATGATCCGGAAATACCGATCAATATCGTTGAGTTGGGACTGATCTATGAATGTGATATCACCCCGCTAGGCGCAGATGGTAATCAAGTCGATATTGTCATGACGTTGACAGCGGCTGGATGTGGCATGGGCGATTTTCTGGCTGATGACGTGCGTTCGAAGATATTAGCTGTACCCAATGTTACCCGAGTAAATGTCAGTGTGACCTTCGAGCCACCCTGGAGTCAGGAAATGATGTCTGAGGCGGCACGATTAGAAACGGGAATGTATTAATCAAATTAAGGTGAAACGCACGTTCTGAATTTCTCTTTATAGCCGCCCATGTTTCATCTTTTTTGCACTTCGAAAAACAATTCTAATGCTATCGTCTGAAAAATTAATAAACGTAATATAACTAGATCCGATGAGGAATGATTAAATGGCTGGTTGGTTTGATGTGGCACCGGAAACAGAACTCTTGCCAGGACAGGCAAAATTAATTGATGTGGATAATGTCATGATCGCTGTTTTTAATCTGGACGGTGAGTATTATGCTATCGAAGATGTATGCACCCATGATGGCTCACCGATGCTCGGTTGTGGTCTCGATCCAAAACAGGTCATCGATGGTGCCGAAATCATTTGCCCGCGTCATGGCGCACGTTTTTGTGTGAAAACGGGTGAAGCACTGACACCGCCCGCCTATGAGCCAACCACCACGTTTCCTGTCAGAGTAAATGAGGGAATGGTGCAGGTTACAGACGACCGTTGGGACTAATTACACAAAATTCCAGCCTTTAATGAGCTTTTTAAGCTAGATAACTGCTTTTTATACAAAAAAAAGCCTTTTCACAATTTCACCTGAAGTCGCTAACACGTATAATTCGCGATTTTTTATACTTAATAATAAGAACTGTCCAAGGAGATTTGGCTGCATGGCACTTGAAAGAACACTCACTATAATTAAACCCGACGCGGTAGCTTCGGATTTCACCGGCAAAATATTAGCAATGATAGAAGACGCCGGACTGCATATTATTGCTGCAAAAATGTTACATTTAAGCAGCCAAAAGACGGACGAGCTGTACGCTGAACATAAGGAGCGTTCATTTTATCCGGCATTAAAAGAATTTATGGTCTCTGGCCCGGTCATGGTGCTTGCGCTGGAAGGCGAAGATGCTGTTACAACACTTCGTAATATCATGGGTGCAACTGTACCTAAGGAAGCAGAGGTAGGCACAATTCGTAATCTATATGCTGAACATGAATTTGTTGGAGGTGTACTTGAAAATGCCATACATGGATCAGACAGTGTTGAAAGTGCTAAAAAGGAAATTGACTTTTTCTTCAAAGCTGATGAAATTTGCCCAAGAACACGCTAAGAAAACATGACTGAAAAAACCAATCTTCTTGATTACGACCTGAAATCTCTGGAATCTTATTTCAATGAGATTGGCGATAAGTCTTTTCGTGCGCGACAAGTTATTAAATGGATATACCATCACGGTGTTGTTGACTACCAGTCAATGACTAACCTGAGTAAGAGTTTACGCAGCAATCTCGAAGAAAATACAATTATTAAACTGCCGGAAATTGTCACCGAGCAGCGATCTGAAGATGGCACTCGCAAGTGGCTGATCCGGGTCGATAATAAAAATTCTGTTGAGACCGTGTTTATCCCGGAGAATGATCGTGGCACCTTATGTATCTCGTCACAGGTAGGGTGCCCTCTCGATTGCAAATTTTGTTCAACCGCTCAGCAGGGCTTCAATCGCAATCTCACTACCAGTGAAATCATTGGTCAGGTATGGATTGCTAATCAGGCACTGGGTTGTTTTGAAAGCGGCAAACGCCTCATTACGAATATCGTCTTTATGGGGATGGGAGAACCATTACTCAACTATAACAATGTACTGAAAACCATAAATCTATTAACGGATGATCTGGCCTTCGGTCTTGCCCGTCGGCGTGTCACGGTCAGTACCTCGGGCATCATTCCGGAAATTGAACGATTAAAAGACGATACCAATGTCAGCCTGGCAATCTCTTTACATGCCAGTAACAATGAACTTAGAAATAACATCGTACCCATAAATCGTTCATACCCACTGAACGATCTTTTAGCCGCCTGCAAGCGCTATTCTGAAGGCAGGGATAATGAGACTGTTACCATAGAGTACGTCATGCTCAATGGTGTTAATGACGGTTTGCAAGATGCACGCGACCTTGTTAAATGCTTACATGACTTACCGGCCAAGGTTAATTTAATCCCGTTTAACAAATTCCCGGGGACAAATTATACTTGTTCAGATCAGAATACGATTAATGCATTCAGGGATATATTAATCAAGGCTGGCATAGTGACTATTACGCGTAAAACTCGTGGTGATGATATTGATGCGGCTTGCGGGCAACTGGTGGGAAAAGTCTCAGCCAAAGCAGCAAGACAT
Organism: uncultured Gammaproteobacteria bacterium; assembly: GCA_938084745.1. Classification (GTDB taxonomy): domain Bacteria; phylum Pseudomonadota; class Gammaproteobacteria; order Eutrophobiales; family Eutrophobiaceae; genus UBA7359. Next base: position 18,942 of record CALKEZ010000001.1, read on the forward strand.
CAAAAAACCTCGGCGGGACAGATCTAGTGCATATTATCAGACAAAAAATTATTCTGCTGTTAACCGCTTTAATAGTTGTTGCCGGCTGCAATCAGGTCGGAACGTCGAATAACAATATCCGCGCATCGCAAACAACCAATGAGATCGCCGCCGCTAATCTTGATCTTGGTATTGAGTATATGAAACAGGGTGCCTATGAAAATGCATTAAAGAACCTGGAAAAAGCAAAACAAGCCGATCCGGCTTATGCACCAACATACAACGTGTTGGGTTTACTCTACCAGCGACTTGGCGATACTAAAAAAGCTGAAGATAATTTCAAGCGTGCACTTGGCTTAAACAGTTCCGACTCATCAACACTAAACAACTATGGTAGTTTTTTATGCCAGCAAGACAGACTGGAAGAAGCAGAAAAAACTTTCTTAAAAGCTGCCGACAACCCGCTCTATGAGTATCCGGAAATTGCCATCACCAATGCCGGCTTATGTCTTTATAATAATCAACGCGAGAAGGAGGCGGAAAACTATTTTCGACAGGCGCTGAAATTAAACCCGAGCATGCCGCAGGCGCTTATCAAAATGTGTGAAATATCGTTCAATACTCCCAACTATCTTTCAGCAAGAGCATACCTGCAACGTTACCAGCAAGTTGCTCGGCACACAGCAAGAAGCCTCTGGCTGGGAATACAAATAGAACAAGAGCTTGGTGATAAAGATGCGGTTTCGAGTTATATATTGCTTCTGAAAAACACTTATCCGGATTCTAAAGAAGCCGCTTTATTACAGCAATCAAGGATTCGATAATGACTGAGAACTTATCTAATGAAAACAACGTCAATGCATATGAAACACCAGGACAAATATTACGTGGCCGACGTGAAGAATTAAATTTATCGCTGCAAGATATCACCAAACAAATACACCTCGATATTTCTGTATTAGAAGCGATAGAACAAGACGTAAATGATGGCATGCCTGCAGCGACTTATGTACGGGGTTATTTGCGTAGCTACGCCAAGATAGTCGGTGCCGATGCAGATCATATCATTGCACTTTATAATTCTGATTCACCCCCATCACCACCGGATATATTGCCTGAGGTAAAACCACCAACGCAGGTCAGTAGCAGTGACAAACCGGTTAAGGCATTTACGTATCTGCTCACATTAGCACTCGTGCTGTTATTGTTAATCTGGTACCAAAGTAATTTTATCGTCGATACTTCTGCGACTAACGAGCCGGAAAATTATAATAGCGAGCATGTGATTAACGGAGTTGATGTCACCTATGATGTTATCAAACACCCTGATTCATGGCAGTCACCCAAATACACGTCAGAAAAACAACCGGCTCCTGAAGTACTTGATTCAACATCAGTAAATGAAGATGAAATGCTTGAACTCCAAACCGATGATGGTGAAGAAACGCTGGGATTAATCTCAATAGCCGGGATAGAGAATAAAACACCTCTAGCCACTACCGGAGCCGGACCCGATAGCATCGATTTAACACTAACACGAGATTCCTGGATTGAAATTCATGATGCCAATAATGAACGTATTTTTCACGACCTTGCACTTGGTGGAGAGCATTACTCAATTAAAGGCAGCGCGCCTTTTAAAATATTGTTTGGGTTTTCGCCCGGCGTCAGCATGAAGTTTAATGGCAAGGACTTTGATCATTCGCGCTATTCCAATAACGGCATTGCCCGATTCAAACTACCTGAATAATAATTTGCATTATTCATAATACGATTTCATTTCGATACTGCTAAATTGCGACTTTATTAACAGGGTTTTGGAGACTTTTTGATGGCTAAGATACAAGCGATTCGTGGTATGCATGACATACTCATGCATGACACTCCGCGCTGGCAATTTCTCGAGGAATCCATCAAAGCCATCCTCCATCAATATGCTTATCAGGAAATCCGCCTGCCTGTGGTGGAAAAAACCGAACTGTTTAAACGTTCGATCGGTGATAACACCGATATTGTTTCCAAAGAGATGTACAGCTTCAATGATCGCAACGAAACCAGTTTGACCTTGAGACCAGAAGGGACAGCCGGTTGCGTACGCGCTGGCATTGAACATGGTTTGTTTCATAATCAAACTCAACGGCTTTGGTATATTGGCCCCATGTTTCGACATGAACGACCTCAAAAAGGACGCCAACGACAATTTCATCAAATTGGTGTTGAAGCATTCGGCTTTGCTGGTCCGGATATTGATGCCGAACAAATACTGATGTGCGCACGGCTATGGCGGGCATTAAACCTTAGCGACATTAACCTGGAGTTAAATTCGCTTGGCACCAGTGAGTCACGCGCTAACTACAGGAAAATACTGGTTGATTATTTTTCAGCCCATAAAGACCAACTCGATGATGACAGCCTGGTAAGACTGGAACAAAACCCGTTACGGATACTCGACAGTAAAAACCCGGACATGAAAACCTTGATCGGGCAATCACCGACACTGGCAGAACATCTCGATACTGAATCGGCCGATCATTTTGCCGGTCTTAAGGCGATACTCGATAGTGCCGGAATCGAATACCAAGTGAATCCGAGGTTGGTCAGAGGTCTCGATTACTATGGCAAGACCGTATTTGAATGGACTACCCAGCAGCTCGGTGCACAAGGTACCGTTTGCGCCGGTGGTCGTTACGATGGGCTGGTCGAACAACACGGTGCGTCGCCAACGGCGGCGGTCGGCTTTGCGATGGGTCTCGAACGCCTGCTGGAGTTAACTGATTTTAGCGCTATGCCCGATAAACACTCGCCGCATGTGTATCTGTTGTTATCGGGTGATCGTGCTGTTGAACGTGGTTTATTACTGGCTGAAGAACTTCGTAGCCAGTCACCCCGGCTCAGGATTTTAAGTCATTGTGGTGGCGGCAGTTTAAAAAGCCAGTTCAAGAAGGCTGATAAATCAGGTGCTCAACTCGCTTTTGTACTGGGTGAGGACGAACTTGCGCAAAATCAGGTAACCATCAAGTTTTTACGTTCAGATGAGCCTCAAACCGCCATTAAGTGGTCAGAAATAGTCCATTTCCTCACTACGAAATTGTCGATTTAGCTAAGCCCTGGAACTCGTGATTTTTTCCGGCGTTCTCGGTTGAGGGAGTTGCAAAGAGTTGCCGTATAAGGGTTAGATGATGATCCAAACCTCGCGATAACGCTATCCGCGTGAGAAAAATGCATATTCGACGGTGATCTGCCGATAATTCGATAAATAAGTGCCTCTTAACACTAAACAAACGTAAAACCCACGTTATAATGTGCGCCCGCTACGGGTAGTGATCCCACGCCGAACATTCAAGTATTCCCAGGAGATTTTAGAAGTGGATGTCTACAAAACAGAAGAAGAACAAGTCGAGGCCATTAAGAAATGGTGGCATGAAAACGGCAAATCAATTATCGCCGGTGTTGTCTTAGGCATAACCGCAATATTTGGCTGGCGCGCCTATGATAGCCATACCGCACTTCAAGCTGAAGCAGCCTCAACACTATATGAACAAATGCTTGGTGCATCACGTGAAAATGATACGGAAAATACCCGTGTTTATGCCAATCGTATTCTTGATGATTACAAGTCCGGCACCTATGCGGTATTTGCCAAGCTGATGCTGGCCAAAGTTGATGCTGAAGCGGGTAATCTCGATCAAGCAGAACAGGATTTACGCTGGGTATTACAGAAGAATTCTCAGCCTGAAATTGAACATATCGCTCGATTGCGACTGGTGCGGGTATTGATTGCGGCCAACAAGCTCGAACAGGCAATGGAAACGCTTAATATCGGCAAGCCGGGAGATTTCCTCGCCAGCTACGAAGAATTGCGCGGCGATATTTATGCCAAGCAAGGCAAGCCTGAGGAAGCAAGAAAAGCCTACGAAAAATCACTTTTCAACACGCCACCATCTGGAGAAGCACAATCTCTTTTAGAAATGAAACTTGATAATTTAGGTAGAAGTTAATTTGTTTACTCTTGTCCGTTGCGCTGCAACCTTACTTTTAATTTTATCGACTTGTGTTGGCTGCGGTGCTTCAAAGGTCGTGGGCGACTGGCTCGGTGGCAACGAAGATAATACCGAACCACCCTCACCCTTGGTTGAAATTGTCACCACTGCAAAGCTGACCAAGTTATGGTCTGCAAATATCGGCAAAGGCACTGATGAATTATTCATCAAACTTGCGCCGGTCGTTTTGGGCGATCGAATTTTTATCGCCGATACCCGGGGCGATGTTGCGGCTTTATATGCCGAAACAGGCAAAAAGGTCTGGCGTATAGACAGCGATTTACCCATCACCGGGGGGCCCGGAGCAGATGAAAATCTGATTTTAGTTGGTTCCAGTGAAGGGGATGTACTGGCTCTGGCTAACACGACGGGCGACGAAGTCTGGCGTTCAAAAGTATCTAGCGAAATTCTATCTTCGCCACGAGAAGGTGATGGCGTGGTCGTTGCGAGAACCATCGACGGAAAAATCTTCGCACTTGATGCAACAAGTGGAGAACGTCTTTGGGTCTATGACCGAACCGTTCCTACCTTAACGCTGCGTGGAACAAGCACCCCGGTGATTGCAAATGGACTGGTTATCGTCGGCTTCGATGGTGGCAGGGTTACTGCGCTTGAATTAAAAACCGGAAAATTAATCTGGGAAACCAAGGTCGCTATTTCAAGCGGCAGAAGTGAATTGGAAAGAATGGTTGATATTGATTCTCAACCCTTGATCATCGGCGACACCATTTATGTCACTACATTTCAGGCCAATGTCTCAGCCTTATCATTAGCAAGTGGACAGGTTCTATGGCAACGCGACATATCGTCGCACTCGGAACTAGCCGCAGACAGAGAAAACCTCTATGTGACCGATCAGGATGGTAACGTCTGGGCAATAGATCGCTTTTCAGGCACCTCCGTATGGAAGCAGGACAAACTAACATACCGGAACCTCACCGGACCTACCGTTCTGGAAGATAAGATTATTGTCGGCGACTTTGAGGGTTACTTGCACTGGTTAGATAAGGCAACGGGCGATATGGCCGCGCGAGTGGAAGTGGAAAGCGATCCTATACTGACTAAACCTATAGTCTCAAATAACATACTCTTCGCCTATTCCAGCGGCGGTAAACTTGCAGCCTATACGTATGTCAATAACGATATAAAAGGTCGACCCAATAAACCTGTCGTTAAAGAAGACGTCAAAACGCAGGAAATCACTGAGTCAGAAAAGGAACAACCTGAAAATGATGAAAAAGAAGGATCGTTTTTTGGCCGATTCCTGAATATATTTTCTGGTGATGACGAAGCAGAATAACACTTCGTCATTATCATTGATGAATTCATCAACCACACAACACTAGTACACATTATGAAACCTGTCATCGCTATCGTTGGTCGACCCAACGTTGGCAAATCTACCTTTTTCAATCGCTTAACATCAAGCCGTGATGCGCTGGTCGCTGATCGTCCGGGTGTTACACGCGATCGTCAATATGGCGTTATGCATTATGAAGACCGATCATTTCTGGTCATCGACACGGGTGGGATAGGTGAAGAAGATCATGACAGTCAGGATGTTGCTAACTTGATGACAGAACAATCCATGTTGGCAGCAAGCGAAGCTGCGGTACTCATCTGGATCGTTGATGGCCGCACTGGACTCACACACGTTGAAGAAGTGCTGGCAGCAGAGTTTCGAAAATTGGACAAACCCATATTTCTTGCGGTTAATAAAATTGAAGGTTACGACCCCGAACTCACGAAAGCTGAATTTTACCGTTTGGGTGTGGATTCTATTTGGCCCATTTCTTCCAAGCGCGGTGACGGTGTACCGAGCCTGATAGACGCCGTTACTAAAAAGATTCCGGCAACAAATGAAGAAGAAGTTGAAGAACTGGAAGGTCTTGCGATTTCTGTTTTAGGTCGGCCCAATGTCGGTAAATCAACCTTGATCAATCGCATGTTGGGCGAAGAACGGGTACTGACTTTTGATCATCCCGGCACAACTCGCGACAGCATCAAGATTCCCTTCGAAAAAGACGGTAAAGATTACATCCTGATTGATACGGCGGGCGTACGCAGAAAAAGTAAAGTACACGACATGGTTGAAAAGTTCAGCATCCTGAAATCATTTGATGCCATTAATGCAGCCAGAATAATTATACTTGTACTCGATGCCAGCGAAGGTGTAACCGAGCAAGACACCACCCTGTTAGGCATGATCGAAGATAGCGGCAAGTCGCTAATTATTGCTGTTAATAAATGGGATGGCATGGAGACCTCGGACAAGGAACGCGTAAAGGCCTTGTTGTCACGCAAATTCAGTTTTGTTGATTATGCACAATACCATTTCATCTCGGCACTGCATGGCACTGGCGTTGGTAATTTATTCAAGACGATAAACAAAATAGAAAAATCACTGGATATCAATGTTTCCACCTCGGACATGACCGACATCCTGGAAGACGCTGTCGCTAAACACCCGCCACACATGGTACAAAGTCGACGAATAAAACTACGCTATGCGCACATAGGTGGCACCGATCCAATACGCGTCATTATTCATGGTAATCAAACTGACAAAGTACCCGATGCCTACAAACGTTATCTCGCAAGTGTATTTCGTAAACGCTTAAAATTGGTCGGAACAAATGTTCTGGTTGATTTCAAACAAGGCGACAATCCCTACAAAGACAAAAAGAATATCTTAACTGCAAGACAAGTTACTAAACGTAAACGTTTAATGAAGTTTGTTAAAAAACGTTAAGTCTTATCTAATAACCTAAAACACTTTTAAGTGTTATGTCAGGCTACCGGCCATAAGCGGATATAGCAAATATCGATTGATATCAACGTCACTTAACATAAAAGGATGGGTGCTGAAATCTTCTTCCCTATTTAAATTGGGTAGGTTTTATGACTGCCCTTTTAATCAAGCTTAGTTCGATCAAAGCTAAAATGGGTAGATATCATCTACAAAGCTATTTATACTGAAATCGTTTTTTGAATTGCACATAGCGACCTCTGTCTATCAGACACCTGGTCTCTGCCGATATATCATCACATAACGGTATAACGATAATGAAAAACGAAGGTCTCAATCGTCGGCAATTTTTATGTCATAGTGGCAAAGCCCTTGCGGGTGTTGTCGTTGCCTCTTCCGGTGTCGTATCCCTTGTCTTCCCTGCCACAGGCTGGTCTGCTCCGCTTGCTGTTCTCGATGAACATGAAAGTAAAACGCTGCTACACATGACGCGATTGTTATATCCGCATGATGCTGTCGAAGATAAATTTTATGCTGTTGTTGTTAAAGCACTGGATACTGACGCCAGTACGGCTGAAGACAAAGCACAACAACTCAAAGAGGGCGTAAAAAATCTGGACAAACTGGCCAATGGTAACTGGAGAGAACTCTCTACGGATAAGCGCAACACCATGCTGAAGAACATCGAAGGCACTGCATTTTTTGAACAAGTCCGCTCGAAATGCATTACCGGGATTTATAATAATAAAGAATTGTGGCCACACTTCGGCTATGAAGGCGCTTCTGCCAAACATGGTGGTTATATCAATCGTGGTTTTAACGATCTGGATTGGTTACCTGAGCCACCGGAAGAGGCCAGTCCCAAAGCACGTTAAAAAATAACGGAGAATTCTCTTGGCGAACATTGATTTTAACGATAACACTGCGGTTGTCATTATAGGTTCAGGTGCCGGTGGCGGTACGCTGGCAAATGAGCTTTGCCAGAAAGGTATTAAGGTTGTGCTGCTTGAAGCCGGTAAACACTTGAGCATCGCTGATTTCGTCAATGACGAGTGGCCTTCCTTTAGTCAACTGGCCTGGCTGGATAAACGTACGACATCCGGTAATTGGCGAGTCGCCAAAGACTTCCCAAACCTGCCAGCATGGATCTGTAAAACCGTCGGCGGTACTACGACGCATTGGGCCGGTGCAAGCCTGCGCATTCAGGATCATGAATTCAGAGCAGAGACACATTATGGAAAAATAGACGGCGCTAACCTGATTGACTGGCCTATAACGTTAAACGATCTTGAGCCTTACTATGCCAGAGCCGAAGATAAGATGGGCGTTACACGCACGAACGGCATTCCCGGTCTGCCCGGCAATAATAATTTCAAGGTCATGTATGCCGGTGCGAAAAAGCTGGGCTATAAAGAAGTACATACCGGTCGTATGGCGATTAACAGTCGCCCCCGAGACGGTCGCGCAGCCTGCCAACAAATCGGGTTCTGTTTTCAAGGTTGTAAATCCGGTGCCAAATGGTCAACGCTATATACCGAGATCCCGGCAGCAGAAGCCACAGGCCAACTTGATTTACGTTCTGAATCCCATGTTTTACAAATCAAACACGATGCTACTGGAAAAGTCAGCGGCGTTTTATACGCAGATAAAGATGGTGCGCAGCATTTGCAGCAGGCTCGCATTGTTTGCGTCGCCGGTAATTCAATAGAATCACCTCGCTTATTACTAAACTCGGCAAGCTCCTTATATCCCGATGGTCTTGCTAATTCGTCAGGACAGGTCGGCAGAAATTATATGCGACACACTACCGGTTCGGTTTATGCGACGTTTGAAAAACCGGTACACATGTATCGTGGCACGACCATGGCAGGCATTATTGCTGATGAGAATCGACACGACACCCGTCGCGGTTTTGCCGGCGGTTATGAAATGGAAACTTTATCTTTGGGTCTACCGTTCATGGCAGCGTTTCTTGATCCCGGATCATCCGGTAAAAAGTTTAGTGATGCATTGGAAGATTATGCACACATGGCGGGGATGTGGATCGTCGGTGAAGACATGCCACAGGAAAATAATCGCGTCACCTTACACGCGACTGAAAAAGATCAGCATGGCCAACCCGTGCCTAACGTTCACTTTGATGATCATAAGAACGATATCGCCATGCGTAATCATGCTTATCAACAAGGCAAGTTAGTCTATGAAGCAGCAGGGGCGAAAACGGTTCTGGAAACACCGCCGTATCCTTCAACGCATAATCTCGGCACAAACCGCATGAGTGCAAAAGCTGGCGACGGTGTCTGCAACGGTTTTGGACAAACACATGATATTAAAAATTTATTTATTTCTGACGGCAGTCAGTTCACAACGGGTGCTGCTGAAAATCCAACCTTAACGATTGTGACGCTTGCTATTCGCCAGGCGGATTACATCGCAGCGGAAATGAATAATAAAAATATCTAGCCGGTGCTGAGTACAACTTTATAACTCAGTATTGCAACTGGATACCAAACGTCACCTTATCTACATCCCTGCCGGCATAACCACTGGCATTGGTATCGCCACTGACATAGCTCAGGTTCAATTTGGCCATATGACCTGAAATAACATAGTTCGTGCCAATCTCGAAAGAATCACTTGAAGTTGCTGCAGTGGGATTATTTTCAACATAGCGAAGATATGGCTGGAACTTACCGACACCAATAACCTTGGGGTATAAATAACTTAGCGTGGCAAAAACGGAATTGCCATCGAACAAACAAAAGCAATCGGCTAAGCCAGCTGCCGGCGGTGATGCGGCACTGTAGTCCGAATCAAAATCTTTATACTCTGCTTCGATAGTAACGACACCAATATCCGGAAGTACCGTTTCGGATAATAGATCAATCGAATAACCAAAGTAGTCACCTTGCTCAACAGCACTGCCGCTTCCGCCATCCTGATTTTGTAATGTGAGCGCAACTGTAAAAAGATTACCTTGCTCGCCAAAGTAAGTAGAGCTGGTGTAATAGCCAAAGTTGGATTCTACATTGAGAAAATTGTAGGTTAATCGTGCGGCATAAAGTTTATCGTTGGATTGATTGCTGAAACCTTTCAAACCATCAACGATTCCAAGTGCATAATGAAACTTACCCGTCGTGCCCCAGAACACTCCGCCTTCGCCACGTCCGAGACTACCGGCAGCACCACCGAGCTCCGTTGGAAATAGCGGCTGACGATATTGGATCCAGTTCATACCATAGAAAGGACCACTCATGCCGATACGATTACCGGGGACCACCAGACGCCCTAACCAAAGATTAAAGCCGGGGTGTAATTCAAAACGAACCATGGCATCGATAAGTTCGGTAGAGTCATGATTTTGCTTGTCGGTGTTGATACTGAACTTCAGGTATTTATGTAGCTGCGCAGCGATATAAACACGAATACTGTCGAAAGACACCTCAGAATTATTATCGAGATCACTCTTTCTGGAATCGAGTTGCATGCGGGCACCGCCGCCAATACTCAACCAAACGGTATCACTGTGTTCAAATTTAACGCCGGCTGAGACTGATGCGGAGGTGAAAAAAATAATACTTAAAAGAAAAAGACCAAGTGTGCTGCGAACACACGCACGGCAATCGCGCGACTGCTGCTCTTTGTTCATGATCATGCCCCTTTTTATTATTACTTATTTTTATTGCACGTCTTGAGTAACAAATAGAGCATCCAGCATTATCGTTTATCTGTAAAAGATAACGTCAGCTACGCAAAGTTACTGATTTTCCATCGCCGTGATTACTGCTTAACAGTAACCAACGTCACCACAATCTGAGAACAAAGTAACAGGTTTAATACAGTTATGTACTAAGCCGTCAAATCAATACAAAACCTGACAGCTAAAGCTGGTTATACAAACCTCTTAAGGTATCGAGTATGAGCTTGGCGTCTTCCCCTGTTTCCCATTCACCGTCTTTACTCATCACAATCGCTTCGGTTTTATCGCCGACACCGGTGAGACTTAATTGATAAGCTTTACCCTCATCTTCGTCATCACCCCAGAACTTCAATTTTGATAAAAGTCCCTTTTCTTCTTGCGCGCCTTTGGGCTTGAAGTAGCGAAAATCATAAATGCCTTTTTCCTGATCACTTGCTTCGATGACATACTCAGCGCGTTCCAGAATCATTTTTGCTTCGCGCCATGCGCGGGTAAATTCCTGTGGAATAGCCAAATAGCTTTTGCCATCACCAACATCAAGGACTTCTGCCTTCAGTTTTGCCGGTGCAGGTATGGCTGCGGTGGTTGTTGCTGCTGAGCTACTTGCCGTACTTGTGGCGTTAGTCACTTCCGTTCCATAAAAATGCAGGTTTAATTTACGAATAACATCCTTTTCCAGATTCGTATCGGCTAATGTTTCCAGCCATTCTCCTTCAGACAGATCTTCTTTTTCGCTCGACATAAATAACATCGTGCCACCGGACTCATCGGGCTCGGTAAAAATCTTGAATTTGTATCTACTGCCATCTTCTTCTTTCCAGGCTGTTTCAAGCACACCTAACTCGGCATCATCTAGGTCGATTTTATAGCCCTTCTCTAGCCAGAACTCGCGTAACTTAGGCCAGATGTCAAACGCCGAACCTCTTAAGGCCAACCATTGCTCGCCATCAACCTCACCTGAACCAAGGACAGAACCCTGACGTTTGCTAATGGAGCGTTGTCTTTCAAACTCACTCAACGAAGTCGATTCTTCGCCCGGAATATCGGCCGAATATTCGCCTTCCGTTACAGTCAAATCGGGCGGCACTTCCAGTTGTGGCATGCCTCTGCTTTTTTGATAGGCATTACGTTTGTCGGGCAAGACCTTATCCAGGTCGCCTAGACCGGGAATATTTGAACAACCATAAATAGCAAGAAAACTAAGTATTAATCCGAGATTGCGTAAAATCGTCATGTGAAATTATATAACTCCTGCCTGTTTCATGGCGTCTAGTAATTGGGGTTCCGCTGATTCCGACATCCAGGTCATAGGCAGTCTAATACCAGCCTGGATAAGACCCATTTTATGCAAGGCCCATTTCACTGGTATTGGATTTGATTCAATAAATAATGTCTTATGCAGACCAACTAGTGTTTCATCTATTTTGCTGGCACCTGCTGCGTCGCCTTTGAGTGCCAACATACACATTTCATGCATTGCTCGCGGAGCCACATTTGCCGTTACCGAGATTACCCCATCTCCACCTTGAAGGATAAAATCTTTGGTCGTCTCATCGTCACCGGTTAAAAGTAGAAAATCAGCGCCGGTACCCTCGCGTATTTTCTTTATCCGGGTCAGATCACCCGTGGCTTCCTTAACACCAATGATGTTTTCTACAGAGGACAGACGGATGATTGTTTCCGGCAACATATCACAAGCAGTTCTACCTGGCACATTATACAGTATTTGCGCTATATCTACGGCTTCAGCAACAGCCTTGTGGTGCAGGTACAATCCTTCCTGAGTAGGCTTGTTATAGTAAGGTGTTACCAGTAAACAGGCATCCGCTCCCGCTTTTTTAGCACATGCAGTCAGGGATATGGCTTCAATGGTTGAGTTTGCACCAGTGCCGGCGATAACCGGCAAGCGTCCCCCAACAATCTCGACAACCTGTTTAATCACAGCGCAGTGCTCTTTTTCAGTCAGGGTGGCGGATTCACCCGTCGTACCAACGGCTACAATCGCGTCAGTACCCTGCGCTATATGAAATTCGAGCAAGTTCTCCAATGCAGGAGTATCAAACTCTGTGTCTGGACGCACCCCGGCTTGCATCGGGGTGACTATGGCAACCATACTTCCGGTAAACAACATATGAATAGTTAATTATGAGTAATTGACAAAAACGTGTATGGTACTTAATGATGCAACCCTATGACAAGGACATTGGCCTTTATATAATATTCATTGCAGTTCAATAATGACAATGGTACTAATATCAGACCCTTTATACCGTAATTACCTAAATACATCCCAAGTATAAGATGCAAAATAATCTTGTAGTCAGCGCGTTGGTAGAAAATTCCAGCGAAATCATACGTAAATTTTCCAAATTGTCTAAATCCAGCGGTTGTAATATCGTTGATAGTCGCTTTAAGGTCTTGGGGCAGGAGCTTTCCTTGATGCTATTCCTGTCGGGAACCTGGGATGCGATAGCCAAGATTGAAGACATGCTCGGCGTTCTCGCTCGGGAGCACGATATCAAGATAATGACAAAACGGACCACGGTCGACAAATTACAAGGCGATGCGATGCCTTATGCGGTTGATGTTGTCGGTCTTGATCAATCCGGAGTAATTTTTGATATAACTGACTTCATGTCGACCAACAATTTGCTGATTCAGGAATTGGCGTCAAATACCTATCATGCCTCCTTGACCGGGGCGAAGATGTTTTCCTTGCATATGATGGTCAATATCCCGTCGGACACATCGATTGCTTCTGTTCGTGGCGATTTCATCGAGTTTTGCGATCGTCTTAATCTGGACGCAATAATGGAACCGGTAAAATAAACAATGTGAGCAACGCGAAGAATAACTATGAGTAAAGTCAGTATTGGGAAAAAAGTTCCCGCATTCAGTCTGCCGGCCACCGGTGATCAAACCATCAAACTATCAGCCCTAAAAGGTAAAAATATTGTTTTATATTTTTACCCTAAAGACAGCACTCCGGGCTGCACGCTGGAAGGTCAGGATTTTCGGGATAACATCCGCAAGTTCAGTTCCCGGAATACTATCATTCTGGGCGTCTCCAGAGACAAATTAACCTCACACGAAAAATTCAAAGAGAAGCAATGCTTCCCGTTTGACTTACTCTCGGATGAAGACGAAACGCTTTGCAATTTATTTGATGTGATTAAAGAAAAAAATATGTACGGCAAAAAAGTCATAGGCATTGAACGCTCAACCTTCCTGATTGATGAAAAGGGAGTATTGCGAAAAGAATGGAGAAAGGTGAAAGTGAAAGGACATGTCGACGAAGTCCTTGAAGCCTTAAAAACTCTTTAACAATAATTTTAATCTCACTATGTCAGCAAAAATTCTGTCTCGCATTTTTGTACTCGATACCAATGTGTTGATGCATGATCCGGCATCACTGTTTCGGTTTGAAGAACATGATATTTTTATTCCAATGGTGGTGCTGGAAGAGCTTGACGCCGCCAAGAAAGGTGTTTCTGAAGTTGCGCGTAATGTGCGCCAGGTCAGTCGTTTTCTTGATGAAATCATTAGTGATGCAGAAACGGATGATATTGATAAAGGTCTCCCATTAAATTCGGCCAGACAATTAAACGGGCATAGCGAACCTGCTGGACGACTCTATTTACAAACGCAGATTTTACCCGACAGCCTGCCAGAAAGCCTGCCGGGCAAGAATGCAGATAACTCGATCCTTGGGATAACGCTTTCCCTACAAAAAAATTATCCCGATAAAGTGGTCACCCTCGTTTCCAAGGACATCAATCTGCGTATTAAAGCGCGGGTAGTCGGTATACATGCTGAAGACTACACCAGTGACAAGGTACTGGACGATGCCGATCTACTTTATACCGGCATTAATGAATTACCTGAAAATTTTTGGGATGCAAAATCGGAAGCCCTGACCTCCTGGCAGGAAGATATGCGGACCCTCTATGAGATTAAGGGGCAACCACTTGCGGAATGTTATCCGCATCAAAGTTTATACACTGATGAAGGTACAGGTTTCGAAGCGTTGGTCAAAAAAACCAGTAAAGAAAAAACGACTTTAGTCCACGCCATTGATTATAAAAAAGATAACCAGGCTGTATGGGGCGTGAATGCCCGCAACCGGGAACAAAACTTTGCTTTCAACCTGTTAATGGATCCCGATATTGACATGGTGACTATTCTGGGTGCTGCAGGTACGGGTAAAACATTGCTGACCCTGGCAGCCGGTCTGGCTCAGGTAATGGATAAAAAAATCTATCGCGAGATTATTATTACTCGCGTGACTATCCCTGTTGGCGAAGACATAGGCTTCCTGCCCGGTACGGAAGAAGAAAAGATGGCACCATGGATGGGGGCCCTACTCGACAATCTTGAAGTATTAACCGAATCGGATGAAAGTGGTGAATGGGAACGTGCTGCTACTGCTGACCTGCTAACCAAACGTATCAAAATTCGTTCCCTTAACTTCATGCGCGGACGTACCTTTCTGAATCGCTTTATTATTGTGGATGAGGCACAAAACCTGACAGCCAAGCAGATGAAGACCTTGATTACGCGCGCAGGACCGGGCAGTAAATTAATCGTGCTGGGAAATATTTCACAAATCGATACACCTTACCTGACGGAAACCACCTCGGGGCTTACCTATGTTGTTGATCGCTTCAAAAACTGGGAACACAGTGGCCATATAACGTTAATGCGTGGCGAACGCTCTCGACTGGCTGATTTTGCCAGCGAAGTTCTTTAAGAGGTAGCGTGATTTAGCCAGCGCGGACTGATTCATCCGACTTTACTAAATCTACTATAGGAATCAGGCTTTTTGCCGCTATAAATATTGACTCAATATTTATATTAAAAAGCCGTTATGCAGCAAACTTTCCAGCATAGACAACACAGCACCCCGTCTAAAGAACAGGCCTATCAAAATGATTTGATGCTAGCCGCCGATTTTCAACGCGCGGTATTGCCGAAAATCATCCAGATTGATTATTTGGATATTGCCTTGATGTACAAACCCTACGACACCGTATCGGGTGATGTGTATGACTTTATCCTGAACCGAGAGAGAGAACTTGCCATCTTCGTTGGCGACGCCACGGGGCATGGTATTTCTGCCGCATTAATGACCATGATGGTACATATTGCCATCGATAGTCTTACTCCAAACCTGTCAACAGACGAATCCATTCGCAAACTGAACCGCGTAATTGCATCACGCAACACGGGTCGATCTGTCAGCAGTGTCTTGTTGCGGATCACCCCGCAAGGAAAAATGACATTAACCCATGCCGGACATCCCTCCGCTATTGTGATACCTGCCGACAACTCCGGGCTGGTTCTGTTTGATGAAGCGGGTTGTGCGCTCGGTTTGTTTATTGAAGAACCGGTAAAATATATTGAAGAAACCTATCAATTAAAACCCGGCGACAAGGTAATCGCGTATACCGATGGTCTAATTGAATGGCGTAATAAAGATAAACAAGTCTATGGTGCTGAAAAACTACTGAATTACATCAAGCAGAACCACGCGCTTGATTGCGATGCGTTAATGCAGGGGATTTATGCCGATGTTGAAGCATTTGCAAACCAGCAAGAGATTAACGATGACTTAACGTTGTTAGTTGCTAGATATAATTAACCGTAAACAACACACGAATAAGCAGAAGTCTCAACCTGATTAAGTACGCCCCGTTAATGTCGTGTCATCACTCTCATGCGTCGGCCAGACATTGATCAAGGCTTTGACCAGAGTTGCTAATGGAATAGCAAAGAACACACCCCAAAAACCCCATAAGCCACCAAACACCAGTATCGCAACGATGATCGCGACCGGATGCAGGTTGACCGCTTCCGAAAACAGAATAGGCACCAGAACGTTACCATCAAGAAACTGGATGACCAGATAGGAGAACATTAGCCAGGTGAAATCGGAGCTAATACCCCATTGAAAATAGGCCACAAAGGCGACCGGTAAAGTCACGACAGCCGCACCTATATAAGGTATTAAAACCGACAGACCGACCAGCATCGCCAGTAGCGAGGCATAATTAAGACCGAGAATAACAAAAAGAATATACGAGACGGCGCCGACAATAATGATCTCATTGAATTTGCCGCGGACATAGTTACCAATTTGCGCGTCCATCTCTGTCCAGATCTCATTCACCAGCCGTCTTTCCTTTGGTAGAAACCGCCCCAACCAATCCAGAATGATGCTTTTGTCTTTCAGAAAAAAGAAGATCATTAACGGTACCAGTACCAGATAAACAAGAACCGTAATAATTGCCGGAATTGACGCAACAGATAACGAAAGAACACTGCGCCCAAGCTCGCTAAAGCCCTGGCGGATTGTGATAATGAGTTGGCTTATATATTCTTCAGAAATAAATTCAGGGTATTGTCCGGGTAAGCGCAATAACAGATCCTGTCCATTATTAATCATGTCCGGCACTTCCTGAAAAAACTGACTCACCTGCTTTGATAGTAATGGCATCAATCCAAACAAAATAAACAACATGAAAGCAACAAATAAGAGGTAAACCAGGCTCACCGCCCAAAGTCGTGAAAACCGTTTTCCTTCCAGTTTTAAAACCGCGCCTTCGAGTAAATAGGCAATGATAAGTGCTGCCAACAAGGGCGCTAACATTTTGCCCATGGTTAGCAAGATCGCAGCGCCGAGGAATAACAAGACGACTAATAATGCCGCTTGCGGATCAGTAAAGTAGCGTCGATACCATGAACTAATAAAGTCAAACATGTGTTACATCGTGTTCAATTATAATTTGAATCATCATAGCGGTATCTTTCATCGACAGCGAGCAGATAGCATAATTATGTATCTAAACCATGAAAACTTAAGGGACAGTGCAAAAAAAAAAGGGCGCCGGAGGGGGTGGCACCCTTTAAAAATACAACAAAACTGCTGAGGAGGAAAACAAAACCTAACTATTTCTCAGTAGTTATAAAGCAGTAGTTGTGCCAACCTTGATTAGTACCGATATTCAATGACTTAGACAAAACCTGACAGATACATGTTATATAATTGCACCATGATCGTTTATTTTTAGGACATAAATGGTGCGTTGCAAAAAAAAATGTCCCTCATCAGTGAATCTGGCTAATATCAGGCAATATGGATCAAACACAGTTATCAAGTCAGATAAAATCCTGGGGTATCGCCTTAGGCTTTCAGCAAGTGGGTATTACTACAACCTCTCTCGAGGAAGATGAAACACACCTGCTTAACTGGCTAAATCAGGGACGGCACGGCGAGATGGCGTATATGCAACGACATGGCAACAAACGCAGCCGTCCCGGGGATCTGGTAGCCGGTACTATCAGCGTGATCTCGGTAAGAATGGATTACCTGCCGCCATCCAGCAAACACCCTGGACAAGTGCTTAACAATAATAAGCTCGGCTATGTTTCTCGCTACGCGATGGGGCGTGATTATCACAAACTCATTCGCCACCGCTTACAAAAGCTCGCAACTAAAATAGAAAAGCAGTACGGCGAATTTGGTTATCGTTGTTTTGTCGACAGTGCGCCGGTGCTGGAAAAAGCACTGGCACGCAATGCCGGCTTGGGATGGATAGGCAAACACAGCAATCTCATCAACCCTAAAGCCGGATCATGGTTTTTTCTGGGCGAAATATATACTGATTTACCACTCGAAATTGATACGCCATTTACAGAACAGCATTGTGGCACCTGCAATGCCTGTATCGACATATGCCCTACACAGGCAATAGTCGGTCCCATGCAAGTTGATGCACGTCGTTGTATTTCTTATTTGACGATTGAATTACGTAGTTCCATCCCGGAGGAATTTCGAAAGATGATCGGCAACCGTGTCTATGGCTGTGATGATTGTCAATTGATCTGTCCCTGGAACAAATTTGCCAAAAATACCGAGGAAGATGATTTTCGTGTGCGCAATGGCCTGGACGCACCAACGCTGGTTGACTTGTTTGCCTGGACAGAAACAGATTTTTTGAAAAATACTGAAGGATCTGCTATCCGTCGGATAGGTTATGAATGTTGGTCGCGAAATATTGCTGTGGGCTTGGGTAACGCGCCCAATAGTGATGAGACTATTAACGCCTTGCGCTTACGGCAGAACGATCCCTCGGCTATGGTGCGTGAACATGTGGCATGGGCGTTGGCACAGCATGCCTTAAATTAAGCATCAGCGATGCACTATTCAGAAAACATCGTTTCTCCTTCTACATTAAATACCGTACCTTCAACACTCATAACCCGTACCTTCATACCTGCGGGCATATCGGTGCCCCTTACTTTCCAGGTCGAGTCATCTACCTTGACCTTACCGACACCATTCACTATCGCTTCTTCCAGTGTAAAACTGCGGCCTATGTATTGCTCGCCGCGCCGATTAAGGTGGGGTTCATCCCTTACTTCGGGATTCATTTTTTGATGACGTTTATACATATAGACACTTACTATCGATAACACGCCAAAGATAATGACTTGAATCAATAAAGGTATGCCCGGCACAGCGTATAACAACAAACCCACAACAAAGGCGGAGATACCCATCCATAAAAAATAGGCTGCCGGTAATACCATCTCAATAATGATCATCACGACAGCAGCAATCAGCCAATGCCAAAAAGCAATCTGTTCTAACCATTCCATAAGCTACTCCTTAAACCGACCCGATATTTTTATCACCTTTAGCAAAAGTTTCCTTGGCAATTTCAGAAATTCCCGCAAGAGCACCAATCACATTACTTGCCTCTAGTGGCATCAGAATAACTTTATGATTTGGCGCAGACGCAACATCTTTTAGTGCCTCAACATATTTGGTTGCCACAAAATAGTTTATCGCCTGAATATCGCCGGTAGAAATTGCATTCGAAACATCTGTAGTCGCCTTGGCCTCGGCTTGAGCTTCACGCTCGCGCGCTTCTGCATCAAGAAAAGCCGATTCTTTACGTCCTTCAGCTTCCAGTATACGTGCCTGTTTTTCGCCGGTAGCTTTTAAAATGGCAGCCTGTTTTTCACCTTCCGCTTCCAGGATTAAAGCGCGCTTTTCGCGTTCTGCTTTCATTTGACGCGCCATGGAGTCAACCAGATCTTTGGGTGGTGTAATATCCTTAATTTCAATACGTGTCACCTTCACACCCCAGGGACCGGTAGCTTCATCAACCACATGCAATAACTGCGCATTAATCGTATCGCGCTGTGACAGCAATTCATCCAGATCCATAGAGCCCATCACAGTACGGATATTGGTCATCGTGAGATTCAGGATTGCTCGGGTAAGATTATTAACCTCATACGCCGCCTGTGCTGCATTCAACACCTGAAAGAAGACCACACCATCAACTCTGACCATGGCATTATCTTTAGTGATAACCTCTTGTGAGGGAACATCCACAACCGTTTCCATCATATTCATCTGCGCGCCTATCCGGTCAAAGAATGGCACAATAATATGCAAGCCTGGCGATAAGGTGCGTTTATATTCACCAAAGCGTTCCACCGTATACTCGTGTCCCTGAGTAACGATAGTGACCGCTTTTACCAGTAAAACAATTGAAAAAATAAAGACGACGAGAATAAACTCGGTCATAACGGTTCTCCCTAATAAATTATTTTATAAAACGTATCGTGTAAGGGTAGCGATAACGCACCCCGTCATTCGCTTTGATGGAAGCAACAATAATCACGATAATCTGAAAGATGAGTAATGCCCCAAGCAGGAAAAACCCGATAAAAACAAATATCAATATCACAGAAATAACCATCGCGATAAGCATTGTTAATTGAAAATTGAGTGACTCTTTACCTTGATCATTAACGAAAGGCATCTCGTCTTTTTTGATCATCCAAACGATTAATGGACCGAGCACACTGCCCAGCGGAATGACAAAGCCAGTGAAGGCGCTCAGGTGACACAGCATACCCCAAAGTCGCTCATCCTTATCGGGAATATCCACCGTTTCAATGTCCTGAGTCATATCGGGCTCCTGAATTAACAAATATTAGAGAACGTTAATACCTAGAATATCTGCCGGAAACATTATCACTCCACACGCTGTTTGTCTCAGAGAATTATTGCGCTTCGGGCTGATTTTCATCTTTTTCATCATTGCCATCAAAATCTTCATTCACCAGGATAGACATTCCCGGTGCGGCTTTATCCAGCCAGCCACGAATACGTTTTATCAAAACATCGTCCATCTTGTTAAAATAGTGATCTGCGCCGGCAATTTCTATCTGGGTGTACAAGCGATTATTGCCTTTTTTTGCCGCGAGGCGACGATCCGGTGCCCTCCTGATGACGTTCCTGAAATCACGACTTCCGTAAATATCCAACAACGGTACTTTTGATTTTTCGATCAAATCAAGAATATTAATTGCCGGTTTTACAAATCCATAACCTTGCAATCCTATTGCAACCAGCGCGACAACTTTTTGTCTTTGTTCGCGTTCAAGATAAGCAAGCGCCGTTGCCGCACCAAAACTGTGTCCGATGATGACAATGTTCAGGAATTTACGTTCGCGCAAGAACCTGACTGCTGCCTCAATTCGAGCAGCCGCCGGCTGTAATGTCTGCCCATAATCCTCAATCTGGTTTTCCGGTGCCACTACCGGTAGCTGGATTGATAACGTAGTCCAACCATGCTCGGGTAATTGGGCCCGAAGTGGTGCGATAGTCTGGGGCCAATCCGCATGCGCACCCATACCGTGTAAAATAATTGCCGCGCCATGAGCCGTTTCACTAGTTTGAGTGGTATAAAGCGCCAAAAATTTATCATCTTTGCTGTCCAGCCACAGGATTTCCGTTGCCTTGACTGTCTCCGCCAACTTTTCTGTAGTCCGCTTCTCCCAGTCCTTGTCAACCACATCGGCATTAATCGCTATACTGACCGCCAACAATAACGAAAGCACGATACTCATCTGAATTCTCTGTTTCATAGTCATCTATTAAACCCCAACCACTATTTAGCAACAAGTAGGCCAGATAATCGCTCAGATAGTAGCGATGGCTGGGCTGATCAGGTAAAGTTGCCCCACTTTTAACAGCACGTTAAACAAAACGAAAAATAGCTTCCATGACTGAATACGTAATCGCACCCTCAATTTTGTCTGCGAACATGGCTCGACTCGGCGAAGAGACCGAAGCAGTATTAGCTGCCGGCGCTGATTTTGTGCACGTTGATGTCATGGATAATCATTATGTACCGAACCTGACCTTCGGCCCGGTCGTGGTCAAGGCCTTGCGTGACTTTGGTATTAAAGCGCCATTAGATGTACATCTTATGATTAAGCCCGTGGATCGTATCATCCCTGATTTTGCCGAGGCCGGTGCCAGTTACATTACCTTTCACCCGGAAGCATCGGAACATGTAGACCGCAGCCTGCAATTGATTCGTGATAGCGGTTGTAAATCCGGGCTGGTCTTTAATCCGGCAACACCACTTGATGTACTTGAATACGTGATGGATAAGATCGATATGATTTTGCTGATGTCAGTCAATCCCGGTTTTGGTGGACAATCTTTTATCAACTCGGCGCTGGACAAACTCAAAGCAGCCAGAAAATTAATTGATGATTCCGGTTACGCTATACGGCTAGAGATTGATGGTGGCGTCAAGATCGACAATATCGCCGAGATTGCCAGGGCAGGCGCAGATACCTTCGTTGCCGGTTCCGCTATATTTGGCAGCGATGATTACCCATCAACCATCAAGGCAATGCGAGATCAACTAGCCCAAGCTAATAGCTAAAACACACAACTTATTCTTTACCTTGTGTCTATTAAATGATGTCTATCAAAACACCCGAACTGGTTCTACTTGATCTTGACGGCACTCTGGTCGATTCGATACCCGATCTGGCCTGGTCGGTAAACCAAACCCTGCGCGAATTATCGCTGCCTGAACGCGATATAGTCAGTATCCGGAACTGGGTTGGCAATGGTTTGGAAAAATTATTACATCGCTCGCTGACGGATGACTTTGATGGTGAAGCAGAAAGAGTCTTGTTTGAAAAAGCGATGTCGATTTTCATGGCGGTCTATAGTGACAACATGTGTAATCTCAGTACCTGTTATCCAGGTGTACTTGAAGGTATCGCCCAACTTAAAGAGAGGGAAATCACGCTCGGCTGTGTTACCAATAAGCGCGGTGAATTTGTTGGGCCGATACTGGAAACACTGGGACTGATAAATGATATGAGTATAGTCATTGCGGGTGATACCCTGGCTAAAAAGAAACCCGATCCCTTACCGTTACTCCATGCCGCCTCACACTTCAGCACAGATCCGGCACTATCGTTAATGGTCGGTGATTCAGAGAGTGATGTGAAGGCAGCACGTGCAGCTGGTTTTCAGATCGTTTGTGTCAGCTATGGTTATAATCACGGTCGTGACATACAAGAAACCAACCCGGATGCGGTGATTGATTCTATCGCCGATCTGACAAGTCTTTTTTCATAAGCATCATGATTAACGAAAACGAATTCAAGCAACTCGCTGAACAAGGTTATAACCGTATACCTTTGATGCGCGAGGTGCTGGCCGATCTCGATACACCACTCAGCACCTACATGAAATTGTGTTCCGCACCCTATACTTATTTATTCGAGTCGGTTCAAGGCGGTGAAAAGTGGGGACGTTATTCCATCATCGGATTACCTGCTCAGAAAATCATTTCGATTACTGGCACAAAAGTCACCATTAAAGAGAATGACACTATTGTTGATGAATACACTGTTGACGATCCACTCGCCGAAATCGAACGCATTCAAAAAGGCTATAACGTTGCCGAGATAGAAGGCATGCCACGATTTAATGGCGGTCTGGTCGGTTACTTTGGTTATGAAACCATTCGTTATATAGAACCGCGTTTGAATAAACACGATAAAGTCGATCCTATCGGTTCACCCGACATACTCTTGATGGTATCGGATGAAGTCATCGTGTTTGATAACCTGGGCGGCAAACTGTATATCATCGTCCATGCAGATCCGAATAACAGTGATGCATTTTCAAACGCACACGCCAGGCTGGATGAACTGGTCGAAACTCTGGCCACTAAACAAATACAACAGTCAACATCAAATGGTTCACGTACTGTTAATGAAAATGATTTTATTTCGGGCTTTACCCAGGCGAATTACGAAGCGGCGGTAGATGCCATAAAACAGTATATTGTTGATGGTGATGCGATGCAGGTAGTACTCTCGCAACGGTTGTCTATCCCGTTTGCATCTGAACCGATCAATCTTTATCGCGCTTTACGTTGCCTTAATCCTTCACCCTATATGTACTTTCTTGATCTGGATGATTTTCAGATCGTGGGATCTTCTCCGGAAATACTGGTTCGACTGGAAGACGATATTGTCACGGTCAGGCCCATTGCCGGTACACGTCCTCGCGGTAAGACAGAAGCCGAAGATCTGGCTTTGGAAAAAGATCTGTTACAGGATCCGAAAGAACTGGCTGAGCATTTAATGTTGATCGATCTGGGACGCAATGATGCCGGCCGTGTTGCCGAGATGGGCAGTGTCAGCTTGACCGACAAGATGATCATTGAACGGTATTCGCATGTCATGCATATCGTTTCTAACGTTACCGGAAGATTAAAAGCAGGCATGAGCGCGATCGATGTCTTACGTGCTACCTTCCCCGCTGGCACTGTATCTGGTGCACCGAAAATTCGGGCGATGGAGATTATCGACGAACTGGAACCTGTTAAACGCGGCGTCTATTCCGGTGCGGTGGGTTACCTCTCCTGGAATGGCAATATGGATACGGCGATCGCGATACGCACTGCCGTCATTAAAGATAAAACCTTGCATATACAAGCTGGCGCAGGCATTGTCGCCGACTCTATTCCGAGAAATGAATGGGATGAAACCATGAATAAAGGCCGCGCCATTTTTCGAGCCGTCAGTTTGGCCGAGAAAGGTTTGACATAATAAAGGTAACGCCATGCTGTTGATGATCGACAATTACGATTCCTTTACCTACAACCTGGTTCAGTATTTTGGTGAGCTGGGACAGGAAGTGCAGGTCTATCGTAATGATAAAATTTCGCTCGCCGAGATTGAAAAACTGGCACCTGAGCACATAGTGATTTCACCCGGACCCTGTACACCAAATGAAGCCGGAATTTCGATTGATGTGATCAATCATTTTAAAGGTAAAATTCCCTTGCTTGGCGTGTGCCTTGGTCACCAGAGTATTGGCCAGGCCTTTGGCGGCGAAATTATCCATGCGCATGACATCATGCACGGTAAGACCTCGGATATTTATCATAAAGGGACTGATGTGTTTCGTGGTTTTGAAAACCCCTTTACCGCCACCCGTTATCACTCGTTGGTCATTAATAAGGAAAACCTGCCGGATTCGCTGGAAATCACGGCATGGACCCAGGACAAGGCAGGTAATCTGGATGAGATCATGGGAATCAGACATAAAGAACTCAATATTTCCGGTGTACAGTTTCATCCCGAATCGATACTAACGTCGTATGGGCATGAGTTATTGCAAAATTTCCTTAACAATTCATAAGTATACTTTTGATAATGGATATTCAAACCGCACTCAATGATGTCATCAGTGGCAAGGATTTAAGTCGCACTGATATGCACAGCGTCATGCGAACGATCATGCAAGGTGACGCAACGCCAGCACAGATTGGCGGCTTGTTGGTCGCGCTACGCTTAAAAGGCGAAAGTGTCGATGAGATTACCGCAGCAGCTGAGGTCATGCGTGAATTGGCTACACGGGTTGACGTTGATAAAAATCACCTGGTCGATACCTGCGGTACCGGCGGTGATGGTGCCAATACATTTAATATCTCAACGACCTCCGCTTTTGTTGTTGCCGCAAGTGGTGCCAAAGTCGCCAAGCATGGTAATCGATCGGTTTCCAGCAAATCGGGCAGTGCTGACGTACTCGAAGCCGCCGGGATTAACCTGACATTAAGTGCACAACAGGTTGCCAGCTGCATTGAAAATGTAGGTATTGGTTTTATGTTTGCGCCGATGCATCACAGTGCAATGAAGCACGCAATTGGACCACGACGGGAACTCGGCATCCGAACCTTGTTTAATGTACTCGGTCCGTTAACCAATCCAGCTGGTGCGCCTAACCAGGTGATTGGCGTCTTTAGTAACGACTGGTTAGAGCCGTTGGCTGAAACATTGAAACAACTGGGCAGCAAACATGTGCTGGTCGTGCATGCCGAGGATGGCATGGATGAGATCAGCATTGCCGCCAAAACATCCATTACAGAATTAAAAGATGGCCACATCGATCATTATGAAATCACGCCAGAGGATTTCGGCATGCAGAGGCAGAGCATTGAAAAACTGGCGGTTAAAGACGTTGCCGAGAGTTTGTCGATGATGCAATCTGTGCTGGAGAATACTGATGGGCCGGCAAAAGACATAGTCTGCCTAAACGCCGGGGCGGCGATATACGCTGCGGGTCTCGCCGACTCTATTAGCGAGGGAGTTGGAATAGCCATCAAAACAATCGCATCTGGCACTGCAAAACTAAAACTGGAACAACTGATACAATATAGCCACTCATTTAAATAATAAATCCTATGCAAGCAGATACACCCGATATATTGAAAGAGATACTTAACTACAAAGCCGAGTATGTCGCACAGGTTAAAAAATCATCCTCATTAAAAGAACAAAAAGCGAAAGCGGCTGATTGTCCTCCCGTGCGTGGTTTTACTTATAATCTGTCGAAGACCATCAAAGCGGGACAGCCCGGAGTTATAGCAGAGATCAAAAAGGCTTCTCCTAGTCGTGGTATCATACGGGAAGATTTTCAGGCCGACGCGATTGCCAAAAGTTATGCTGATGCCGGCGCCTGTTGCTTATCGGTACTGACCGATATCAAATATTTTCAGGGTTCCGATGATTACCTTAAACAGGCGCACGCGGCCTGTAGTTTGCCAATACTGCGCAAGGATTTCATGATCGATCCTTATCAGGTCTATGAAGCCAGAGTGATTGGTGCTGACTGTATCCTGATTATTGTGTCGGCTTTATCTGACTTACAAATGCAGGAATTGGTTGGGGTTGCCAACGAGCTTGGACTGGATGTACTGGTCGAGGTACATAACCGTGAAGAGCTCGAACGCGGCCTGATGCTTCGCACACCGCTGATAGGAATTAACAACCGGAACCTGCACACGTTTGAAACTGATCTGGATACTACTCTTGGTCTGTTAACAGATGTTTTTCAAGACCGCACTGTCGTCACAGAAAGCGGCATTCACACCCAGGAGGAGGTAAATTTGATGCGTAAAAATAACGTTAATGCCTTTCTGGTAGGTGAAGCCTTTATGAAGGCAACAGATCCTGGCGCTGAGCTTAAAAAACTATTTTTTTCTAATTAATATATCGGCTTCAAAGGAAGTCGTTAAATCATATAAATAAAGGAGTATCTTGTAATGATGACACGTAAATTAATACACAGTTTTATAGGCCTGATTTTATCATCATCGTTTATTAACCTCGCCCATGCCGAAGGAGAGGGACTCGAACTGGCCTGGGAATTAACCGGTCTGGCCAATCCTGAATCCGTTGTTTACGATCCAAGGCTAAACCTGCTTTACGTTTCCAACGTGAATGGCGGACCAAATGATAAGGATGGCAACGGTTATATCTCGCTCGTCTCCATGGACGGCAGGATAATCAATGAAAAATGGGTTACTAATCTAAATGGACCGAAAGGACTCGCCCTATCCGGCAACATGCTTTACACCGCAGACATAGATGAGATTGTGACAATTGATGTTGACCACGGACGCATACTAAACAAATACAAAATTGATGGTGCTAAATTTCTAAATGATGTTACCGCAACTGATACCGGCGATATTTATGTCTCTGATATGCTGACCAATAAAATTCATTTGTTATCCGGTACTACAGTAACAACCTGGCTGGAATCGGATGAACTTGAATTTCCAAACGGCTTACTCTTTACCGAAGACGATATCATTCTCGGGACCTGGGGCAAGATGACCGATGGCTTTGCAACAGAAGTTCCCGGACATCTAAAGCGTATTTCATTAAAGACGAAACAGATTTCGGACATTGGCGATGGTTCTCCTGTCGGCAACATGGATGGTGTTGAAGGCAATGATGACATCGGTTTTTATGTCACCGACTGGATGAACGGCACGCTTTTCCACATCAGTGCAAAAGGTGAAGTAACGACCCTGTTGGATTTAGATCAGGGCAGCGCAGATATTGAATTGGTACTGAAGAAACATCTGCTCATCATTCCAATGATGAATGACAACAAAATGTTTGCCTATAAAATTCAACATTAATCAATAGACCATAGCAAAAATCGCCGGCATGCCAGTCACATGCTGGCGATTTTTTTGCATCCGACTTAACTCCGCCGAAATTATTTTTTTGGGATTGATAATAAATGTTAGTATTTTTTAAAATTTGTACTAATATCCGCAAATAAAATTAACTGTGTATAAACCCAATAAAAAAAGATAATCGGAACACTCGCTCACATACTGTGCCAACCTTACGCCCGGGGCTTTCTTTAGCCTCACCCCTGTGAAAAAAACAATCTACTTGTATAGCAAGTGCCATGGACGTTGAACTACCGATAACTATCCTGCGTCAGCCGGATGACACGACTTGTGGTCCGACCTGTTTGCACGCGGTCTATAATTACTATGGTGAGGATATCTCTCTGGATGAGGTTATTACTGACACGGAGACGTTGCAGGCTGGTGGTACGCTGGCAGTCTTTCTTGCCTGTGCCGCCCTGCGTCGCGGCTATAAAGCAACGATCTATACTTACAACCTTCAGGTTTTTGATCCGACCTGGTTTGCCTCGCCGGATATTGATATAGCAGAGCGCCTGATAAAACAGGCCGAAGCTAAAGAAGATAAAAAATTGCGCTTTGCAACCGAGGGCTATCTGGAGTTTCTAAGACTGGGCGGTAAGCTCCGGTATGTTGATCTGACTACCGGACTGTTACGTAACATCATTCGACGTCGTCTGCCGATCCTCACCGGACTCAGCTCGACGTATCTTTATAAGACAAAACGAGATATTGATGACGAGCCTTCAGGTGATGACATCCGAGGTTACCCGGATGGGCACTTTGTTATTTTGAGTGGTTACCACCGACATGATCGAACCGTATTAATTAATGATCCGTATGAGCCGAACCCGGTATCGGGTTCACTCACCTATGCCATCAATATTGATCGGGTGATTTGTGCCATCTTGCTAGGCGTACTCACTTATGATGCCAACCTGTTAGTTATACAACCGGCCAATTCAAGGAAAAAGTCATGAACATACTCCTGGTCGTAAACAACCCTAACAATTGGCCACTGCAAATTCCCGGGGTCAGTGTCGTCGCGGCACGCACCTACCTGACTGATCCGGCCTACTCTGAAGGTAAAAAAACGCGCGTCTTCAATCTGTGTCGTTCCTATAGTTATCAACGCACCGGTTATTATGTGTCACTGCTGGCCGCGGCACGCGGTCACAAACCGATGCCTGACATTAATACGATTCAGGATCTTAAATCACCCCATGTGATTCAGGCTATATCAGAAGACATGGAAGAATTGATTCAAAAAAAGCTCAGTCATTTGCAATCCAAACGCTTTACCTTGAGTATTTATTTTGGTCGAAATATAGCGAAACATTATGATAGTTTGAGTTTGCGCTTATTTAATCTGTTTCAGGCGCCCTTACTACAAGCGCGGTTTGTCAAAAGAAAGACCTGGCAACTGGAATCCATTCGCACGATAACCGTGACGGACATACCCGATAACCATCGCGACATTGTGATAGAGGCAGCTTCAAATTATTTTTCCGGCCGTAAACGTCGCGTCAAAAAAGGCACCACGACGCGATTTGATCTGGCGATATTGCATGACCCGGATGAAAAAGAACCACCGTCCAATGAAAAGGCCTTAAAAAAGTTTCAAAAAGCAGCAGAGTCTGTCGGACTGGACTGTGAACTTATTACTAAAAATGATGTGAATCGTATTGCTGAATTTGATGGCTTATTTATACGTGAAACCACGCTGGTTGATCATCACACTTTTCGCTTTGCACAGCGTGCCGTAAATGAAGGCTTGATCGTTATGGATGATCCCAACTCGATACTTAAATGTACCAACAAGGTTTATCTGGCCGAATTAATGGCGCGGCATAATATACCCATACCCAAGACCATGATCGTGCATCGGTATAATATCGATCAGATAGAGAAAACCCTGGGCTTGCCCTGCATCTTGAAAAAACCAGACAGCGCATTTTCGATGGGCGTCTCCAAGGCGGAAAATCGGGAGGAATTAATCTCGACCGTAAAAACCCTGCTTGAAGATTCGGACCTTGTCATAGCGCAACAATTCCTGCCTACAAATTTTGACTGGCGTATCGGTATTTGTGATCGTAGGCCGTTATATGCCTGTCGTTACCATATGGCAGATGAGCATTGGCAAATAATCAAACGTGATGCACTGGGTAATTCTACCGGTGAGGGTACTGCCGATACGATGGCGATTGGTGAAGCACCGGATGATGTAGTGAACATCGCGCTTAAGGCAGCAAACCTGATAGGTGATAGTCTTTACGGCGTAGATTTAAAACAGGTTGGTCAAAAATTCTACCTGATTGAAATTAACGATAATCCAAACATTGATAGTGGTTGTGAAGATCTGGTTCTGAAGGATGCGCTCTACCGGGAAATCATGGGGGTGTTTATCAAACGCATAGAAGCTCGCAAACTCGGCTTATATGGACGCTAAAATGCCAAAACCACTCTCAATTTTTTCTGCCTATGGCATAGAAATCGAATACATGATTGTTGATCGAAAGCATATGAATGTAATGCCGATCACCGATAAAGTGCTGCACCATGTTGCTGGTGAATATCGCAATGAAGTAGATCAGGGTGAAATCGCCTGGTCAAATGAATTGGTTTTGCATGTTATTGAAACAAAAACCAATGGTCCGGCTAAATCTTTGTTACAGGTACCGGAACATTTTTTAAAAAATATAAAACAGATACAAACGATACTCGATGAGATGGGCGCGCGCTTGATGCCAACGGCCATGCATCCGTGGATGAATCCGTTTAAAGAAACGCGATTATGGCCACATGATTCCAAAGAGATCTACGACACCTATAACGGCATTTTCAACTGCCAGGGACACGGTTGGTCAAACTTGCAAAGTATGCACATCAACTTGCCGTTTGCGAACGATAAAGAGTTTGCCTTACTGCATAGTGCGATACGTACCCTATTGCCCATATTGCCTGCTTTGTCGGCGAGCTCGCCGATAGTGGAAGGTTCGTCTACCGGAATAATGGATACCCGGCTCGAGGCTTACCGTCAAAATTCAAAAATAATTCCGTCTATTACCGGACTGGTTGTACCTGAAGCAGTGATCAGTGAAAAAGAATATCAACGCTTAATTCTGAAACCGATGTACAAGGCGATTGCACCATTTGATAAAGACAAGATATTACAGGATGAATGGTTAAATTCACGTGGTGCGATAGCTCGCTTTGATCGAAATGCGATAGAGATACGTGTATTAGACACACAGGAAACACCTGCCGTTGATCTGGCCATAGCCAGTTTTATCATTCAGGTATTAAAAAAACTCTCGGATAAAAGCTGGTCCAATGTCATAGAACAAAATACACATGAGACCGCAGCCTTAGCACAAATACTGGATAAGGTAATAGTCGATGCTGATCAGGCCGTGATAGATGATCGTGACTACCTGCAATTGTTCTCGTTCCCGGACAAGAAATGCAGTACTCAGGAATTATGGCAATACTGCCGCGAGTCAGTCGATCTGAATACAGGCGAATTTGCGGCATCAACCACATCAATAATTGATTTCATTTTGAAAGAAGGCCCCTTGGCCAGACGTATATTGAATGCCACTGGCAATAGTGTTAAAAAATCCAGGCTACACGAAACCTATCGTGTGTTGTGTGACGCACTGCTTGAAGGAGAACCTTTTGTTGGCATCGATTAATGAATCTGATTGTTAGCTGTGAACATGGCGGGAACAAAATTCCAAAACGCTATCTGCCACTATTTAAAAATAACCTATCACTATTAAACAGTCATCGTGGCTGGGATCCAGGGGCATTGATACTGGCAAAAAAAATAGCGCTCGATTTATCAGCACCGTTATTTTATTCAACCACATCCCGCTTATTAATTGATCTGAATCGATCATTACACCATCCCGGACTATTTTCAGAATTCAGTAAACGTGCCGATGACACTATCCGGCAGAAAATAATTAACAGTATTTATATTCCCTATCGAACCGGGATAGTGGAACATATAAAAAAAATTAAATCAGCAACAAACCCGATATTGCATCTGTCGATACATTCCTTTACCAATAAACTGGAAGGTATCGAACGTACTGCTGATATTGGACTGCTCTATGATCCGTCAAAGCTGTCCGAAAAGAATTTTTGCAGAAAATTAAAAACATCGCTCGAACAGGCTTTTCCGGACCTCATTATCAGATGCAACTATCCCTATCGGGGTAATGCTGACGGCTTTACAACATACCTGCGACGCCGTTTTAATGAACGTGACTATGCCGGCATCGAGATTGAGATCAATCAAAAACATGTTGTTAGTGATAATGTGGTCTGGTCTGAAATTAAAAAGAAACTTGGCAATTTAATATTAAATAACGTCAAATAAGCGATAAGCAAATTTTAATTTACAGGTAAGAGCAGCTAATGTTGAATCACGACTTCATAGATTTACTTAAAGCCATCATACGGCAACCCAGTGTCGTCGGCGCAGAACATTCATTCTTTAGAGTCTTGCAGCGTGAGCTTGAAGAACGCGGCGCAAAAGTAACCTGGTATGAGGGCTTATTGGTTGCGCAAGGTAGTGACCCGTTTAGTGCTATGTTTTCGGCACATATCGATCGTCATGGCCTTATCTGCACTGGACCGAATGAATTTCAGTTTGCTGCGTTTATCTCTGCGAACAGAACAGACCTGTTAAACAATTCGGTTTCAGAAGAATTAATGAGCAAGGTAACAGAACGTTTTCAATCCGAACCTGTTTTCGCTTACGAACCATGGTCAGGTGCCTACCGCGGTAATGGCATTATTAAAAAATCTTATGTCTGCGAGAACAGGAACAACCTGATATTCGAACTCGAGGGTCTGGGTGATGTTGTTGCAGGCACACCGATCGCCTTTAAAGATAAGCTCAAGATCAATAATAATCGACTCGAGGGTCAGCTCGACAATGTGTTAAGTGCCGCTGTGTTAGTACATTTATTCAGTCTTGGTTTTAAAGGCACTGCATTTTTTACAGCACAAGAGGAGGCAGGAAAAAGTTGGCGTTATTTACTGGAGTGGTTCCGTCGTTTCGGTGGCTCAACTAACCGACTGTTCGTTGTCGACACCAGTCCGTTTCCAGACATTGCCACAGCCAATGAACAACTGCTCGTGTTAAGAGAAAAGGATGCCAATGCCCCCTTTAATAAAGAGGCAACGGCACACATTGAAAAACTCTGTCGAAATAATGATCTCAGTTATTTATATAAAGACCGCTATGTAGAAGCCGACAATGCCCGCTTGCAAAGCCAGGGCGAAAAGCCACGTTCATTGGGCAGTACCGAAATGGGCAGAATAATTGCAGCATCGAATGGCCTGGTAGACGGCACCACAATTCAGATCCCGACGACGGGTTATCACACCATGGAAGAATCTGCCGCTATCGAATCAGTCGAAGCATTTATAGACATTCTAACGTTATTAGCTAATGACGTTGCCTATTCAACGTAAAGCGCTATCTGAATTTTATTCATTTAAATCCTGACTTCCCAAATAACAGAGTGATAGACAGATCAATTTATTTGCTGCCCGTAAGATTTAAAGTCGCGCGGATCGATCAGGTATTTCTTGAGTCGCGACATCACCGTTGTTGGTTTCATATCCAGTAACTCGGCAGCACCACCTTCACCAAAAACTTTTCCCTGGCATTGATCAAGTGCAACCAGTAAATTGCGTCGGTCTCTGTCTTTAATTTCCGAGTCTGTAAGGACTGTTTTATCATTTAAAATTTGCCGAGGAACGTTTTCATTATTAATAGAAACGAGTTCATTAAAACGTATGCTATTACCCTGGGCAAGAATGACCTGTCGCTCTATTACATTTTCCAGTTCGCGAATATTACCGGGCCAATGATAGCTTTTAAGTTTTTCCAGTTCACTTAAGGAAATTTTAAGACCTGTTTTTTTTGCCCGTATAACAGCGCGCTGAATAAAGTGCTGTGTCAATAATGGAATATCCTCCGGTCGATTGCGTAGCGGAACCGACTCAATCGGGAACACGTTCAATCTAAAATATAAATCTTCGCGAAAATGTCCCTGCTCTACCTGTTTTTTTAATTTACGATTCGTTGCGGCGATGATCCGTACATCAACATTTCGGGTTTTTGATTCACCCACTCGTTCAAACTGCTGTTCCTGTAACACGCGCAGTAATTTTCCCTGAAGATGAAGCGGAATCTCACCAACTTCATCCAGAAACAAGGTGCCGCCATCGGCTAATTCAAATCGACCCGGACGATCTGATGTTGCACCGGTAAACGCTCCCTTTGCATGACCAAAGAATTCGCTTTCAAAAAGATCTTCCGGTATGGCTGCACAGTTCACCCGAATTAAAGATCGTTGAGATCGTTCACTCATCTCATGTATAGCACGCGCTATTAATTCCTTACCTGTACCAGACTCACCATTTATCAATACAGTGGCATCGGTAGGTGCAACCAGATTGATTTGCTGCACAATATTCTGGATAGCAGGACTCTTGCCTATTATTTGATGGTGATTAAATTCAGAATTGATTTCTTCTTGCAGATAAGCATTTTCCATTTCCAGTCTGTTTTTCAGGTTTTGTACTTCGATCAACGCTTCCAGTAATCGTTTCTTGTCGGTCTTTTTTTGTGATACGTCATGAAAAATAACAACTGCACCTACAATAAAACCGTTGTCACGAATCGGCGTGCTGGTGTATTCAACATCAACGGGCTTGCCTGATTTCGACCAGAAAACATCTTCCTCAACGGTATGTACTGTCCCATCCCGAAAAGCCTCAAAGATCGGACATTGCTCAATCCCGAAATGAGAGCCATTCACACGACTATGATGGATCATGCTATGCATATTTCGCCCGGCCAGCTCTGCGGCACTAAAACCCAGGATGCGCTCAGCGGCGGGATTGACAAAAGTAGTGATGCCTTTTTCATCAACGCCGTAAATTCCTTCACCAACCGCATCAAGTATCAGTTGGTTTTCTCTTTCGAATTCCTGGAAGACCCGACTGACCCGGTTCCAATGACCAATACCGGAAAGATAATGTCGCTGCGCATCGGACAACTCGCGTAACTGATCCAGTTCATCTGCCAATTGCAGGCTCAAATGAAGCTGTAACTGATCACTGCTTTCAAAACTGCGACCTGTTACTTCCATGCGTAGTTCGCCTTTATTACAGGTAAGTAATAAATGGTCTGACCAGGCCCGGCCCTGATCGATGACTTCTTCGGTAAAGACCACCATCGCCGGGAAACTGGGCGAGAATAAATGACTGGCACGTTGTGATTCAATTTCTTCAACACTCATTCCCAGTAAACGACAGATTTCCTGATTAGCACCGATAATCTTGTCTGATATTGGTTCAACGACTAACTGGGGAGTAGCTGAATAATAAAAAAAACTGTCATTGATCATATTTATTGGACTCAAAATAAAGGACGTAATACCAACGTTTTAGTAACGCTGTTTTGATATAGTTAGTAACTCTATCTCAACATCTATGCCAACTACGAAATCTCGTTTTATTCACTATGAAATATCGTGTATTACGAACTCTCGTAGTGATTTTTTATCTTACATAATCCTTTATATCCCTTTATATTCAACTAGTTAAAGAATTTCTCAGGCTTGGCCCCCCACTTGCAATAGCCCTTACAGTGTGTGTGTTAACTGCGAGTCAAAACTTGCAAGTGATGCACCTTAATCACTTTGTTTTGTACAACGTGCACCGTAAAGACGCATTACGATATCAACTTTAGAGGTAAGTGAATATGACCAATAAAAGTCTAGGCGACCCCTTTGACGCAAATAGCAAGTTGACACATTCGACCTCATGTCGATGTGAGACTTGTAAGGCCGAGCAATCCAGTCCCAATGGATTGAGCGATAGTGAACGACAGCAATTAATGGAACGGCAAGCCGAAGCTTCCGAAATTCATGCTTCCGGAAGTGAAAGAGGCGATACACCCGAATTTGAGAGCAGCGATGATATGCTTGACCGCGCCGTAGAGAGCGCCATCGTTCGTGGCATGTTTGGTCATAACGACGCCAGTCGTCGTAACTTTATCAAACTCGTTGGCGGTGGCACACTGGCAACCGTGCTCGGCAGTATTCTGCCTATGGATAAGGTAAAGGCCGCAGTTAAAGATTCATTCGGTCCTCTTGAAAAAACCAAATTAAAAGTAGGTTTTGTCCCGATCACTTGCGCCACACCAATCATCATGGCTCAACCTATGGGCTTTTATGCCAAGTATGGCCTTGATGTCGATGTCATAAAAACAGCCGGTTGGGCTGTCGCTCGAGACAAATCACTGAATGGCGAATACGACGCATCACATATGCTGACGCCGATGCCATTAGCAATGAGTATGGGTGCCGGTTCTACATCGACGCCTTATATCATGCCTGCAGTTGAAAATATTAACGGTCAGGCGATCGTTCTGCACAATAAACATAAAGATAAACGTGATCCTAAACAGTGGAAAGGCTTTAAGTTTGGCGTGCCGTTTGATTACTCCATGCATAACTTTTTATTACGTTACTATGTTGCTGAACATGGTATCGATCCCGATCAGGATATTCAGATAAGAGTAGTACCACCACCAGAGATGGTAGCTAATCTACGCGCCGGCAACCTGGATGGTTACCTGTCTCCAGACCCATTCAACCAACGTGCCGTCTATGAAAAAATTGGTTTTCTACACATTCTGACGAAAGATATCTGGGAAGGGCATCCTTGTTGCGCATTCGCTTGTAGTGAGAAATTTGCGAAAGAAATGCCAAATACCTATGCCGCACTGTTTAAATCGATCGTTGATGCAACACACTTCTCGGCTAAAGCAGAAAATCGTGCCGAAATTGCCAAAGCCATCTCACCTAAGAATTACCTCAATCAACCGGAGGTAGTGGTCAGACAGGTTTTGACCGGGCGTTATGTCGACGGTCTTGAAGAGAAAGTATTCGATGTGCCTGATCGAATCGACTTTGATCCGTTCCCATGGCATTCAATGGCCGTCTGGATTCTGACACAGATGAAACGCTGGGGTTATGTTGAAGGTGATATTGACTACACCGGCATTGCCGAGCGCGTCTATGTTGCTGCAGAAACCGGCAAGGTCATGAAAGAACTGGGCTATACACCGCCGGATAAAACTTACCAGAACTACACCATCATGGGTAAAACATTTGATTACACCAAGCCGGAAGAATACATCAATAGTTTTGCGATTAAACGAGGCTAGCGATAATGTCACTTAACTTTCGTGCCGGTGTCTTATCGCTGGTAATACTGTTCCTCTTGCTTGGAATTTGGGAAGCGCTTAATCAGCCGCCAGATGCGTCAAAAGCGCTTTCCGAATTCGAACTTTTGATGGGTGGCTCGGATCAAGAAGCACGTGTTCCACCACCCTCGTCAGTGCTAAAACATGCTTATGATGAATTGAGTAATCCTTTTTATGATGCCGGACCGAACGATAAGGGTATTGGTATTCAAATCGCCTATTCGATTTATCGCGTTTTGTTAGGTTATTTCGCTGCTGCACTGATAGCGATCCCGTTAGGGTTTGTAATCGGGATGTCACCGTTGATGTATCGGGCGTTGAATCCTTTTATACAGGTGCTAAGGCCGATATCGCCGCTGGCATGGATGCCACTGGCACTGTTTATCATTAAGGACTCGGAACAATCAGCCATCTTTGTTATTTTCATTTGCTCTATCTGGCCGATGCTGATCAATACCGCATTTGGTGTGGCGAGTGTCCGCACAGACTGGGTTCGCGTTGCGCAGACACATGAGTTAAGTCAATTAAAAACTGCGTTTCAAGTAATTCTGCCCGCTGCTGCGCCAACAATTTTAACCGGTATGCGCATCTCTATCGGTATTGCCTGGTTAGTTATCGTTGCAGCTGAAATGCTGGTGGGCGGAACCGGCATCGGTTACTACGTCTGGAACGAGTGGAATAACCTTGATTTAAACAGCGTTATTTTTTCCATCTTGATGATCGGTGTTGTTGGCATGATATTGGATTTTGCTCTGGGCACAGTCGCAAAAATTGTGCAGTACGAGGAGTAAAAAAATGAGTAAGTATTTTCTAAGTATGGAAGGATTGACAAAAATCTTTCCCAGTAAAGAAGAAGACATGGTGGTATTTGAAAATATCAATATCGGTCTGAACAAGGGTGAATTCGTCTGCATCATTGGTCATTCGGGTTGCGGCAAATCCACCATCATGAATGTTCTGGCGGGACTCGATAGTCCTACTAGTGGCAGTGTCATTATGGATGGCCATGAAGTTTCCGGTCCGAGTCTGGATCGAGGCGTGGTATTTCAAAACTATAGCCTGTTGCCGTGGCTAACGGCAATGCAGAATGTCTCATTTGGTGTTAAGGCGCGTTGTCCTGACTGGACCAGGGAACAGGTGATCGCACACAGTCGAAAATACCTGGAAATGGTCGGACTGGAAGAATCATTGAATAAAAAACCGGCACAATTATCGGGTGGCATGCGACAGCGCGTGAGCATTGCACGTGCCTTCGCTACCAACCCGAAGTTATTGTTACTGGATGAACCGTTTGGCGCATTGGACGCGTTGACCCGCGGAATTATTCAGGACGAGCTGATAAAAATCTGGGGTGAAACACAACAAACTGTTTTCATGATCACGCACGACGTCGATGAAGCTATTTTACTGGCTGATCGCGTGCTGCTAATGACTAACGGCCCAAAGGCACGCGTTGCAGAATCGGTGCTGATCAATTTACCCAGACCACGTAAACGCGATACGGTTATTGATGATCCGAATTACTACAAGATTCGTAATCATCTGGTTCATTTTCTGGTGAAACGTTCTGAAGAACTATCCGGATCTGTAAGTGATGAAGACGGTGGCACCATCGTCATCGACCCGACTAAAGACACCAGCACCAAAGTTGAAAATACTGGTGAACAAGACACCAATCCACAATATGAGCGCGTCGCTCTTTAAATATATATCTATCAGGAGAATAAAATGGATAAAGTAACCATGACAGAAAAAATCATGAATGCAAAAACTAGTAAAGGGGCTAGCTGGGAAACGGCCGGTAAAACACTCGGTATGTCGCCAGTGTGGCTAACTTCGGCTTGTCTGGGAATGAACAGCGCACCTGAAGAAAAAGCAAAAGCGATTGCTGATTACTTTGGTTTGGGGCCGGATGTTGTCGATGCGCTCGTTGCCTTCCCCACCAAGATATGGGATCAAGCCGTTCCAACCGATCCGCTGATTTATCGTTTGTACGAGGTAGTCGGTGTATATGGTGAAACACTAAAAGAAGTTATTCAGGAAAAATTTGGTGACGGCATTATGAGTGCAATCGATTTTTCCATGGAAGTGGACAAGATAGAAGATCCTAAAGGTGATCGTGTTTTGCTTACCTTAAATGGCAAGTTTCTTCCTTATAAATCCTGGTAATTTAGATTCAGCCTTTAGCAATGACTGACAAGCAACGCCCACCGCTGCCACCGTTTGATTATGATAGTGCAACTATCAAGGTACGTAAGGCAGAAGATGCATGGAACACAAGGAATCCGGATGCCATTGCACTCGCTTACAGTGTTGATTCCGTCTGGCGCAATCGTGCAGAGTTCCTGCAGGGCCGCGATCAAATAGTCGCGTTCTTAAACCGAAAATGGATGCGTGAACTCGACTATCGTTTAATCAAGGAAATATGGGCACATGATAAAAATCGGATTGCTGTTCGTTTTGCCTACGAATGGCATGATGATTTAAACAACTGGTATCGATCCTATGGTAATGAAAACTGGGAGTTCGATGAAAGCGGTCTGATGAAAAAACGTATTGCCAGTATTAACGATGTGACCATTGATGAATCGGAGCGGAAGTTTCATTGGCCCAGTGGACCGCGTCCAGAAGATTATCCGAGCCTGTCTGAACTGGGTCTTTAATACAATCCGGATTTTTCAGCTGGTTTATTGATTGACCGTTTCCTGCCAGCGCTGCAATGCCCTTTCGTAATAAACAAAAATACAATTTTCACAGCCACGGTTGCAACACTCTGCTGCATCTGGCCTGACCGGTTTTGTCGGATGTTGTTTTGACGTCTCTTGCTTATTCATTTTGAAAACTGAAGTTGATTAACCTGTTGCGAATAACTGTGCACGGTCTTTAAACGATTTAAACTCAAGTGCATTGGCACTAGCATCAGAAATAAAGAACGTCGCTTGTTCGCCTGGCTCGCCTTTAAAGCGGATGGTTGGCTTAATTAAATAATTGATCGGTTGTTTATCCAGTCGCTCGACAAGTTGATGCCAAACATCCCATTCCAGTACCAGACCGAAATGTCTGACCGGTACTGCCTCACCATCAACCGGGTTCGTTTCAGCTTTATCTAAGGCTTCCGGTTTGACATGTGCGGAAAGTTGATGGCCGAAGAAATTAAAATCAATCCAGTGTTCAGCCTCACGACCAACCGTACAACCGATTATGTTCGAATAAAACTCACGCGTTGTTTTTATATCCCTGACCGGTATGGCAAGATGAAACGGGGAAAGCAAAGTCGCAACGCCAGCCGTTATACATTAAACCTGAAGAGAATAACGTCACCGTCCTTAACGATGTATTCCTTGCCTTCTGAACGCCATTTTCCAGCATCCTTCGCGCCTTGCTCACCCTTATACTGAATGTAGTCAGCAAAAGCCGTGACTTCTGCCCGGATAAAGCCTCGTTCAAAATCAGTATGGATAACACCGGCTGCTTTTGGAGCAGTCGAACCGACCGGAATAGTCCAGGCACGCACTTCTTTTTCACCAGCAGTAAAATAATTCTGTAACCCAAGTAACTCGTAACCCGCACGAATAATACGATTTAAGCCTGGCTCTTCCATGCCCAACGCATCCAGAAACTCCTGTTTTTCATCCTCGTCCAGTTGCGATACTTCAGCTTCTATCGACGCACAGACAGGAATCAATTGGGCATTTTCATTTTCGATCAAGCCCTGGATTTTTTCTAACCAGGGATTGGAATCAAGACCGTCTTCTTCAACATTGGCAATATATAAAGTCGGCTTCTGGGTCAGCAAGTGCAGATTATAAATCAAGGCGAGATCATCTTCTGACAATGACATGGAACGTACAGGCAAGCCCTGATCCAGATGCGCCATTACGGCCTCAAGGCGTTCCTGTTCCAGCTTGGCTGATTTATCACCACTGCGGGTTAACTTCGCTGCTTTTTGTAGCGCCTTGGTGACGGTTTCTTGATCAGCAAGACAAAGTTCAGTATTGATAACTTCTATATCCGAAATTGGATCAACCTTACCCGCAACATGCACAATATTATCATCGTCGAAACAACGTACCACCTGAGCAACGGCATGTGTCTCTCGAATATTGGCCAGAAATTTATTGCCCAGACCTTCACCTTTCGATGCACCTTCAACGAGGCCGGCAATATCAACAAACTCCATATGCGCCGGCACTATACGCTGCGGTTTGACGATCTCGGCCAGTTGTTGCATACGCTTATCAGGGACCGCGACAACGCCAACATGGGGGTCGATGGTACAGAAAGGATAATTCTCTGCGTCTATCGCTGAGTTGGTTAACGCATTAAAAAGCGTCGATTTACCGACATTTGGTAAACCAACAATGCCACATTTAAATCCCATAGAATCTCTTCCGCATTATTAAGCGGATGGATCCGCTTCAGGTTTATTTTTTTTATTCAGTTCTGTCATCAGCTTATTAAGATTGTCCTGAAAAAACTGATCACTTTTTTCAAGTGCTAAAGAAAAAGACTGAATAATCTGTTCTTCTTCATCGGCACTGGCACGTCCGAGAACATAAGGCACAACTTTATCCTTACTGCCGGGATGACCTACGCCTATTCTCAAACGTAAAAAATCACTATTCCCTGTAGCCTGAATAATATCGCGCAGGCCGTTATGGCCACCATGGCCACCGCCTTTCTTGAGCCGCACAGTGCCTGGACTCAGATCAATTTCATCATGGACGACCATGACTTGATCCATAGTCAGTTTATAATAATTAACTATCGCTTGTACGGCAGCGCCGCTGCCATTCATAAAGGTTTGAGGTTTACATAGCCAACAATCGATAGACGCTTTCTGATAGCGGCATACTTCAGCTTGAAATTTTTTTTCGAAAGAAAAACTAAGTGAGAGTTTTTTTGCCAGGGCATCGACAAACCAGAAACCAGCGTTATGCCGTGTCATCAAATATTCGGGGCCCGGATTACCCAGGCCCACGATTAATTTGATCAAGGAAGACATCTCCTCAGCTTAATACTGAGTATTAACTTTCCTTGTCTTCAGAATCTTTATCTTCGTCAGGAGCTGCTGCCTCAATACCTTCTTCAGCTTCGGTTTCTTCTTCTGTTACAACTCGGGGTAGATGAACTGAAGCAACAGGCTGATCTTCTTCTTGACCGTGCAAGAGATCATAAATCTGAACGCCTTCAGGTAATTTCAATTCGGTAAGATGCACAGTATCACCGACATTAACCTCTAACATGTCTACTTCAATGTATTCTGGCAAATCCTTGGGTAAACATACAATTTCCAGTTCCGAGATTAAGTGGCTGATAACACCACCATCGTTCTTGACACCAGCACATTTCTCTTCATTGATGTAATGCAGAGGCACACGCATATTCAGCGTTTCATTTGCATCGATTCGTAGTAAATCTATGTGCAACAACACGCGTTTGTAAGGATGGCGCTGCAGATCTTTCAAAACCACCTTTTCGCTATCATCACCCACTTTGAGCGTCAGGATGTGTGAGTAAAATGCTTCATGATCGAGATTGTGCATAATGGCATTATGATTCAGCGAGATCATAGTTACCTCTTTGCCGGTACCATAAACGATACCGGGTACTTTGCCGGCGCGGCGTAGGCGGCGGCTCGCACCTTTCCCTACATCCGTACGCGCTTCGGCGTTGAGTTCAAATTCATTCATTTTGTTACTACTCCTTAATATTTAAGGGTTATTGTTTACCTCCTGAACGCGACCAATCAGGAGAATTTAAGCAAAAAGACTAATCCAGAAACATGGAGCTTAAGGATTCACCTTCTGCAATACGACGCATACTCTCAGCCAGCATTGCTGCCACACTGAGTTGTCGAATACGATCACAGGTTGCTGCCTCTGAGCGAAGCGGGATTGTATCTGTTACAACCAATTCATCAAGTCTTGAATTCTCTATATTTTTCACTGCATTCCCGGAAAGCACCGGATGCGTGCAGTAAGCGACCACTTTTACAGCTCCAAAATCCTTCAATGCCCCCGCAGCATTACATAAGGTACCGGCAGTATCGACTAAATCATCGATAATCACAC
Source organism: uncultured Gammaproteobacteria bacterium (assembly GCA_938084745.1). GTDB lineage: Bacteria > Pseudomonadota > Gammaproteobacteria > Eutrophobiales > Eutrophobiaceae > UBA7359. Next base: position 62,145 of record CALKEZ010000001.1, read on the forward strand.
AGGTTCGACCTTCTACATCACCGATGATGTTCATAATTTCGGATTGGTTCGGATTAGGGCGACGTTTATCAATAATGGCCAAATCCGTATCATCCAAACGCTTTGCCAGTGCCCGGGCACGTACGACACCACCCACATCGGGCGAAACCACCATTAAATCAGGATACTTATGTTTCCATAAGTCACCTAACAACACAGGCGATCCATAGACATTGTCTAATGGAATATCAAAAAAGCCCTGTATTTGATCAGCATGTAAATCGACGGTCAGGACACGGTCTATACCGGCGGCGGCGATCATATTCGCGACGACTTTTGCCGTAATCGGAACACGCGCTGAGCGAGAGCGTCGATCCTGGCGCGCGTAACCCAAATAAGGAATAACCGCAGTTATCCGGGTCGCTGAAGCACGCTTCAAAGCGTCGGCCATGACCAACAATTCCATCAAATTGTCGTTAGTCGGCGCACAGACGGGTTGCATGATATAAACATCCCGACCACGTACATTCTCGTTAATCTCAACCATGACTTCGCCATCGCTGAAACGACCCACTGATATTTTACCCAGGGGTATATTGAGATACTCGGCTGCCTCAAGTGCTAATTTTGGATTAGCATTACCACTGAATAACATCATATTGGAAATGGACATGAACTTGCGTTCTCCAGACTATTTAAAAAATATGGCTGGGGTGCCAGGACTCGAACCTGGGAATGCATGGATCAAAACCATGTGCCTTAACCAGCTTGGCCACACCCCAATTTAATCATTTTTAATATCGTCACGAATGAACTTGTTTTAAACCCTGGATCGTTCAGCCGCCAATCGTTTTAATAAGGGCGATCTATTCATCCCTTTTACAACATAGCCTTGCCAGTTATCCGGCAATTGCTGTTTTACTATTGTTGCTGCATCACTATCTGAGAATGGGGCAAATAAACAGGCACCCGTGCCGGTTAATTTTGCTGGTGCAAATTGCTCGAGCCATTCGAGAGCATTTGCGACCTTTTGGTAGTGTTTTCGCACCACAAATTCACAGTCATTTATGCCTCCCCTTTCGAGGAAGTCGCGTATTGTGATAGTAGGTGTATTCCGTGTCAAATCATCTGCGTTAAATACTGACGCTGTCGCGATACTACAACCCGGATGTACGACCAAATAAACGCTCTCTGTTGGTTCTATGGGCGTCAGATTCTCACCCACGCCCTCGGCCCAAGCCGCTTGTCCATGAACAAATACCGGAACATCGGCACCAAGCGAGAGCCCAATACTGGCCAACTCCGTGGTAGATAATCCACATTGCCATAATTCATTTAAGGCTACCAGGGTCGTTGCGGCATCAGAACTCCCCCCCCCCAAACCACCACCAGCAGGAATACTTTTATTTACATTAATATGCACGCCCAGCTTGCAGCCGCTACTTTCTTTCAAACAACGCGCGGCGCGCACAACCAGATCATCCTCTGCTGCCACACCGGCTAATGTTGAACTACGCGAAACGGTATTGGCTTCCAGAAGGGTAAAATCTATCTCATCGGCAAGCTCAATAAATTGAAATACCGTTTGTAACAGGTGATAACCATCCGGTCGTCGCCCTGTTATATGCAAGAATAGATTGAGTTTTGCCGGTGCCGGCCAGGCAGAACTTAGCATGAGATTAAATTTTCCAGTTTTGGATGATTAATTTAAGTTGAATATCATCACTCTTGATTACCAGTTTTTCAGGTAGAGAAATACCATTATGGTCAACATAACGTAACACGCTAATATCAAAACCGGACTGTTGCATATTCATAAGGCGACCCTTTTCATCTAGTTTGAGCCCACTAAAGATCATGTAAGGCTCAGGTACGCCGCGTACCCAGTACTTTAATCCATTCAGGTGCAGCTTCCAACCAAGCGCTTCATACAATAACTGCTCTGCGGTCTGGGCCATTCTGAATGTATTATCAGGTCCCTGCATAATGACCCCATCGCGGGTACTTTTCAGGATATAGGTGCCTTGCCCTAGCGGCGCGATAACGCGTAATTCGTAATTTGTAGGCGATTGATTCCAAAGCAGTGTCGCGGTACCACTGTCTTGCTCATTCTTTACTGCAAGACGGCCATTGATATCCCAGCTATTAATGGCATGGATAGCGATTTGATGTTCAAGCCATAGTTGCGGTTTTAAATCTGCATCAATTATTTTGGGGGCTGTCGTACAGGCGCCTAGCAGGGAGACTGCCAGTAAAAGTGGAATTAACCGGATCACGGTCTAAAGCGATTGATGACATCCAGTAAACGCTCATCAGTCGGCGTGTCTTTGAGAGCAGTATCCCATACTTGCTTTGCTGCCTGTTTATCACCCATTACCCAGAGTACTTCTCCAAGATGAGCTGCAATTTCAGGATCGTTTCTCAATTCAAGCGCCTTCTTTAAATATTCAACCGCTTCATCTAATCGGCCAAGACGATATAAGACCCAACCCATACTATCGAGGATGTAAAAATCAGTAGGACTTAATTCATAAGCCCGTTTCACATAATCGTAGGCTTCTTCATATCGATCAGTTCGATCAGCCAGTGTATAACCCAATGCGTTTAATGCCGTCGCATTATCAGCGTCTTCCGCAATGATAGCCCTGAGGTCTGCTTCCAGTATATCCATGTTGCCCATTTTTTCAGCCAGCATGGCACGCGAGTAAAGAATATCCGGATGACTTTCCTCTTCTATCGCCTTATCAAAAAACGCCATTGCCTGTTCATAGCGCTTGGCATCGATCAGGATTTCACCTTCGGCCTGAATGAGGATCAGGCGATTTGAGTCTTTGCCTTTTTGTATCGCATGGATGTTTTCCAATGCCTTATCAACATCACCTTGTTTAGCAAGTACCAGACTCAGACGAATACGTGCATCCAGATAATTTTCACCACCATGAACACCTTGGTATAAGTCACTGGCCTTATCAAACTCCTTCTTTTCTTCAGCGATTCGGCCCAGGTAATAATTGGCATCGAAGATACGTTTTTTCAACTTGGTTAAACGTAAGAAATATTGCTCGGCATTATCCAGGCGGTTAGTTTGCAGATAAAGCAGTCCCAGTGCATACAGGACATCAACATTATTCGGTGCCTGTACAGACAGAATCTCGAATTGACGGCGGGCACTATCAAACTGCTTTGTCTCTGTCAGTAAACGCGCATAAGCCATACGCAGATTGAAATCGTCTTCCTTATCTTTCAGGATGGACTCAATCCACTCCAGTGCTTTAAGTGATTCGCCTTTTTTTTGTAATAACGCAAGATAGGTCATTGCTGCGGCATCATTGCCCGGTTTTAATTCGAGGACGCGTTCCAGCAGATCCTGAGAACGGTCCATATCGCCCATGCGCGCGGTGACATGTGCAAACGCATACAAGGCCTCTGCATCATCCATATGGCTTTCCATTAAACGTTCCATCAGCTTTAACACTGCGGCCTGATCATCTTCGCGTCCAAGAAAATTCGCGATCATCCAGAGTTGTTGATCAAATTGCCCTTTGGAGCTCTCCAGTATAATTTCGAGGTGATGTAAGGCCTGTTCAATATTACCTTGTCGCAAGGTCATGACCGTCAACACCTGATGTGCATCGGGATTCTTCGGATCGACCTCGGCCCAGAGACTAGCCGCCTCATAAGCAGACTCATTATCCCGTGCATAAACCGAAATCCGGGTGGCACGTTCGATAACAGCCGGGTCGCGTGTTGTTTTGGCCAGATCAAGATAGTTAGAAACAGCAATATCGACCTTGCCCCGTTGTCCGGCAATTTCGGCAAGCAATATTTTGAACAGAATATCTTCCGTAAGCTCAATCTTTGGCCGTTCTGGTAATATACGCTCGGCTTCCGGCTCGGGAACAATGGCGACTGTAGGTTCTATAGATTCAGGCTCGACGCTGTCAGTGACAGTTTCCTGAGGTACTGTCGTACAGGCACCGAGTAAAAGAACCAGTAAAAATACCGGGATGCTGAACAAACTTTTAGAATATGAGTATCGATACATTTTGTAATTTAACATTCTGTTTTATGAGATCATTTTGTCAGATCGGACTTGAAAATAATACTGTATGTAACGCATCTATCAATTAACGAGGCAATCTTCATTATACTTGATTCCATCCTGAGACTTTCGTTCACTGTGACAATAAGGTTTCTATATGATGTCCAGATTAATCTAAATCAACAATTAATCTGATTTTTTCTTGTATTAAACCTGATACTGGCACAGAATTTTCATGTAACTTCCATTTAATTATCAAAACCATGACACTTATTGCCTACGGAATTAACCATGCGACGGCCCCGATTGAAGTTCGGGAAAAGGTCAGCTTTGGTAATGACATCGTGTCAGATGCCTTGCATGAATTAAAACACCAGAGCGGTGTGCATGAAGCAGCCATACTCTCCACCTGTAATCGTACCGAGATTTATTGCAGTATTGACCAACAAAATAATCAAAACCCGGTAGAGTGGTTACATAATTTTCACGGCATACAACAAAACCAGTTACGGCCTTTCCTCTACAAACACCCGGATCAAAGTGCCGTGCGTCATGTTTTGCGGGTAGCCAGCGGCCTCGACTCAATGATTCTGGGTGAACCGCAGGTATTAGGCCAGTTAAAAAATGCCTATCAAAAAGCGGTTCATGCCGGCAGTATCGGTCATCAATTAAATCGATTGTTCCAGCATTCCTTTCACGTCGCAAAAGAGGTCCGCAGCAATACCGCTATTGGTAACCATCCTGTTTCGGTCGCCTATGCCGCCGTACGCCTGGCCCAACAAATCTTTGGCGATTTAAAAAATCAGACCGCGCTGTTGATTGGCGCGGGAGAAACGATTGAGCTTGCCGCAAAACACCTGCATGAGAACGGTTTGAGCCGCATGATCATCGCGAACCGCACATTGGAACGTTCGCAGCGACTGGCGAGTGAGTATTCCGTGTATGCGATACAGATTGGCGATATACCAAAACATTTAGCCGAAGCCGATATCGTGATTTCATCTACAGCCAGTCCCTTACCCCTGCTTGGCAAGGGTGCTGTTGAAAGCGCGATAAAAGCGCGCAAACATAAACCCATGTTTATGGTAGATTTAGCAGTCCCACGCGATATAGAAGTTGAAGTCGGTGATATGGATGATGTTTATTTGTATAGCGTCGATGATTTGAAAGATATGGTTCAGGAAAACCTGAAAAATCGCCAGGCGGCAGCCAAACAAGCTGAAAAAATAGTTGATACTCAGGCACAAGAGTTTATGGATTGGTTGCATTCACTGGATGCGGTTTCAACTATCCGGGCATTACGCGGTCAGGCGGAACAAATTCAGGAAGACGTTATCCAACGGGGATTGGCAAAATTGCGAAATGGCGCTGATCCGGAGACCATTCTGTTAGAAACAGCACGCAGCCTGACAAATAAACTAATGCACGTACCCAGCTCACGCTTAAGAAATGCCAGCACACAAAACCGAGACGACTTATTGCAAGCCGCCGAAGAACTGTACAACCTCAAAGAACACTCCATTCCAGAAGATAAAGAACAGTAGCTACTGCAGCTACCTGTAATACATTGCCCGCTCGGGCATTAACGCCAAGTGCTATAGAATTAACAATCATGAAAGAATCATTACATTTAAAACTCGAGAAATTGCTGGACCGACAGGAAGAATTGGACGGCCTGCTGTCTGATCCGAGTGTCATTAATAACCAGAATAAATTCCGTGAACTGTCGCAGGAATATGCCGAAGTACGTCCTATTGTCAGTTGCTTTAACGAATATCTTAAAACCAGTGAAGATATAAAAAATGCCAATGAGATGTTAAAAGACAGTGACAAGGATATGCAGGCCATGGCAGCTGAAGAGCTTGTCAAAGCTGAAGCAACACACGAACGTCTCGAAGCAGAATTACAAGTGCTACTACTGCCCAAAGATCCCGCAGATAACAGTAATATCTTTCTGGAAATACGCGCGGGCACGGGCGGTGAAGAAGCCGCGTTATTTGCCGGCGATTTAATGCGTATGTATACCCGTTACGCTGAAACCCGAGGCTGGAATATCGAGCAAATTAGTGCCGCAGAAAGCGATCTGGAAGGTTACAAGGAAGTCATTCTGCGTATTATTGGTGAGGGTGCCTATTCGAGATTGAAATTCGAATCAGGTGCACATCGAGTACAACGCGTACCGGAGACCGAATCCCAGGGGCGTATTCATACCTCCGCATGCACTGTAGCAGTATTACCTGAAGCCGATGAGGTTAATGAAATAACCATTAACCCGGCAGATCTGCGTATTGATACCTTTCGTGCTTCAGGTGCGGGTGGACAGCATGTCAATAAAACAGATTCTGCAATTCGTATCACGCATATACCAACCAACACGGTTATCGAATGTCAGGATGAACGTTCGCAGCATAAAAACAAGGCGCGAGCGATGTCTTTATTACAAGCAAAATTACTCAGCCGCGAACGCGATAAACAGCAAAGTGAAGAAGCAGAAAACCGACGCAGCCTGGTCGGCAGTGGTGATCGCTCCGAACGTATCCGCACCTATAATTTCCCGCAGGGCCGCGTTACTGATCATCGTATTAATTTGACATTGTATCGCCTGGATGAATTCCTTGAAGGCAATGTCGACATGGTAATCGACCCGTTAATCAGTGAATATCAGGCTGATTTACTAGCGTCAATAAATGATTGATTAATGCTCTAAAAAAAACGCCCATGCAAATAGTTAACGCGCTTAAAGATGCGAAACAAAAACTGATAACATCAGACAGCGCAAAGATCGATGCAGAAAGTTTACTCTGCTCCGTATTGAAATGTGATCGGAGCAAACTTTATGCATACCCCGAACAAGTATTAAGCATGGAACAACAAACTTCATTTAACAAACTCATTGCCTTGCGTGCTGAAGGCCACCCTGTCGCATACCTGACCGGACACAAAGAATTCTGGTCGCTTAACTTATATGTCAGTCAGGCTACACTTATCCCACGACCGGAAACTGAATTACTAGTAGAAACAGCATTAACGCTGATACCTGATGATAAAGAGACAAAACTCCTGGAACTCGGAACTGGAACGGGTGCTATAGCGATTGCAATTGCATCTGAACGAAACAAGTCAAACATAACGGCCACTGATTTAAGTGCAAAGGCATTGCTGGTGGCGCAACAGAATGCACGCTCGCATCATGTCGAAAACATTAGTTTTAAAGAAGCGGATTGGTTCGAGATTGCAGACATCGATAGCTATGATCTGATCATCAGCAACCCGCCTTATATTTGTGCTGACGATCCACACCTGCAACAAGGTGATGTTCAGTTTGAACCGGTAACTGCTTTAGCCTCGGGCGCAGATGGTTTGAATGATATTCGAACTATCATTAAACAAGCACAACACTATTTAAATAGTCGGGGTTGGTTGTTGCTTGAACATGGTTATAATCAGGCGGCACAGGTCAGACAGCTATTTAAAGATAACGGTTACACAGCAAGCGCCAGTATTAAAGACTATAGTGGAATAGAACGCATCAGTATGGGACAACTCGCGCATCAGACAACTACAACAGAACTGAATTAACGAATTTATGAATGACGACCAACTTCTTAGATACAGCCGCCAAATGATGCTACCCGAGATCGATGCGGCAGGTCAGGAAGCACTCAGCGATGCGCGTGTATTGATCGTCGGTCTGGGTGGGCTTGGTTCTCCTGTCTCCATCTATCTGGCCAGTGCCGGTGTTGGTCATTTAGTGCTGGTTGATTTCGATAAGGTCGATATCAGTAACCTGCAACGACAAATCGTACACACCACCCCGGATGTAGGCCGATTAAAAACAGATTCCGCAAAAGAACATCTACAGGCTATCAATCCAGAGATTAAAATTGATTGTATTGATCATGCATTGGCAACAGATGAACTATTAAGTGAGGCAACAAAGGCAAATGTTATCGTCGATGCTTCTGATAATTTTCAAACACGATTTGCACTAAATGCCGCTTCCGTAAAAACAAAAACGCCGTTGGTCTCCGGCGCTGCCATTCGTTTTGAAGGCCAGGTCACCGTGTTTGATCCGCGCGATGAGACGTCCCCTTGCTATCGATGCCTGTACGGGGATGATGTTGCAACCCAGGAAACCTGTACGGCCAATGGTGTCATTGCACCACTGCTGGGTATTATTGGCAGTATTCAGGCAAATGAGACGCTGAAGTTATTAATCGGGATTGGAGAAACCTTACAGGGCAAATTATTGTTAATTGATTCACTCTATATGGAACTGAATCAGGCCATATTGAGAAAAGACCCTGCCTGCCCGGTTTGTAACAAACCCTGAACAAATAGCTAAATCATTGATCAATTCTTTTTATAAATTGGCATTGCTGCAATAATACTTTTAATATTAACTAATATTAAATTGAGTTAATGAGCAGATAATGGAATTTGATCCTCTTGTCCTTGCCCGTATTCAGTTTGCGCTGAATATCAGCTTTCATATCTTATTTCCTACTATTTCAATCGGGTTGTGCTGGATACTGTTGTTTTTCCGGACGCGTTTTACCCTAACCGGCGACAAGAGTTGGGAGTTTGCTTATAACTTTTGGGTAAAAATATTTGCTCTGACATTTGCACTAGGTGTGGTTTCCGGTATCACCATGAGTTTTCAGTTTGGTACCAATTGGCCGGGATATATGACCACGGTCGGCAATATTGCCGGTCCCTTGCTCGGTTTCGAAGTACTCACCGCATTTTTTCTAGAAGCATCGTTCCTTGGCATTATGTTATTCGGTAAGAACCGGGTTTCTAATCGCTTGCACCTCATCTCATGTTCGCTTGTGGCTGTTGGCACCTCGCTATCAGCATTCTGGATATTGAGCCTTAATTCATGGATGCAGACCCCCGCGGGTTATTTAATTGAAGATGGCGTATTCATTGTCGACAACTGGTGGGATGTTATTTTTAATCCGTCGTTTCCCTATCGGATGGCGCATATGTTTGTCGCATCACTTTTAACCAGTGCGTTTCTGATTATTGGTGTTAGTGCCTGGCGCATTGTAAACAAGGTCGATGGTCCAGCGACGAAAAAGGTCATGCTGACCGGAGTGGTGATGGCAGCCGTTTTGGCACCACTACAGATCGTAATTGGTGACTTTCATGGTCTAAACACGCTGGAATATCAACCCGCGAAGGTTGCCGCAATAGAAGCGGTGTGGGAAACAGAACAAGGCGCTGCGCTTACCCTGTTTGGTTTTCCGGATGAAGCTGAGAAAAAAACACAGTGGGCCATCAAAGTACCAAAGATGGCCAGTCTGATCCTGACCCATGAACTTGATGGTGAACTAAAAGGCCTGAATGAGTTCGAGGGACAACATCCACCTGTTGCACCTGTATTCTGGGCATTTCGAATCATGGTCGGTATCGGAAGTTTAATGTTGCTGGTGTCATGGTGGGCCTGCTGGGTATTGCTGCGCGGTAAAGATCTGGGTAAACCATTACTCACTGTTATGTCTTACATGGCTTTCTCAGGTTGGGTTGCTGTTCTGGCCGGCTGGTATGTTACTGAGGTTGGTCGTCAACCCTGGATCGTCTATGGCGCGGTCAAGACCAGCGAGATAGTTGCCGATCACCCGGCAGCGACGCTGATGGGTACGCTATTTGGTTATGGCTTTATCTATGCCTTTCTGTTGTTTTCTTATATCGGTGCGGTTCGTTACCTGGCAACCAAACCGGCACAATCGTTGACCACACCACAAGAATACCCCAAAGGTTCGGCGGCATTAACGGGAGTAGATCACTAATGGAATACTGGTTACCTGTTTTTTTTGCAGCAGCAATGGGTTTTGCCATGCTGATTTATGTCATCCTTGATGGTTATGATCTTGGCGTCGGTTTGTTACTACCCGCCGCTAACGAAGAAGAAAAAGACATGATGATTGCCTCGATTGGGCCATTCTGGGATGCGAATGAAACCTGGATCGTACTCGGCGTGGGTGTTTTATTAATCGCCTTTCCAAAAGCACATGGCTTGATACTCACCTCGCTTTATCTACCGGTCACGATCATGCTAATGGGTTTAATCTTGAGAGGTGTGTCATTCGACTTTCGAGTAAAAGCGCAAGACTCACATAAAACTATGTGGAACACGTTGTTCTTTCTGGGTTCGCTGATCGCTGCCGCGTCACAAGGCTGGATGCTAGGCTCCTATGTGACCGGGCTACTGAATACACCAACAAGCTGGTTGTTCTCATTTTTGATCGCATTAACCCTGCCTGCGCTTTATATCATGCTGGGCGCCGCCTGGTTGTTGATGAAAACAGAAGGAGATTTATTTCTTAAATCGATCAGCTGGGCGAAGAAAGCCATTTTGCCTGTAGGTCTCGGCTTGCTTCTGATCTCCATAGCAACCCCTATCGTCAGTGCTGATATTGCCGCTAAATGGTTTAGCATGCCGAACATTATTGTCCTGTTCCCCATCCCTTTTTCCTGCCTGGTCTTTTACGCAGGCATACTCTGGTTACTGCGTAATGAGGCTATGCTGAAAGCGGGATACGCGTGGATAATCTTCGTCTCACTGGTGATGATTTGTTTGCTATCCGCGTTTGGACTGGCGTTCAGTATCTTCCCTGAAATTGTCATCGGTAAAATGGATATCTGGGAAGCGGCATCATCGGTAGCCGCATTAAAGGTGATCTTTGTTGGAACGGTGATTACCTTACCGGCAATTATCGGCTATTCGATCTTCATCTATAAAATATTCCACGGCAAGGCAACACACCTGAGTTACGAATAAGTAGTCAGGTTATTGAAGCTGGCTTATTCAACCGTGATCGTTATTTTTTCAGACAGCACGGGTTTGTCGTGTGGTACATGCGCAAAATTGCCTAAGAGAAGTTGTAAGGTATGCTTGCCCGGACTCAACGTTAATTCTGTTTCAGTCTGCCCGCCACCGAAGTGTTTGATCTGATTCGTTGCTGGCAAAGGCATATTCATATCCGGTAATTCTGCTATATCAATCAGGAGATGATGGTGCCCGGTGTTGTCCTTTTCAATACCGGCCGGTGCGACACCCAAACCGGAAAGACCAAACACCACTTTAAACGTTTGCGACACTGTCTGTCCGTCTGTTGGTGCAATAATATATACCTTCGCATTTGCAGGAGAGGTTGATTGCATAGCCTCGGCACTGAATACACTAGTCATCATGCCCAAACACAATATTGAAGCGATAATTAATTTATTCATGTAATGATTCCTTAAATTTAATGTCTGTTGAATTAATTTATATCCAGAGTATAGGGAAGAATGATTGTTAACCCTATAGATTCGATCCTCTATTTCATTGGTCTACTATTAATCCACAAGTTCATTCGCTTGTTCTCTTAACCTAAATTTTTGTACCTTACCCGTAGAGGTCTTGGGTAATGGACCGAAGATTACTGTCTTTGGTGCTTTAAAATGTTCGATATGATCACGACAAAATTCAATCAACTCCTGTGCACTCACGTCTTGCCCTGCCTTTAAGGTAACAAAAGCACAGGCCGTTTCGCCCCACTTTTCGTCCGGTTTTGCAACAACCGCGGCTTCCAATACGCTGGGGTGACGGTATAAAACACCTTCTACTTCGATACTGGAGATATTCTCGCCACCGGAAATAATAATGTCCTTGGAACGGTCCTTGATCTGGATATAACCATCTTCATGCCATACGGCCAGATCACCGCTATGAAACCAACCTCCCTTTAAAGCCTTGTCTGTAGTTACGGGATTTTTCAGATAACCTTTCATGACGATATTACCCTGAAACATGATCTCACCCATGCTTTTGCCATCTTTCGCAACCGGTTCCATCGTCTCGGGGTCGGCAACCATCAAGCCTTCCAGCATCGGATAGGCTACACCTTGTCGGGATTTAAATTTTGATTGCGCCGCCATCGGCAGCTCATCCCATTCACTGTGCCAGGCACAGCCTGCAGCGGGTCCATAGGTTTCGGTTAAACCATAAACATGGGTCACGTCAAATCCGATTTTCTCCATCGCTTCCATCACCGCCGCGGGCGGTGCCGCACCCGCGGTCATTACCTTAACCCTATGATCGAGACTCTGCTTCAAGTCATCAGCGGCATTTGCCATCAGGTTCAATACTATCGGTGCCCCCGAGAGATGATCGACCTTTTCTTTTTTTATCACATTATAAATTGCATCTTCACGGACTTTACGCAAACACACATTCGTTCCTGCAGTCGCCGCAATCGTCCATGGAAAACACCAGCCATTGCAATGAAACATC
>CALKEZ010000002.1 GCA_938084745.1 uncultured Gammaproteobacteria bacterium
ATAAACCGTTTTGCCTGACGCTAATATAACTGGCAGTGTTTTCAAACTGGTTGATTGTTCGCGCATCGATTCCGGATAGATAACACGTACAGGCAAGCGTTTATCTTCCCAGGTCACGTTCACCACTTCATTACCCAGATAACCACTGCGTACAGCGCTGGCCAGTTGGTTCTGCGTTAAGCCAAGTCGTCGACCACGTTCGTTCAATTGATATTTATATTCCAGTTTGCCCGGCTCCTGATCATGCACCACATCATTTACACCCGGCATACGCTTCATATAATCACTAATCTCAACTGCGGTATCGTGCAATATATTTAGATCGGAACTGACGATACCTAACTCAATGTCATCGCCTGCTGGTCCGGCATTAGGTTTCAAAATGCTCAGCCTGTCCACGCCCGGTACCTGCAATAAGTCATTGCGGATCTCATTGATGATGTCATCCGCACTGCGCTTACGTGTACCGCTCAAATTGAAATCCAGACTGACTATAGGGGTTACCCACTTTTCAATGAAACTAATGGGCACCGGTTTTTGTAAATCAACCACAAACTGGAGGATATTGCTGCCTGTCTTACTTCGATTGGGATCGATCACACTGACACCCACATTAGTCAATAATGTTAACATTTCTTCTTCTGACATTATCTTGTTCAATCGGCCTTCCAGGTCAATAGCCAAGTCAAGCGTGTCTTCAAGACTATAGGTATTAGGCGCTTCGATATTGACAAAGAATTGTCCAATTTCCACGTCGCCAAATAACTGGAATGGTAAGCGAGTCGTCGCATAGACCAGACTAATCGCCAAAGCACTGATGCTGAGTGTTGCAACAAAATAACGGTTTAATGCTGACCAATGTAACAAGCGAGCATACTTGCCGAGAACAATGTCCCAATTAAAACGCGGCTTCTTTTTTTCGAGCTTCAGAATATGTGCGGCATGTGAGGGTAAGACAAGAAAAGCTTCGATAAGAGATCCGACCAGGGCACAGCAGACTACGACTGGAATCACTTTTATAAACTCACCTAAAATGCCACCTATCGCAAACATAGGAAGAAATGCGGCAATAGTCGTTAATGTTGAAACCACCACTGGCCAAAAGACCTCCTTTGAACCGACTGACGCCGCCTCCAGCGGTGACATTCCGGCTTCGATATGCCGGTAAACATTCTCATTCACAATGATTGCATCATCCACAATCATGCCTAATACAATCAGGAAGGCAAATAACGAAACCATGTTAATCGTGTAGTCGAAATAATAAAGCAGAATGACGGCAAATAGAAAAGACACCGGAATGCCAAATGCGGTAATTGCTGCTATCCGGAAATTTAATAAGAGATACAACGAGATCAAGACCAGTATCAAACCTATCAAGCCGGACGACTTCACCAGATTCAAGCGTGTTTTAACATAGACCGACGAGTCAGTATGGTATCCGGCATTTATGCTCTCAGGTAGTTCTTCACTAAGTTCATCAGCAAGCGCTCTGATTTGTTCTGAAACTTTTATCGTCGACGCTTCCGCCGTTTTGGTCACTGTTAAATTAATTGATGGCTTGCCATTAAAACGCGCGTAGGTCTCTGCTTCCTCAAACCGACGCACAACTTTGGCGATTTGACCGAGTTTTAATTCACCACCATTTGCATTGGTACGTAAGACAATATCTTCGATGTCCTCGGGGTCGGGGTTAGTGCCTTTACCTCTTAAACGAATGTCACCTTCATTTGATTTAATCGAGCCTCCGGGCTGATCAAGTAAATTGTTTTTAAGTGCCGAATTAACCTGTTCCAAGGGAATATTAAGTGCGGCTAATTCATGTGGATTGATCTCTACCCATATCTCCCAATCACGTTCACCCGCCATACCCACACTGGCGACGCCATTTATTTTCTGCATTTTCCTGCGAGCCTTCTCGGAATAGGCATACAGATCGGCTTTCGAAAGATTGCCATAGAGCGTAAGGGTTATTACCGGGAAACGCGTGCGTATACGATTCAGCTCGGGTTCTTCTGCCGCATCTGGCAAATCATCGACACGATCAAGCAGCGTTCTGGTATCGCGAATGAAATCATCGACATTTGATCCGGGCTTTAACTTTACATAGATACTGGAGAGTCCTTCCTTGCTAATGGACGAAATGTAATCAATATCCAGACTGTCTTCGAATTCTTCCTCGATAGGCAAAGTCACTTGTTGCTCAACCTCTGCCGGTGACGCCCCCTCATAAATGGTTTGAATACTAATCAGATCCAGATCCACAACAGGAAAAATTTCCTGCGGTAAACCGTACCAGCTAAAGACCCCCATAATTAGAACGATAAAGAGACTTAAATTAACCAGTAATGAATTTTTTAATGAAAAGTTAATAACTGACATAAGGAATTATAACTAGCTAGGTAGACTGCTAGGGAATCATCACCACCTGGCCATCTGCCAGGCTGGAAACATCTTTACTGATAATCGTGCTCCCTGCTTTAAGCCCGGCAATAATTTGAATATTTTTGTAACGTTCAACCAACTTGATTGGTCTTTTTGCAACATGCTCATCGATTACTTCAAATGCATAGGCGTGACCATCTTCATACAAAATAGCACTTATAGGAATAACCGTGGCATTCTTATAGCTGTGCCCGGGAAGTTGCGCTATCGCTAATTGTCCGGCAAACATTCCATCTGACGGCAAGCGTATTTTGAGTGCATGGGTATTTGTCTCCTGATCAGGATCAACAGCAAGCGCAATAATTTGCCCTTCTCTCTCGTCCATATCAGTCATAATTTTTATCTTTTGCCCGAGTTGTAATTGAGATGCCGATAATCCGTTTATTTCAAGATTCAAATCAAGCTCGTCGACTTGCACAATTTCAAGTGCCGCCTGTCCAGGAGTGACATAATCACCCACGTCGACATGAACACGATTAATGGTTCCAGCAAACGGCGCTACTAATTGTGCTCGTGAAAGATTTCGTTCTGCCTTATTTAAACGAACCTGTTCTATCATTAAACGTGAACGTGCCGAATCAACACTATGCTGCAAACGTGCTTCCTCTGCTTGTTGTCTATATAAGACTTGCAGAGCCTGGTCATAATTCGATTTTGACGCCAGTGAATCACGCCCCAGTTTTTTAATTCTGGCCACTTCCGCTTCCTGTAATTCACGTTCTTGCTGCATTAACACCAACAAGCGCGAATCCCGTTCTATGGCAGCACGTTCAGTCTTCAGGTTTGCTCTTGATTCCTCTACCGCATCCATAAAATCACCCGCCTCGACACTGAGCATCAGGGTATTTTCTTTGACATATTGACCGGTTTCAACGAAACGTTTTTCTATCTGTCCGGAAACCTGAAAATGCAGGCTTGCCTTTCTGGCAGGTTGTAATTTTCCGGTAACTTCTGTGATAGGCTGTATATCAATCTGATTGACAAGATCGATATTTACCGTGGGTGGCGGCAAGGATTGGAGTTCGGCATGCGTATCAGGTCTGGTCCAGAATAAGACCATTATGATCAGTGCCGAAACAGCGCTTACAAATAGTATTTTCATCAAAATAATCTAGTCTGGATTTGCTTGGTTTTGAGTGCTAACAGCTATAACTGACTGTTTGACAATAATATTGAATAAAAATTTGAAGATAAATGCATTGTATGCGATTTTAGACACTATAAACTAGACAAATAATTATAAAAT
>CALKEZ010000003.1 GCA_938084745.1 uncultured Gammaproteobacteria bacterium
TGGTTGGGTCAACGTAAATCTTACCCATAGCTCATCATCCATTTGAAACTCCTCAATATGAGTCGCATGAATGGAACTGGTAAGAGCCCCCGTATCCAGTTTTGCCCTTACTTTAATATCCCATGGTTTAATATAAGCAGACTCTAACCAGCCTAATACTTCTGGCTCTGCACCTACATAGGAGTGAAACAAAACTGACAACAGTAGTATGCAATGCGAAAAATTTTTTATGGTCATATTTTTTTTGTAATTTGGTTTCAAAAGCTAAATGACTAATTCTCAAGTTGTGAATTGTTAAAGTTTGCGCTATTGGTATAGATAAAAATGTCACGATTCTCAGTATAAAACTTGAGTGTTTTATAAACACTATTAATGATACTTCTTGATGTTATAGTCGCACCGCTTAATTGATCAAATTTGCCCCCGTCTTTTTTAATGGCCCATTGCTCTTTTTGTTTTATTAGACTGAAATTATTAAATTTTTGTAACCAGTTGCTTTTATCCTGATGAGCCTGCTCCCCGAAGCCTTCGGTTTCATTATGCTGAAGAATCTTGACGCCAGTCAATAAACCCTCATAACTTATCCCTATCAGCAGATCTATGTTGCCGTTATAGCCTTTTGTAGTTACTGGCATAAGTCCAACCGCAACCGGCTGATTACCGAGTCTTGCGCGGTAGACAGTAGTACTGCGTGTACCATCCGGCATAACAAGTTCGATTTTATCAGCGAATAAATCATTGTCATAATCAAGAGGTATCACATCATTGATTATTGCAAGCGCAGCTTTTTCCTTATTACTTATAATTTTTTCTTTTGTTATGTTGTTGACAAAGGAAAGTGAGAGAACACATAGCATACTGATAATAAGCAAGGGTAATGAGGTAATGAATTTCTGTTTAAATGAATTGGATGGTGAATTCATTTTTCCCCCAATGCCCTGGGTCGGGTGTAATAATCAATCAAAGGTACCAGGCCATTCATAATCAGGATTGAGAAGGCAATGCCA
The DNA here is from genome assembly GCA_938084745.1 of uncultured Gammaproteobacteria bacterium. Taxonomy (GTDB): domain Bacteria; phylum Pseudomonadota; class Gammaproteobacteria; order Eutrophobiales; family Eutrophobiaceae; genus UBA7359. The sequence continues at coordinate 1,008 of CALKEZ010000003.1, forward strand.
TCCGGATAGCTGCCCCAGGTACGTATGATATAGATAAAAACACCAACCCCGATACCATATATAATTTTTCCAGTTACTGTTGTGGATGAACTTGCCGGATCAGTCGCGATAAAAAAAGCGCACAGCATCGTCCCGCCAGTAAAGATATGGAATAGTGCAGATGGATATACATCGCTATCAACAATATTAAATACTGAACCTAGTAAAAATATAGATCCTAATACCGCAGCAGGAATGTGCCAGCGGATCACCTTGTTGAAGAGTAAAAAAAGGCCGCCTGCAAGATAGGCCAATGCGATCCATTCCCAACCTTTACCGCCAACTAAAGCGTATAATGGATTGTCTTTTATCTCGGAGACCATTGTCATTAGACCTAGCTCGACCTTCATATTGCTTAAGGGTGTTGCACCGCTGATTGCATCTGGCTTACTCGGTAATCCCGAAAAAATAATGCTGATATTTTGCCCTGTCGTTAATGCCTGATCAGTTAGGCCACTCAGGTCAGGCCAATAAGCCATCTGTACCGGAAACGATAACAGGACAAAGATATAACCGGCCATTGCCGGATTAAATGGATTGTTACCCAACCCACCGAACAAATGCTTGGCCACAATAATAGCGAAGGCGATACCCGCTAAAGTAACCCACCAGGGAGTGTAGGGTGAAATGGTCAATGCAAAAAGTAGTGCAGTAATGATTGCCGATCCATCTTTAATGACCGGTGCAATGGCCTGCTGTCGAACTTTCAATATTAATGGTTCAAAAACTAACGCAAATATTGTGGCTAAAATACAATTCACCAATATGCCTGCGCCGAAATAATAACTGCTAAGCAAAATACCGGGGATCAGCGCATACAGCACCTTTTGCATTATCGATGCAACGCTGTTGTTTGCATGAGTATGTGGCGAGGAAGCTTGCATCTAACTAGGCGGGAATCATGCTAATGCAATCAACCGGGCAAGGTGCAATACAGAGCTCGCAACCAGTGCAATAAGCATTGATGACGCTATGCATTTGTTTTGGTGCGCCAACTATGGCGTCTACCGGACAGGCGGCGATACATTTTACACAACCAATGCAATGCTCTTCGTGAATAAAGGCAATCTGTGGTTCGTTGTATTTATCTGTTTTTTTATAAAGTGGTTTAACATCCAGACCTGTTCGTACTGACAATGATCTTATTGTCTCAATGCCCCCGGGTAAACAGCGATTAATATCGGCAACGCGATTAGCGATTGCCTCTGCATAGGGTCGGCAACCATTAAAACCACAGTCCCTGCATTGAGTTTGTGGCAGTAAGTTCTCGATCTCATCAATATCTTTCTGCAATGTTTGAACATGACTACTCGTTTCCTGACCGGATACCAGTAATCCAATTATGCAGGTGAGTAACATGATCACAATTAATGCAATGACGATCGAGATACTCATTTTAAACCGGCCAGACCCATTAGTCCCATCGAAAAAATACCAAGCGCCATGAGTAATATCGGCAACCCTCGAAACGATACGGGCACATCGTCATTATCAATTCGTTCACGTAAGCAGGTGAGTACCAACAGTAAAAACAGAAAGCCTGTTCCGGTACCTACACCGCTATAGAAAGATCCGAAAAAGGTCAGGCTTTGATCTTGTGATAATAAAATGACAGCCAAAAAGATTGAGTTCACAAGAATGACAGGCACTATCGCGTTGACATGTTCTGAGAGCAAGGGAAAAAAGAGCGCTACTACTTTTTGCGAGGCATAGACAATGCCCATGATTAGCATCATGTAAAATAGCAAATCGAGATATTGTAGTTGCAAGGGAATGATCAGCAGGTGGTCAATCAGATAAGCACCCGGTAAGCAAAGACTCAAACAATAGAGCGTCGCTAGTCCAAGCAACCACGCAGTATGCATGCGCTGACTTGCAGTAACTTGCAGATCAAGACCAACGAGAGTAGTTAGTACCAGGTTATTGACCAGCACCGCACCGAACAGCAATCCGAATAATTCACTCATCTAAATGAGTATGGAATTTTTAAGAGAACACAACAAGTCTTGATAGCTATTTTTGAACCAGGTACTGACAGGCATATAAGCCTGTCGGCAGGCATTACTTCACTTTCATTCCTGGTTGGGCACCAGTATCGGGACTTAATATAAACAGTTCCTTCCCACCCGCGCCAGCGGCCAGTACCATCCCTTCAGATAAACCAAAGCGCATTTTGCGTGGTGCGAGATTGGCGACCATTACGGTCAGTTTTCCTTCAAGGTCTTCCGGGCTATAGGCAGACTTGATGCCGGCAAAAACGTTACGTGTTACGCCACCCAAATCCAGCGTCAATTGCAATAATTTATCGGCTCCTTCGACATGGTCGGCCTTGATGATTTTTGCAATGCGCAGATCAACCTTCATGAAATCATCAATCGTTATCTGATCCGCGATCGGGTTATCTGCCAATGGGCCAGTTACAACGGCTTGTTCAGTTGTGCTGGCGGTCAGATCTTCTTTACTGTCTTCAACCATGGCGTCTACGTGCTCCTTTTCAACTCTTGTCATTAAGGGTTTGAATTTATTTATTTTGTGATCAGCTAATGTGGTTCCAGCATCGTGCCATTGCAGTGGTGCAATATTGAGAAACTCTTCAGTGCTGGTCGCTAATATGGGTAAGACCGGTTTTAAATAGAGTATTAACAAACGGAAACAATTAATGCCCATGCTGCAAACGGCTTGTAATTCTTCATCACGGCCTTCTTCTTTTGCAATAATCCAGGGTTTGTGATCATCAATGTATTGATTAGCCTTATCTGCCAATGACATGATCTCGCGCATTGCTTTTGAGTATTCACGTGCTTCATACGCTTGGGCAATAGTCTCATTGGCATCAACCATGGCTTTTAAAAGTGCTGCGTCATGAATATTCTTTGCTAGCTTTCCATCAAAACGCTTATTAATAAAACCGGCACAGCGGCTCGCAATATTAACCACCTTACCCACAAGATCAGAATTCACCCGTGCGGTGAAATCTTCCAGGTTAAGATCAATATCATCAACCCCCGATCCCAGTTTTGCCGCAAAGTAATAACGCAGGTATTCCGGGTTCAGGTGATTCAGATACGTGCGTGCGGTAATAAACGTACCGCGAGATTTGGACATCTTTTGTCCGTCAACGGTTAAAAAGCCATGTGCGAAGATGGCGGTTGGTGTTCTGAAGCCACTGCCTTCCAACATTGCCGGCCAGAATAAAGCATGGAAATAGATAATGTCTTTACCGATAAAATGGTACATCTCGGTATCGCTACCCGCCTGACACCACTCATCAAAATTTAAATCGGATTTATCACAGAGATTTTTAAAACTGGCCAGATACCCCATCGGCGCATCTAACCAGACATAGAAATATTTGCCGGGCGCATTCGGAATCTCAAAACCAAAATAAGGTGCATCGCGTGAGATATCCCATTCCTGTAACCCTGCTTCGAACCATTCATCGAGCTTATTGGTGACCTCGGCTTGTAAATGACCGGCACGGGTCCATTTATGCAACATCTGCTCGAAATCACCGAGCTTGAAAAAATAATGCTCCGATTCCCTTTCAACCGGGGTGGCACCCGAAACAGCAGAAACCGGATTCTTTAAGTCAGTTGGGCTATAGGTCGCGCCGCAGGATTCACAACTATCGCCATATTGATCGGCTGCTCCGCATTTTGGACATTCGCCACGGATAAAGCGATCCGGCAGAAACATTTCCTTTTCCGGGTCATAGAGTTGTGTGATCGTGCGTTTATTAATGTGTTCTTTATCATCCAGTGCTGCATAGATGGTATTGGCCAACCACTGGTTTTCATCGGAGTGGGTACTGTGAAAATTATCAAAGACAACGGAGAATTGCTTGAAATCAGCCTGATGTTCTTCAGAGATGCGTGCTATCAGGGCTTCTGGCGTAATCCCTTCCTTTTGTGCGCGCAGCATAATCGGTGTGCCATGGGCATCATCCGCACAAACGTAATAGCAGTTATGACCCTGCATCTTCTGGAAACGCACCCAGATATCCGTCTGGATATATTCGACTAAATGCCCGATATGGATAGAACCATTGGCATATGGCAAGGCGCTGGTAACGAGAATCTTTCTTGGTTGGTCCGACATTCTATTAATTAGTCTCAAATTGGGGCGCTAAAGTAGCATTATTAAATAGCAGCGTGAAGAGAAGCCAATAAATATTGTAGAATACGCGTCCAATTCATAGCTCAGGTTGCAATTCAATGTCGGCAATTAGTCGCGAACAAGTAGAAACCATTCTTTCCGGAATAAACGATCCCTACACCAAACAGGATCTCATCAGTGCAAAGGCCGTCAAGGACGTCACTATCAATGACGGTGCTGTCGCTATCTCGATTCAGTTAGGTTATCCGGCTGAGGGTGCAAAGCAGACCTTAATAGAAAGCATAAGCGCAGCGCTTGCCGGTCAAGGTATCAGCAACGTTACAGTGACGGTATCGAGCAAGATCGTGTCGCATTCCGTACAACAAGGTGTTCAATTATTACCGAATGTTAAAAATACGATTGCCGTGGCTTCGGGTAAGGGTGGCGTAGGCAAATCGACAACGTCGATTAACCTGGCGCTGGCGCTACAGGCTGAAGGTGCCACCGTGGGTATTCTTGACGCTGATATTTACGGTCCGAGCCAACCGCGGATGCTGGGTTTAAAAGGCAAACCGGATACCACTGATGGCAAAACGGTAGAGCCTAAGGTCAGTTACGGAGTGCAGTCGATGTCGATAGGCTATTTGATCGAAGAAGATACGCCGATGATTTGGCGTGGCCCGATGGTGACCGGTGCTTTGGAGCAGTTACTCAATGATACTAATTGGCAGGATCTTGATTACCTGATTATTGATCTGCCACCCGGCACGGGCGATATTCAGTTGACCTTATGCCAGAAAATCCCGGTCAGTGGTGCGGTGATAGTGACCACACCGCAAGACATTGCTTTACTGGATGCGAGAAAAGCATTGAAGATGTTTGAAAAGGTGAATGTGCCGGTATTGGGTATTATCGAAAATATGAGTACCCATATCTGTAGTCAGTGTGGGCATGAAGAACATATCTTTGGTAGCGGTGGCGGCGATCAGATGGCGAAACAATATAATGTCGATCTACTCGGGTCATTACCACTGGATATTCGTATTCGTGAAGGTGTTGATAATGGTAAACCAACTGTCGCAATGGAGCCTGATTCGGAAATTTCAATGAATTATCGCGAGATTGCGCGGCGAACTGCGGCCAAGTTAGCGCTACAGGCAAAAGACTACACAAATAAGTTTCCGAAAATCGTGATAGAAAATAACTAAGCGCAGTTGCAATTGCTCGACAATATGTTCCAGACTTTGCCGACTGCTGACATCCATGGCGGTCAGAATAATGAATTTAAACTGGGGAAATAAAAAATATGAGTGTTAAATCAGACAAATGGATCCGACGTATGGCGGAGCAACATTGCATGATTGAACCCTTTGAAGCTGGTCAGGTAAAAACACATGGTTCCGAGCGTATAATATCTTATGGTACCTCCAGCTATGGTTATGATGTGCGCTGTTCTGATGAATTTAAAATCTTTACCAATGTGCATTCGGCCACGGTCGACCCCAAAAAGTTTGATGAGAAAAGTTTTGTCGATATTAAAGCGGACAGCTGTATTATTCCGCCAAATTCATTTGCTCTGGCCAGAACGGTTGAGTTTTTTCGCATTCCACGCAATGTATTAACAATTTGTTTGGGTAAATCGACCTACGCTCGCTGTGGGATTATTGTAAATGTCACGCCACTCGAACCGGAATGGGAAGGGCATGTGACATTGGAGTTTTCGAATACGACTACGCTTCCGGCAAAGATTTATGCTAACGAGGGAGTGGCGCAGGTCATTTTTATTGAATCAGATGAGGTTTGTGAAACGTCATACAAGGATCGTGCTGGCAAATATCAGGGGCAAACAGGCGTAACATTACCCAAGACATAAGTCAGTTAGCCATTGGCAACTGCCTTTTCTTCATTGCCGTCATCAGTTTTTTTGTTGCGCTCTTCCTTTAATAGTTTTGCCTGTTTGCTGAGGATGTGTTGCATTATGATTTCCTGATCGGTTTCGCTGATGCCAATGAAATCAACGGCGACTATAAAGCGATAAAGGTTGTCATCGAGTTTCTTTCGACAATCGACAACCGATGCGTAGAGCGGTATGTATTGATACTCAGGAAAAAGCACCAGTTCCATTCTCAGGTTGGCGCCTTCGTTAATTGGTGTGTTAGATTCAAATGACATGCCGCTAGCACTTATATTGACCTGCTGGGTTGCTGTAATTGAGTCGTCCTTGTCATCACTATGCATCATCATGCTTTCTATCAATGATAATTTCTTATCATAAAGACCGAGTATTTCTGCAACCAATGGACTCACTTCCTCTAGTCGTGCCATTTTCGACATTATTTTTGCTTCTATACAATTGAATGCACTTTTAAGTTCGGCGAAGTTCTTTCTTTCATGTTCGGTCCGTTTTATCTCGTTATCAATATCAATACCTTGTACGACACGGTACTTGAGTGACACGTTGTCATGAATTCGAAAATAGCGTCTGCGATCATCCATAGTTTTTTCCTGATGTTTATTGTTCTATTAAACCTTTCCTGATTAACTCAAACCGGTCTTTTAATGTCTGTAAATTAATGGCATCAATTTCCTTTTGATCTGGAACAGTCGTTTCCTTATCCAGTATCTCTTGTACAGAGCTGGTTAGTTCAGGTGTTTTCGTTTCACTGAAATTTTTTGTAAAAGGATTCTGTGTACTATCTGCCGAAATATTATTGACGCCATCTTCACCTTCGTTCTGCACAATGATGAGTTCAACACGGCGGTTTAATGCTCTGTTGTTAGCGTTGTCGTTGGCGACAAGTGGATGTGCATCGCCATGACCTTCAACCACAAAGCGTTCCGGTTTTATCGTGTCCATTTCCAGCAACTCATGCACAACCGTGACCGCGCGTGATGCAGATAACTCCCAATTTGATCGGAAGCGTGCTGTTTTAATTGGTATATCATCGGTATGACCGGCAACTACTATCTTTCCCTCTATATCATTCAAAGATTTTCTCAGTTTATTCAAAACCGGTATAAAGGTTCCTTGCAGGATTGATGAGCCGGATGGAAACGAACCTTTTTCATTAATGCGTAACAGGATTCGGTTGCCTTGTGTTTTTATTGCTATCAGACCTTGTTCGATTTCAGGTTCCAGTGTTTTAAGCAATTTATAGGTATCGGTAATGGTTTTTTGCTCTGCTTCGGTTTTTTCCTGAGCGGCAGTATTTTCAGCGGGGTTGGTGCTATCAGAATCTGCCGCTGAAGATTCTTTGGGCTCCTCTTCGTTATCCTGCTTCTCAGCATCTTTATCTGACAGCATCGCAACATCAGACGTATCAGGCATTTCTATAGTGTTTTGCTTTATTGGTTGACGCTGCATTGCTTCAGTACCCGAACCGTCATTGTCTTCACCCGCATCGATGCTTTCCTTTTTCTCTTGCTCAGTCATCGCATCGGTGAATTCCAGCGTTTGTTTAGTTTCGTCTATAGTGTTTTGACGAACTTCATTAACGAGTGTCGGAGTCGGTCTGCCTGGAGAGAATTCCTGTGAAATAATGCTGGTGCCTTTAGGGGGTTCATTCGATTTTATATCGCGCTGTACACCGAAGGCATTTTTCATGGAGCCGGCTATCTGTTTGAATTTTTGTAAATCCATCTCGGAAAAAGACAAGAGTAAAACGAAGAAACACATCAGCAACGACATTAAATCGGCGAATGTCATCACCCATGCCGGTGCACCACCGCCACCATCTGCTTTTTTAGCTGGTGCTCCATCACTCATGGTTTATGTCGTCCCGGGGTGAATGGCATTAGGCTGCAGCGGCATCTTCTTCGCCTATATTACGCTCGGTGCCTGGCAGATATGTCATTAACATGCCCTCAATGACGCGGGGATTACGACCTTCCTGTATGCCTGAGACGCTATCAATGATCATGGATTTGATCATCTTTTCTTCATCACTTCTAAGGCCCAGTTTTTCAGATAAGGGTAGCGCAAACACGTTGGCAATTGCCGCACCATAAAGCGTGGTGAGAAGTGCAACGGCCATAGCAGGGCCAATTGTTTTAGGATCATCCATGTTAGCCAACATCTGTACCAGACCTATTAATGTTCCAATCATGCCCATTGCGGGTGCGACATCACCGATAGCCTTGAATATCTTTTTGCCCAGTTCATGTCTTTCAACGGTTAAATTCATATCGCTAACCATTGTTGCTCTAACGACATCCGGTTCATGACCATCGACCATCATCTGTATCCCCGATTGAAAGAAGGGGTTACCTGTATCTTTTTCTTCCAGTGCGAGCAGACCGCCCTTACGTGCTGTGTTGGCAAGATCGACAGTGATTTCAATTAATTCCTTCGGCGAAGCCAGTTTATTGAATAATGCCTTCATACCAATCTTCAATGCACCGAGGAATTGCGCGATACTGAATTGCATTAAGACCGCCCCAACCGTGCCGCCACAGACAATAAGTAATGATGGCACATTAAAAAACATGCCCGGATCACCGCCGAGTACGATAGATACAAGGATAATGCCGGCTGCTACCAGAAAGCCGATTAGCGTTGCAAGATCCACAGTGTTCTCCTTATAGCCATTGTGATTATTGCTGTTAAAATCATCACTAAAAGTGTTAATACCTTAGGCGATTACAAATCCGAAAATTGCTATTACTTATATCGGTTAAAATGGCGATAACTTTATAAAGTTAATTCAAATTTACGTCCTTTTATTCGCATAAAGATGTTTTTTTTCAAACTCTTAGTTAAAGGTAGCGGCAAGGATTGGAAATAACTCCAATATTTTTATAAAAATAATTAATAATCAATGCTATGTCTCATTTTCCGATTTTTCTAAAACTACAGGATCAGCCCTGTCTGGTGGTCGGTGGAGGCGATGTTGCTGCCAGAAAAACGCTCCAATTATTGAAATCGGGTGCAAAAGTCACACTTCTCGCACCGAAAATAAATGAAGTTTTAACGACTCTGCTGCAGGAGCGTCGGATTAGTTATCTCCAGCAAATCTATGAAGAGACCAGCATTGCCGGTATGTCGTTAGTAATAGCAGCAACAAATGATAGCGCCGTTAATAAGTTAATTGCGCAACATGCAAAAGCTGAAAAAATACTGATTAATGTTGTTGATAATCCCGATGCGGGAAGTTTTATAATGCCATCAGTCATTGATCGTAGTCCGGTCATGATCGCTGTTTCGACAGGCGGATCATCGCCAGTTCTGGCCAGATTACTACGCTCACGCCTGGAAGCGTTAATTCCGTCAAATTATGGCAAATTGGCAGGTTTAATTTCACGGTTCAGGCAAAGAGTGAAGGGGCATTTTCCAAACATCAAAGAAAGACGTCGTTTTTGGGAGCATATATTACAGGGGCCGGTGGCTGAGATGCTGTATGCAGGCCAGGAACAAAGAGCCATGCACCTGTTGGAAAAACAATTAACAGGTGAGTCACCCTCGGTTGATTCCAGTGGTGAAGTGTATCTGGTTGGTGGTGGTCCGGGCGACCCTGATCTATTAACGTTTCGTGCCTTACGTTTAATGCAGCAGGCAGATGTGGTGTTGTATGACCGATTGGTTGCCCCTGGTATCGTAGAATTGGTACGTAAAGATGCTGAACGGATTTATGTCGGAAAAGAACGAGACCGGCATGCTCTGCCACAAGATCAAATCAACCAACTGCTTGTCGATCTCGCCAAACAGGGAAAACGTGTTTTGCGACTTAAAGGCGGTGATCCATTTATATTTGGCAGAGGCGGAGAAGAAATAGATCTGCTGTCTGAAAATAATATTCCGTTTCAAATTGTCCCGGGTATTACAGCCGCAAGTGGTTGTGCCTCATACGCCGGCATTCCACTAACGCATCGCGATTTTGCCCAGTCTTGCCTGTTTATCACAGGTCATCTTAAAGACGGTACTATGAATCTGAATTGGCCGGCATTAGTCCAACCACAACAAACTCTGGCTGTTTATATGGGGACGCACGGTATTGAGATACTGAGTCGAGAATTGATTAAACATGGACTGTCGCAAAATACACCTGCCGCAATCGTGCAACAAGGCACGACCAGCGAACAACGAACATATACAACGATATTGAAAAATTTACCCGATATACCCAAACAGTATGAAATAAAACCACCCAGCATGATCATTATTGGTGATGTTGTCTCACTACATAAAAAACTGGCCTGGTTTGAATCAAATTAGATTTATAAAATTAAAATAGATTGAGTTTATCGTTATATTGTTTCAGTTCTGTGCACTGCCAATTTAATCTTTCATTAATTTTAGGGATACTGAGTTTATGCAATAGCGTAAACCTGTCGGCTGTGGCCCGTCCTCGAAAACGTGTCCTAAATGGGCGCCACATTCCTTGCACATAACTTCCACTCGCCGCATACCTAAGCTGCTGTCAGTTTCTGTTTTAATCGTTTCACCATTCGGTTCCCAAAAACTGGGCCAACCAGACCCCGAGTCATATTTAGCTTCGGAACTAAACAAGGCATTACCACAACAAGTACAATGATAGATACCGTTATCTTTGCAATCATTATATTGTCCCGTGAACGGTCGTTCCGTACCCTTTTTTCTGCAAATGGCATACTCTTCAGGAGTTAATTCCTGTTGCCATTCTTCCTCAGTTTTAGTCTCTGTTTTACTCATATCAATTCCCGGTAACGACATCCCGCAGGATGTCGACTATTCGGCCTGTTGCCTTTTCAACCAGAACAACCGCATTATCGACAATCGCTCGTTCAAGTCCTTGCCCTGGTTTTGGTAATTCTACTTCAAGATCAGAGGGTAATTCACGTTTCGCCAGACCGGGAGGTAAGGTGCCATTACGTTCGAGTTGTTTTGACAATCCCGGCGGTAATTTGTCTTTTTTCGCCAAACCAGGCGGTAAGCCTTTCTTCTTATCTTTTTTCTTAGTATCCGTCTCTTTGTGAACTGATTTTTTTTCGTCTTGTTTGAAGTAGTTATCGATGATCTGTTTTTCAAGTTCCGTAAAGCCGCCCTCTATCGCTTTATCTATTACCGACGTGGCAATGTCTGTATCTGCGGATGCATATAGTGGATAAAAGCCAGATACACTCATGGCGATAAAAATAATCAGTCGTTTCATAGTTATTATTCTCCAGCGATTGCGCTGCATGTTGGTTTAGCCTGCATCTTAGCGTTTTATTGAGCGATATTAAATTATATGAAAAAATACTTGAAAGTACTCTTATTGTTCTCTACTCTTGTGCAGAGTACATAAGGAGAACTTTATATGTTAACTGGTCTAGAAGAAAAAATTCTACAGTGCATCACACGTTACATTACACAGAATGGTCATGCCCCGACATTAGTTGAAATTGGTGAAGCACTTGATATTAAATCCAAAGGAACGGTGCATCGTTATGTTGAATCGCTTATCGATAAGGGTCATTTACATCGAACTGGACGCAGCTGGCGGGGGTTGCGTTTAACTGGAGAGCAGAACCGAAGATTACTGATCTTGCCTTTCGCAGGTCGAATTGCAGCAGGTCAGCCTATTGAGGCAATACCTGAGCAATTAGAGATAAATTTTTCCGAGATGCTGATGGGAGAAGATCGTTATGTACTCGAGGTAAAAGGTGATTCAATGATTGATGCAGGTATATTCAGTGGTGATCTTGTTATTATCAGACAATCCAGCACAGCTGATAATGGAGATATCGTTGTCGCATTAATCGACAATGGTGAGGCAACGCTAAAGAAACTACGTAAGCATGGTGATCGGGTCGAGTTAATACCGGCAAATAAATCAATGGCCCCCATGATTTATCCTGCCAACCGTGTACATATCCAGGGAATTGTTGTTAGCCAGGTTCGTAACTATAGATAGTTTTACGATGACCCTAGTCTAATAAAGATCTGGTGTTTGAGTTATCTTCGACAGAAGATTAGCTAAAGGTAGCTACCTTTAACTTACTAGTCGATATCAACAAAATAAAGACTTTCTGCTCATCAGTTACACCCTGAATAAAGCATATTATTAAACTATCGACTAATGGTTATTGAATGAAGTTCAACGGAAAGCAAATTAGGACGATGATTTAGTGGCTACTATATCGTCCTATACATATTGAGTTTATCGCCACATTCATCAGCCTTGATGAATTATTTTGAGTATCCAGTATTTCCTCTCAAGATTAAGCAGGGTATAAGATAAGAGGAATTAACCCGTTTTTATGATATAAATATCGACAATAGCGAATTGTTTTTGCAACGTGGGGTTACATCACCGTGTCAATTAAAGAACTGGAATCTTATATTAGTCAACTTGGTTTAAGTTTTCTGGAATGGGCTACCAGCCCGCAATTTTACGCTCAATGTGGTATGGCTATACTAGCAATCGTGGTTTCTTATGTGATTGCAACCTTGCTGAAGAAATATATACCAATACTCAGTACTGAGCCTACCGATGGTCCGCTGTTTTCAATCAGAAAAGCAATCCATGACACTGAAGATTTACTGTTTCCCTTATTCTCAATACTAATGCTGGCGATCACCGTTGAGTTAAGCGGGCTGATGTTACATCAAAGCGGCCTTTTACGGCTTGTACAAGGGTTCGCTGTTATTATTTTTCTCTATACCTTCATTTCTCATTTTATCAAGAAGCAGATCATCAAGACATTGATTAAATGGATTGGTATTCCAATTGCAATTTTACAAGTATGTGGCTGGCTGGATGACGTAAGCAAGTTTCTTGATACGATTAATATGCAATTGGGTGATATTAATATCAGCCTGTTTGATCTTACTCGTGTCGTTGTGTTTGGTTCTGTGCTCTTTTGGTTGGGCCGTGTTTCGAATACGGTTGGGCAACAACTTATTCGAAATCAGGAGGATCTCGAACTCGGCACACGAGAAGTTTTTGCCAAACTGTTTGAGGTTGGTCTCTTTGTCGTTATCTTCATTTTGCTGCTGCAAGTTATGGGGATAAACCTTACTGCGCTTGCTGTTTTTGGTGGTGCTGTCGGTGTTGGCCTAGGCTTTGGTTTGCAGGCGATCGCGTCCAATTTCATCTCAGGCATTATAATTTTACTCGATAGATCAATTACCGTTGGTGATTATATAGAACTTGAAGATGGTCGTACGGGCATTATCCGTGAATTAAAGATGCGTTCTACCACATTAGAGACGTTTGATGGCAAAGACATCATGGTTCCTAATGAACAATTCATTACAACTAATTTTATAAACTGGACGCATAAAAATAAAAAACAACGCTATTCAATCGAATTTCAGGTAGCTTACAAAACAGATTTGCATAAATTGTTTGATATTTTGCGTAAGGTTGTAGCGAGTCACCCGCAGGTAATTAGTGGTGAGGCGGTCCCGATAGAAGAACGTCCGGATGCTGAAATTTCCGGCTTTGGCGATTCTGGTGTCGATATTCTTATTGAGTTCTGGATGGAAGGTATTGATGATGGCCCTAATCGCGTTGGTGCTGATTTGCTTTTAATGATTTGGGATGCCTTGAAAGAAAACGACATGGAAATTCCATTCCCGCAACGAGAAGTAAAAATACTCAATCCACAGTAACCTTTTCATAATCACTCTGTTTGTATGGGTTTGATAATGTTTTAGTTAGAGCGTGGGAACAGCAGGCATCAACACTCTAAATAATGTTTCGAAATGTTCAGTCTTTTGAGCAAATGCCTGGTGAAGTTAGTGACGTTTAATAGTATGAGTTAATTAAGCTACTCGCTGCTAGTTTCGAGAGGTAATCGTTGTAAGTTTTGCTTGAGTATTCCCGAATTAAATTCCTATATTGCTCAATGTTACCATTATGTCGTTGAGAATAGCCGTTGCCCTCGGGTGTTCAGTTTCAAAGTTTGTGACGGACTGTTTTATTTTGTTAATAATAAAGCTTTTGTCTTCAGCTGAATTTGCATTTAAATCCTCAATTTCCTGTATTAAGGAATTGATATGATTTTTTGCCTCTATATTTTCTATGGGGATCTGGTCCAGTTCTTTCTTTAGGGCGTTCAGTTTTTCATTAAGATTATCATGCATAATAGGGTTCCTGAAAATAAATTACTAAATTGAAACTTGAGTATAATCTTATCTTATCAGGCTGCAAAATATCTAAACTAAGCGATGCAATTTATTATTAAACAACGCTATCTTTATGTAATTGCTTTTTTAATGATGGCGCGGCCATCATTCGCAGAGCAATGTCCCACACCACACAATATTAAAGATAGAAAAATCAATCGGGATTATGAATGGACTATTGATGAAAGGCGGACTCTGGATGATGTTTTATCAGTAGAAAAATTATATTCGATCAGAATTAGGAATAATGGCGAATATGTTGCCTGCTACTATTCCGGCGGAAAAAATTTATTACGACTGGATGGCAAACCATTAGAACAGCCGTGTACTCTTCGTGTTGTATCGGGACAGTGGAATATAGCTGAAAATGGCGAACGGGTTTGCGCTGAAGATGACCGTGGTTTATGTGTGTATGACGTAAAATGTGACGCTGTTAATGATCTCAAGGAATGAAGTTACCCTCCTGTAAGCAGATAGTAAAAACATGATTATTGTAAGTCAGGAAAATAGTCTATTTATCGCTAGACACATTATTTTAGGAGGAAACTCCATAATATTTGGCAGTAAAAAGACGATAGTTCGTCCAAGGAACGAAATGAAAAACTGGCAAGAAGGTCATAAATATTGCGCTGAAGATAATGCGGCGATATTTACCTAAGCTTCCGAGGCAGGAGTGACTGTAGATGTAAAATAAGGGAAGTTAGGCGTATCGAACCTAAAATCCTGCCTAACGGGTATAACATGCAATGTTGGACGACCCGAGTTTATCTACTCAGACGCAATGGCGATTAGCGACTGATAATAATAGCTATTTTAGAACTCTTGCAGTTGAAGTAATTCAGAATGCTGGATTGGCGAATATAAAAAAAGCCTGAAGACACATAACATTCTGGGGGAGGTGGGTTATGTATTTCTTCAGACTCGATGACAACTCAAGGAGGAAGAGTTATTGATTTTAAAAAATAGTTTAGTAGATGAATTGCGCCTTTGTTGTGACGAACCTCACAATTTAAATATATCAAGATTTATAGTGATAAAAATTCTGAAACATTTCTCACGGTGATCTGTTGCACTTTTCTGGATGGCAGACTAATGCTAACAATCATCCCGCCTTAATCATTCCTATTATTGTCCAGCCCGGCTCGGGTTTCATTTTGCCGTTAGCGACGAAGATTTGTATGCGCTGTTTATTGTCAATGGCGAAAAGGGGAATAACACGATCGTCATATTTTTCCAGATATTGTTCAAATCTAAATTCATCACTTAATTGTGTGCTCTTTATTTCAGCCCCGTTTCTGAGACTATGAGCAAGGTTTCCATAAGTGACATCTTCACCAAACAGTTCGTAACCACGGTGACGGGTGGATACAATATGTTTGTCAGAAATATGTTTTTCACGAGTTGATTTTAGTTCATAGACATTTTTAACACCGAACTCTGTCTTGAATCTTAAACAGGCTAGTGTGTCCAGGTTGCTACGTCCCGATATGGCCAGCACTTTTCCGAGGCCAAGCAGGTTAAGGTTTCTATCCGCGTGTTCGGAAATTGGATTGCCATAATAGGTTTCCAGTCCATCCATGCGCGCTAGCCGGATGTTTTCCCAGGTGCTGTCTGTCAAAACGACTTTGAAACCATGTTCTTGCAATTCTTTGCCGATTGCCCGCGCAACATTGCCAGCGCCAATGATTAATAAACCGGTTGGTGTCGGTTCGCGTACGTTTAAAAGTTTTGCGATATATTTTGCCGAGGCACTCTGGATGGCAACCGTGCCGATAATGATTAAGAAGGTTAACGGTACTAGTAATCCCGCTTCTACAAAGCCCGCGTTTTCAAGTCGTAGTGCAAACAACGCTGATACTGCCGCTGCGACAATTCCGCGAGGCCCAATCCAGGCAATTAATAATTTTTCCCTGAATGATAAATCCGATCCGATTGCTGAAACAAAGACTGAAATAGGCCTTGCGACCAGCATAGTAATAGCGAGAATACCCAGGGCAGGCCAGCCAATGTGCATCAATTGATAGAGTTCGATTCGTGCTGCGAGAATAATAAATAATCCGGAGATCAGGAGCAGGCTGAGACTTTCCTTAAAGTCGAGCACATCATCAATCTCCATGTTCTTCATGTTTGCCATGGTCATTCCCATGATTGTTACTGCCAACAAACCGGATTCATGCTCTATCGTATCGGATAATACGTAAACAGCGCATACAAAAATCAATGTTATTACGTTACGTAGATACTGAGGTACTAGCTGTTTTCTTAATAATTCACCTAAAACCCAACCACTGATGAAACCCATGGAAAATCCGACCAGAACAATTTTACCAAAGGTAAAAATGATGGTGCTTATTGCATTATGTTGTTGTCCTGAAATAATGAAGTCGAAGACAAGAACAGCAAGCAAGGCCCCAAGCGGATCGATGACGATGCCTTCCCAGCGCAACACATTAGTGATTTTGGCATTTGGTCGGACAGTCCGTAACATAGGAATTATTACTGTCGGGCCGGTAACAATAACCACAGCACCAAATAAAAAAGCGAGTTCAAAAGGGAAGCCAATCAGGTAGTGTGTACTGAAAGCAATTATCAACCAGGTTATTAATGCGCCTATGGTAATCAAATTGCTGACAGTTTTGCCATGACCACGGATATCTTCAAAATTAAGGGTCAGACTGCCTTCAAAGAGGATAATAGCGACCGACAAGGAAACAATCGGGAATAATAGTTTTCCAAATAACTGGTCAGGGTCGAGAATTTCGAAAACTGGTCCAACTAACAGACCTACGATCAGCAGGAATAATATTGCCGGTAGTCTTGCCCACCATGCTAGCCACTGACAGCATATTCCAAGCACCCCGATACCGGCAATAGACAATAAGATCGTGTTATCCAAAATAGATTAAATCCAAAAGTAAATTTAAGAAATCTAAAACAACTTAAAAAAGAGAGGTGTTACACATCCTTTCTATGCTGGTGTTTCGCACTCGTAATTATTTGTAGCATAACATCCCGCAAGTAAGGCGTATTGTCATTACTGAAAAAGGAAAATATTAATAATAATCGACCAACGGCCAGGGCCCCTTGAGTTAAAAATTTATATTCACCTTGACCTGCATTATTGTCTGATAAGTCAAATAAATAACCCTTACCATTGGTGCCCTGAATCTGCTCCAGCGTTATTTCAGGCTGATCTGAATTGGGCAGTATTTTTTCACCAGTCTCCTGAACTAATGAGCGTATGTATTCTGGTGAAACTATATTACGTTGATAACTATCTTCCCAAAGAATAGAAATGTTTAACTGAAATATTTCAGTTTTATTTTTATCATGTTTGTAAAAGATTAGAAAAGGAGGGGTATTGGTATCAATGGTTGTGTATCTATATTCCCAGGCTTGTGGCGATTTGATCTTAAGCTCGCCATGTTCAGGTAAGGTGAATGTTAAATTACTGGTGGGATAATCTTTAATGCCGGCTACAGCATTAAAGTTAACTGCAACTAAGGGCAGTATTATGAACGCTATTCGTATTATTAGTTTGCGTGCACTTGGCATGGCGGGTAGTTCATGTAAATTGCAACGAATTGTCCGGCAATTTTATTAAGATATTGGCGTTGGACCGAGTATGCTTCACGTTCACGTTTAGCATAAAGACCACAGTCCATTACTTCATATTCACCGCTTAAATCTTGCAGGTAATGCACGAGCTCGTGCACAACAACACTGCGCGTATTCGCATCTGTATGACCTATTAATCGGTCATCAAGATAGATTATGTTTTTATCGTTATACCATGCAGCCGCCTTACATTTCTGGTTGCCTTGACAGGCGGTATCGACGAAAAATTGACGGGGTTTATATATGATCTCCGGAGCTACGCCCGGATGTGGATAGCTTGACAGGTTTACCGTCCAGCTTAATAGCACCGCTAAAAGTTTAGCTTCCATCAAAACAGCTTAGCACGACCACTACAAATAATGGGAGTAGAAATCTGCAGTATGAATCGATTATTTCCAAGCGGCACATCTCATGTACATGGAATTTCCATATACACCAGATGTGCCGCTTTACCCTCTTGATCCTAAACTGAATCCTTCATGAGGAAGTGTGTTCAAGAGAAGTTAACTGTTGTTATCTAATCGGGTTTTTGAAAAACGAGAGTAGCGTTTGTACCACCAAACCCAAAGCTGTTAGACATAATAGTATTCAGGCCCGCATTATCAATTCGTTTAAAAGCGATGGGCATTCCTTGTGCCTCAGGAGCTGGGGTTTCAACATTTAATGATGCCGCAATAAAATCATTTTCCAGCATTAATAGACTGTAAATTGATTCGTTCACCCCGGCCGCACCAAGACCATGACCGGTTTGTGATTTAGTCGCGCTGATAATGGGCATATTATCCTTGAATACTTCCTTGATAGCGGATAATTCGGTGATGTCGCCGGCAGGGGTACTGGTGGCGTGGGCGTTAATATAATCGACCTTGGTACTGATGCTAGTGAGTGATTGTTGCATACACCGTACCGCCCCTTCGCCGGATGGTTTCACCATGTCGTAACCGTCAGACGTTGCACCATAACCCACTACTTCGGCATAAATCTTTGCGTCGCGTGCCAATGCATGTTCGAGTTCTTCAAGAACAAGGATGCCGCCACCCCCGGAGATAACAAAACCATCACGGTTTGCATCATAAGGACGAGAGGCCGTGGTCGGGGTATCATTATATTTTGATGAAAGTGCGCCCATACTGTCGAACAGTAAAGTGGAGGTCCAGTGCACTTCATCACCACCGCCAGCGAAAATAATGTCCTGCTTTCCTGATTGAATTAGCTCATACGCATTTCCGATACAGTGTGCGCTAGTAGCACAGGCAGAACTGATAGAATAATTAACGCCTTTAATTTTATAAGCAACGGCTAGGCATGCGCTATTGGTGCTGGCCATGATTCTGGGCACCATGGTCGGGCCGATTTTTCGTGCCCCGCGCTCCCGCAGAGTATCGATAGCTTCTTGCAAATTAGCATTCGATCCGCCGCCTGAACCCACGATTAAACCAGTACGTATGTTTGTGATATATTTTTCTTCCAATCCGGCATCTTCAATAGCCTCGCTCATGGCGAGATAAGAAAAAGCAGCACTGTCTCCCATGAAACGTTTGATCTTGCGATCAATCAAGGCATCCAGATCAAGTTCAATGGCACCATGGATATGCGAGCGAAATCCAAGTTTTTCATATTCAGGACAATAAGTTATGCCTGATGTGCCATTTTTTAGGGAATCTAATACTTCGGCTTTATTGTTTCCAATACTGGACACGATTCCCATGCCAGTGACGACAACTCTTTTCAATTTGAACTCCTAAAACTCTTCAGTTGATTTAAATAGTCCTACGCGGAGATCCTTTGCAACATATATCTCCTTCCCATCTACTGACATGCTTGCGTCTGCAACTCCCATTACGAGTTTACGTAACATGACACGGCGCATATTGATGTTGTATGTAACTAATTTGTTTTTTGGCGTGACCTGACCTGTAAATTTCACATTTCCGGCGCCAAGGGCTCGCCCGCGTCCTGGTGCTCCTGCCCAGCCCAGAAAAAAACCCAGCAGCTGCCACATCGCATCCAGTCCCAGACATCCAGGCATTACCGGATCGCCAACAAAGTGGCAATCGAAAAACCAGAGATCAGGCGTAATATCAAGTTCCGCAATAATTTCTCCCTTGCCGTTAGTGCCGCCATCATCATTAATTTTGATAATACGGTTAAACATGAGCATGGGGGGTAAAGGTAGCTGCGCATTCCCATCACCGAACATTTCACCTCGCCCACAGGCAAGCAATTCTTCCTGTGTAAAACTATTTTTCTTATTCATTGTCAGTATTATCTCATGCTGATATTAATTTTTCCTTACAAATTAACATCGGGTTTCATTCAACAGTGTGCTTGACAGCCATAATTCGCAGATTAGACTGCGCGTATTATTGTTTCATTTAACGTAACGTCAAGGTTTTCATAATGCCCTCAGGATTTGGTCCACTCGAAAGACGCAGCAGTATTGGTGTAAAAATTGGCTCAGTTGTAGTGGGTGGTTGTCATCCTATCGTTGTTCAATCTATGACGAATACCGACACAGCAGATGCAGATGCTACCGCAAAACAAGTTCAACAACTTGCGGCGGCTGGATCTGAGCTGGTTAGGATAACAGTAAATAATGAAGATGCCGCTGCAAAAGTAGCGACTATCCGTGAAAAACTGGACGCCGTAGGTTGTATGGTGCCGCTAGTGGGTGATTTCCATTATAACGGCCACAAATTATTAACCGATTACCCTGACTGCGCACAGGCATTGGCTAAATATCGAATCAATCCGGGTAATGTCGGTTTTGGAAAAAAGAAAGACAATCAATTCTCGACCATGATTGAGAAGGCGATTGAATATGACAAACCCGTTCGTATTGGTGTTAATTGGGGCAGCCTCGATCAAGTCTTACTGACCAAAATGATGGACGAGAATGCCAAATTAACAAACCCGCTGGAAACGGATGACGTTATGCGAGAGGCATTAATTGTCTCGGCATTAAAAAGCGCAGAACGTGCCGAAGAGTTAGGTTTACCTCGGGATCATATTGTCCTGTCATGCAAAGTCAGTGGTGTTCAGAAACTCATCCGGGTTTATCGGGATATCGCGCAACGCTGTGACTATGCCTTACATCTGGGCCTGACAGAGGCTGGAATGGGCTCCAAAGGTATTGTTGCTTCCACTGCAGCTATGGGCGTGTTACTTCAGGAAGGGATAGGTGACACGATCCGTGTGTCACTAACACCGGAACCGGGTGGAGATCGTACCAATGAAGTTATTGTTGCCCAGGAAATATTACAAACAATCGGGCTACGATCCTTTACACCCTTGGTTACCGCCTGTCCGGGCTGTGGTCGCACTACCAGTACAGTATTTCAGGAATTAGCTGACAGCATTCAAGCCTATGTTCGAAGCCAGATGCCGATTTGGCAGAGTAAATTTCACGGCGTGGAAGAGATGACGCTTGCTGTCATGGGCTGTGTTGTGAATGGTCCCGGGGAAAGTAAACACGCTGATATTGGTATAAGTTTACCGGGAACTGGTGAGATGCCTACCGCACCAGTGTTCATTGATGGGAAGAAAGCAATGACCCTAAGAGGGGATAATATAGCCAAGGAATTCCGTGATATCGTGGACAAATATGTTGAAGAGCGTTATTCTGCAAAGTAAGCGATGATACGGTGAAAACAGTGTGACGTAGTTCACATAGTATTTAAGAATCAGTGGGTTAACCAAATACAACAAAACCGTAATAAATAAAGAGGGACTAAATAATGAAGCAATTAAAATTACTGTGTGTGTTAACTATGCTCGTATTAATTGGAGCATGTAGCACGACAGAAAACCGCACGATGGCGGATAGCATCGGATATGTAACAGATACAGGTGGTCACATCTGGAAGAGCGGGTTTGGTGATTGTTGGAAGCATAGCGGTTGGACCGAAGCTTCATCGCATCCCGACTGTGGTGGTTCTGCACCTTCTCCTGCACCTGAGCCAAGAGAGGAAACCGGTAAATTCTGGTCGGATGATCAAGATCGTGATGGTGTTCTGGATGCTAGTGATCGCTGCCCATTCACACCTGAAGGTATCGAAGTAGACAGCAATGGCTGTGCTCTGGATGCTGATGGTGATGGCGTTCCTGATTACCTCGATAAATGTCCGGGCACACCTGCTGGTACTGTTGTAGACACGAATGGTTGTGGTTTAGCACTGGTTAAATTGTCCGGTATACACTTCAAATTCGATAGTGCATCACTGACCGCTGACGCTAAAGGTATTCTGGATCGAGCTATATCATCGATAAAAGCTAATGAGAGCCAAAATCTGGTTGTCGAAGGTCATACCGATAGTACCGGACCTGATACTTACAATCTTGGTTTGTCTCAGCGTAGAGCAAAATCAGTCGTTAATTACCTGGTTTCAAAAGGAATTAATGGTTCAAGGTTGAATGCAAAGGGCTTGGGTGAAAACTCTCCTGCTGCTTCAAATGCGACAAGAGAAGGCCGTGCAGCAAACCGACGAGTTGAGATTTACGCTCGCTAGATAATATTGTAGTTGTTTTGCTAAAGGGCAAGGTTGAAAGACCTTGCCCTTTTTATTTGTGTGCCATTAATATTTATCTTTAAAAGAGCATGTAACCCATATAACCGCTTATTCGCGAATCTACTTTATATCGAATCGGAAAACGGGAATGCAAGGGTGTATGTCATGCAGGTGCAGCAGTTTTAAGCGATTAACTATAAGAATTAAAGTTAGCCTAAGCTTGGTTGCATATTTATTTTGTTACTAGCCAAATGGCGTGTACTACGCCGGGTATCAACATCAGCAGGCAAAGAACGATATTGATTAATAAGTCTTTGCCAGCGCCTTTTTTCAGGAATACTGCAACAGGTGGTAGCAAGATAGCAATAATTATTAGCACAACCTTATTCATGAGTATTTTTCCTTATAAGTTATGAAATAGAATATTAAGTTAAATTTTATTCATTCGGAAGTTATAGTGAGATTGGTTTATAAATATAAAATGAGACGCTATTTTGAATATTAAATCTATATCAAGTTTTTTTCTGTTATTCCCATTGTTAATGTTTCAATCGTTGCCCTGTTACTCTGCCTGGTCTGATTTTCTTGATGCTTTCAAAGAGCCATCATCAGCAAGCTCGGTTAAATCTAAACTCACGAATGCTGATATTGTCTCTGCCCTGAAGGAAGCCTTGATCAAAGGAAGTCAGACAGCGGTCAATACCCTGGGTAAAGAAAATGGATTTTTCGGCAATCCTAAACTGAAGATTCCTATGCCGGAAAAGTTACAAACGGTTGAGTCGACATTGAGAAAATTAAAGCAGGATAAAATTGCCGATGACTTTGTTTTGTCTATGAATAGAGCTGCAGAAAAAGCTGTACCCAAAGCAATGTCAATTTTCAGTGGGGTTATCAAGTCCATGTCGATTGAAGATGCTTATAGCATTCTAAATGGGCCAGATGATGCTGCGACTGAATACTTAAAAAAAACAGGTGCTAAGCAATTACATCAAGAATTCTTACCTATCGTTAAACAGACAACAGGCAGTGTTGGAGTCACACAGAATTACAAGGCATTGGTAGATAATCTTGGCATGATGTCAAAATTTATTGATGTTGAGTCTCTCGATGTTGATAAATATGTTACAGACAAAGCTGTAGACAGCTTATTTAAACTCGTTGCTAATGAAGAGAAATTGATTCGCGCTAATCCAGCTGCACGGACTACCGATCTATTGAAAAAAGTATTTTCATCAAATTAATAAAAATCAGATGAATGTTAGTTAGCACTGGAAAACCTGCAGTACTTTGCTATGAAAGCAGCATGTTGCAATTTGCAACATAGCTAATCATTTTAAAATAGAAAGATTAAATTTAATATATATATTAAGGGTTTATGATAGGAATAGTGATGAAAAATCATCTACTATATTCTTAATTTAAATTATATATACTGACTTTGAGATAGATCAAATTCAGATATTCTTAATACATGGATAATTTACTGATAAAAATCGGTTGGGGGCTACATTGTGTCTGAACATAAAATTTATGACGTACCTGAAAAAATTGCTAAGCATGCGCATATTAATGCCAAGCAATATCATGAAATGTATGAACGCTCTATTAATGATTCTGATGCCTTCTGGAGCGAACAGGCTGATGAATTCTTAACCTGGTCAAAGCGGTGGGACAAGGTTCAGGAGTGGGATTATAACGATGTCAAAATTAACTGGTTTCTCGGTGGCAAACTAAACGTTTCTTATAATTGTCTGGACAGACACCTAGAAAGTCGTGGCGATCAGGTTGCAATCATATGGGAAGGCGATGACCCTGAAGAAGATCGACAAATCACATACAAAGAATTACATGAGGAAGTTTGTCGTTTTGCCAATGCATTAAAAGCAAGGGGTGTAAAAAAAGGGGATCGGGTTTGTCTGTATATGCCGATGATTCCTGAAGCTTCAGTTGCCATGTTGGCTTGCACACGTATAGGTGCAGTTCATTCTATTGTCTTTGGTGGGTTCTCTCCCGATGCGTTACGCGATCGTATCAATGATTCGGATTGTAAAGTTGTTATTACCAGTGATTACAGTCTTCGAGGAAAGAAACAAATCCCGTTAAAGGCCAATGCTGATAAAGGTCTGGCGAATTGTCCAAATGTAAATACCTGCATTGTTGTTAAACGTACCGGCGGTGATATTGAATGGAATGATAATAGAGATGTCTGGTATCACGATGTTGTAGCCTCGGCATCGCCCGATTGCTCACCGGAGGAAATGGATGCCGAAGACCCTCTGTTTATTCTATATACCTCTGGCTCAACCGGTAAACCTAAGGGTGTACTGCATACAACGGGTGGTTATTTATTGTATTGCGCAATGACTCATAAGTATGTTTTCGATTACCAGAACGGCGAGGTCTATTGGTGTACTGCTGATGTGGGTTGGGTTACGGGTCATTCCTATATCGTTTATGGTCCTCTTGCCAATGGTGCCACCTCATTGATGTTTGAGGGCATACCCACCTTTCCGGATGCCAGTCGATTCTGGCAAGTTGTGGACAAATGGAAAGTAAACTCATTTTATACCGCACCAACCGCTATACGTATGCTAATGGGGCAGGGTGATGATTTTGTCACAAAAACAGATCGCTCCAGTTTACGTATTCTTGGATCAGTGGGAGAGCCAATAAACCCTGAAGCCTGGGAGTGGTATCACAACGTCGTCGGTAATGGTCAATGTCCCATAGTGGATACCTGGTGGCAAACCGAGACAGGCGGGCACCTCATCACACCATTGCCCGGCGCAACTCCATTAAAACCGGGCTCCGCTACTCTGCCATTCTTTGGTGTGGAGCCCTGTATCGTAGATGAAAAAGGTGTTGAGATAGAAGGTGTTGGTGAGGGTGCACTATGCATTAAACGCCCATGGCCTGGTCAGATGCGTACCTTATATGGTGATCACGATCGTTTTAAAGAAGCCTACTTTACGATGTTTCCTGGAAAATATTTTTCAGGCGATGGCGCACGCAGAGATGAAGATGGCTACTATTGGATTACGGGTCGTGTTGATGACGTGATCAATGTATCTGGTCATCGTATGGGCACAGCTGAAGTTGAAAGCGCACTAGTTCTTCATCATGCGGTTGCTGAAGCGGCTGTGGTCGGTTATCCACATGATATAAAAGGACAGGGTATTTATGCCTATGTCACATTGATGGCGGGTGTTGAACCGTCTGATGAATTACGTAAAGAACTGGTTCAGCATGTGAGAAAAGAAATCGGACCAATAGCCTCTCCGGATGTGATTCAATGGGCTCCCGGATTACCAAAAACGCGCTCTGGTAAAATTATGCGTCGTATACTCCGTAAAGTCGCAGCCAACGAACTCGATAGTCTAGGGGATACAAGTACGCTTGCCGATCCTGCTGTAGTGGATGATCTAATCGAAAACCGTGTTAATAAATAGTAAGGAACTTTAATGAATCTAGATAGAGTTAGCGCAGGCAAAAACCCGCCGCATGAAGTAAACGTTGTTGTTGAAATCCCCATTCATGGTCCACCGGTAAAATATGAATTGGATAAAGAAAGTGGTGCAATGTTTGTTGACCGTTTTCTTAATACGTCAATGCATTACCCGTGCAACTATGGGTATATTCCAAAGACGCTGGCAAAAGATGGTGACCCGGTCGATGTGATCATTATGACTCCTATGCCAATAATTCATGGCGCAGTCGTGCCTTGCCGACCCATTGGTGTATTGAAAATGACGGATGAGGCGGGCGATGATAGTAAGCTTATGGTTGTTCCGATTGATTCGGTCTCAAAATTTAATCGTAATATTAATTCCTATAAGGATGTGCAGCCTGCGTTGCTAGATCAAATCACTCACTTTTTTGAGCATTATAAGGATCTCGAACCTAATAAATGGGTGAAAATTGATGGTTGGTATGAAGTAGAGCAAGCTAAGTCAGAGATAATCGAGGCTATGGATGCCTATGTCAACTCCCCTGAAGAACTGCATTATTAACAATAACTTGTATAAAAAATAGACACGTATTTTGTTGAGAAATGCGTGTCTATAGCTTTCTTGTCCCCACATTCATCGCGATAAATCTTTTATAAAATAGCTGTTGACATCTTTTTACGCCTGAGATATGTTGCATTGCAATATGTTGCGCTGCACAATTTATTTCATCAGCGTTAGTTAACATTTAAATACAAATCTGACAGGAGATATAAAATGCAAAACGAAATTATTGAAAAAATGACAGAAGCCGGCAAATCATCATATGCGACTATGCAAGAACTAGGTGCGATAAACAGCAAAGTATTGAAAAATTTATCAGAGTTGCAGATGGGATTTGCGACCTACACTATCGAATCTGGTGTTGAGTTCGTAAAAACATTGAGCTCAGCAACCAACTATAAAGATTTGATGTCAGTTGAAACGGAGTATGCAACCGAATACGGCACAAAAGTAATGGAATTGAGCAGCAAGACGGCTGATGTTCTGACCGAGACGCGTGATGATGTTGTTAGCTTGTTTGAAAAAAGCATTGAAAACGTGGCAGTAGAACCAAAACCAGCAACAAAGCCAGCAGCAAAGCGCAGCAGCAAGAAAGCGGCGGCGTAGTTCGATAAGTATTAAAATCCTCTTCTAGAATGACCCGTATAGCCTAATCAGTTATGCGGGTTTTTTTTTGAGATAATAATCTAGAAAGCTGGATGGTAATTGTATAGCTGTGGTAATTTGTTAGAGAGTTATTATTGATTTACCGTTTGTTTCAGAATGTAAAATACACAGATATAAGAGAAATTAATATGAGTAATAAAAAACAATCGCCATTTGAAGATATCGATTGGTCGGAGATTCAGAAAAAATATATAGACGCACTTAGTGCATTCAATACTCCCAAACAGCCTATGGAATCTGCCTGGGTAAATGCGATGGATGATTGGTGGAAAATGACCAAACCAAAATCGCCATTTGAAGGTGCAAATACATTTGAAAAGATTCTTGAGCAGAGTCGTAATTATTATTACATGACCGAACAGTTTTCAAAATTGGTCGATGGTATCAATAAGCTGAAGAATAATAATGAAAATATCGCCTCTTTCATTAATGGATCCTTTAAAGACTTCGATCCTTCATTTTTCCAAGGCAATAATAATTTCAATTGGAACAGCATTGCTGAAAATTGCACGCAACAGTTTGATTTTATGAAGTCTGCTTTTTCCAATTCATCAATGTTTTCTGGTGAAATGGGTAATGGTTCTATCCCGGGTATGGGCAACATTGCCGAGCAATTTCTGTCCAGTCCGGGACTTGGTTATAGTCGTGAGGCACAGGATAAAATCAAACTTGCCATTAAATTATGGTCAGAGTTTCAGGAAAATTATCGCGAATACCAGACCGTAATGGCAGGACTGAATCAGACTGCTATGGAATTGATGCGTAATCGACTTCTCGAAATGACTAGCAATGGCGAGGAAATTAATTCAATGCGTCAGATCTATGATCTATGGGTTGAATCAAATGAAAAAGTCTATGGCGATTATGTCTATACAGAAGAGTATTCTGAGTTAAATGGTCGTTTGGTAAATTCGATGATGGCGTTCAAGAAACAAAGCCAGAATATTACTGAAGATACATTGTCTTCAATGAATATCCCCACAACAAGTTCTGTTGATGAACTGGCACGAAGACATTATGAATTACGCAAGCAAATCAAGGCAATGCAAGCAGAAATAAATATGCTTAAAAAACAGGCGCAACAAAAAAATACCAAGCTGGCTGTTGCTAAAAAAGAAGCAAAACCTGTGAACAGAAGAAAAAAGAAAGCAAAAAAATCGACTGTTACAAATGTTGTAGAACTTAAACAGAAAAAGACAAAAACAAAAACAGAAAATAATGATAAGTCGAATAGAAAAAAAGAAAAGAAAAATACAAAATCAACATCAGCCGATAAAGGCATGATTGAATTAAAATTCTGAATGCTGGAGTAACTAATGAACCCATTCAATATAAAACCTGACGAAGTTGTGAATGAGATTCACGCATTTAATTCCAAATTAGCACAAGGTTTTAATACCTTGAGTGAATTGGGTGAAATTGAAGTAGGAGTGTCTGAAAAAGAACCGGTATACAAGGAAGATAACCTCGTTTTATATCATTTCAAGTCGCGCACAAAAACACAGAATCCGATCCCGTTGTTGATCGTTTACGCGCTCGTTAATCGACCCTATATGGCAGACTTGCAAGATGGGCGATCAATGATCCAGGGACTGCTTGATGAAGGTGTCGATGTTTATCTGATTGATTGGGGATATCCTGATAGTGCCGATAAATTTTTAACGCTGGATGATTACATCAATGGTTATATTGATCGTTGCGTCGATGTTATCTGTGAAAAAAATGAGCTGAAAAAAATTAATTTACTGGGTATATGCCAGGGTGGTGCTTTCAGTCTTTGTTACACAGCATTGCATCAGGAAAAAGTAAAAAACCTTATTACTACAGTTACACCCGTCGACTTCCATACTAAAAATGATTTATTAAGTCATATGGTCAAGGATCTCGATATAGACCAGATAGTCGACACCATGGGAAATATCCCGGGTGAAATTCTAAATGCAACTTTTCTTAGTATAAAACCTTATACCCTGATGGGGCAAAAGTATGTTGATCTGGTAAGTATACTGGACGACAAACAAAAAACGATGAACTTTATGCGGATGGAAAAATGGATTTTTGATAGTCCCGATCTGGCTGGTGAAGCTTATCGTGAATTTATAAAACAGTTTTATCAACAAAATGGACTTGTAAAAGGTACGGTCAAGATTGGTGATGATGTCGTTGACCTCGGTAAGGTTACTATTCCTATTCTGAATATCTATGCCAGAGACGACCATCTTGTGCCACCAGATGCTTCAAGAGCATTGGAAGGCTGTGTAGGATCTAAAGATTACCAATCGCTTGAATTCCCCGGCGGGCACATTGGAATTTATGTCAGCGGTAAAGCACAAAAAATGATCCCGCCTTCGGTTGCTAAATGGTTAGATGAAAGGAAGAAATAAATAGAAAAACCGGCTTAGTCAACGATACATAAAAGCCAGGCGTTGGAATTTTTGCATTGGCCAGTTAAAAATATCTTTTCAGTTATATAAACGGCAATGTTATCGGGAACAGATTCGGGATAATGCTTTTTCGGCATGTTCATCGCCTTGTGCCGCGGCGAGTTCATACCATTTTTTTGCCTCATCAAGATTTTTAGTAATGCCGCGACCCTTGGCGTATATAACGCCAAGGTTATATTGTGCTTTTGGATGGCCTTGCTCGGCTGCTTTTCTAAACCAGTGAAAGGCTTCTGTGTCATTACGTGTTACACCCTGTCCCTTACCATACATATAAGCCAGTTTCATCTGCGCCAGTGTATGGCCTTTGGCCGATGCTTTTTCATACCATTCATATGCTTCGGTCAAGTTTTCCTCGATACCAGTACCTTTATTTAACATTTCTGCAACCTTGAATTCGGCATTAGTATTTCCCTGTTCCGCCGCTTTTCTAAACCAGAGGTAGGCAAGTTCATTATCCTTTTCGGTACCAATACCTTTGCTATACATCAGGCCCAGTGCATATTGGGAACTCTCATCGCCCTGTTCTGCCGCTAATTGATACCACTGTATGGCTTGATGATAGTCCTGTTCGACGCCCCTGCCTTTGGCATACATCAGTGCAAGATTATATTGGGAGTTTATATGGTTATTATCCGCAGCTTGCCGGTACCATTTAAGAGCAGTGGCTTCATCTTTTTCGGTTTTTATACCCTTTGCGTAAATAAAGGCGAGTTTTGATTGTGCGCTTACATCGCCAGATTCGGCAGTGCTGATAAGTTGTTCAATTATAGAATTGTCATCATTGACAGTATTGCGCGTAGTATTATCACGGCGATCAAATGTCGCTGTCCATTCAGCCATTGTTTGCGGCCTGTCTTGCGGTCGGAATTGCAGAGCGTAATCAATACCTTTCAGAAAGTCCTCAGAATAGCCCTCCACCGCAATTTCTGTGATTGATACATAAGTATCACTGTTAATCTGTGCAATTGCCGCACTTCTATCCACGGCATCCGTCGGCGCAATACCACTTATCGCCCTATACATTGTTGCGCCCATCGAATAGATATCGGTCCAGGCGCCCTGTGCTTCCTCGCTAGTGTTATATTGTTCTATCGGGGCATAACCACGTGAAAATATGCTGGTTAATGATTGTTCGCCTTGTCCCAATGAAGTTCTGGCTGAGCCAAAATCAAGTAAAACAGGATCGCCGTCAACACGCAGAAAAATATTAGCAGGTTTGATGTCGCGATGGATAAAACCAGCTGCGTGCACCACTTTCATGCCATCGACAATAGGAAAAATTATCGTTTTAAGATCTTGTTCGCTGACCGTTTTGCGACGGTTCAAAATTTCTTGGAACGTTTCACCAAGCTCATATTCCATCACCATATAGGCCGTGTTATTGGCCTCAAATACATTTCGGACCTGAACAATATTCGGGTGCTTAAATTGTCCCAGGGTACGAGCTTCTTCCAGAAACCGCTCCAAACCCCAGTAGTATCTTTCATGGTGTTCATCGGAAACGGGAGATACGGTGCCGCTTTTTGTCCGTATTGCAAGATCAACCGGCAGGTACTCCTTGATGGCGACTTCATGGCCCAGATTAAGATCTTGGGCGAGATAAGTTATACCAAAGCCACCTTGGCCCAGTATGTCTCGAATCTCGTACCAGTGTAGTTTTTTGCCGGTCTTGAGCGCGTTCAGATGCCGCTGTTTTTCACTCATTTAGGGTGATGATCCTGCCAAATGAAATCTTTAATTAAATTTATCTTTATATATATCCGTCAAGGTTAGCACCACAATATAATAAATCACATTAAAAATACCATGTTACGTTATTTAATCCCTATAAAATCAAGTAGATCGTGTTGTCGATAATTTCATTTTCAATTGTTTGAAGTCGGTCCCCAACACAGGGGCCATGTATACAAACACCATTTCCAATCGTAAATAGAGCTCCATGCATAGCACATTGAATGAATTCAGACTGACTATCGAGAAACTGGTGAGGGATCCAGTCAAGATTAACACCCGTATGTGGGCAGCGATTGAGGTAGCTGACGACCTCATGCTCATGATAAATAAGCAGGCATTGGACCAGACAACCATCTATCGTCTTCTCCCAACCATAGCTAGTAGCCAGCTGTAATTCCACTAACTCGCAGATCCGGTATTTTTTCTTGTTAGATTTCATCTCAAATCCGTTAACTGAATAGACACTTTATGCTGCGTTACAGTATAATCCTTTTCCAATTCTGCGGGAGTAGCCACACGGTTACTCCCTTTTTTATGTACAGAGCACACCACATAGGTATAAACACATATGTTTGGTGTCGTAACGTATTAGAGGTGTCACTTTTTGACAGATAATGCCCTACTAGCCCTTGAAGATGGCTCATTGTTTTACGGTACTTCAATCGGTATCGATGGTGAGGCTATTGGAGAAGTTGTCTTTAATACCGCAATAACCGGTTATCAAGAGATACTTACCGATCCTTCCTATTACAAACAAATAGTTACTCTGACGCATCCACACATTGGCAATGTGGGCACGAACCCCGAAGACGAGGAATCACACAAGGTCTTTCTGAGTGGATTGATCATCCGTGACTTACCACTTGTGATGAGTAACTGGCGTGCCGATGAAAATCTGGGTGACTATCTTGTCAGACATAATATCGTTGCCATTGCCGGTATTGATACGCGTCAACTTACCCGTCACTTACGCAAGCATGGAGCAATGAAAGCCTGTGTCGTTGCTGGCAATAATATTGATGCTGAGAAAGCCGTAACCACCGCAAAATCATTCGCTGGTCTGGTGGGAATGGATCTGGCAAAGGAAGTATCAACCGCATCAGCTTATCAATGGACTGAAGGGACATGGAGCCTTGAAAATGGAATAACACCCTTTTCCGGTAAAAGAGAATGGCGTGTTATAGCTTATGATTTTGGCGTAAAGCGAAACATATTACGGATACTTGCCGACCTGGGTTGTGATGTAACTGTTGTCCCGGCACAAACACCGGCAGGTGAAGTATTGGCTGCAAAACCAGATGGCGTGTTTTTATCTAACGGGCCGGGTGATCCGGACCCATGTGATTATGCCATCACTGCTATCAAGGAAATTATTACAACAGGCATGCCGGTATTTGGTATCTGTCTTGGCCATCAATTACTTTCGTTAGCATTAGGCGCGAAAACAATCAAAATGAAATTTGGTCATCATGGTGCAAATCACCCGGTACAATCCTTAGCCAGCGAACAGGTATTGATAACCAGCCAAAATCATGGTTTTGCGGTTGATGAAAATAGCTTGCCCGATTGCCTGAGCACGACGCATCGATCTTTATTCGATGGTTCTTTGCAAGGCGTACATCATAACGAACTTCCTGTGTTTGGTTTTCAAGGACACCCGGAAGCGAGTCCTGGCCCACATGACTTAAAACCACTGTTCAATCATTTCATTGAATTAATGCAAGCAAATAAAACGTAATTACCCATGCCTAAACGTACTGATATAAAAAGCATTCTTATCATAGGCGCTGGCCCTATTATTATTGGCCAGGCTTGTGAGTTTGATTACTCCGGCGCACAAGCATGTAAAGCCTTACGCGAAGAAGGTTATCGGGTGATTCTGGTGAACTCTAATCCGGCAACCATTATGACTGACCCTGAAATGGCGGATGCGACCTATATTGAGCCGGTGCATTGGCAAACCGTGGCAAGAATTATTGAGAAGGAACGTCCCGATGCTTTATTACCCACTATGGGCGGACAGACGGCCTTGAATTGCGCGCTGGATTTGGATAAGCAAGGTGTGCTGGAAAAATTTGGTGTCGAAATGATAGGCGCGAATAAAGAAGCGATTAACAAAGCTGAAGATCGTGATCTTTTCAGAGAAGCTATGAAAAAAATTGGTTTAGCTATGCCACGCTCGGAAATAGTGCATAACATGGAAGAAGCCAAGGCTGCTTTAGATGTTATCGGTTTCCCAGCCGTTGTTAGACCGTCTTTCACTTTAGGTGGGACCGGCGGTGGCATTGCCTATAATCGCGAGGAGTATTTCGATATTTGTGAACGTGGTGTCGAAGCATCACCTACTAATGAGGTACAAATTGATCAGTCTGTTTTAGGTTGGAAAGAATATGAGATGGAAGTGGTCCGTGATAATAAAGACAACTGCATCATTATATGTTCAATTGAGAACCTTGACCCTATGGGTGTGCACACGGGCGATTCGATAACTATCGCGCCGGCGCAAACATTGACGGATAAGGAATATCAAATCATGCGTGATGCTTCTATAAAAGTATTACGCGAGATAGGCGTTGATACGGGTGGCTCGAATGTACAGTTCGCCGTAAACCCTGAAAATGGTGAATTGATTGTTATTGAAATGAACCCACGTGTTTCGCGTTCATCTGCATTGGCATCAAAAGCAACCGGTTTCCCCATCGCTAGGGTTGCCGCAAAACTGGCGGTTGGCTATACATTGGATGAACTGGAAAATGAAATTACCGGTGGTGCCACACCAGCGTCATTTGAACCCAGTATTGATTATATCGTCACCAAGATACCGCGTTTCACCTTTGAAAAATTTCCACAGGCTGATGACCGCTTAACCACGCAAATGAAATCGGTGGGTGAGGTGATGGCAATGGGCCGAACTTTTCAGGAATCACTGCAAAAAGCGATACGCGGCATGGAAACCGGTGTTACCGGATTA
Organism: uncultured Gammaproteobacteria bacterium; assembly: GCA_938084745.1. Taxonomy (GTDB): domain Bacteria; phylum Pseudomonadota; class Gammaproteobacteria; order Eutrophobiales; family Eutrophobiaceae; genus UBA7359. The sequence goes on from CALKEZ010000003.1 coordinate 35,183, forward strand.
AATGAAATCGTTGATGCATCATCAGAAAATATTCTGGAACAAATTGAAAAAGAACTGCGTGTGCCCCGTGCGGATCGGCTCTGGTATGTAGCAGATGCCTTTCGACATGGTTTAAGTGTTGCTGATGTGTTTAACATTAGTAGTATTGACCCCTGGTTTTTAGTACAAATAAACGATCTCGTTGAAGAGGAGAATAAACTCAGAAAAGAAGGTGCTGTTTCGTTAACAACAGCACGTTTAAGACAACTGAAGCGCAAAGGATTTTCAGATGCAAGATTAGCCGAGTTAATCAATAAAACTGAATCCGAAGTAAGGCAGTTACGTATTGATAATGACATTCGTCCCGTCTTCAAACGCGTTGACTCGTGTGCGGCTGAATTCGAATCCGCGACGGCATATATGTATTCAACTTATGATTCAGAGTGTGAAGCTGCGCCGAGCGATAGACAAAAGATTATGGTGCTGGGTGGCGGTCCTAATCGAATCGGTCAGGGCATCGAATTCGATTATTGTTGTGTTCAGGCCGCATTTGCCATGCGCGAGGCGGGTTATGAAACTATCATGGTGAATTGTAATCCGGAGACTGTTTCTACAGATTATGACACATCGGATCGGCTTTATTTCGAACCGCTGACGCTAGAGAACGTGTTGGATATCATCCACATTGAAAAACCCTATGGCGTGATTGTTCAGTACGGTGGTCAAACGCCATTGAAGCTGGCTCGTGATTTGGAAAAGGCGGGTGTGCCTATTATTGGTACCAGCCCCGATTCCATTGATCTTGCAGAAGACCGGGAACGTTTCCAAAAGATGCTGGAACAGATCGGTTTAAAGCAACCGCCAAACCGAACGGCACGAAATGTTGAACAAGCCGTAAAATCTGCGGCTGAAATTGGCTATCCACTTGTTGTTCGACCTTCCTATGTATTAGGTGGTCGAGCAATGGAAATCGTCTATAACGAAGATGATCTTAGAAACTATATGGACAAGGCAGTACAGGTCTCTAATTCATCTCCAGTGTTACTTGATCGGTTTTTGAATAATGCGATAGAAGTTGATGTTGATGCGATATCGGATGGTAAAGACGTGTGTATCGCCGGCATTATGGAACATATTGAACAGGCAGGTGTCCATTCGGGTGATTCGGCCTGCTCATTGCCGCCACATAGTTTAAGTGATGACGTTCAGGATAAAATTGCGACTCAGGTTGGTGCTATGGCGCGTGCTTTAAACGTCATCGGTTTAATGAATACGCAGTTTGCTATACAGAATGATGATATTTATGTTCTTGAAGTTAACCCAAGAGCTTCGCGAACGATTCCTTTTGTATCGAAAGCAACCGGCATTCCTATTGCCAAGATTGCCGTAAATTGTATGGTCGGTAACAGCTTGGCAGCGCAGGGCGTAACACATGTGCCTGTGCCGGATTATTATTGTGTCAAGGAATCCGTGTTTCCGTTTATCAAGTTTCCGGGCGTTGATCCTTTGCTTGGGCCAGAGATGAAATCGACAGGTGAGGTCATGGGTGTAGGTAAGACCTTTGGCGAAGCATTTGCCAAGGGCCAGTTGGCAGCGGGCGAGTCATTCCCGCGTTCGGGCAATGCTTTTATTAGCGTTAAAGAAATCGACAAGGAAAAAGCAATAGCTGTTGGCAGGGAATTATTAGCATTGGGTTACGAACTTTATGCAACACACGGTACATTTAAGGTACTAACTGGAGCAGGATTAAAATGTGAACGCGTTAATAAGGTGAGAGAAGGGCAGCCCCATATTGTTGATATGCTGAAGAATGATGCGATTGATCTGATTGTGAATACAACCGAAGATAAAAAAGCGATTGCAGATTCATATTCAATACGAAGAACAGCACTTCAGCACAAGGTCTTTTATACAACTACAATTGCCGGTGCAATGGCGACTGTAGAAGCATTGAAACAAAGAGATAGTGTGGGTGTAAATAGCTTACAAAATTTACATAAAGGAGTAATCGTATGAGTCAGGTACCGATGACTGTAAAAGGAGCGGAAAAACTAAAACAACAATTGCATCAACTAAAGACCGTTGACCGTCCTCGTATTACCAAGGCAATTGCAGAGGCAAGAGCGCATGGTGATTTGAGTGAGAACGCCGAATACCATGCTGCAAGAGAGCAACAAAGTTTTGCCGAAGGTCGCATCAATGCGATTGAATCAGCACTGGCCGACGCACAAATTATAGATGTTACGACGATTAATGCAGAAGGCCGCGTTGTGTTTGGCGCTACTGTGAAATTATTGAATGTCGAGAGTGGTGCGGAAGTGACTTATCAGATTGTCGGTGAAGAAGAAGCGGATATTAATCAGGGATTGATTTCGATCACCTCACCCATCGCGCGCGCATTAATCGGTAAAGAGCAGGACGACTCTGTTGATGTGAATGCCCCGAGCGGGATCATTGAATATGAGATTCTGGAAGTACTCTATATTTAACCGGATAAATATAGTCTGAAATTTTATAAATGTAATTTCATACTTTATACATCAATAAATGTCTAAAGGATCAACAAGCAAAGACTGGCTGCAACGTCAAAAAAACGATCCATATGTCAAGCAAGCACAGCAATCCCATTACCGGTCACGAGCGGTGTATAAACTTCAGGAAATTGATCAAAAAGATAAGTTAATCAAGCCGAATAATTGCGTTGTGGATTTGGGGTCGGCACCAGGCAGTTGGTCCCAATATGCCAGTGAACGAGTAAAAGCTAAGGGTCGGGTTATTTCAGTCGATATTCTACCTATGCAGCCAATAGACGGGGTTTTGTTCGTCCTGGGTGATTTTACTGATGAAAGGGTTGAAAATGAGTGTCTTGGACATATTGGTAAACAAGGTGCTGACCTTGTAATTTCAGATATGGCCCCAAACTTAACTGGTATAAGAATCACCGATCAAGCACGAAGCATGGCCATGGCAGAATTGATATATGATTTTTGTCATCAAGCACTTAAGCCGGGCGGCGATTTACTGATTAAGCTATTCGAAGGGGCAGGAACTGAGCAATACCGGAAATTATTAAAGGAACGATTTGCCAGCGTTATGACTCGAAAACCAGGTGCATCGCGAGATCAGTCACGGGAATTTTATGTTTTAGCCCGTTCTTATAGGTTATAGTATCAAAAGAAATTATTAATTATTGAGGTTTATTGAATTGAACGATATGGCAAAAAATCTGGTCTTGTGGGTAATTATCGCCCTGGTCCTGATGATGGTATTCAAGAATTTTGGCAATCCGGTAGTGTCAGGAGAAATCAGTTATTCTCAATTTATCTCTGATGTTAAAACCGGACGCATTGTTTCTGTCGGCATTGAAGGCAGTTCAATTTCGGGTCGGATGTCTGATGGTAATCGATTTACCACTTACAGCCCCGAAACCAGCAATGACGCTTTGATTGGCACATTGCTCGAAAACAACGTCGAAATTAAAGGGGTAGAGCCGAATAAAAATTCATTTTGGGCTCATGCGCTCATCTCGTGGTTCCCCATATTATTATTGCTCGGAATCTGGATTTACTTTATGCGTCAGATGCAGGGCGGCGGCGGTGGCCGTGGCGCCATGTCATTTGGTAAAAGCCGCGCCCGTTTGTTAGGCGAAGACCAAATCAAGATCACCTTTGGTGATGTTGCTGGCGTCGAAGAGGCCAAAGAAGAGGTTGCAGAACTAGTCGAGTTTTTACGTGATCCGGCTAAATTCCAGAAACTCGGCGGCAAGATACCTTCTGGCGTATTGATGGTTGGGTCTCCGGGTACCGGTAAAACCCTGTTGGCGAAAGCTATCGCTGGCGAAGCTAAGGTTCCGTTTTTTACTATTTCTGGTTCCGACTTTGTTGAGATGTTTGTCGGTGTTGGTGCATCTCGTGTGCGTGACATGTTTGAACAGGCCAAGAAACATGCCCCCTGTATTATCTTTATCGATGAGATTGATGCTGTAGGACGTCATCGTGGCGCTGGCCTCGGTGGCGGACATGATGAGCGTGAACAGACCTTAAACCAATTATTGGTTGAAATGGATGGGTTTGAAGGAAACGAAGGGGTTATTGTGATTGCCGCAACCAACCGTCCAGACGTTTTAGACCCGGCCTTATTAAGACCCGGTCGTTTCGACCGTCAGGTAGTTGTGCCATTGCCCGATATTCGCGGTCGTGAACAAATTCTAAAAGTCCACATGCGCAAGGTCGCGCTGGGTGATGATGTAAAGGCAAACATTATTGCGCGTGGGACGCCCGGGTTTTCAGGTGCTGATTTAGCCAACTTGGTCAATGAAGCGGCATTATTTGCGGCACGCGCCAATAAAACGCTGGTTGAAATGGAAGAGTTCGAGCGTGCAAAAGATAAAATTATGATGGGAGCAGAGCGCCGTTCCATGGTCATGAGTGAAGAAGAGAAAAAACTCACGGCATACCATGAAGCTGGCCATGCCATTGTGGGTCGTTTAATGCCATCCCATGATCCTGTCTACAAAGTAACCATTATTCCACGCGGACGGGCGCTGGGTGTCACCATGTTTTTGCCGGAAGAAGATCGTTTGAGTTATTCCAAATTGTTACTGGAAAGCCAGATATCGACGCTGTTTGGCGGGCGTATTGCAGAAGAATTGATTTTCGGTGCAGATATGGTTACCACGGGTGCAAGTAATGATATCGAACGAGCAACACTGCTCGCACGAAATATGGTAACTAAATGGGGCTTATCGCAAAAGCTTGGTCCGTTGACCTATAGCGAAGAGGATGGCGAAGTCTTTCTGGGTCACTCTGTTACCCAGCATAAAGCGATTTCCGATGAAACATCACATACGATTGACGAAGAAATCCGCTGTATTATCGACAAGAACTATGCGCGTTCGGAGAAAATTCTGAAAGAGAATACCGACAAGCTCCATCTCATGGCAGAAGCTTTGATTAAGTATGAGACTATCGATTCCGATCAAATCGATGACATTATGGAAGGTAAAGTGCCCAGACCACCAAAAGGATGGGACGATAATGATGATAGCGGTACTTCGGTAAAGAAGAAAAGAAAGCCCAGAGCAAAAGCTAAATCTTCGAATGAGGATGATGCTCCTAGCAGTGAGCCTCCAGCGAAGCCCGCATAAATAGGGTATAAAATAAAACGTGAAGAGTAGTCCTTCTCGCTCTTCACGTTTTATACTTCACCTTCCCCATAGACCTATTAAAATTCTGAGGATCGGCTGATTAATACAAACAAGCGAAAATATTTCGGAACCGATGGAATTCGGGGCAGTGTTGGCGAAGGTATCATCACACCTGATTTTATTATGAAGCTTGGTTGGGCAGCAGGACGTGTGCTGGCAAAAAAGGGTAATGGCCCTGTTCTGGTTGGAAAAGATACCCGCATATCAGGTTATATGTTTGAGTCCGCCCTTGAAGCAGGGCTGTCTGCAGCGGGTGTCGATATTCGTTTAATCGGACCCATGCCAACCCCGGGAATTGCTTACCTTACTAAAAATACTCGTGCCCAGGCGGGTATTGTGATTAGCGCATCGCATAACCCGTTTTACGATAACGGTATAAAATTTTTTTCCAGTAATGGTACTAAATTGCCCGACGAGATTGAGTTGGAAATCGAGTCCGAACTGGATTTGCCGCTGCAATCTGTCCAGTCACGTTATCTTGGCAAGGCTCGACGTATTACTGATGCACCGCGACGCTATATCGAGTTTTGTAAATCCAAATTACATAACAACGTTGATTTTAATGGTCTGCGAATTGCCATCGATTGCGCTAATGGTGCTACTTATCATATTGCCCCTAAAGTATTTGAAGAACTTGGTGCCGAGGTTATCGTGCATGCGGCAACTCCGGATGGTATTAATATCAATGATAAATGTGGTGCAACATCACCCGCCGGACTTCAGGCCTTAGTCAAGGACTCGCGTGCAGATGTGGGTATTGCTCTGGATGGTGATGGTGACCGATTAATCATGGTCGACCAGCATGGTGATCTGATCGATGGTGACGACATTCTCTATGTTATAGCACAGTTAGAAACGCATAATTTGAAGGGCGCGGTCGTGGGTACTGTTATGAGCAATCTTGGACTGGAGCACGCGATTAAAAAAATGCAATTGAATTTCTTGCGCGCATCAGTGGGCGACCGTTATGTTATGGAATTGTTATTGAATGAGAACCTGGTGTTGGGCGGTGAAACATCAGGTCACATTATAAACCTTGATCGTACCACCACTGGTGATGGCATTATTGCGGCATTACAAGTGCTGGAGACGATGTCAGTTAGCGGGAAAAAATTAACTGAACTAACAGAAGGGATAACAAAGTATCCCCAGATAATGCGTAATATCAGACTTCAGGAAAAAATAGATATCACCAGAAACGATGTGATTAACGATGCTATTAAAGATGCCGAAAATGAGCTTGGTGATACGGGTCGTGTGGTTTTGAGAACTTCCGGAACGGAACCGCTGGTAAGAGTCATGGTTGAAGGAGAATGTCAGCAGCAAGTGCAGTCATTGGTTGATCAGCTCTCGGATAAGGTCAATGAAGTTGTGAATGGTTCATCGTGAAGAATGGTAAACCTGTAATATAACAAACAATTAAATCGACGCCTGTACACAGCGTAAAACGCCGTAATCATATTCCTCGTTTAATGCCTCATAAACCGGTTTAAGTCGACTTTTATCTGTGTCCTCCATAGCTTCAATGGTATAAATAATCTCATCATAAGCACCATCATCAAGATCGATAACATCGCGCACATCAAGTAAACCCACTTCTATCGCATCGGCAAGATGCGTGTATATCGTGCTGATGGTTTTATTTCGCTGCCGTGCAATTTGTTCGATGGGAATGTCTTGTTGATAAAGTATCAATGTTTCGTTAATCGTTTGGCTCAGGTTGTTGTCAAGTAATGCCGGCAATGGGTGTTTTGCGATTTCGTTCAAAAATTGCGAACCATAACGATCCAGTTTCTGTTCGCCTACACCGGAGATACGCAGCAAGTCACTGGACGAACGCGGCCTTTTGCGCACCATCTCTTGTAAGCTGGCATCATGGAAAATGACATAGGGTGGTACGCCCATTTTATCGGCAAGCTCTGTGCGTAATGTTCGTAACGCATCCCATAGTATTTGATCTTGTGGCCGTACAGGGGATTTCTGTTTTGTTTCTTTGCCTGCTTTTTCTGTGTGAGTTTGTTTTCGCAGGTCTAGTCGTTGTTCACTACGTAATACCGGACGACATTTTTCAGTCAGGCGTAATGCACCGTGTCGTTCCATGTCGATATCAATATATCCCAACGCGATCAATTGTCTGAAAATACTACGCCATTCTGTTACAGGAAATTCTTTCCCTATGCCAAAGGTGCTGATTTTATCGTGGCCATTACGTTGTATCCGTTCATCATTTTTGCCTGTCAGAATATCGACGATGTAATTCACGCCAAAGCGTTGTTCGGTTCGGTAAATAGAGGACAGTGCTTTTTGTGCAGCTTCAGTCGCATTCCATTTTTCCGGTGGGCTCAGGCAATTGTCACAAGCACCACATTGCTCATCGGCAGCTTCATCAAAATAAGCGAGTAAGGTATGGCGACGACAGGTAATAAGTTCACAGAGTCCGAGCATGGATTCCAGTTTGTGATGTTCAACGCGTTTATATATTTCATTAGCATTTGAATTCTGCATAAATTGCCGCAGCGTAATGACATCTTTTAAGCCATAGGCCATCCATGCGTTTGCAGGCTGACCATCGCGCCCACTGCGTCCTGTCTCCTGGTAGTAAGCCTCGATACTTTTTGGTAAGTTCAGATGCGCCACGAAACGCACATCCGGCTTATCAATCCCCATGCCAAAGGCAATCGTTGCGACAATGATGACGCCTTCTTCGCGCAAAAAACGTTGTTGATTCTTTTGTCGTAGTTCTGCAGATAAGCCGGCGTGATAAGGCAAGGCTATGCGTCCCTGATCCATTAACCACTCAGCAATAGCTTCGGTTTTTTTACGCGATAGACAATAAACAATCCCGGCATCGTTTTTATGATGTTCCTCCAGGAAACGCCATAAACGATCTTTGGGATTATTGCCCTCCGATATAGCATAGGTAATGTTGGGTCGATCAAAACTATTAATGAATACTTTTGCTTTTTCCAGTTGCAACTGCAAAATTATTTCATCACGTGTGCGTTGATCAGCCGTCGCCGTTAATGCAATTCGCGGGATACCAGGATAACGTTCATGCAATATTTTTAGTCGTTGATATTCAGGTCGAAAATCATGGCCCCATTGCGATACACAATGTGCTTCATCGATGGCAAACAGAGAAATCTGGCAGCGATCAATTAGAAACAGCATATGATTAGTACCTAGTCTCTCGGGTGCGACATACAGCAGGTCTAATTCATTATTGACTAATTGTTGTTCAACAATACGAGCGTCATCATTGCTCATACTGGAATTCAGAAAGGCAGCTTTGACTCCCAGTTGCTTCAAGGCATCGACCTGATCCTGCATCAATGCGATCAACGGTGAAATAACAATTGCTGTACCATCGCGCACCAATGCGGGAATCTGATAACACAAAGACTTTCCGCCACCGGTCGGCATCAATACCAGTGCATCGTTGCCGTTCAGTAATTCCTGGATAATGTCTGCTTGTGAATGCCGAAACTGGTCGTAACCAAAAGTGGATTTTAAAATCGCTTGCGCGCGTTTCATTCAGGAGGTCGTCCTTTTGACGTTATTAAGATGTAAAATAGGATACGAAAATTGTAACTCAGCTGTATTATACACAGAGTAACTGAAATATTTTATGCTGCTAGCGACCCAAAGCGGACAAAGTTTCCTTTAAAGACTAGTTGGGCAACAATTACACGATTGTAAGGCAGGGCAACTATGACAATTCTCTTATTTGTTGTTGGGCTAGTATTCTTAATACTTGGTGCGGAAGCATTAGTACGAGGGTCATCCCGCATAGCGACTGTCTTTGGTATATCGCCATTGGTTATCGGTCTAACCGTTGTTGCGTTTGGCACTAGTTCGCCTGAGCTTGCGGTAAGTGTCAAATCAGTGCTATCTAGTCAGTCAAATATTGCAGTAGGAAACGTGGTTGGAAGTAATATTTTCAACGTCCTTTTTATTCTTGGTCTTTCATCGTTAATTGTACCGCTTATTGTCTCGCAACAACTGGTACGGTTAGATGTCCCTTTAATGATAGCGATGTCAATTATTACTCTAATCTTTTCCTTAGATGGAAACCTTGGTCGCGTTGAGGGTTTTGCGCTGTTTGTAAGTCTCGTTATTTATATCTGGTTTTTAATTTACCAAAGTCGCAAAGAAACCTCAGCAGTGAAAGAGGAATACGCTAGAGAATTCGGGAGTGATGAATCTGTAAAAAATAATTGGGCTAAAAATATTGGTTTGATACTTGGTGGACTCACATTATTAATACTTGGCTCACGTTGGCTCGTAGATAGTGCAGTTTCCTTTGCCCAATATTTTGGAGTAAGCGAATTGGTTATCGGATTAACGATTGTTGCAGCTGGCACTTCTCTACCTGAAGTGGTTACTTCAGTCATAGCAGCCGTTCGCGGAGAACGTGATATTGCTGTCGGTAATGTTGTTGGTAGTAACCTCTTCAATATTATGGGAGTACTTGGACTTACCAGTATAATTGCACCAGCAGGAGTTGAGGTTTCAATTGCAGTTATCAGGTTCGATATGCCAGTCATGATTGTGGTAGCGATGGCATGTTTGCCTATATTTTTTACAGGTGGCGTAATTAGTCGTCAGGAAGGTGCATTATTACTGGGATACTATGTAGCTTATACGCTGTACCTTATTTTAGCAGTATCCCATCATGATGCTTTACCTGAATTCAGTGCAACTATGCTGTACTTCGTTATTCCTTTAACCGCTGTTACTATAGTTATTATAGCGCTACGGGAATTACGTAATAGAAAAAAGAAGCAATCGGAATAATTCCAAAGATAGAGGCATAAGCTTTCCAAAAAATGCTCCACCGGACGGCTTTTCCCCATCGCTACAATGCTGCCGGTGAGCTTGGTCGTTAGTTGTTAAACTGCCGCTTCTGGGCAAAACGTGTCATGAGAAATTGATGGACTTATAATCCTCATTACTAAATCCAACAGATATCTTTTTGTTCACATTCAATACAGGTCTTTTGATGATTGTCGGATTCTCGATCATTAATGTTATGACTTGAGTCTTATTCTTAATGTCTTTTTCTGCGTCCGATAATTTACGCCAAGTTGTGCCGCGCTTATTGATCAGTGTTTCAAGATCGATTTGTTTCAGAAAATCATTAATCAAGGTTTTGTTAATACCGTCAACACGGAAATCATGGAAAGTGTAAGGCACGGAATGATCGTCTAACCATTTCCGTGCCTTTTTAACGGTATCGCAGTTTTTTATGCCATAGAGAGTTACTGATGACATTGGCATTTATTAAAGGTCGCGCAATATTTCGTTAATACCAACTTTACTGCGTGTCTTCTCATCAACGGTCTTCACGATGACGGCACAATACAAACTGTATTTACCATCGTCCGAAGGCAGATTGCCGGAAACGACAACTGAACCCGGCGGGATAGCGCCATAGGTCACTTCATCGGTCGCACGGTTATAGATGCGCGTGCTTTGGCCAAGATAAACGCCCATGGAGATTACTGAACCTTCACCAACGATAACACCCTCAACGACTTCTGAACGGGCACCGATAAAACAATTGTCTTCGATGATCGTCGGGTTAGCTTGTAAAGGTTCCAGTACGCCACCGATACCGACGCCGCCAGAGAGATGAACATTTTTGCCAATTTGTGCGCATGAGCCAACCGTGGCCCAGGTGTCAACCATGGTGCCATCACCAACATACGCACCGATATTAACAAAGCTGGGCATCAACACCACGTTCTGGCCGATGAAACTTCCGCGTCTTACGGTTGCTGTTGGAACCACGCGTGCGCCAGTTTCAATAAAATTGGACTTGGTGTAGCCATAGAACTTGTTGGGTATTTTATCAAAATAATTGGTATGGCCGCCTTGAATGACAATATTGTTATCTATCATGAATGAGAGTAGCACGGCTTTTTTCAGCCACTGATTAACAACCCACTTGCCATCGATTTTTTCAGCGATACGGAGTTGTCCGCTGTCCAGTTTCCAGATAATGCCTTCAACAGCTTCTTTGAGCTCTTTGCTGGGTTCGTCTGCGTCCAATGCGGCACGGTTATCAAATGCGTCATTGATGAATTTTTCTAAATCACTCATGTTGTTTTTCCTAATTTTAAAATGAATTCTGTATAAATTGGTTGATACGGTTTGCGGCCTCTACACATTCTGTAAGTTCCGCTACCAGAGCAATACGGATACGGTTTTTGCCTGGATTGATTCCTTGCACCTCACGCGAGAGATAGGAGCCCGGCAATACCTTGATATTCTCGCTTGTAAGCAACCTTCTTGCAAAGTCTGTGTCGGAGCAGGGTAGTTCCGGCCACAGGTAAAAACTCGCAACGGGTGACGATACCGGCAGAACCGGGTTAAGTATTGAGCAAACTTGTTTAAATTTCTCCCGGTATTGGACTCTGTTTTGTTTGACGTGTTCTTCATCGCTCCATGCAGCAATACTGGCTTTTTGTGTGTGTAAAGGCATAGCACAGCCATGATAGGTTCGATAACGCAGAAATTTTTCTATCAACTCGCTATCGCCGGCAACGAAACCGGAGCGTAAGCCCGGTACATTTGAGCGTTTCGAGAGGCTATGGAATACCAGGCAGCGTTTATATTCAGCGTTCCCCAGCATATGTGCATACTCAAGCAAGCCGACGGGCGGTTGGTCTTCGGATTGATAGATTTCTGAATAACATTCATCTGAAGCAATCGTGAAGTCATATTTTTCAGCAAAGCCCATTAATTCTTTTACGGTTTCTTTATCGACTACTGAGCCGGTAGGGTTCCCCGGTGAACATAAGTAAACCAGTTGGCATCGTTGCCAGATGTTATCGGGTACAGTTGAAAAATCAGGAATGAAGTTATTGTCTTCAATACAGTTCAGGTAATAGGGTTCGGCGCCGGCTAATAAAGCGGCACCCTCGTAAATCTGATAAAACGGGTTGGGCAGAATAACAATGGGTGTTTCAGTGTTTTTGTTGATTACTGTTTGGGCAATGGCAAATAATGCCTCGCGTGTGCCATTGACAGGTAATATGTTTTTTCCAGCGTCTATGGATGCCACCGGTAAATTGAAGCGCTTACACAGCCAGTCTGCGATGCTGTTACGTAATTCATCTACGCCACGCGTTGTCGGATAGATTGCTACGTCACGCAGATTTAATTTTAATGTATCTAGTATAAAGTCTGGTGTAGTGTGCTTGGGTTCGCCGATAGCAAGGCTGATTGCAGACTTTGTCGGGTCGGCATCACAGTTTTCAAGTAGCTGCGTTAGCTTCTCAAACGGGTAAGCATGACATTTTTCCAATCCAGGGTTCATTGAGATAATTTTTAGTTCGTTAAGGGTCAAAAAAACAAGTATATGTTAACAATTCTTTCATCCCAACCAACATCACAACACTTTCCTGCTTTATCTTGTGTTGTTGCCGCAATTCTTTGGGGCATCCTCTGGTATCCGATGAGATTGCTGGAAGGTATGGGACTATCCGGTCTGTGGTCTACGTTAATTGTTTTTGTTACAGCCACCCTCATTCTGCTGCCCAATTGTTTGCATCTGCGTGCAGAATTTTCAAAACACAAACTCGATTATGTCGTGCTCGGGATCTTTGCCGGTTGGACTAATCTGGCTTTTATATTGGCCGTGCTCGAAGGCGAAATCGTGCGCGTCATGTTGTTATTTTACCTGTCGCCAATATGGGCAATATTGCTATCCGTTCTTATATTGAATGAACGTATTACCATCAAAGGCTTTCTTGCCTTAATTCTGGCTATGGTCGGCGCCATGCTGATGTTATGGGATTCGAAAATAATCGACATCACGACAATAAGCCTGGCTGATATCTATGCGCTTACCGCAGGTATTGCGTTTGCGGTTAACAATGTATGGATCAGAAAGATTGGCGAAGTGCCTATAGAAATGAAGATGGGAATATCCTGGTTAGGCGTCATCGGAGTCACTGCTTGTGCCATAGTGGTGACAAAGACACCCGTGCCCGAGATAACCCTGAGTTCAGGGACGCTGGCATTTTTTATCGGGTTTCCGTTCATGTTCCTGATGACATGGACGGCTCAATATGGCGTTACCTACTTGCCGATACAACGGTCTTCAGTGATCTTCCTGCTCGAAATAGTTGCCGGTGCGGTTTCTGCCGCATTACTCACCAACGAGATTGTCAGTGTTAACGAATATATTGGAGGTGTTTTGATTATTTCAGCGGGACTCATTAGCGTAATTAAAGAAAAAAAACACTATAACCCCTGAAATTTGCCTGTGTTATTCGTCCCGGACTTAAAGTTGATGTATGCTTTGCGGCCTTTGAAAACAGTGTATTTATATAATCTGGAATTAATGAAAACGTGACTAAAAAAATACTAATCTTGCCGGGCGATGGCATAGGCCCGGAAATTGTTGCCCAGGCTGAAAAAGTATTGGCCTATTTGATCAATGAACGTGGTCTTGATGTAGCTATAGAACACGGTTTGCTTGGTGGCTGTGCCGTTGATGCGGCCGGGGTTCCGTTGCCTGATGATACTTTGGCAAAAGCGAAAGACTCTGCAGCCGTATTATTGGGCGCTGTCGGTGGACCTAAATGGGAGTCAATCGAACGCGCATTACGCCCGGAACGTGGATTATTGGCTATTAGAGCCCATCTCGGTTTATTTGCTAATTTACGGCCAGCGGTTCTTTTTCCAGAATTGGCAGCAGCGTCCAGCTTGAAGGCAGAGGTCGTCAGCAATCTTGATATTATGATTGTGAGAGAACTGACCGGTGGAATCTATTTTGGTGAACCACGTGGCATAAGAACACTTGATGATGGCCAACGCCAGGGTTTTAATACACTGGTATACAGTGAGAGTGAAATCGAACGAATTGCGCGAATTGCCTTTGATGTGGCGGGTAAACGCCAGGGACGCGTCTGTTCGGTAGATAAGGCCAATGTACTCGAAGCCACAGAATTATGGCGCGAAGTCGTCAGTGATGTTGCCAAAGGTTATCCTGATATTGAATTACAACATATGTACGTTGATAACGCCGCCATGCAGTTAGTGCGGGCGCCAAAACAGTTTGATGTGATCCTGACGACAAATCTGTTTGGCGATATCCTGTCCGATTTAGCATCGATGTTAACGGGCTCTATTGGTATGTTACCCTCCGCGTCGTTGGCCAGTGATGGTAGCGGCATGTATGAGCCAATTCATGGATCAGCCCCGGATATAGCGGGTCAAGACATTGCCAACCCGCTAGCCACGCTGTTATCGCTGTCTATGTTGCTGCGCTATTCACTGGTTGAAGTTAAATTAGCCGATGAAATTGAGCAGGCAGTTAGCCGGGTTCTGAAAGAAGGCTTGAGAACAAAAGATATCCATTCTGCCGGTATGAAGTGTGTCGGTACCAATGAGATGGGTGATGCGGTTATAAAAGCATTACAGACTAAATAAGCTATCAGCGATGATAATTGTCAATTTTAATAGAGATGAAATTTAGAAGATGAGTAAAAAATTTAATGTCGCTGTTGTTGGTGCAACAGGCGCTGTGGGTGAAACCATGTTGTCGATTCTGGAGCAACGTGATTTTCCTGTGAATGAAGTCTATGCCCTCGCGAGTAGTCGTTCCGCAGGCAAACGCATTCAATTCAAAGGTAAAAGTCTGAAAGTTGAAGATTTGGAAACATTTGATTTCAGTAAGACGGATATAGGCTTGTTTTCGCCCGGTGCATCAGTATCTGCAATTCATGCGCCACGCGCTGCCGAGGCAGGTTGTGTTGTGGTCGATAATACATCTCAATTTCGTTACGACGACGATATCCCGCTGGTCGTTCCCGAAGTCAATCCACATGCTATAGCGGCATATAAGAACAGAGGCATAATTGCCAATCCGAATTGCTCAACAATTCAAATGCTAGTGGCACTAAAGCCAATCTATGATGCGGTTGGGATAGAAAGAATTAACGTATGCACTTATCAAGCTGTCTCGGGTACTGGCAAAGAAGCGATAGAAGAACTCGCAGCACAAACTGCAAATCTGCTTAATGCAAAAGATGTTGAGTGTCAGGTTTATCCAAAACAAATCGCATTTAATGTCCTGCCGCAAATTGATACGTTTCAGGATAATGGCTACACAAAAGAAGAAATGAAGATGGTCTGGGAAACGCGAAAGATCTTTGAGGATGACTCAATCATGGTGAACCCGACTGCAGTAAGGGTGCCTGTCTTTTATGGTCACTCCGAGGCGATCCACATCGAAACGAAGACTAAAATTGATGTTCCCACAGCGATGAAATTGCTTGAAAACATGCCAGGTGTGACTCTGCTGGATACGCGAAAAGATGGCGGTTATCCAACAGCAGTTACAGAGGCTGCTGGAGAAGATGCTGTTTTCGTCGGGCGTCTGAGAGAAGATATATCACATCCACGTGGCCTGAATATGTGGGTTGTTTCAGATAATGTTCGTAAAGGCGCTGCATTAAATAGTGTTCAAATCGCTGAAATTCTGGTAAAACACTACTTATAAACTATAGTTATCGATTATATGTAAAGCACATTCGCAAGTTCTAAAGTGCAATAAACCGGTAATAAATGGGGTTAAATTGTATTCAGAAGCATGTAAAATTTTGTAGTATTGGAAATTATAATTACTATATAAAACAATAATATAGCGTGTAAACTAATGGGTGTCTACAAAATATTCTTTAAGCTCTTGATGTTGTCTGTCTTAGGATTTTATGCCATTGCAGCACATGCTTTATCACTGTCTGAGCCAGATTTGAAATCATATTTAAATCAAAGGCTTGATGTGAAACTTGAGTTGAAAATGGACGCTGCAATAGATCTTGACGATCTTAAGGTCGAATTAAGAAATCCGTCTGATAATTATGCTTCTCCGTACCATTTAAAATATGAAGTTTTGAAAGATGGTGGGGCCAGCATTCTCAAAATCACCAGTAATGACGTAATTCGGGAACCAATTGTCGAATTCACATTAGATATTGGCTGGTCTGATGGTCATATTATCAGAGAATATTCATTGTTGATTGATCCGCCACGTAATTGATTTCAAGGAAATTTGAAGTAAAAATGAAACGTAAAATTTATACCGTCATCTTATTAGCTTTAGTCCCTGCTTTAGTTAACGCATTAGGCTTGGGTAATCTTGATTTAAATTCCGCATTAAATGAACCATTTGATGCAAGAATTCAATTACTGTCACCAACAGCGGACGAACTTGATGCGCTTACAATTGGTCTGGCCGACAGTGAAGCTTTTGCCAGAGCAAAAATTGATCGTCCTTTTATTCTGGGTAAGCTGAAGTTTTCTCTACGCCGATCTGTTGACGATGGGCCTGATTACATTCGCGTTTACAGTCAGGATCCGATTCGCGAACCGTTCCTGAATTTTCTGGTAGAAGTAAGTTGGTCGAATGGGCGTTTATTCCGTGAGTACACGGTCTTACTCGATCCACCTTTGTACGATCCCAATGCACGTGCCGGTGAATTTACTCAGAATCAGGTAAAAACGACCGATAGCATCGAGCCTGTGATCAGTATTGATCCTGATCACAAAGTAGTCACGGCGAGTGAGTTTGAGCAAACAGGCAGTGCGCCGGTCTCTAAGCCGAATGTTAATTATGCCAGTGGCGATTACGGACCTACAGAAAAATCCGATACGTTATGGTCTATCGCGTCAGCAATGCGACCAAATTCCTCGACCAGTGTAAATAAAATGATGTTGGCCTTATTGCGTGCCAACCCGGAAGCATTTTTTAATCAAAATATAAACGGTTTGAAAAGTGGTCAAATACTTCGCATGCCTAATGAAAGCGAGATCAATGCGCTTACTAACGCACAGGCATTGGCCGATGTTCAATCACAACATGCCGCATGGGATAACATAAAAGATAATTTATCCAGCGCTGTTAGTGAGCGACCAGAGGTCAGTTCTGTACCTGAATCATCGGACACGTCTTCCGCTGTAGATACGACCGAAGCGATGGTCGAGTCTGAAGCAGAATTAAAACTGGTAGCAGCGAAAGAAGAAGGTGAAGCGACACAGCAGGTATCAAGCGTAGACGCGGCTGCTGGTGACGATTTGGTGCTGGCGAAAGAATCGATACAGGCATTGACTAGTGAAAACATAGAGTTAAAAGATCGTCTGCAAGAGTCGGAAGCACTATTAGAAGATCTAAAACGCTTATTATTACTAAAAGACGATGAATTAGCAGCACTTCAAGGTCAAACGGCAACGCAGGCTCTGACAGAAGAGGAAGACGTTTCTGCTATAGAAGAATTCCCCGCGGATCAGGAAGAATTAGCAGTTCCTGAAGTTGATGAAATTGAGCAAGACGTTATGGATGAAACGGTAGGTGAAGAGTCTACCGATGAAGAAGAGACGGCAACGGTTGATGAAGAAGATGTCGATGTAGTTGATGATGTTATCGAGGTAATCGAAACAGAGCCAGCAACGAGCACTGGTGGTGTCATGGGTATGGTTGATCAGTACCTTGGACCAGTGAGAGAAATATTGTTGGGTAACCCGGTTGTTGGAATGGCAATAGGTGGCTTTTTAATCCTTCTTATAATTGTCATAGTTGTAATGAAGTTCAAAAAGAAGCCTGCAGAAACAGTTTCATTTGATGCGATGACAGAAGAAGCTTTTCCTGATTTTGATTCAGGTAGCCTGGGTGACACCGGTTCTGAAGATCTGCCTGATTCTGAAGCAGTTACTGTATTGCCTGATTCAGATTCTGAAGCTGAGACTGCAGTGCACGAAGCGGCTGCTGATGTTGATCTCGAAGAAGAAAAACCAGAGCTCATAAGCGAAGACGATACACCCGCAGAAGTTGCAGAAGAAGAGTCAGATGAAGATCCGCTGCAAGAGGTTAATACTTATCTTGCTTTTGAACAGTTTGATCAAGCTGAAGAATTTGTTCGTAATGTTATAAGTAGTGATCCTGAAAATCCTGAATACCATACCAAATTGCTTGAGGTTTTTTACACGTCCGGTAACAAGAAAAGTTATGAAGAAGCCGCCAAGGTTTTGCATGACATTGTCGGTGGAGAAGGTGAACACTGGAATATGGCAACCGCTATGTGGCAAGAAATGTCGCCTACACGTGCTTTATTTGCCGAAGGTGGTGGCGATGATGACGAGGACTCAGCAGATACCACGGGTGGTGGGTTTGTTGATGTGACTGCCGACGATGAGACTGGAGATAGTGGTGGGCTTGATTTTGATATAGGTGGTGCAGAAGAAGAAACGGCTGCTTCTGGGCAGGGCACAGAAGAAGCTGAAGAAATCCTTGATATAACTTCTTCTAATGAAGGCGAAGATATGCTGGATTTGACCGCCTCAGACGAGGGCGAAGACATGCTGGACGTGACCGCTGCGGTTGGTCTTGGTGATTTAGATGATAGTGATTCGGATGATGTGCTTGATATTTCGGGTAGTAGTGCAGGTACTGACGATTTGCTGGACCTGACCTCAGGAGAAGAATCGACTGGTGAAGATTTACTGGACGTAACGGCAGCTTCGAATCTTGACCTTGACTCAGAAGAAGATTTGTTGGACGTGACAGCGGCAACGAGCGCTGATAGCGATGGTTTACTTGATTTTGAACTAGAGAATGATGCAAGCGATGATAATCCAACTCTAGAGTTTGATGTGGCTGATTTACCAAGTTCAGATGAGTCGAAGGTAGAGGATGATAATTCACTGGATTTTGATCTTGGTACCAACGATAACAGTCCGGATCTTGAAATTGAGGCAAATGAATCAGAGGAAGATGCAGGTCTAGACATGGACCTGGATGCAGGGTTGGAAATGGATCTGGGTGAGTCTGAAAAATCTGAGATCGATGACTCGGAATTGAGTCTGGATCTGTCCGAAGACGATTCCCCTATCAGACTAGATGTCGAAGAAGATACAGAAACTGCTGATGATGAGATATCACTCGATTTTGATATGGGTGAAGATGATGCGCTTGAGTTAGATGTTCCCGATGAAACAGCAAATGACGAGCTTGAAATCGATGTTGCAGATGAAGCTTCAACAGATTCTGATATGGATTTAGATTTTGAATTCAGCATTGATGAACCATCTGAAGACGACGATATAAGTCTGGATCTTGATGGTACGGTTGAAATGCCAAAGAGTATGGAATTAACCGATGACGACGATGATGATGACGAACATACTGTATTTGTTCCAAGAGCGGCTCAGCCAGATGAGCAAAGCTCGGAAGATGAAATCGCGACTAAACTTGATCTTGCCAAAGCCTATGTAGAATTGGGCGATAAAGATAGTGCAAAGGCTATTTTGGATGAAGTTATAGCTGATGGAAATGATGAACAACGCAAACAAGCTGAAGATCTGTTAGAACAGGTATAATAAATTATAAAAACATACAGCAATGTTGTTCAACTAAACTGACATAGCTCTATTTATTCAATAATTATTCCGACCAGTCCAAAATGAAGATTGCACTGGGAATTGAATATACTGGTTGCAATTACTATGGATGGCAAAAGCAATCTATCACACCAACAATCCAGCAAACGTTGGAGTCTGCTTTATCAGTAGTTGCAGATGAATCAATACAAGTTATTTGTGCAGGAAGGACTGATACCGGTGTTCATGCAATCCAACAAGTTGTCCATTTCGAAACATCTTCTATAAGAGATACCCATGCCTGGGTATTAGGCACCAATTCAAATCTCTCCAAAGATATCGCTGTTATCTGGGCTATGAATATCGATGATGAGTTTCATGCCAGATACAGTGCTGAAAGCAGAACGTACCAGTACCTCATATTAAATCGACAGGCACGCCCGGCCATTTTGAATGGTCTGATTACGTGGGAATGCCGTCCACTTGATTTTGAAAAAATGAATCTGGCTTCTAAATGCTTTATCGGAGAGCACGATTTTACATCGTATAGGGCAGTTGCTTGTCAGGCGAATTCTCCTGTCCGAACGATACATAATCTGGAAATCAGCAGGCTGGATGAATGGTTGATTATTACAGTTTGTGCCAACGCTTTTTTACACCATATGGTCAGGAATATTGTTGGTGTATTAATGGCTATCGGCCTGGATAAAAAAGAAGTAAATTGGGCAGCAGAAGTCTTGCACGCGAAAGACAGAACAGTCGGTGGAATTACTGCGCCGGCCGATGGCTTATATCTGGTGAATGTTCAGTATCCAGCCCGTTTTGCAATTCCAGCTGCAAAAACGGTATTGGAAAAGTTTGCTATTGGCGATTAAAATTTAATCTTAAATGAAAGCATAATGAATCAGTTCAATCGTACTCGGGTAAAAATTTGCGGTATCACCAGACTGGAGGATGCTAACACTGCCATCTCTGCCGGTGCTGATGCGATAGGTCTGGTATTTTATGAAAAGAGTCCACGGCATGTGTCTATTAGCATTGCCAAAGACATTATTAATAATATCGCGCCGTTTATAAACTGTGTCGGATTATTTGTAGATGCCGAGCAAGCCTATATTCGTGAAGTTTTGGAGCAAGTGACGATTGACACCTTGCAATTTCATGGACAAGAGACGGAACAGGCTTGCGCTTTATACAATAGACCTTATATTAAAGCAGTCAGAATGCATGAAAACGTATGTTTAGCAGACGAAATGAAGAAATATCCATCAGCCCGAGCATTATTACTGGATACATACGTAGAAGGCGTTCCCGGTGGAACAGGTAAGCCATTTGACTGGGATGTCATTCCAAAAGATTTATCAAAACCATTGATTCTTGCAGGTGGGTTAGATGCAGAAAATGTAAAAAAGGCAATTGATCAGGTCCGTCCCTATGCAGTTGATGTTAGCGGTGGTGTTGAGCGTCAAAAAGGGATAAAAGATCCCGACAAAATTATAAAATTTATTAGTGAGACTATGCATGCTTGAAACAAATAAAAAAATTGATAATTCAGAAATTGAATCATTTAAGTCTATGCCTGATAAAAGAGGGCATTTTGGTATCTATGGTGGTCGTTTCGTCTCTGAGACGTTAATGGGCCCACTCGAAGAGCTTGAGCAGGCCTACAATAAATATTCAAAAGATCCTGACTTTATTGCCGAATTTGAACACGATTTAAAACATTATGTTGGTAGACCTTCACCGCTGTACCATGCGAAGCGATGGAGTGAGCAACTAGGTGGCGCGCAAATTTATTTAAAGCGGGAAGACTTGAACCACACCGGTGCGCATAAAATCAATAATACCGTTGGTCAGGCTTTATTAGCCAAGCTTATGGGTAAGCGACGTATTATTGCAGAAACCGGTGCCGGACAGCATGGCGTTGCCTCTGCAACGGTAGCCGCGCGATATGGGATGGAATGTATTGTTTATATGGGCGCGGAAGACATACAGCGACAAGCCATGAACGTATTTCGCATGAAACTGTTAGGCGCCACCGTGGTTGCGGTTGAAGCAGGTTCAAGAACATTGAAGGATGCGTTGAATGAAGCAATGCGAGACTGGGTTACGAATGTCGATGACACGTTTTATATCATCGGGACAGTTGCCGGGCCACACCCCTATCCAACCATGGTCAGGGATTTCAATGCGGTAGTCGGACGCGAAGCACGACAACAATGTCTGGACCAGACTGGCAGACTCCCAGATTCACTGGTTGCTTGTGTCGGGGGCGGGTCTAATGCAATAGGATTGTTTCATCCTTTTCTGGATGATAAAGAGGTGTCGATTTTTGGTGTTGAAGGCGCAGGGGATGGCATCGAAACAGGCCGTCACGCCGCACCTTTAAATGCAGGAAAACCGGGTGTACTCCACGGTAATCGCACCTATCTTATGGAAGATAATTATGGGCAGATAATCGAAACGCACTGCATTTCCGCGGGTCTGGATTATCCGGGTGTTGGACCAGAACATGCCTGGTTAAAAGATACTGGCCGTGCAAATTATGTGTCAGTTACTGATATTGAAGCGCTGGATGCTTTTCATAAATTGACACGTATAGAAGGCATCATTCCCGCATTGGAATCGAGTCATGCAGTGGCCTATACAGCAAAAATTGCCCCTGAAATGGATAAAGATGCGATAATTATTGTGAATTTATCAGGTCGTGGTGATAAAGACATCCATACCGTTGCAGCCCATGAAGGGATAACCCTCTAAATCAGGATTCCGGATTATGAATAATCGTGAACGTTTAATGGATATTATGATCGAACGAAAACTGGATCGTATGGAGATCGCTGATTTATTGAAAGTAAAGCGTGATGAAGTTGATCACTGGTTGTTATCACATGAGTCTAAAAATCATAAAGAAATTCCTGATATGGCAATAGAATTACTCGAGTTGAAACTCGGTTTAAAAGCTTAGCCATATCGATCATTTTGAATAGTCATATTCTATTTTCTATCTCTTTTTATAATACCTTTTGAACTAATTAACTATGAGCAGAATTGAAGCGTGTTTTAACGCACTTAAAAACAATAATAAAAAAGCCCTTATTCCGTTTATTACGGCGGGGGATCCTTCACTCAATTTAACTGTTGAATTAATGCATGTTTTAGTGGACGCCGGAGCAGATATCATAGAATTGGGTGTACCTTTTTCAGATCCCATGGCCGATGGTCCGGTGATTCAACGAGCCAGCGAGCGCGCTCTGCATAACGGTACTAATACTGATGACGTGTTTAATATAGTTAAGGAATTTCGTGGCAAAAATGAATCAACCCCGGTGATATTAATGGGTTATATGAATCCTATCGAAGTGATGGGATATGAGCAGTTTGTTGAAAAGGCAGCGGGTGTAGGTGTCGATGGTCTGATTATAGTCGATTTACCGCCGGAGGAAGCAGCTGAGCTAAGTGCGGTGCTGAAACCACATGGTATCGACCAGATATTTCTTATATCGCCGACAACCCGTGGCGAGCGTTTGAACAGGATTTGTGAAGTCGCTTCCGGCTTCCTGTATTATGTCTCTTTGAAAGGTGTCACGGGCAGTAACCAATTAGATGTCAAGGCAGTTGGTGATAAATTGGATGAAATTCGAAGCAAGACTAGCTTACCATTAGGTGTTGGCTTCGGTATTAAGGATGCAAAAATTGCCCAGGCTGTCGGAACGATAAGTGATGCAGTCGTTGTGGGGAGTGCATTGGTTGAACGTATCGCTGAACATGGTGAAAACAGTAACAAACTGAAAGCAGAAGTATCATCATTCATCAGTTCGTTGCGAACCGCATTAGATAATATTGAGTAATTATAAAATATGAGCTGGTTTAAAAAAATATTACCATCGCGAAATAAGACGAATGGTTCAGTACGCCGTACTGTTCCGGAAGGGGTATGGACTAAATGTCCAGTCTGTAACGCTGTATTGTATCGTGCAGAACTCGATAGAAATTTTGAAGTATGTCCGAAATGTAATCATCATATGCGTATTAGCGCGCGCGATAGGCTCGAATGCTTTTTGGATAAAGAAAATAGAGAGGAAATAGGTGCTGATATCAAGCCCATTGATATACTTAAATTTCGGGATAGTAAGCGTTATAAGGACAGACTTAGTCAAGCACAAAAGAAAACCGGTGAAGACGATGCAATGGTTGTTATGTCGGGATATCTAAAAGGCTTATCTGTGGTTGCCTGTGCTTTTGAATTTAATTTTATGGGTGGATCCATGGGCTCCGTTGTTGGTGAGCGATTTGTCCGTGGTGTTGAAACAGCAATAGAATCAAACTCATCATTTATCTGTTTTTCTACCAGTGGTGGTGCCAGGATGCAGGAAGCATTGTTCTCGTTAATGCAAATGGCAAAAACAGCAGCCGCGATAGCGCATCTCCGCAATAATAAATTACCTTATATCTCTGTGTTGACCGAT
This sequence comes from uncultured Gammaproteobacteria bacterium, assembly GCA_938084745.1. GTDB lineage: Bacteria > Pseudomonadota > Gammaproteobacteria > Eutrophobiales > Eutrophobiaceae > UBA7359. The sequence goes on from CALKEZ010000003.1 coordinate 59,225, forward strand.
CCAACCATGGGCGGAGTCTCCGCCAGCCTTGCAACGCTTGGTGATATCAATATTGCTGAACCAAATGCACTAATTGGATTCGCTGGACCCAGAGTTATAGAGCAAACTGTAAGAGAAACATTACCCGCCGGATTCCAGCGTAGTGAGTTTTTACTTGAACATGGTGATATTGATATGATCGTGGATCGAAGAGAATTACGCGATAGAATCAGCAATATATTATCAATATTGACCCATCAATCATTAACTGCATAACTTGATATTTGGCCGGTAAATTTATGCCTAGAAAGATAAAATCAATATCCGGCGCAGATAAACACCCCGAAAAGTTAAGGTTCAACTGCCTGGATAAATGGCTAGCGTGGCAGGAAAGTCTCCACTTTACAGCGATAGAACTGGGATTGGAGCGTTGTCGCCGTGTCGCAAATAATATGGGTTTGCTCAAACCAGCCTATAATGTGATAAGTATTGCCGGGACAAATGGTAAAGGTTCCAGTATTACCATGCTCGATCAAATTCTTCGTAATGCCGGTTATAAAATAGGACGCTATACATCCCCGCATTTACTGCGTTATAACGAACGAATTTGTATCAATGGAGAAGAGGTCTCTGATTCTGAATTATGTGAATCATTTGATCGAATAGACCGCGCCCGTGGTGAAATTTCATTAACGTACTTTGAATTTGGCACACTTACCGCATTGGATCTTTTTCGCCAACATAATGTGGATATCGCTGTTCTTGAAGTAGGCTTAGGTGGACGTCTGGATGCCGTCAATGTGCTGGATGCAGATGTTGCCTTAGTTACCAGTATCGATATCGATCATCAACAATGGCTCGGTGATAATCGTGAAAGCATCGCGCGCGAAAAAGCAGGTATTTTTAGAAACAAAGCGCCTGCTATTTGCTCGGATCCTGAACCACCACAGAGTCTGCTTGATTGTGCCGACGCATTAGGTACGCCATTGTCCATGCTCGGACGTGATTATCACTTAACCAAAGGGCATGGCTACTGGTCCTGGAAAACGGATACTGTCTCTCTCGAAAAACTACCACGACCAATGCAGTTCTGTGATTTTCAACTAGAAAATGCTGCCGGCGTGTTGATGGTTCTGGAAAAAATAAAACATGATTACCCGGTTAATCCGGAACATATTAAGCAAGGTTTAAACAGTTTTCGCCTCACTGGTCGTATGCAGTTCATTCCTGGTCGGATACCAAAGATTCTGGATGTGGCGCATAATAGCGAGTCTGTCAGGGTACTGGTTGAAAATTTGAGTAAGATACCGTGTCTTGGACAAACTCATTTAATCGTCGGTATGTTAAAAGACAAAGATCATCCGGAAGTGTTCAAGGTATTAAATAATATTGCTGATAGCTGGAACATTATCACCCTGACACAAGATAGAGGTAGCGATGCCAAAACACTGATTTCTGGACTTGCCGAGCTTGGAATAAAAGACAACGTAGTTGAGTATATAAGTGTTGATCATGCTTTGGAAACGCTTGAACAATCATCAATGACCGGAGACAGGATTGTCGTAACGGGTTCGTTCCTGACTGTAGGAGCCGCATTACGATATTTAGATCAGGAGACAGGCTAGCTTCAATGCATCAACATCTAAAAGAACGATTAGTTGGTGCTGCGGTTCTGGTAATTATTGCTGTTATCTTTATTCCTATGTTACTGACAGGTCCAATAGATAACGATTCTATTGCTAATTCAAATATTCCTGACCGCCCCACAGAAAAATTTAATGCCAAATTAATTCCATTAACAGAATTGACGAAACCTGCTCTACCCGATGAGCTTGATGTTCCTGCAAAAGAAGAACAGACAAGCGCTGAGATCACTCAAAATTCTGATTCCACAGGTTCTGCAGAAGTAATTTTAGAGACCAAGATACCAAATAAAACACAGCAAAAGAATACAGCAAAAGACAAACAAGTAGGTCTGACAGCGTGGGTAGTTCAGTTAGGCAGCTTTTCCAGTAAGGTCAATGCCGACAAACTTAATTTAACATTAAGGAAGTCAGGTTTTCCTGCTTTTGTGGAGCCTTTAAAACAGGAAGATGAGATCGTTTATCGTGTCAGGGTGGGGCCTGAATTATTGCGTTCAGATGCAGATGCTTTGCTAAAAAAGATCAAAGAAAATACTAATCTTGACGGTATAGTATTAAATTACCCATAACCTGTTAACTAACTTAATCAAAAGCTGAAACAAATAATGTCTACCGCTGACATAGTCATTCTTTGCCTGATCGCACTACCAACTATCGTTGGTGTTTTCTACGGGTTTTTAAATATATTATTCTCTTTATTGTCCTGGGCTGTTTCTCTAGGCCTATCGATAAAACTGGTGCCGTATTTTTCACCCTTGCTGGAAAATTATGTCGATACACCAATCATAAGAATTGTGCTGGCTTTTATCGCATTATTTATCATAAGTTTACTTATCATGAGCGGTATAAGCTTTTTCGTAGTAAAGTTATTAGGCAGAACCGGACTTACGGCTGCAGATAGAATTCTGGGATTATTTTTTGGTATGGGACTTGGTGGGCTGATTGTGTCAGTCATTGTCTTTATGGGTGGATTCACCGCATTTCCTCAAGAACCATGGTGGCAAGAATCCAAATTAGCGGCACCATTTGAGCGTATCAGTCTATGGGGTGCGCGTTTTTTACCAGAATCAATAACTGAGTATCATTCATACGAAAGGGCAAATCAAAATGGTCAATAAACCGATACGAGAAAAACCATCATGTGCGGAATAATCGGAATTGTTGCCAAAAGCCCGGTTAACCAGGCTATCTATGATGGTTTAACGGTACTTCAGCATCGTGGACAAGATGCTGCGGGGATGGTGACATGTGATGGAAATAAACTCTACCTCAGGAAAGACAACGGGCTTGTCAGAGATGTATTCCATACTCGGCATATGTTAAATCTAAAAGGTAATATGGGTATCGGTCACGTACGTTACCCTACCGCGGGATGTTCCTCTTCTGCAGAAGCACAACCATTTTATGTCAATACGCCGTATGGAATTACACTTGCTCATAATGGTAACTTGACCAATGCTGAAACATTGAAAGAAGACTTAATGCGTGATGACCTTCGTCATCTCAATACCAATTCAGATTCTGAAGTACTCTTAAATATCCTCGCACATGAGTTAAGTGCAATAGGCAAGCTTAGAAAAAATCTTAAACCAGAAGATATTTTCAAGGCAGTTAACCGTTTACACAAACGTTGTAAAGGTGGCTATGCTGCTGTCGCCATGATCACTGAGGTCGGGATATTAGGTTTTCGTGATCCGAATGGTATTCGCCCGGTCGTGTTTGGCGAACGTAAAACAGAGAGTGGCTCTGAATTTATTATTGCATCCGAGAGTGTTGCGATTGATGCACTCGACTTTAAACGTATTCGTGATATAGAACCTGGTGAAGCAGTGTTCATTACACTTGAGGGTGAAATTTATACCTTTCAATGTTCAGATAACCCTACTTACAGTCCTTGCATCTTTGAGCATGTGTATCTGGCAAGACCGGATTCAATCATTGATGGTATTTCTGTCTATAAAGCCCGGTTGCGCATGGGTGACAAGCTGGCCAAAAAAATTCTAAAACTTTATCCAAAGCATGATATTGATGTTGTCATTCCTATTCCTGATTCCAGTCGAACAGCTGCATTACCTTTAGCCAACAAACTGGGTGTTAAATATCGAGAAGGCTTTGTAAAAAACCGTTACATACCCAGGACGTTTATTATGCCGGGCCAGAGTATTCGTAAAAAATCAGTAAGACAAAAACTGAACGCGATTGGGTTAGAATTCAAGGGTAAAAATGTTTTGCTGGTTGATGACTCTATAGTAAGAGGCACTACTTCAAGGGAGATTGTGCAAATGGCGAGAGAGGCCGGAGCAAAGCGGGTCTATGTTGCTTCAGCTGCGCCACCGGTTCGCTATCCCAACGTCTACGGAATAGATATGCCCACGGCAGCCGAATTGATTGCCTATAATAAAACGGTTGAAGAGGTTGCTGAAACAATCGGAGCCGATTGGTTAGTTTATCAGGATATTAAAGATCTGATAGCGTCCGCTCACCGAGGTAATAAAAAAATCACAAAATTTGATACATCCTGTTTTACTGGTGAATATGTAACGGGTGATGTCAGTACTGACTATTTGGCCCGGATTGAAACAATACGGAATGACTCAGCAAGAGACATGCAGAATAGTGATGAAGGGTTAACTGATTTAACGGAAAACTATTAAAAAGTCCACGGCCTATGAATTTATAGGACCGTGGAATAAGTAGGGGTATATCTAAATCGTTGTAGGCCAGCTTTAATTTTAGTTAAAGCTGGCTTGGAACTATGTTAAGCAGATTTCTTGGCAAACGGGACAATAGTAGAAGCTTCTTCTACGCCTTTTTCGACCCATGCGCTCACTTCATCTTTTGATTCGTTCATGATGTCAACAGTATTACGTGCAATACCCTGAACCTTTTCACTGGCCTCATTGATCAGCGAAGTCTGGCTGCTCAAAATGTCTTTATAGTCTTTTGATTTGCCCAGCATTTCCATCTGTGAAGTCACACATTCCAGAGAAAGATTGATAAACGCTTGTTGTTGATCAGAAATCTGACCAGCTATTTTCAAGTTAATCTTATAAAGTTCTTTGATGGCATCAAAATTTGATTTGCCTAATTTACTCATTGTTTCAAAAATTTCGTTAGTCATTGTTCTACTCCTTACATGTATATTCACTACACAATTATTGTGCAATGCAATAATTATTGCAATGCAGCATATTACGATTTTAGGGAGCTGTCAACAGGATTATAGGAAGAAACACCAACTTTTTTGAAATTTATAAGCTATTGTATTTACTATTAAATATAGTAAATATGGCGATTTTAGTAAGCTATATAATCAATTATTCGTTATCTTTTTTAACCTTGAATGGAGACTTCATGGCTGTTTTAAAGAAGTTTTCTTGCATGGTTTTCCACATTTCAAGGTTCTGTTCAGTGAGTTCAGTCATCGCTGATATAGGGTTGGTTGTAACCGCAGATTGGAGTTGGTCTTGTAATTGTTTTTGCTGTGTAACGAAAAGATGGATACTTTTTTGCAGGTAATCTCCAGCAACTGATTGAACTGAATCACCATAAAAACGAATAATATGAGACAGTGCTTGTGTCGTAAAAAGCGGTTCGCCATCATCCTCTTGTTCAGTGATAATTTGTAAAAGAATTGTCCTGGTGAGATCTTCTTCTGATTTGACATCTTTCACAATGAACTCTTTATTATCAAGTACCAGTTTTTTGATATCTTCCAAAGTGATGTATTTACTTTCTTCCGTGTCGTAAAGACGACGATTAGGATACTTTTTAATAATACGTTTCTCTTCCATTTTTCAGTCCTGAATTAATAGAAATTGTGGGTACCTAAACTTAAAACTCCACATCTTTAAAAAAACTTCGGAACGAGTCCGTTGTTTACCTATTCTCTTAAGTAACAATTATTAATATAGTCAGGCTTGTTACATAAGCACTTTTTAAATCTGGTCAATACAGCTTATCTTATAGTCTATAAGATTTACATAATCCTTATTCTACGTGGACTTAGCGATGACTAAGCCCACATAAACGTCTTTATGACGATTGTTATTTTCTCTCTACGGCCAGAGCAACACCTTGCCCGCCACCGATACAGAGTGTCGCCAGTCCTTTCTTGGCATCGCTGCGTTTCATTTCATGCAGTAATGTCACCAGGATACGGCAACCGGATGCGCCAATCGGATGTCCAATTGATATTGCGCCACCATTAACATTCACTTTACTCGTGTCCCAACCGACATCGCGATTAACAGAGATCGCCTGGGCTGCAAATGCTTCATTTGCTTCGATTAAATCCAACTCATCAACTGTCCAGCCGGCTTTTTTCAAACAGAGTTTGCTGGCAGGTATAGGTCCGGTGCCCATAATGGCTGGATCTACTCCTGCACTGGAATAGGATTTAATTGTCGCCAACACTTCCAGTCCAAGCTCTTTCGCTTTAGATTCTGACATAACGAGTACCGCTGCAGCGCCATCATTCAGACCCGATGCATTTGCTGCAGTTACGGTTCCTTCTTTATCAAATGCAGGGCGCATACCTGAGATACCTTCAGCTGTAACCCCGGCTCTTGGGAATTCATCTTTATTGAAGACTATGGGATCGCCTTTGCGTTGAGGAATTTCAACAGGTGTAATTTGATCATCAAATTTCCCCGCCTTTTGTGCAGCTTCAGTTTTCTGTTGAGACGCGGCAGCAAATTCATCCTGTTCTTGCCGAGAAATATCATATTTTTTTGCAATATTTTCAGCTGTCACACCCATATGGTAATTGTTAAATGCATCCCATAGGCCATCAACTATCATCGAATCTAACATTTTCCAGTCGCCCATTTTAGTGCCATTTCTGGAATTAGGTAATACGTGAGGAGATAGGCTCATGCTTTCCTGGCCTCCGGCGATTATGATCTCGGCATCACCACATTTGATGGCCTGTGCAGCCAAATGAACAGTTTTCAGTCCGCTCCCACAAACCTTATTAATTGTCATACAGGGCACTGAATTTGGTAGGCCTGCAATTATCGCGGCTTGTCTTGCTGGATTTTGTCCTGTGCCTGCGGTCAGAACCTGGCCAAAAATAACTTCGTCGACTTGTTCTGGTTTAATGCCTGACCGCTTTATGACGTCAGCAATAACAGCCGCACCTAATGTGTGGGCAGGCAACGTTGCTAGAGAGCCACCAAAATTTCCTACCGCTGTACGAACTGCTGTTACGATGACAACATTATCTGACATGTCTGATTCCTCCGTTAAGTGTAAAACCGCATCTTGAAATTACTGCTTAAATGGTAAGGCAGTAAATCAGCTAATGATATATTGCGCTGCAACAAAGAGCGCAAATCCTACCAGATATTAATGAAAAATGTCCAGTCCATGCTGAATCGTTAATTAAATCATATTTAATGGCATTGCACCTTGATTAAAATCAAACGCGCTTACTTAAATAACGAGGTATAAAAGTCTGTAATAAATCAGGCTTGGAGGCGGTTAAAAACTCTCAGTTCGTTTTGCGGGAGGATGGCGTTATTTAAATATGTAAGGTTCTGTTATCAACGGCTAACGCGGCTTCATGCATTGCTTCAGATAACGTCGGGTGAGCATGGATGGTTCTGGCGAGATCTTCAGTGCTGCCATCAAATTCCATGGTGACTACAGCCTCAGCGATTAACTCTGAAGCGTTTGGACCAAAAATGTGTATCCCCAATACGCGGTCTGTCTTGGCATCGCCCAGTATTTTGACAAACCCGGCCGTTTCTCCCATTGCTCGTGCACGTCCAGTCGCCATAAAAGGAAAACTTCCTGTTCTGTATTCAATTCCATCTGCTTTTAATTGATGTTCGGTTTTGCCTACCCACGCAATTTCTGGCCAGGTATAGATAACCCACGGGATGGTTGCATAATTCATATGTCCAGGTTTTCCGGCAATACGCTCTGCAATAGCAACACCTTCTTCTGAAGCCTTATGCGCTAGCATCGGGCCTCTGACAACATCACCAACGGCATAAACATTTTCCAAACTGGTGTTGCAATGATCATCAACCACGATGAAGCCACGTTCATCAAGTTCGAGACCACATTCTTTGGCGCCTAAGCCTGCAGTGTTAGGCGATCTACCAACCGCAACAATTAATTTATCGACAGTAATTTGTTGTTTTCCTTCGGCATCATCGTAATTGATAGTAACTTCGCGATTATTACTGCCGGTGCCGGTCACTTTGGCCCCTAGGCGTATATCAAGACCTTGAGAACGCAATGTTTTTTCAGCCTCCGTTGCAACTTGACGATCTACCAGGGCAAGGAAATCGGGCAGGGCTTCTAAAACGACAACTTCGGAACCGAGTCGATTCCAGACACTACCGAGCTCGAGACCTATAACACCGGCACCAATTACACCGAGTCGACGTGGAACTTCATTGAAGTTAAGCGCACCGGTGGAATCGACAATTAGTTTATTATCAATACTTGCCGGTGGAATCCTGGTCGGCACAGAGCCGGTTGCAATAATAATATGATTTGCTTCCACGATAGCTTTCTCATCGTGCGTTTCATGCTGCGGTGATATCTCGATTTGCCTGTTATTGAGCAATTTTGCCTGACCACGCAACCATTCAACTTTATTCTTTTTGAATAAACCACTAATCCCCTGCGTGAGTGTTTTTACGATCTTGGCTTTACGCGAGATCATCTTGTTAACATCCATCGTTACACCACTAACAGTAATTCCATGGTCATTCGATTCATGTTTTATATGATGAAAATGATGTGAGGAATCGAGTAATGCTTTTGAGGGTATACAACCTACATTCAGGCAAGTTCCTCCCAGCGCTGGTTTTCCTTCCTCATTAATCCAGCTTTCGACACAAGCGGTGCTAAGCCCCAATTGTGCACAACGAATAGCAGTGACATAGCCTCCTGGGCCGGCACCGATGATGACAACATCATATTTTTTCATTTAGCGTAAACCTTATTGTTAAAATGCGACAAACCATTTTCGATTAAAGTTGTAACAGAAAACGAGCGGGATCTTCCAACTGTTGTTTGATGGATACGAGGAACTGAACGGCTTCACGACCATCAATGATCCTGTGATCATAAGACAACGCTACATACATCATGGGACGTATTACAACTTCACCATTTTCTGCTACAGGTCTTTGCTGGATCGCATGCATACCCAAAATAGCACTTTGTGGTGGATTTATAATCGGCGTTGATAATAAGGAACCAAAGGTACCGCCATTGGTGATAGTAAATGTGCCTCCGGTTAGGTCTTCCATGGTTAATTTTCCATCTTTGGCCTTCTCACCAAATGCTCTGATCTGAGTTTCGATGCCGGCCAATGATAACGTATCACCATCGCGAACAATCGGTACGACAAGACCTCTTGGAGAGCTTACCGCGATACCGATATCGAAATAGCCATGATAAATAATACTTTCACCATCAACCGACGCATTAATCACCGGGAATTTCTTTAATGCTTCAATTGCAGCGCGAGTAAAGAAGGACATAAATCCCAGTTTAGTACCATGCGTTTTCTCAAATTCGTCTTTATAACGGTTACGAATGTCCATAACCGGTTGCATATTCACTTCATTAAAAGTGGTCAGTATGGCGCTTTCTTGCTGGGCACTAAGCAGTCTCTCGGCGACACGCTTACGTAATCGCGTCATAGGTACTTTTTCTTCGGGTCTGTCGCCGGTTGAGCTTGTCAACACCGGTACCGGTGCGGGCGATGCCGGCTGGCTGGCTTTAGCTGTGGTTGTTGGCGTTGCAGCCGGGCTCGCAGAAGATTCGGTTTTTTGTGCGGGAGTCGCATCGGTGGTCGACTTTGTTGACGTGCCCTCGATATGGCGAAGCACGTCTTCTTTGGTTACTCTATCGCTAGTGGTCGCAATTTCAGTCGCATCCAGTTTATGTTCTTCCAACATGTTCCTGACCGCTGGACTTAGTTTTGGCACATCCGCTGCAGACGCGCTGGCGGTCTTGACTTCCATTTCCGGTAGCGATTGTTGTTTTGGTTCTGCTGCGCTTGGCGCGGCAGGTTTTGGACTTTCTCCTTTTGCCTCTGTATCAATTCGTGCGATCACTTCATCGCTGCCAACTGTCTCACCATCACCTCTTAATATTTCAGATATGACGCCATCATTCAAAGCAGCAACTTCAAGCGTCACTTTATCAGTTTCAATATCGATAAGATTGTCACCTCGTTTTACTTGATCACCGACACGTTTCTGCCAGTTTAACAACGTAGCTTCTGCGACAGATTCTGCTAATACAGGGACTTTTACATCAACCAACACGTTCTTCTCCTTAAATTATCTACGCAATACTGCGTTAATTTGTTTATGCGTCGTTACTTCCAGCTTATCAAGTTGCAGAGCATCAGAAATCAATTCTTTTTGCTGAGCAAGGTGGACCGGCATTAATCCGGTAGCAGGCGAGGCTGAGTAAAATCGTCCTGCATAACCAAAGGTATGCTGATCTTTTAGGCAACCAATCATCGTCCCCCTGGATTGCATGTAATACCAGGCGCCCTGATTCTTGGGCTCTTCTTGTACCCAAACGACTTCTTTTAAATTGTGGTATTGATCCATGATTGCTTTTAAATCATCTCTTGGGAACGGATAGAGCTGTTCTATTCTCGCTATTGCAATATTCTTAATTTCACTTTCACGACGTTGTTCCAACAAATCAAAATAGACTTTACCACTGCAGAGTAACAAGCGTGTTACTTCATCTTTATCAATATCGTCGATTTCATCAATTACCGTCTGAAATTTTCCATTCACTAACTCTTCTAAAGGTGATGTTGATAATTTTCTTCTCAATAAGCTTTTCGGGCTCATGACAATGAGCGGCTTACGATACGGTCGCAACATTTGTCTTCGTAGCATGTGAAACATTTGTGCTGGCGTACTTGGAAAACAGACTTGCATATTTTGTTCTGCACAAAGTTGTAAGTAGCGTTCGAGTCGTGCCGAGGAATGTTCCGGTCCCTGACCATCATAACTGTGTGGCAAAAACACTGTTAAACCGCAAAAGCGCGCCCATTTGGCTTCACAAGAACTGATGAATTGATCAAATACTACCTGTGCGCCATTAGCGAAGTCACCAAACTGTGCCTCCCATAAAACCAGCGCATTGGGTTCGGCGCTACTGTAACCATATTCATAAGCGAGTACGGCCTCTTCTGATAGTGTCGAGTTGATAACCAGAAAATTCGGTTGGCCATCTTTTATATGTTGCAGAGGCATATAAGTTTGACCATCTTTCATGTTATGAACAATAGCGTGTCGGTGGAAGAATGTGCCGCGGCCGCTGTCTTGTCCTGATATACGGATAGGGTAGCCATCATCGATCAAGGATGCATAGGCCATGGTTTCTGCATAACCCCAATCCATCATCACTTCGCCGTTGCCCATTTGTTTGCGGGATTCCATAACCTTTGCGACTGCCGGACTTAATTCAAAATCATTAGGAATGGTTGTGGTTAATGCGGTCAATCTGTCAACAGAAGCTTGACTGATATTAGTTTCAACCGGATGCGTCCATACCGTGCCTATATAACGGGTAAAATTCAGTAAATATTTGGGATTTGCGTGTTCAACATGAGTGCCGGCAACACCTTGGTTACTCTCCAGCGAATCAATATATTCTTTGGCAATGGCATCTGCTTCTTCCTGGGTAATGACGCCTTCTGCAATCAGTTTGTCTGTGTGTAGTTTACGCACCCCGGGATGTTGTCGAACCTGCTTATACATTATTGGTTGAGTCGTCATCGGCTCATCAGCTTCGCTATGACCATGTTTACGATAACAAACCATGTCCACAACCACGTCTTTGTTAAATTCCATCCTGAAATCAAGAGCAAGTTTGGTGACAAACACAACCGCTTCCGGATCATCGCCATTGACATGAAAGATCGGTGCCTGAACCATCTTTGCCACATCCGTACAATACAATGATGAACGGGAATCAAGCGGGTCACTTGTAGTAAACCCGATCTGATTATTAATGATGATATGTACAGTACCGCCCGTAGAATAACCACGTGTCTGCGACAGGTTGAAGGTTTCCATAATGACGCCTTGACCGGCAAAAGCGGCATCACCATGTATTAATATAGGCAATACTTCGTTGTGATCGTAATCCGCACGCCGGTCTTGTCTCGCTCTGACTGAACCTTCTACTACAGGATCGATTATTTCCAGGTGTGAGGGATTAAATGAAAGTGTCAAATGCACACTCCCGCCGGGTGTACTGATGTCGGACGAATAACCCATATGATATTTCACATCACCCGAGCCAGTGATGGATTCCATCGTCTTGCCTTCAAACTCGTCGAACAATTCACTTGGCTTCTTACCAATAGCGTTCACCAGGACATTCAGACGACCACGGTGAGCCATACCAATGACCATTTCTTGTATATTTTGTTTTCCACCGTCCTGGATAATCTCATCCAGTAGTGGAATAAGCGATTCACCACCTTCGATTGAAAAGCGTTTTTGTCCTACGTATTTGGTATGTAAATATTCTTCTAGTGCATTAGCGTCGATAACACGATCCAGTATTCGTATGCGTTTTTCTCTATCGAAATTTGGTGTCGCCAGGGGCTCTTCGAGGCGTTTTTGTATCCAGCGTTTTTGCTCGGTCTCATTGATATGCATATATTCTGCGCCAATAGAACCACAATACGTTGTTTTGATAATATGGATGATTTCTCTTAGCGTGATCTCATCCGCAGCAAACAGAGAACCTGTATTGAAGGTCTTATCCATATCGTCCTCAGTGAGGCCATGGAAAGCAGGGTCTAGCTCAGGGATATCGGGTCGCTGATATTGTTTTAGCGGGTCAAGGTCGCTCTGTCGGTGTCCATTAAAACGATGCGCATTAATTAATTGTAATACTGCCGTTTGTTTCTGGTGTGTAACTGCATCAGCAGCCGGAGCCTGAATAGTTATGCCCAGTCGGCGGTGTTGTGTGGCGTTGGCATAGGCCTGCTGAATAGGACTATGGGCAATATCTTTCTCACCGACTCCCTGTTGAAGAGAATCAAAATAGGTTCGCCATTCTGGTTCGACACTATCCGGTTTATTCAGATAGGCCTCGTATAATTCTTCGACAAACCACGCATTTCCACTATACAAGCACGAAGGTACCGTATTTTTCATTCTTTGTTCCTTAATATTTCTTTTTATGATTCACTCTGGATATTAATCAGTGTGTTTTACGCAAAAAAATTGGAAAAATCCATCGTTCAAAATGAATTCCCCTAATCAAAATAATTATCACGTCTAACTATAAGATTTCCTGAACATAATTCCTACAAACCTAGACTACTTAAATTATTCACAAACGCAATATTTATGCACAAATCAGACCGTCCCATTATAACTGATCTTGCTGCAATGCCATAAAGGCCTGTATGCTTATGCAATTTTGAAATCACTACTACAAATAATAAGACAATAGTTAGGGAGAAGTTCAATGGCTGATACAGTCACAATCACTGATAATCGCACAGGTAAAAAGGTTGAGTGTCCTATCTTAACCGGGGTTTATGGTGCGCCAGTAATCGACACAAAGACGCTCCATAAAGAACTGGAAATGTTCACTTTTGATCCGGGCTTTGTGACTACAGCAGCATGTAAGAGTGCCATTACCTATCTAGACGGCGAAGAAGGAATCCTGCTTCACCGTGGTTATTCTATTGACCAACTGGCTCAAAATAGCTCGTATCTGGAAGTCTGTTATCTATTACTTTACGGTGAATTGCCAACGCAAACGCAGTTTGATAGCTTTCGTGGAAATTTAAACAAACGCAATATGGTGCACGAGCATCTGGAACGTTTTTATACCGGTTATCTTTATGATGCACACCCAATGTCCATGCTTATTGGTGTCACCGGGGCATTATCTTCTTATTATCACGAGGCCATGGATATTCATGACCCACTGGATCGGGAATTAACCGCCATTCGGGTCATCGCAAAGATGCCTATATTGGCGGCTCATTGTTACAAGCATTCTGTTGGACATCCCTTTGTCTACTCCAGAGATGATTTAGGTTATGTTGAAAATTTCCTGAACATGATGTTTTCAGTACCGATGCGTGAATATGTGCCGAATCCTACCGCGGTCAAAGCACTAAACTTAATGCTTATCTTGCATGCCGATCATGAGCAAAACGCGTCAACTTCAACAGTCAGATTGGCCGGTAGCGCTGAAGCCAATCCTTTTGCCTGTATTGCTGCCGGTATTGTTACGCTCTGGGGCAGTGCCCATGGTGGTGCAAATGAAGCAGTACTGAAAATGTTGGCTGAGATTGAGGTCCCGGCAAACATTCCGAAATTTATTGAACGCGCTAAAGACAAAAACGACAAGTTCAAATTAATGGGTTTTGGTCATCGCGTTTATAAAAATTACGATCCTCGCGCGACAATTATTCGTAAGGTTTGTCATGATCTGCTGGACGAAATTGATACCGTTGATCAACCTTTATTTGATATTGCGATGGAACTGGAAGAGATTGCTTTGAAAGACGAGTATTTTATCGAACGGAAGTTGTATCCTAACGTTGATTTTTATTCCGGCATTATTCTTAAAGCTCTAGGCATCCCTACATCGATGTATACCGTTATGTTTGCCTTGGCCAGATCTGCTGGTTGGATAGCGCAGTGGCTGGAAATGATGGAAGATCCGGATTTCAAAATTGGTCGTCCGAGACAGCTCTATATTGGTAAGGAAAAACGCGATTACGTGCCTATTGATAAACGCAAATAATTACACTATTAAAACAGTTAAAGATATTGAAAGGAGAATGTAAAGAATGAAACCCCCTGTTCGTGTTGCAGTCACGGGTGCTGCTGGTCAGATTGGATATTCACTGTTGTTTCGAATTGCCTCCGGGCAAATGCTTGGACCGGATCAACCGGTTATATTACAACTCCTGGAAGTCACACCTGCTATGAAGGCGCTGGAAGGCGTAGTAATGGAAATTGATGATTGCGCATTTCCACTTTCGGCTGGCTTCGTATTGGCGGATGATGCTAATACCGCCTTTAAAGATGCTGATTATGCGTTACTGGTGGGCGCCAAACCACGTGGGCCTGGTATGGAGCGCAGTGATTTGCTCGAAGCCAACGGCGGCATCTTTAAGATTCAGGGTCAGGCACTGAATGCAAATGCCAGTCGTGATGTAAAAGTTTTGGTCGTTGGAAATCCTGCCAATACCAATGCACATACGGCCAAGGTGAGTGCACCGGACTTAAATCCACGTAATTTTACTGCCATGACGCGTCTTGACCATAACCGCGCGTTGGCACAACTCGCTGCCAAAACGAAGAGTGCTGTCAGTGACATTAAGAAAATGACAATATGGGGTAATCATTCGACTACTCAATACCCCGATATTTCTAATGCAACCGTTGCCGGTAAAGCGGCTAAAGATCTGGTCGATTTTGAATGGTACAAGAATGAATATATTCCTCGCGTTGCTAAACGTGGCGCAGAAATTATCGATGCCAGAGGTGCTTCCAGCGCTGCATCGGCGGCTAATGGCGCAATTGATCACATTCATAATTGGGTTCTGGGCACAGCGGATGATGATTGGGTCAGTATGGCTGTTCCGAGTGATGGTAGTTACGGCATACCCGAAGGACTGGTTTATTCATTTCCGGTAACGTGTAAAAATGGCGATTACTCAATTGTCCAAGGTTTGGAAATTGATGAATTTAGTCAATCAATGATGGATGCGACACAGAAGGAATTGGAAGAAGAAAGAGATGCAGTGGCTAAAATTCTAGACTAGACATTGTTTCTGTTTAAATTTAAAAAGGCCGCTAATGCGGCCTTTTTATTTTATCTAAATGGAACATGTACCACGCTATAGTAAGGCATAAGGATGTAAACATCCGTGACTAAAAACATGCTGAAAATGTGAGCTTTATAGCTGTATATAGACAGTAAACTAAATTATTTTAAGAAGAAAAAACTCAGGATCGAAAGCTAATAACCGGCCAGCCTTTTTTCTCAGCTTCTGCTTTTAAAGTTTCATCCGGGTCGACAGCAATAGCATGGTCAACTTGATTTAATAACGGAATATCATTGTGTGAATCGCTGTAAAACCACAGTTCATCGGGTTGCTGTGCCTGTGTTGTCAGCCAATCATTAAAGCGTATTACTTTACCCTCTGCAAAGGAGGGAGTGCCGACAACCTCGCCAGTATACTGGCCATTGATTATCTCGGGTTCGCAAGCAATCAAATGTTCAATATTCAATTCATCTGCAATAGGTTGCGTGATAAATCTGTTTGTTGCGGTTATGATTAATATGACGTGATTTTGTTGACGGTGATTTTCGATAAATTCTATTGCTTTAGGCAGAATGACCGGCTTAATCTTCTCCTCAATATATTTCTTACGCCAGTTTTCCAGTTGTTCGCGGTCGTTGTCAGCCAGGGCTTTTAATTGAAACTCGAGAAAAGCATTGATATCAAGTTCGCCCCTAAGATAGTCATTATAATATTTCTCATGTCCGGCTTTATAAGCTTCGGAATCGACATAGCCATGTTCGCTCAGAAACTCGCCCCAAAGACAATCGCTGTCACCAGCAATCAGGGTATTATCAAGATCAAATAAAGCAATTTTCATATTTCGGTATCTGTGGTCGTTAAAATTTGAGCCGCTAGTCTAGGAGTTATTCTAAATAAGGCAAATTTTTCCATTAGGTTTGCTTGTTTTGTCCTATTATTGGAAAATCAACTGTAATTTAATTCGGTGTATCTCTAATGATTGATTCAGAAGGATTCAGGGCAAACGTTGGCATTATACTGACGAACGATGATGGACGGGTCTTTTGGGCTCGTCGGCTGGGTATGAATGCGTGGCAGTTCCCCCAGGGCGGTATCAAACAGGACGAATCTCCGGAATCAGCCATGTACCGTGAACTGAAGGAAGAAACAGGACTAGAGTCTGAGCATGTTGAAATTATTGGCTCGACAGATGATTGGTTGAAATACTGGTTACCCAAGCGCTTCATACGCCATAATACTTATCCATTATGTATCGGACAGAAACAAATCTGGTATTTGCTCAGATTAATCGCAGATGAAAGTTATGTGGACCTGACCCACTCTCAAGAACCCGAGTTTGATCTATGGAAGTGGGTCGATGTCTGGGATCCGATTGAAGAGGTTGTCTCATTTAAACGCAATGTTTATGAGCAGGCCTTGAAACAATTAGCACCCTTTATTTCTGCTGGATTCGGGCGCAGCTAGAGTAAGGCCGCTTGATCCAGAGCGGTTATTGACTTTGTGCCGCTTTAAAACGCATCACATTAGACAGTAATTTGTTCGCGGATTTATTACTGATACTACTGACAAAACGTTTCATTGCTTCAGGTGCATAATTTTCCGAGATTAAAAACTCATAGAGACTTTCAAGATGAATCGCACATTCTTTCATCGCGTGGTCGGTTATGATTCTGGCATCCGCTTGTAGTTGAAGTTGGTCGATGGCAAATTGATTCAGGCATTCATTATATTCTGCTGACGATTCCCTGACCTTTTGATATTCTTCCTGACTCATCTGCCCGGAAGTTTTGTATTCTGCATAAACATTTAGGCTCATAAGTGTAAGGGAGAAAGCCAGGTAGAAACCGATTCTAGAACGCATCATATTTCCTCATATTATTTATTTTCAGAATAAGAACAACAATAACATGAAAGATTCAAATTTCCATAAATCTGACCTGATCACTCCGGCCTATGTCTATGATCAACGTCGTATTGTGAGTGTGTTGGGCAGGCTTGCCGAATTGAAAGACAAGACCGGCTGCCTGCCACTATATTCAATCAAGTCAGCAAATATGGCTGGTTTACTTGACGTTATTAAACCTTATGTCTCTGGTTTTTCATGCAGTTCGTTGTTTGAGATACAGTTGGCAAAGGAAGTGTTGAACAAGAATCAAACCATTCATATTACAACACCCGGTTATCGTCCGGATGAATGGGACAACATCATTGAATTGTGTGATTTTGTTACCTTGAACTCAATAGGACAATGGCAAGCTGCGGCAGAAAAAATCAATGCCCGTTCCAGTTGCGGTATACGGATTAACCCTGAATTGTCGTTTGTAAACGATGACCGTTATGATCCGTGTCGATCAGATTCAAAGTTGGGAATGACATTTGCGCAACTAGCCGATGCAAATACAGCAAAGCAACTCGATTGGCAGTCGATAGAAGGAATACATATACACAATAATTGTGAATCCATGCATTTTGATGAATTAAAACAGAGCATGGATCATGTTATGGCTGGTCTATCGGTATATAAGCCAAAATTAAAATGGGTCAACCTCGGTGGTGGTTATCTGTTTAAACCAGAAACAGATTTAGGCCCATTGGAGGACACCATTAAGCGACTACAAGATCAATTCAGTGTCGATGTCTATCTCGAGCCTGGTAAGGCAGTAACGGGTAATGCAGGCTACCTACTTGCTACGGTTATCGATTTAATTGTCAGTAAAAGCAAAACAATTGCAGTGCTTGATACCACTATTAATCACTTGCCCGAAGTATTTGAATATCAATACAGACCACAAGTCATGCAAGCATCAGCAAATGGCAGGCATCAATACCGGCTTGTCGGTTGTAGTTGCCTCAGTGGTGATCTGTTTGGCGATTATTGTTTCGATAACATCATCGATGTAGGTAGCCGCATCGTATTTGAGAATACTGGTGCCTACATGCAGGTTAAAGCAAACATGTTTAATGGCATAAACTTGCCCGCAACCTATTTGCTGGATGAAGAGAATAAATTCAAACTATTAAAACAATACGACTACGAATCCTTTCGCCGTCGTTTGTGATATCAATCAGGAATTATCGATCAGGCTTCTTAACATCCAGGCATTTTTTTCATGCACTTGCATGCGTTGTGTCAACAAGTCTGCTGATGGTTCATCGTTTGCTGCATCGACCAGTGGAAATATCGAACGCGCAGTCCGGGCGACAGTTTCCTGTCCAATAATCAGTTGCTTGATCATTTCCTCAGCATTTGGAGTGCCGGTTTCTTCATCAATCGAAGTAAGTTCCGCGAACTGTTTGTAGGACCCTGGCGCATTAACCCCGAGGGCACGAATTCGTTCTGCTATCTCATCGACAGCTAATGCCAGTTCTGTGTAATGTGTTTCAAACAACAGGTGTAGCGTTGAAAACATGGGCCCGGTCACATTCCAGTGAAAATTATGAGTTTTCAAATAGAGCGTATAACTGTCTGCAAGTAGCCGAGACAAACCCTCAGCAATTTTTTCGCGCTGTTCTTTTTCGATTCCAATATTTATCTCCATAACTGTTCTCCTTGCTAGTTATTTATTCATAATGAATGTTAGCGATTCTTCATAGTGAAATAAAACTGATTGTTTATATGGTAGCGATAGAAAAATGCTATTGTGTTTACAACATGAAATTATCGTCATTGATGAGCGGTGAATGGTCGTAAAGTATTGTCGACTTACGGTAATATGTTTGCCAATACCTATACCCCGTAGCCGTGTTTTCAATTCAGGACTTTTAGTATGTTGTCTGCTGTCAAAGTACTCTTTTTAGCTTTTTTTAATATTTGTCGTCTTAGCAAACGACCTCAGGATATTCCGGCCTCAAGGAATTTATTGACGCTGTGCCTGGCTGTGTATGGTTTGTTGTCGATCCAGTTGGCGGTATTATCGCAACCCTTGGACAAGGCTATTTTGGCCGGTGTTCTAGAAGTCGTTTTAATCATGATTTTTTCTCTGGCTTTATTGCAGATCAGGGGAAAGTCAGTGCGTTGGGTACAGACAGTCACTGCCCTGGCGGGTACAGGAATCATCATTAGTGCTATTGCCATGCCGCTGTACATATTTATCGGTGTAGGTGTTGAGAATACGGGCACAGCGAGTGGTTTTCAGGCATTAGGATTGTTGCTGTTAGCACTACTGGCGTGTTGGAATATTACGATAATGGGACATATCCTGCGTCATGCCCTGGACATTAGTATGTTCTCGGGAATTGTTCTGGCAATTACCTATATCTGGGTCATATTCAGTTTTACCTCAGCAATCATGCCCTTGGAAGCGAATTAATGCATATACATATTTTAGGTATTTGTGGCACTTTTATGGGTGGAATCGCCCAGATTGCACGATCACTCGGTCATGACGTGACGGGTTCGGACCAAAATGTTTACCCGCCTATGAGCGACCAGCTAGTTAATATGGGCATCGACATCATGCCGGGTTATATGCCCGAGCACCTTGAGCCCGTTCCAGATCTGGTTATCGTAGGTAATACAATATCACGCGGTAATCTCGCGCTTGAAAGTGTTCTGGACAAGAATATTCCCTACAGTTCTGGCCCTGAATGGTTATACCGCGAGGTCTTGCAAAAAAAGCATGTGCTGGCAGTATCCGGTACGCATGGCAAGACAACGACAACAACTATATTAAGTTGGATATTGGAGTTTGCAGGTTTAAAACCCGGTTTTTTAATCGGTGGTGTCGCTGAAAACTTTGGCAAATCTGCGCGTTATTCCGATTCGGATTATTTTGTCATTGAAGCTGACGAATACGATACAGCGTTTAGCGATAAGCGCTCTAAATTTATCCATTATCATCCCAAAACGTTAATCATAAATAATATTGAGTTTGATCATGCTGATATCTTTCATGATATTGCTGCTATAAGACGTGAATTTCACCATTTAATGAAAATCGTCCCACAATATGGGAAAGTGATTTACCCGCAAGATGATATAGAAATCAAGAATGTCATCGAAATGGGTTGTTGGTCAGAGACCATTTTATTTTCAGGTCCTAATGCTGAGTGGTCGCTTACTAATGCAGATAAAGATTATCAACATTTTTCGGTGCAAAAACAGAATAAAAAAATCGGTAACGTCGCTTGGTCACTGATTGGCGAACATAATGCCAATAATGCTCTGGCAGCGATAATCGCCGCTAATCAGGTTGGGGTGGAGGTAGAAACTGCCTGTGCTGCTTTAGCTGATTTTAAGTCGGTTAAACGCCGTTTAGAGTGTATTTTCGATACAAAAGGTATTCGGCTTTACGATGATTTTGCCCATCATCCCACGGCGATTATGAAAACTCTCAAGGCATTACGTCAGCACGCCGGGGATGCCCGACTCATTGCTGTGATGGAACCGCGTTCGAATACCATGAAAATGGGCGTTCACGCCGATACTTTAGCGAGTGCCTTTGTTGACGCCGATCAAATTATGCTTTTCCAGGCAGATAATGTTGCCTGGGATATTGCACAACACATGCATGCGCTTGGTAATCGTTGTCGAGTCTTCAAAAATATTGAAGAAATTGTTGCTCTAATCGTTGAAGAACAGCAGCTGAATGACCATATTGTTATTATGAGTAATGGTGCTTTTGGTGGATTACATAAAAAATTAATCGCCGCCTTGGAAAAAATATGAAAATACCTCTTTTTCCCCTCAATACTGTCTTATTTCCAGAAGGAGAATTACAACTCCGGTTATTTGAGCCGCGCTACATTGATATGGTCAGTGAATGCTTACGTACTGATGCCGGTTTCGGTATCTGTTTAATTCGTGATGGTAAAGAAGCGGGGCAGCCAGCCGATTTTTTCCCCATGGGGACCTATGTCAAGGTTATCGATTGGGATCAAATGGATGATGGGTTGCTCGGCATTACAGTAAAAGGCGAACAGCGTTTTCGAGTCGAGCACAAAGAACTACAGGCGGATAAACTGTGTCTGGCTGAAGTCACTTTACTCGATGAAGACGATGAGCTGTTACCCGTTTCGTATCAGGGATTTTCCGATTTACTTAAGGAAATTGCCTATCGCTATGAATTGCCATTTATTGATGAACCGGAAAGGTTTGATGAGGCCAGCTGGGTCAGTGATCGTCTGGCTGAATTATTGCCATTTGATATCGCGGCCAAACAATCATTACTGGAAATGGATAACGCGCTGAACCGGTTTGATTACATGCAAGCCTTGCTGGAAAAGATAGATTCAGGTCAACATGCTCATGACAGTTAACGACGTTATACAATCAAGCGGGATGAATCGGGTTCTTCGATGACAGGGTTTTTCAGTACGCCGATATTCTCAATTTTGATGGTAACGCTATCGCCCGGCTTCATATAACCACGCGGTTTCATCTTTACACCAACGCCGCTGCTGGTTCCTGTCGCAATAATATCACCCGGTTCCAAGGTCATCACCTGTGTGAGATATTCGACCAGGTAATAACAATCAAAAATCAGGTTTGTTGTGCTGAAATTCTGACGTAGTTCTTCATTAACCCGAGTCTCGATAGTCAGGTTGTGTGGATTGCCAATTTCATCCGGTGTCACTATCCATGGCCCGACTGGCCCATGAGTATCAAATGATTTTCCCAGTGTCCATGTATGTGAACGCATTTGCCAATCACGGACGCTTACATCATTAACAATGGTATAACCTGCAATTACGGAAGCCGCCTGTTCGCGTTGAACATGTCGACAACGTTTTCCAATGACAACGCCCAGCTCACCTTCATAATCGAGTTTTTCGGAGATCCGCGGTCTATGTATAGCGTCATCCGGACCAATGACACAACTGTTCTGTTTATTGAAGAAGGTCGGGTATTCCGGCTTATCCAATCCAGTTTCTTCAATATGATCAGCATAATTCAGACTTACACCAAAAAATTTATCGGGTTTTAAAATTGGTGCAAGTAATTGTACGTCGTTAATTGATAGTAAATCAGAAGACTGATTAATCTTGTCCTGTAGTTCATTTATTGCCGATACACCCGATGCCAGAAAGTGCTTCATACTCTTGTATGTTTCAGGCGCGGGACAAATGGTGTTATCAATAACAGCACCGACTGATATCTTATTGTTAAATTTGTATGTTGCAAGTTTCATTAATTATGTTGAGCAAAAAAGTGAAATACTATTATTACAGAAAAATAATATGAGTTTCAGCTAAATTCAGGCTGTACGCTGTTAGACTCAAAATAGTCAAAAAAAGTTGCCATAGAATTTCGCCACGAAATGTTTCTGGCACAGGTAATACAATCATTCTGAGCGCGTTCTTCATCTTGTTTAAAACTGGTAAAAATGACTGCTGGATGCTTTTTTTAAGGCTTCCAGAGAAGGTCCATCTTCGACGATGACGTTTTTATCACGGGGATGAAACAATATTCTATCAACACCACGCGACCAAATGGAAACGTTGGAAAATTGCTTTTCTATAAGCCGTTGTTGTTGAGGCCAATAGACTTGCTTACGCATATAAAGGAAATCGATACTGTCACCAAGCAGGTATGGTTTTTCATATTCTACATTTGCTAAAAAAGCACAAGAAAACTTGTGCTACAACCGGCGAAACCCAGATAAACATCAGAGATAAAGACAGATCTCGTTTTTAGATTACTCGGCAATAAGTCCTGTGCATAACTTTTCTTGCTGTAGTCAGGTTTATGCAACCATGAAGTTGTTATATGACAAGAGGTGTCAAAAGGATGACTAAACGATGAATATTAATGACGGCTTTATCAGGGCTTGAAATGAACGTTTGTCATAAATATTTAATAAATAATTTATGAAACGTTCACTATTGATAACTAATGTGCGTACGGTAAAAGTATCAATGAGGAAAAATAAAATGAATACTTTAAACGATACAGTTGCTATTGAGGTCAGGACTATTGGTGATTCGCGTGGTTATTTATGGAAGATTATCATTGATAAGACACGTGGCATTGCGAAGATAGAAAAAGTCTCAGGTCTTGCTGATTCCAGAACAATGAACCCGATAGCTATCGATGGTTCAATCCATATTTTACAGCCTGATACCAAAGTGTCTGATGACATGCAAACACTAACGACAACGATTGAATCGCGTTTTCAGGCAGCATAATGTCGTCCTGTCATACTAATAAATGAGTAATTTAAATAATCAGCATGGTCAAATACTCACCTGCATTTTTTGCAGGTGCGTGCCGGGAGTAATTCACCTAGAATAGCCTTTTTATAATATCTGCCATTTGTTATGAATAAGATGATACAAAGATTATTCGACAATGAATCACCGTCTGCCATGTTGGCTTTCGCACCTTTTTTTCTATTGCTTACTTCGTATGAGACTGGATTCAATCTTGCATTGACAGCAGCTGTGCAGTTATTGATTGTTACACTAATGCTGTTCTGCTTACGTAACTTGATTCCGGCAGATATGCGGATTCCCATTGTGATCATTATCAGCGTGACGGTTATGTTGATAAGCAGGATGGTACTCAATGCCGAGGCTTATTCATTTATAGCTGTATTTGGTCTGTTGTTTCCTTTATTGATGGTGAACAGTCTGGTTTTATCACTAGGCATCACAGTTTTATCCAGTCAGCAATATAAGGCGATTGTTCTGCGCCTCTTTGTTATGGTGATCGCGTTCTTTCTTTTATTTATATCATATGGATGGTTGAAAACATTTTTTTCGACTATCTCAATTAGCTCATCGCCGGCGGGTTGTTTTTTTGTTGCCGCTGTATTGTTCTCAATAATCAATTTTCTAAAAAGTAATACCCGAACTGATTAAGTCATTAGAGTAATTAACTGTGAACAAGGAAAAACGAACACGCATATTTGAAAAATTACGCAGACAAAACCCTTCGCCGACAACAGAACTAATATATAAAACACCGTTTGAATTATTAATCGCAGTTATTCTTTCAGCACAAGCGACTGATGTTGGTGTTAATAAAGCCACGCAAAAATTGTTTGCCGTTGCGAATACTCCCGAGGCTATTTATGCATTAGGTCTGAAGCGACTTAAAACCTACATCAAAACGATAGGTCTTTATAATAACAAGGCAAAAAATATAATTGAAACCTGCAATATCCTGCAGGAAAAATTTAATAGCAGGGTTCCTGAAGACAGGGAGGCACTGGAAAGCCTTCCCGGAGTCGGTAGAAAAACAGCAAACGTTATTTTAAATACGGCTTTTGGTGAACCGACTATTGCGGTTGATACACATATTTTTCGAGTGTCTAATCGTACCGGCATAGCGCCGGGAAAGAATGTAAACCAGGTTGAACAGCGACTAATGAAATTTATTCCTGATGAATTTAAAAAAGATGCGCATCATTGGCTTATACTGCATGGTAGATATACCTGTATTGCCCGGAACCCGAAATGTGATAGCTGTGTGATATTTGATGAATGTGAGTGGAAAGACCGCAATAAGTATGCAAAACAGTCATGAACAGGCGTAAAATGCGAATGTAATTATATTTTATCAATCAATTAAAAATATGTTTGTACAGGATCGAAATGAAGCGCGCGATTACTTTTACCTGGTATGGGATAAGTACAGGCAAAAACGCCCACTGGAACCGATAGAAGCGATCATTGCTGATGTGATTGTGGAGCACCCGGAATATCATCATTATCTTGAAGAAAAAGAATCCTCCAAAGAAAATAATTTCAGCCCTGAACAAAATGAATCAAATCCTTTTTTACATATGGGGATGCATATTGCATTGAAAGAACAGGTTAGCGCGGATAGGCCGACGGGTGTTAATGCGGCATTTAAAAAAATAATGACAAAATCGGTTTCTGTGCATGATGCTGAACATAAGATGATGGAATGTCTCGGGCGTATCTTATGGGAAGCACAACGTAACCAGAGCTTACCCGATGATGATATGTATCTTGAGTGTTTACACAAGGCTTGCTAATGGTTAAACGTAATGTTTATAGCTTGTTCGAAAAAAGTGAATCTCATTCACTGGAAGAGCAACTTGCATTACTGGCAGAAGTGTCACAAGGCTTTTCCAGTACGCTGGATATTTCTCAAACGCTGAGAAATGCAATTGAACAATTCATGGAGTACATGAATGCAGAAGCTGCATCAATCTTTCTGTTGGAAAAAGATACTGCGGAACTGGTTTGCGCTGAATGTGCCGGTCCGGTAGATATCACGGGTTTAAGGTTATCCTCAAAAAAAGGCATTGTTGGTAAAACAGTTACAACGCGTCGTAGTCAGATGATTTCAGATGTGCAAAGTGATCCGGATTTTGCAAAGACCGTTGATATGGGATCCGGTTTTAGAACGCGTTCGATACTTTGTGTTCCCTTGATTGTTAATAATGTTTGTATCGGTGCTCTTGAACTCCTGAATAAAAAGAATGACGACTTATTTGGTGATCAGGATAAGCATCTTTCCATGGCCTTAGCGTCATATGCTGCCCTTGCTATTAATAATGCACGCATGGCAGATGCGTTGGTAGAGCAAGAAAGAATGCGTAAAGAGCTCGAATTGGCCAGGGAGATTCAGCTCGATCTATTACCAAATATCTCGGATATCACAAATTTCCCTGTCAATGGCATGAATGTTCCGGCGTTGGAAGTATCTGGCGATTTTTATGATTTTTTTCAGCGCGATGATGGATTAATTTATTTCAATCTGGCAGATGTTTCCGGAAAAGGCATGAACGCTGCCATGTTAATGGCGAAAGCAAGTAGCTTGCTGCATCATCTCGCCAAGAAGATTGATGATCCAGGAGAACTGTTGGCAAGAGTCAACGACGAAATATGTGAAACTGTGTCGCATGGTATGTTTATAACCATTGTCTCCGGTTTCATTGACACAACTACCTGTACGATACGGTTTGCCAATGCGGGTCATCAACCACCGTTATTCCATCACAAGTCAGGAAAATTTCAAGAAATAGAAGCACAATCGCCGCCTGTAGGCATACTTCCCGGAACAGAATTTCCTGTATCTACTATTCAACTTGATGGTGGTTCGGTCTATATATTTACAGATGGTGTCACTGAAAGTATGGATGAGGAATTGAAATTGCTGGATGTTGGCGGCTTGATTAAGCTGATAGAAGAAAATTCAGAAGTAACTGCATCAAAACGGCTGCAAGATATTGTTGCCAGGATCAGTCATCCGAGTGTTGCCCAACGCGATGATATAACCCTGATGGTAATAGAGTGTTGCCTTAAATGAGTATAGAAACCTTATTTGAAATACGATTTCCGGCAAAACCGGAACGCTTGTGTCTGATACGCTCATTAGTCAAAAGAACGGCCGAGGTCGCCGGTTGTTGCACAGAATTATCTGACAGGCTGGTTCTCGCTGTTAATGAAGCCTGTATGAATGTAATTCAACATGCCTATCAAGGTGACGAACTGGGTGAAATTGTACTGCAAATGCTCAATAATGATGGCAAGCTTCGATTCAGAATTGTGGATTATGCAAACCCGATTGATCTTGATTCAGTCAAGCCACGGGATCTTGATGACTTACGCCCCGGCGGGTTGGGAACACATTTTATCAATGAGATTATGGATGAGTGTGATATGGGTCATCTTGACGAGGGTAATGGAAACTACCTCGAGATGACAAAGAAAATAAGCTAATAACTAAATAACAAAATGTGAGTATCAAGCATGAATATCAATATACTGGAAGGGGAAGGTTATACCATTATCGGTCTGGAAGGCGATGTGGACCTATCCTGTTCACCCGATGCCCGCAAGAGTATTCTTGACGTATTGCAGGCAGAAAAAAACCTTCTGATTGACCTTGGCAAGGTAAGTTATATCGACAGTTCGGGCGTGGCCAGTTTGGTTGAGGGCTATCAAACAGCTAAAAAACAAACTTTAAAGTTTGGTTTGGTTGGTGTCAGTGATGCAGCTATGAGCGTTTTGAAATTAGCCAGGCTAGACAAGGTTTTTCCAATACATAACTCGGTAGAAGAGTACGAACAAGAGGATGCCTGAATCCTCGTCTCACCCTGTAATAAACACATTAGAACTGGTTGGACGTTCAACGGTAAAACTGATTGAAGAAGCAGGCTATTACGTTGCTTTACTGATTGAATCTTTATACTGGATTATTGCCGGGCCGTTCATAAAAAGACCGGTTCGTATTCATTCCATATTTGCACAAATGATGACGATGGGAATCGCTGCCTGTCCCATCGTGTTTGTCCTGTCTTTTTCTATCGGTGTCATGTTAGCGATTCAAATGATCTACAATTTAAAGACATTTGGTGCCGAATCTCAGGTGGTAGTGGGTGTGGCTTTATCCATCACCCGGGAATTTGGTCCACTAATAACCGGAATCTTGATAGCAGGTCGAACCGGTTCTTCATTAGCAGCAAAAATTGGGACGATGCAGGTTAATCAAGAGATTGATGCTTTGAGGGTGATGGGAATAAACCCGGTGCGATATCTCGTTTCTCCCGCATTATTAGCCATGATGATAATGGTACCGGTTCTCACTTTTTTTTCTGATCTCGCGGGTCTTTTGGGCGGCGCGGTATATACCGGCATTGAGATTGGTTTAAGTTTTGATGCCTATATCGAGAGAACATTATCTGCTTTGGTTGTTGCTGATGTTATGCAAGGCTTATTCAAGAGTCTTATTTTTGCATTAATAATTACACTTGTGGGAGTGAGTAATGGTTTTTCAGTCACGGGCGGTGCAGAGGGTGTCGGCAAGGCAACCACGCGTTCGGTAGTTCTTTCAATATCGTATATTGTTATCGCGGATATGATCTTTACTTATTTTTTAAATCTTTAATTACAATGACCGGAAATTCTAAATCTGCAGCAATAGAGGTTAACGATCTTGTCACGCATTACGGTTCGCGCGAGATCTTGCATGGCATAAACCTTACCGTTCATGCTGGCGAGATAATGATTATCATGGGCGGCAGCGGTTCAGGAAAAAGTACACTATTACGTTACTTGTTAGGCTTGGGTATTCCAACGAGCGGGAGTATCAAGTTACTGGGAAAGGACATTACTCGTATTAGCAATCTGGAAATGAATCAATTGCGACAAAATATGGGGGTCGCATTTCAGGGCGGTGCATTACTAAGTTCGATGACGATCGGTGAAAATGTACAATTACCATTACGTGAACATACCCGGCTGGATGAGAAAACTATGGAAATCATGGCCAGGATGAAACTTGAGGTTGTTAATCTGGGCGGCTTTGAGAAATTGATGCCGGCCGAATTATCGGGAGGCATGACTAAACGAGCCGCAGTTGCGCGCGCTATTATTATGGATCCAAAATTGATGTTCTTTGATGAACCTTCAGCAGGTCTTGACCCGGTAGTGTCTGCTGAACTGGATGAACTGATTTTAAATCTAAGAGATGCGATGAAGATGACGATAGTTGTCGTCACCCACGAACTTGAAAGTGCTTTCAAGATTGCAGATAGGATCACCGTGCTCGATCAAGGGAATATCCTGATGACAGATACAGTAGAGAATATTAAACATTCCGATAATGAACGGATACAATCGTTGCTAAACAGACGGCCCAGCAATGATGAAGTGCAGGCCGATGAATATCTAAATCGATTAACCGGTATTTAATCATAAATTATGAAACGCGATAATATTAACTATGTAGTGGTCGGCACGTTTGTATTGCTTATCTCTATTAGTTTTTTTGTCTTTCTTTATCAGATCATGGGAAGTAGTGGTCCTACCGATGAGTATTTTGTTACCTACAATAATGTAAGCGGTATTAAATATGGTACACCGGTCGCTTTTGAAGGTTATCAGGTAGGGCAGGTTGAGCGCCTTGAACCGATACGTACAGCGGGTAAAACCAGTTATCGTTTGGCTCTGTCAATAGAAAAAGGGTGGCCTGTGCCGGTCGATAGCGTAGCTAATATTGTTGCCTCCGGGTTACTCGCCGCAGTTACTATCGATATTGCAGAAGGTGATAGTAATTTATTAATAGAACCAGGTGCGGAAATTCCAGGAAAAGAGGCCGCTAATATATTTGCTGCAGTAAATGAGGTGGCAGCAGATCTGCGTGAACTCTCTCAAACAGGTATCAAACCATTACTGGATAATCTCAATAAACAAGTCGATGTTATTTCCCAACATTTCACTGATGTGACTAAAAATACACTAAAACCGATGCTGGAAAACATCAGTGCTCAAATTGAGAAATCAAATATGGTTAATAAGGTCGATGTGTTGATAAATAACCTGAACCAGACATCGCAAGATTTGCAAAAAGTATTTAATTCACAAAATCAGGAAAACCTGAGCACATTTCTCAATAATATGAGTGATGCTTCGACCGGCATGAACGACCTGGTTGCGAACATTGATGTTACCAGACAATCTATGGATGTCCTTTTGAGTAACATTGATAATGTCATTGGCGATGTTAATTATATGCTTGAAGATAATGACGGAAGAATGAAGGCTTCTCTTATCGATCTACAAAAGACCTTGTCGGTCATATCGACGCATATAGATTCCATCACAAATCATCTTGAAGGAAGCAGTCGTAATATGCATGAGTTCACACGCCAGATTAAAGAAAACCCCAGTTTGTTAATCCGTAGCGCAGCCCAACCGGACAAGGCTGAATAATAATGCAGAATCGAATTATTCTATTATGCTGTTATATATTCCTTTCTGCATGTTCCAGTCAGTCACCATTGCCAACAGATCATTATTATCGACTACCGGAACTCACAGGAATTAGTCCTGATGAACAACGTGTCAGTACGATTAGTGTGATTAAGTTTCAGGCAGATGGATTGTATAAAGAAAGAGCAATCGTCTATTCAGAAAATGAAGTTGAACTGCAGCAGTATCATTATCATCATTGGGCAGATTCTCCAGCACGATTATTACAAGAACGTTTGGCGCAAACATTAAGAATGGCAAATGTTTCGAAGATGGTGCTGACTACGTTTGAGGGTAATAGTGAGTTAATAATAAATGGACAATTAAAGGCTTTCGAACGTACAAAGAATGCTAATCATGACAGTGCAACTATTTCATTACATCTACGTGTTGACGATAACCTGGGTGGGTTACCTGTTTTATATAAGGAATATAATCAAACCGTCGGCTTACGAGATTCGACTATTGCAGGGCTGATTGATGCGTTTAATACAGCGATAAATTCGATTTACCACGACTTTTATATCGATTTGAAAGCCGTGTTACTGAAATAATAATTTTCAAGCCGAAATATATTAAAACTCTCGAATATATGGATCGGCTTATGCCGCAGAAAACTCCATTTTGATACCCGCGAGCTCAATTAAATCACTATCTTTTAACTGATAAGCCTTGGCACCTATTTGTTCGCCATTGACGACTGGAAAATTATTACCTTCAATGTGTGTGAGGAAATAGCCTTGAGGTCGGCGAGAAATAACAGCAACCTGAGTGCCCGGTTTACCCAAGGTAATTAAAGCCTTGGTTAATTCCAGTTCTTTGCCCGCAATAGGTCCGTTTAGGACGGTCAGGCGGCCTAGTGGCATGCCACCACCGGCAGGCGCAGCGGCTGCCGCAGGAGCAGATTGGACGGCTTTTTCAGCAGCTTGGGCTGCAGCCACAGCGGCACTGGCAGAACCGGGTTTGATGATCATGGTTTTTTCAAAATCATCATCATCAGCGGTAGCAAGTTCATTGACATACTTCAGTTCATGTTTGCCGATAGCGATAACATCACCGTCTTTAAGTGCATGTTTCTTAACGAGTTTTCCGTTAACGTAACTGCCGTTAGTACTACCAAGATCTTCCAGAAAAGAATCATCCAGTATGGTAATGACCAAAGCATGCTTTCCGCTAACAGC
Source organism: uncultured Gammaproteobacteria bacterium (assembly GCA_938084745.1). GTDB lineage: Bacteria > Pseudomonadota > Gammaproteobacteria > Eutrophobiales > Eutrophobiaceae > UBA7359. Next base: position 90,514 of record CALKEZ010000003.1, read on the forward strand.
AAGATTGTCTATAGGTATGTCATTGTCAGGCTTGCGCCCGATGGTCAACCGTTCCTGATTGAGTTCGTATTCGCCTTGAACGACGCCATTCATGCTCAGAACTAACTTCGCCATTGCTAATTCCTATCCCCGTATTTCATTTAATAAAACGACTTTTAATTTTTGTTAAAAAACCCGTGGGCGAAGAAAACTCTTCATGGACACGCACCAGTATAATTGAGGTGTTATCCTTGCCCCCTCTTTTGTTCGCAAATTTCACTAATTCATCTGCTGTTTGTGCAAGATTAGCACTATATTTACTTAGGGTTAAGTGAATTTCTTCATCTTTTACCATATCTGTTAATCCATCCGAACAAAGCAGGTAAATATCACCGGGTAAAACAGCTTCTTCGACGACATCAACATCAACACCGGCCTCGATTCCCATTGCACGAGTCACCAGATTTTTAGGGGTGTTGGCATGTGCTTCTTCTGAGGTATACAGACCTCGGTCAATCAGTTCCTGAATTAACGAATGATCTTTTGTGATTTGTTGTAACTCATTGTTTCTTATTCGGTATAGTCGCGAGTCGCCGACATGTGCGATAGATAAAATATTGTTATGAAATAGGCCAACGACGATAGTTGTGCCCATGCCCTGACATTGAGAATCAGCCTTGGCGGTGCTATAAATTACTGAATTTGCATGGATTATAGCGTCACGAATGAGTATAGATTCATTACAAAAACCAGTGCTTTCATCAATTTGTCCGCGTTTGATTTTTTTTAAGCCATTATTTATACCATACAGAATATTCGTGGCGGCCAGCGCACTGGCAACTTCTCCTGCCTTGTAGCCACCCATGCCATCAGCCAAAATAACTATGCCATTACGAACATCAGTAATCGTACTATCCTCATTATGAGGCCGTTTCTTCCCGACATCAGATTGATTTACGATTTCAAGTTTTGTTGACAGATCCATTATTTATTATTTTTTTATAATTTTCAGGTAGTTACGTAAATCTTGGGCAAACTCCTGGCCTGATTGGTAGCGATTTTCAGGTGTTTTCGCCAATACTTTATCTATCATCTCACTAATACCCGGTTTAGTCTCAATCAGGCCTTTACGCAGTCCTATTATTTCAGGATGTGGTTCATTTGCAATGCAAAACATTAATGACGCCATGGAATCGCCTTTAAACGGTAATCGCCCGGTTAATAGTTGATACAGCATAACGCCGAGTGAGAATATATCCGAACGCCCATCAATATGTTTCCCTACAAGCTGTTCTGGTGACATATACGACGGTGTACCCAGTACCATGCCCGTTTTAGTCTTACTTGAATCTGTAATGCGGGCAATGCCGAAATCAGTGATTTTAATAGTTGAAGATTTAGGGATGAGCATGACATTAGCAGGTTTAATATCTCGATGGACTATATTTTGTTGGTGTGCATAATTTAATGCATCAGCTGCCAGTATAATTAATTGTAATACGGTCTTAATCGGCAGCAGTTTATCGGGTTTCGTATAGCGTATTAGGTCATGACCATCCAGAAATTCCATGGCAATGTAGGCAAGCTCATGTTCCTCTCCAACATCATAAACAGTCACGATATTAGGGTGTGTTAAACGACCTGCTGTTTCAGCTTCGCGAAAAAAACGTTCCTTTACTTCATCGAGTTCATCGTCCTCAAACTCTTGCGATAAGGCCATCGTTTTAATGGCGACGACGCGATTGATCTTGGGATCTTTGCCAAGATAAACTGTCCCCATAGCGCCCTTGCCGAGTTCTTTTTCTATTTCATAACGACCTAAAGTTGGCGTTTCATCACTATCCAGATCTATTCTGTGTGATTCTGCTGAGTTTACCGCACCATAGAGCATGGTATCCTGCATCGCTTTGTGACGTTTTATTTGTTCACGAACATCACCATAGTCGGGTGCATATTCAGCGATAAACTCATAAACACTTAATGCTTTTTCAAATTGCTCGGATTGCTGGAAGTGAATCGCCAGTTGATACAGCAGCGGCATTAACTTTTCTTGTTTATTACATTGTTGTAGTAATTCCCAGGCTTCATCAAACTTACCGGCCTTTATCAAGTTGTTGCCTTGTGAAAGGCGTTTATCTCGTTTGGACCAAAGGAGTATTGCGTAACTTAATACCGAGAGTGACAAAAGGATTGGGAGTATGAAACTGAACCAGGCCAGTTCCGTGACCGGATGATACTTGTTAAAAGCCAGCGTCAGCCACACGAGTGTTACACAGCTTATGATGCCGGTAAGAAAACCACCAAGCCAATGGTTTAAAGGTTGTTTGTTGTTATTCATTTCGTCGATAGTTTACGTAATATTATACGATACGATATAACATTTATGAAAAAACCTGAGTGGCATGATTCTGACTAAAAATTTCCATCCTGAATATAATGTTGAGATCAATTTTTCACCCACTCTGGCAATTCTCTTTTATGTAGGCTGCTAATTTTCCTTCTCCGACTTTGCGTTCCTCTTCAGTGTAAATCCTGGGGTTATTGGGGTCACCGGTGTCTTCGTATAAGTGTGTTGCAATTTTAACTTCTTGCAGTTTTTTTATGAGTTCAGTACATTTTTCTTGCTGGGCGGCATCTTGTTTTTTCATTTCTTCTTTTAAAAGAAATTTTGCATGACGTTCTTCTTGCATCACACCAAGTAGTTTTTGTTGTTGTTTTAAACGTTGGTTTGCCGCTGAGTTTTTTTCGGGTGTCTGTTTTATCTTTATTTTTACTTTATGAGCAACTTCGCTATTTGGTTTGTCACCGTAAACCGTTTTCCCATTTTCATCGATCCACTTATAAACCTCGGCATGGGATATCTGCATGAAAAATAATGGTGATAAAAATAATAAGGTAACTAACGGAAGTTTACGCATCATTAAACAGATCAAGGATTACTGTTGAAATAGTCAGGCTACTTTTTGCGCAGCTTTATTTTTAATCATTACAGACTCTATCGCCGTCTTTAATTCTGCGCAAATTAATTGAAATGATTGTAAATCCCGTTTGCAGAGCTGTTTGCTCGTTTGCCCATGGTCGACAAAAAAACAGCCCAACACTTTTTCGTTTACATAAAAAGAGTTGATGATAATCGTTGCTGTTGATTGCATGGGTCGTAACTGTGATGGTAGTAACTCATTGTATTTATGCTGATTTTTAGGGTTTATACAGAGGGTTTGTTCTTTTTTTAATAATTGCATGAAAAGTTTGTTTAACTCGAGTGAGATTTTCATGTTTTTAATATCAGGTAAGCTTTTGTCAATGAGTTGCATGTTTGCTTTCAAACATTGTTCATTTTTATCAAAAGACATGAAACAAACTCGTGCAAACCCAACACCCAGTTTCATGGATTTTATCGCGATTTCTATCAGTTCGTGTGGCTTACCTGTTGTATTCGCACGCAGCAATTTAATATAGTCAGCCAGATCATTTCTGGCGGGAGTATTCTCAGTTTTTATTATTGATGAGGGATAACACATTATTATTTTTAAGAGCGGTTGATAGGGCAGGTATTTTTGTCCGTTACGAATTGCGTTTACCAGAATCTGGTTTGTTTTCCCCGCTATTCGAATTTGAGACATCCGACTATATTCAGAAATACGGTCGATGAGGTGTTCCGGATAATGGATAGAAAAATGGGAATAGATTTGATGTATCAGTTCTGTTGCCAACCGTATGCCGGTTATCTTGGGATTGTGATGTTTGCCCGAATAACTTTCACGAATTAACTCGGGTAGATTCCAGTTCAGCGCAATCGCTTGCGCGATTTCGTCCACGCTATTACCGAGCAGTTCTTTTTCTTTCAGTTTATGATCCTGATCTGGTGTGTTATAGATATTTTCCAGCGCTAGCGCCTTGTCAGAATCGACCAGAAACATTAAAAACCGGACAAACCCTCTGTTTAAACCTGCGGTAAAGATTTCATTGTTTTCGGATTCTTTTCTCATTACAGACCATTCCTTGGCCATAAAAGCAATTTGGAATTGATGAGAGTAATTATTCATTATTCTGGCAATCATTTTTTTATCCAGAACTTTTTCCAGTTCGGGTAGATCGCTCAGCATTTTTATAACGATGGGAATGCTTATCAGTGATATAGCATGGGAAAGCGTGGTGATTTCTTTTTTTGTGGAACGACCAGCATGTCTGAGTAGTGCTATCGAAAGACCAGGGTCTTGTCTGGCTATATCAGTCAGCACAGAAATAGTGATATCACGTTCTTCCTGCTGTAACTCATAGAGTCTGTATTTGCTTTTATGTAATACCGGAATTTCACAGTCGCTAAAAGCAGTAATCCATTCTGGTAGTTTGTTAACCATAGCGTTTCAATTTGTGTTTGATGTAAAAAATCAAGCCAAACTGATGCAAGAAATCAGAGCAAACTCTCTCTCAATCCGCCAAATAGTTGGCCTTATCAAGTAGGTTATCGGGAAGTAAGGGTAAAGCTTGAGTAAATTCGGGGTATAGAATGGTTTCTATCGGTGCTGGTGAGGGTAGCTAGGGGCAGACATGCTATCTGCCCCTGTATATAAATATTAACGTTCCAGGTAGGCGATTTTACCCGTCTTGTCTTTCCATTCGTCGGCATCTGCAGGCGCGGGTTTCATCTCATTAATAACCGGCCAATCCTTTGATAATTCAGCATTTAATTCAATAAAGCTTTGCATTTCTTCTGGCACATCCTCATCTGCCATAATCGCTTCAACGGGACATTCTGGCTCACAAAGTGTGCAATCGATGCATTCATCCGGATCAATGACCAGCATATTCGGTCCTTCATGGAAACAGTCAACTGGACAGACTTCTACGCAGTCGGTGTATTTACATTTAATGCAGCTTTCGATAACGACAAATGGCATCAGAATTTACCTATAGTTTTAAATGTTAAAAAAGAATCGGATCATACTCGTTCCCGGGGAAGCATAAAAGCCATTCAATTGATTAAATAGGTATTTAATTATTACTTTTTATTATTTCGGATATTTCATCAGCGAGTGCTTTACCTTTTTTAAGCTCCGAGACGGAAATTCCCGACTCTCCAAGCCTGGAGAGTATTTTGATTTGCAATTGCTCAGCTGAACCAGCGGTAAAGTAAATTAGCCAGGATTTCATGTCCCGGCTGTCATTCTCTATTTTACTGATTTCTGATATCTCTTGTAATAACAGAGGCAAAGGGACATCGCTGGGTTTGTCCAGTTTCAGGCTGAAACATTGGCTGTTTCGTTTTAATTCAGACAAACTGGTATGCACGATTAATTTGCCTTTGTTCAATATAGTGATATCACTGCATATATCTTCAATCTCGGATAAATTATGCGAGCTGATAATGATGCTATATTGACCGCCGAGTTCGCGTAACAAATGCCGGACTTCTGTTGCAGCAACCGGGTCCAGACCGGAGGTCGGTTCATCCATTAAGATTAATTCAGGTTCTCCAATCAGTGACTGTGCCAGCATAATACGTTTACGTTGGCCAAAGCTTAAGGTCTCTGGAAATTGTTTTGCGAAGCCGCTGGCTTGTACCAGTGAGAGTACACGTTCCACTTCTTTTTTAGCAGTATGTCGATCAAAGTTTTGCAGTCTTGCGTAATGTTTCAATTGTGTCACTACGTCTATACCTTTAAACATGGCGGTGTCTTGAGGTAATAACGAGAGCTTGCCTTTGGTGGTACTTGAATCCGGTGCATATCCCAGAACACTGACTTTGCCTGAACTGGGTCTGATAAACCCGCATAAGATAGCAAACAGGGTTGATTTGCCAGCACCATTCGGACCCACAATGCCCGTCGGCTGAGTAACATTCAACTCAAGGTTAAGTCCGTCTAGCGCTTTAATGCCATTAAAACGTTTTGTTAACGAGTCGCATTTTATCTGGTGAATCATTTATACATCCCGTCGCTTAAAAATGTGCCACCCACATAAAAAATAAAACAACGTGTAAGCAAGAAGTGCACTGATGGCAACCAGAATGTTCTCGGTATTAACATCGAATAAAATAGATTTGAGTCCGCTTGGGACCAGGTAAATAGCGTAATCAATATCTGATTTAAACCAAAAACTAACAAGGACCAGTACGATATAGATCATCATGCCTAAAAACAGGGAGCCAAATGCAGAACGGGCAAAGGCTGAAACCATCGACATGAAAGCGATAAATGGCAGGCTATAGACAAATACCAGCACAAAGGTTTGTAAGCCAAATAATGTAATGGCTTCCAGCGTGTCTTCCTTGTGTATGAGTGCCTGTACCGAGGCCCAGACTGAGGTAATGGAAATACAAATTAACACCAGTAACGACACCGCAATAAATCGGGAAAGATATATCTCCGCGCGTGTGGCACGCATTAATAAAAAACGAAATGCACCTCTGGTGATATCGCTTGAATATTGATTATTGGCAGCGAGTAAAATAAAAAGCGGGGTTAATGTGACTGATACCAACAGGTAGATGGACAGGCTTGCAGAACGATCAACAAACAGGCGCAAGGCGAGTTCTTGATCCTGAGAAATCCAACTGACAAAGATTAGGCCCTGTGTGCTTTGTAACCATTCAACAGCTAAAACAATAACGTTGTCGAATATCAAATACCAAAATAAAAAATACGGGATCAAAAACGCCAGGCTTTTTAAACTGTTAAGCGAATAACAGAAATTAAACAGCGTCAGCTCTTTTAGGCGATAGAGATTTAACATGGACAGCGATAGAAGTAATTATTTATGTGCGAGTGATGCTGCTAAGGATCCAGCATCGCCTTAAGCTCATAGAGCAGTGCGAGTGCCTGTTTTGGATTGGTAGAATCGGGATCAATCAGTTTCATCTTTTCCAATAAGGGATCGACATTGAACAGGTCGGTCTGTGGTTGCTGTTGATTCGTTATAGGTGTTTGTGATTCGATCTCATGTAAACGATTTTTGGCAGCTGTAATGACAGTTTTCGGTATGCCTGCAAGCGAAGCCACCTGTATGCCATAACTTTGACTAGCCGGCCCCGGTTTAACGGAATGGAGCAAGACAATGTCATCACCATGCTCAACGACGTCCATATGCACATTCGCTACATTATCTGCATGCTCAGGTAAGGCTGTCAGTTCAAAATAGTGTGTTGCAAACAGGGTGTAACAGCGTGTGTTTTTAGCGAGATGTGATGCACAGGCCCAGGCGAGCGCCAGCCCATCGTAAGTACTTGTGCCGCGGCCTATCTCATCCATTAATACCAGACTATTTTGGGTCGCATTATTCAAAATGTTGGCTGTTTCAGTCATCTCCACCATGAAGGTTGAACGGCCGCTGCCGAGGTCATCTGAGGCACCGATACGGGTGAAGATGCGATCAATTGGGCCAATGACTGCTTTCGTTGCCGGTACATAACTGCCGATGTGAGCAAGCAGGACAATCAAGGCAGTCTGGCGCATGTAAGTCGATTTACCGCCCATATTCGGGCCGGTAATGATAAGCATCTGCTGCTTACTATCCAATGTTAAATCGTTGGCGATAAAGGGTGCGGACTGAATTTGTTCAACGACTGGGTGCCTGCCTGATTCTATAATAACCCTGTTTTCTGTTGTCAGTATCGGGGCAGTAAAATTCAGTGTTACGGCCGTTTCAGCGAAACTGAGATAGATATCAAACTCGGCGAGTGCTGATGCGCACAATTGCAGTTCAGGTAAATCGGCAACGATGACATCCAGTAACTGATCATAGAGTTGTTTTTCACGCGCCAAAGATTTTTCTTTTGCACCCAGAATTTTATTCTCAAAGTCCTTTAATTCCGGTGTGATAAAGCGTTCGGCGGCTTTCAAGGTTTGGCGACGATTGTAATTAGCAGGAACGGTTGCCGAATGGAGGCGACTTATTTCTATGTAATAACCATGTACCCGGTTATAGCCAACTTTTAATCCAGCTATGCCGGTGCGTTCTTTTTCCTTTTCTTCAAGGTCAATTAAAAATTGACCCGCATCATTACTCAGTGCCCTTAAATGGTCTAACTCCGGATCATAACCAGTGGCAATAACGCCTCCGTCTCGAATAATAACCGGCGGTTCATCAATCAATGCCTTTTCCAGCGTCTCGAGTAACTCGGGAAATAAATTCATGTCACGACACAGGCTGTTAAGTCTTGGGCTATCTATGTTACCGAGCATTTCTTTTATCTGCGGCAGCAGGGAGAGGCTGTCTCGCAATTGTATCAAGTCACGTGGCCGCGCAGATTTCAATGCAACACGAGTCATGATTCGTTCGATATCACATATACCGCGCATGGTGTTATGAAAATCACTATGACAACGGTTATATAACAGTTTTTCAACGGCATCATGTCGACATTGCAAGACAGAATGATCACGAAGAGGTTGCTGCAGCCAGCGCCGCAGTAATCGTCCGCCCATAACTGTCGAGGTTGTGTCGATCACATTCAAGAGTGCATGCGATTTTCCTTCGGCAAGACTGGCTTCAATTTCGAGATTGCGACGTGATACGGCGTCAATCTGAATAACATCATCGGCGACATTGATTTTAGGAATTTGTAAATGCGGTAATAACGTTTTTTGGGTATCGTTGAGATATTGAATCAAACACCCAAGCGCACCGATTGCAGCATTGAAATGTTGGCAGCCGAAGCCGCTCAGATCTTTAATGCCATATTGCTGTTTAATGATCGTTTCAGCGGTGCCTGGATTAAAATGCCAGTCGGGACGTCTGGTAATAGTTCTGTTTTGTATGCTTAGCGGGTCAAATTCAAATTGCTCACTGAATAAAATTTCTGCAGGTTGATATTGCTCGATGATGTCTTCTAGTGAGGCTGATTGGTCTACTTCCAGTAACGTCACCTGACCACTGCTTAATTCAGTACTGGCCAGACCATAATGTTGTTTGTTTTTACAGACTGACAGTAATATGTTGGCTACGCGTTCATTTAACAGAACCTCTTCGGTAATTGTCCCCGGGGTTATGATGCGTACTACTTTACGTTCAACAGGGCCTTTGCTGAGTGCGGGATCGCCAACCTGTTCACAGATGACGACGGATTCGCCCAGTTTAATAAGCTTCGCGAGATAATTGTCAACAGCATGATAGGGCACACCCGCCATCGGAATCGCCTCACCAGCAGATTTGCCGCGTTTGGTCAGCGTGATATTTAATAAACGTGCGGCTTTTTTGGCATCGTCAAAGAATAATTCATAGAAGTCGCCCATACGAAAAAACAACAACATACCGGGGTGTTCGGCTTTGAAACCGAGGTATTGCTGCATTACCGGGGTGTGGGAGGATAACTGCTGTGTGAGTGCAGACATGCCTTAATTGTAATAAAGCAAGTAAACCTTGGCTAGGTATGATTTGGCTAACATTCAGCAATCATCATTAATTTCACAGAGCACGGAGGGTGATTGCATGCGCATAATTGCCTGTGAATAAAGAGGTATACCAAATCTTCTATCAGTATTTGTCGCATCTCCCTCAGAAACACATTGGTTTGCAAAGGTTCCTGAGGTTGGAGGACCAAATGCGCCCGTTGTATTTGCAGCTGTATTAGACTGCAAGGACCAGACGATTCTGTTAATGAAAGGAATAATCATTTCATAACAATACCCAACGTGGATTTTTAACAGGTTTGCATCTTGAACGGATTGGATGGTATCGATAACGTCTGAATCGCGATACATCAGATTATCATTTGGAATCATTCTCTCTATGCTGTCATTACCTGAATAGTATGCATCAATGCCAAATTTATCGAATGAGAAAGGAGACGGGTTAACGATAGTAAAATTAACAAAACCATTATCTATTTGATTCTGCACTACTCTTCTGGCGCAAAATACCTGGTCTGAACCCCATTTTTTATCCATGTCACCGCCAGTATTGTCCAGCACGCTTCGAAGGCCACTTTGCATGATTCGATTGTCATCCATTCTATTCTTTCGGGCATTATCACTAACAACAAAACTACTGGAACATAGTTTTGTTGGATCGGTTGGGGCACTCTCAAAATAGCTTGTTGTATAAAGCGGAGCCATATTACTGGCAAAAGCTTTTTGCATTGCGGATGAACTCGCATGATTTAATGTGCCAGCTCTTACAGTTTGAAATGTAGCGTAATTAAGCGTGATTTTCGCTTTGTAAATTAATGCAAACTGAATTATGCCGAGGATAAGCATCAGCATCACCGGGATAATGATAACAAACTCAACCATGGCCTGTGCGGTTTCGTTTTTTTTAGTAATACAATAATTATTTTTTTGCATTTATCTTGAATCGTATTATTTGATTTCTATCCTAATATACGCGCAACTAGTATTCACTAACTATCGATTTAATTTGTTCAAGCATTGTAGCGGCCTTGCTATAAAGAGGATCTTGCTTGTCTGTATAAATCAGCATTTCATTTAGGCTAAACGCAGTTTGCTTTAGTTGTACGATGCCCATGTTGTACCAGGCTTTGGCAAATTGAGGATCGCGCAATACCGCCTCGCGATATAAGCTTATCGCTGCATAGGGTCTGTTCGTGCGAACGTAAATATTACCGAGTCGGAACCAAGGCTCTGCTTCTTCAGGTAATTCCTTGATTAAAATTTCATAGTTTTTTTCACTTGTTACAAGATCATCGCTTTCATAAGCGATATTTGCTTGTTCTTGGATTTTAATCAAATCAAGTTTAGGTTTGTTTTCCGCATTTTTTGTCTCTGTAGTCGCACAAGCTGCAAGATTTAAAATAAAAATAAAAATCAAGACTTGTTTTATAGAACTATTCAACATAACGATGCCATTTCAATTGCTGACCTGACGGGATATCTATCTGCGCCAGACTGTCATTAGCAAGTTCAAGTACCCTGTAGGACTTTCTGGAAGCAGCCATTCGCCAAGGCTTTAATGATTTTATGGTTTTTACTACACGCCAGTCTTTATCTATAAATACGATATCGATAGGATAGCGCATGAAGATCGTGTGTACTGATGAACAGGGTTCAATTAATAAACCTTCTTTTTGTTTTAAAGGGGGGGAGAACAACAAACCACATAATCGTTCTAGAAAACGGGTAGTGCGTAAAACCTTTTCAAATAAACAATTATCGTTTATGTCAGTTAGATAGCCATTTATCATAATGCTCCGGAACTGATAAATTTCATCGCGATAGGAAATAATAAAACAATAAAAGTGATAGGGAATATAAACATAACAAGCGGGAAAACCAATTTTACTGGTGCTTCCATCGCTTGTTTTTCTGCGCGTTGAAAACGTTCGGCGCGACGCTGTTCGGATTGAACCCTTAAGACGTTAGCTAATGAAGCCCCCATTTTTTCGGCTTGCACAATAGAACTTACAAATGATGTTATTTCCTGGATATCAAGGCGTTCTGCCATCCTTCGTAGTGATTCGGCGCGTGATAAACCAGCACGTAGATCACGTAATACAATTGCAAATTCATTACGCAACGGACCCGGTGTAGCTTTCTCCATAGCTTGACCTAGCGCTCCCTGGAGATTTAGCCCTCCTTCCACGCACATGGTAAGAAAATCCAGATAGACAGGCAGCGTGCGTATAACTGCGTTGTCACGTTTTTTTCTAACATCTGATAGCCATATATTAGGCAACATAAAACCGAGCAGGGGCATTAATACCAGCCAAAATATCGGATAGCTATCTAGGCAGAACATGATGAATAATGCAAAAAGTGGAGCTAGCATCGCGGAAATAATTCGGAGTGCAATAAATTGTTCAGCAGTAAGTAGATAGCTTACGCCAGAATGTGTAATTTTCTTTTCAGTGCTTTCCAGTATCTCGTAAGGGAGAAAAATGACGAAGAAGTTCGCGATAATCTGAATGAAGGGCCACATTAACTTTAATTTCCAGGATAAGGGATCCATGTAAGTGCGGTCTTCCTTATCAATCATGCCGTAGACAATAGCAATAAATAAAACGAACAATGCTGTTGCCGCAAAATAAGCCAGTATGCTTCCGTTATAATAAATATTATCCATTTGTTTACTCTTTAAACGTCAATATTGGTTATTTTGCTTATCATTAGATAGGCTAGCCCTTCCATAATGATAATTAATGTGAGGACAATCCAGCCCAATGTGGTGGTCCACAGTTTGCTCATCGCTTCAGGTTCTATAAAGTTAAGTACGACACCAATAAAGATGGGTAAAGCACTCATGACAATGCCTTGCAATCTACCCTGTGCTGTCAAGCCGTCAATCTTACCTTCCATCATGGCTTTTTTTCGCAGCGTATCAGCCAGGGTTTCCATGGTTTCAGCAAGATTGCCGCCCACTTCCTTATTAATTAACAAAGCAGTCACCAACATATTAAAATCCTGCAGAGGGACTCTTTCAGCCATGCTCTTCAAGGATAGCTCAAAGTCAACACCAAGCCGTTGTTCCTTTAAAAATAATTCGAATTCCTGAGAAAGAGGGGCCGGTTGTTCTTTTACCAGACTTTCTAAAGCAATACTCAAGCTGGCTCCTGCGCGCATTGCACCTGATATCATTGCAAGGCCATCTGGCAATTGTTCTTCAAAGCGTTTTAAGCGTTTTTTACGCATAGTACGATAGACAAACGGTGGCAATAGGACGATAACGGCCAGCACGGTTATTGTTGTCGCTAAATCCCCGGTGATAAACCAGGTCACTATCGGTAATGCAACGATAGCGATGAGATTAATCATAAACAATTGGCCTGCATCTATAGACATGAACATGTCCGACATGTTTGCTGAAGCCGTTGTCGTAAATGTTTTTTTATAATCTTCCATTGCGACTTGTATTTTTTTTGCTAACACAAACCAAAGCAGACTGACGGTTAAAAAAACACAAGCCAAGCTTAGATAGAAACTCGCTGTGGCAGATAGGTTTAGCAGAAAGTTCACAATAACGAGTTACGAAAAAATAGACATATCGACAGGTAGACCACGTTGCCGCATTTCTTCATAGAAGTGTGGTATTGCGCCAGTCGCCTCAAAATGACCTTTGACTTTGCCATTTTCATCAAAGCCTTCTTGTTGATAACGAAAGATATCCTGCATAGAGACAATACCCGACTCAACGCCAGTAACCTCAGTAATATTAGTGAGTCGACGGCTACCATCGGAGTAGCGTGATATCTGCACAATTAAATGAATTGCTGATGCAACCATCTCCCTGATGGCCGATACCGGCAGATCTAAGCCAGACATCATGACCATGACTTCCAGTCTGGCGATCATGTCTCTCGGTGTATTTGCATGAGCAGTTGTTAACGAACCATCATGACCTGTGTTCATGGCTTGTAACATATCCAATGTTTCTCCACCACGGCACTCGCCCACAACAATCCTATCCGGACGCATACGCAAACAGTTTTTAACCAGATCACGAATAGGAATGGCGCCTTTGCCTTCAAGGTTAGCCGGTCGAGCTTCGAGACTAACCAAATGGGGCTGATTCAATTTTAGTTCTGCCGCATCTTCTACAGTAATAATACGCTCAGAGGGTGGTATAAAATTAGACAAGACATTGAGTAATGTCGTCTTACCACTACCTGTACCACCTGAGATAAGTATGTTCATGTGATTATTTACAGCGGTCTCTAAAAACTTCACCATGCCTTCATTCAAAGCACCAAAGTTGACTAAGTCTTTGGCCTGTAACTTTTGCTTGGCGAATTTTCGAATAGTGAGGCATGGGCCACGTAATGCCAAGGGTGGAATAATAGCGTTAACACGTGAACCATCTTTTAACCGAGCATCGACTAGCGGTGAGCTTTCATCTATACGTCTACCCAGTGGTGACACGATACGTTCTATAGCGGTCATCACCGCATTGTCACTTGAAAAGGTGATATCAGAGAGCGTTAATTTACCGGATTGCTCGATAAAGATTTCATCAAACTTATTGACCATTATTTCAGTAACGGTTTCATCAGCAAGTAATTTCTCTAATGGGCCAAGTCCCACTGCTTCATTTAAAACATCTTTAGCCAGCAGCTCTTTATCAACATCGGCTGGTAGTTTAGGCCCCATTTCAGTGATAATTTCGTTTACCAATCCTTCGACATGCTTGCGTAGCTTATCCTCGTCCATGCTACTGATGTCTGTCCGACGCAGATCCATAGCCGCCAGCAATTCTTCATGGACACGGTTTCGCCATTTAAACTTTTCATTGTGCTGAAGGTTTATTAGCGTTTTGCTAGTTTCTTCTGACTCTTCCAATACGGCATGATGCTGAACGCCGAACACAGTTTTCATGTCATCAAATGCATCGTCATCGTCTTCATCGATATCATCACTAGCATCACCACTCATCCCTGCCTTGATATGATAGCCTGCTATGATGATGACATCGGATGAACGAATAGGCCCGTGATGATTTACATCATTACCGTTGACTTCAATGCTGGATTTGCCGGTTTTATCTTCTATAAATAGTCCTTCTGATGTGCGCGAAATTTCAGCATGATGATTAGCGACTTTCCAGCCACGTAATTGAATAAAATTATCTCTTGCCTTGCCAATACTGCACTCACTGACTGGACAGTGAAAGTTTTGTATCCTTTCACCTTTGCTATTGTTAACTATAACGTCAAACATACATAATTCCTGATCTAGTAAACTATATCGAGAGAGCTTTCATCTATCGCTTCGATAGTCTCGGTAGTTTTATTGTGAAAATACTCCTGTGCCTGTTTATTAATCTCTGAATCAGCATCAAAAACCTGGGGGGTAACAAAGATCACTAACTCACTTTTGTTATCACGAAAGGTTTCAGAACTGAAGAGTTTGCCTAATATTGGAATATCTTTAAGCCATTTAATACCTTGCATATCCTTGGAGGCTTCTTGATTTATTAAGCCAGACATTACTAATGTTTCGCCCGAACTCAAAATAACATCCGCCTCTGTTCTGCGCGAGGATAATCCGGGTATCCCATCCACCGCAACGGCATTATTGATAGAGCTAAGTTCTGTCGTCACTTTAGCTTTAACGTTATTGTTTCTGTCGACTGTAGGTTTTACAGTAAGCATAATACCAAATTTTTTAAATTCGACGGTCGTACCGTTTATATTGGATATTTGAATAGGAAATTCGCCGCCTGACAGAAAGTTAGCTTCACCCCCACTGCGAGCGGCCAAACGAGGTTGGGCAAGTATGATGGCATTGCCCGAATTAACGGCAAAGTTAATACGAGAAGTAATTTCAGAAACTAATCCAAAATAGCCCAAAGCACTTCTCCCTACTTCTGGCGCGAGACCAGAGAAGGATGTGGCAGGCTGTTCAGCTGCCGCAAATACTGCATTACTTGATGCACTAAACGCAAGCCCTGCTGCAGGGCCGGCTACCGTGGTGTCCCATTGGATGCCAAGGTTTTCCAAATAATTTTTATTGAATTCGGTTATCTTTATATTCATGAGCACCATCTTGTTATCGGGCATGCTCATGTCAAGGCTACCTTTTGTCGTTAAGTCCATGACTTCCGGGAAGTTTGACTTAACCGTATCAATGGCCTGCTCATAACCACTATCAACCAAACCATCAAGCACAATCTTAGTGCCAACAATACGAACATTCAGGCCCTCTATATCAGACAGCAAATCTTCTATCTCAAGCTTTTTTCTGACTGTTGTTGCAACAGCGTAATTTATGTTGACAAGGATTTCATCGTAGGCAGATTCGGCTGCCTTGATAGTTTCTTCATGGTCTTGGTCTACTAGTCCTGAAAGAACGATACGCTCTCCTATCCTGTCAACCTCTAGACCTTCTATTGCGGAGAGCAACTGTTCTATTTCAATTTTTCTTTTCGCCAGATTATTGGTTTTTGCTACCACATGTGCCATATAGTCTTTTTCAGTGCCGTTGCTGAACCAGATATGGATGTTACTCGCGCCTTCTCCTTCGGCAATTAGCACCAATTGGCCATTACTTAGCATGGAGTTACTCACAACAGCAGGATTACCTACCGCAATACGTTCTATGCTTGATAATTTCAATATCTTGATTTCACCAACATAAAGCTCAATTTTTTCTGCAGCTGAGCATATCAGTGAAAAAGATAGTAAGAGAGAAGAGATAAATAATTTTTTTAGCATGAGTAGTAGTTCCTGATTCCCAATTCTATTAACGTTCTTATTATTTTGCATCAATTGGAAGATTGATGCTTTTTGCCACACCGTCTTGAGACTGACCTCCAACAATCATCTCGACAGATGATTTGTCGTTAACATTTACGTTGTTTTGCGGTCTTGGTGTCTTTACTTCTGGTTCTATTTCAACAATGCGCTGTTCCACGTTGATTTCAGTAATAGTTTCTATTTTGTTTTCATCTTGTGCACGAACCGTGTTTACCGTTACCGTAAACGGTAACAGTAAACCGGCTATAAAAAGCGTTTTGTTGAGCTCTTTCAAACGGATTGCACTCAATTATCTTATTTAATCGGCAACGTTACCGTTTTCGATTTAGAAACACCATCTGTACTGTCACCACCAATAATCAAGTCGTAGTTGCCAGGCTCTCTAATTTGACCCGCAATTGATTGAGTTTCGGCGAATGCTGATATTGTCTCTGCAGAGACTGGATTGCCTTGTGCATCGACGATTTCACCATCAGCATTGACGCTTAGTCCAGCTGCCGCGAGTTGTTGTTTACTTAATACTTCTCCGTTGGCTGACAGGATTAAGTCATTTTTATCGACGACATTACCGTTAGCATCGACGATTTCACCATCAGCATTGACGCTTAGTCCAGCTGCCGCAAGCTGTTCTTTAGTCATTACAGTGCCGTCTGCTGAAATCACAATGCTATTCGAGTCAATAACATTTCCGTCCTTATCGACAATTTCACCATTTTCGTTCACATCATAACCAGCGGCTTTAAGTGCATCGATACTTTCCTTAGTCATGATCGTGCCATCTTTTGCTATAACGATGTCGCTAGCGGCAACAACCTTACCGTTTGCATCTACGATTTCACCATTTTCATTAACACTAAGGCCTGCAGCAGCAAGTTGCTCTTTAGTCATGACCGTGCCATCGGAGGCTATAACAACATTATTGACATCTACGACATTGCCATCTTTATCAATAATTTGCCCACTTTCGTTAACAGTGAGGCCGGCAGCAGCTAGTTGCTGTTTGTTTATCACGCTTCCATCGGCGGCAATCACGAGATCATTGGGGTCCACAATATTGCCATCTTTATCAACAATTTGACCGTTTTCGTTAACACTGTAGCCAGCAGCAGCGAGCTGATCTTTGCTGACGAGTTTATTGCCATCGGCGTCTACCAGATTTCCATTAACATCCACGCCCGCAGCAGCTGTAACGCGAGAGGCGCGTTCCTTTTCTGCGCTGGCCATTTCGGCAGCGTTACCAAATAAGTCCAGCGGAGAAACATTCGTAAAACTCGATGCACCTTTGTCATTCCTGTTACGCAGAAGCGTTACAATATCTCCATTGTCTTCGGCTAGTGTGATTAATGCGGCCTGTTCTGCATCTACTTCAAGTGTGATGTTTGAAAACTGCGATTCTGACCGGCGCTGAGGTTGTCTTAATGCGTCCAGTGTTTCTCTATAAGGATCTTTTCCTGTAGCTAAAACGGTGACATTTTGTAACACTGGGATAATCACATCTGAGGGTGTTAATGCACCTAATAATGCTGTTGGGTCTTCGATCGATGACGCAACTTGTATGAGTTCTGGTGGTATTTCTGCCAGTATCGATTTTGGTAATAGCTCTAGTAGACCGGCCTCTTTAGCAGCAGAGAATAAAGCAGGTTGAAAACCCGATACTGAGAAAGGAATGTTGACATAAATATCAATACGGTTACCCGGGCGCAAGAAACCACCAATCGAATTAATGTCATCGACAGAAATCGTTATAGCGCGCTTTCCAGGAGGAATAATATCTGAAAAATCACGCGGAAAATCATCATCAACAAAACTTTTTAATAGTGTCTTTCCTTGACCCAGGTTGGCTATAATCGCACGACCAACATAACGGCCAAAATCATTAGGATAGATAGCATCGTCATGTACAAATTCTCTGGGGACGGGGCGAGCACTAAAATCACTCTTTCTAATTTCCATGCCTTTGGCGAGGTCCTTGTTGGCTACAACGACAGTAACCGACCCTGTTTTTTCCTGTTCATATTTCGCCTTTAGCTGGGCTTCTTTAGCGTTCAGATAGAGCATTGCCATCAATGCTGCGACGATACCGAGACCCACCGCGCCGGCAATTAAAGGTACTATACTTTTTTGTTCTTTCTTAGCCATAAGTTATTCTTCTAATAAATAATGTTGTTCTAGATTGGGTTATGAAGTAACCCAACATGTAATAAGTTATATATTGATCATGTTCAGCGAAATGATTTTTCTTTATGTATGTGCTTTTTAATGCTGTTAAAAAGAAAGGATACTCGATACGCCCTCTGCAATAATTTCATCTTCTGTGGGCATGCCGGGAATTGCGTCATCAATTAGATCGCCAAACGAGATATTTGCCATGTCACTTAGCTGGGTTTCAATCTCAAATGCATCATCTGCGTATAACAAAACGTTATCATAGTCGGGTAACGTTGAGAGTGACGCGGCATAGGAATAACCCTGATGATTGTCATTCAGGACAGCTAGCAGATCCAGTAATATATCCCCTCCCGGACCGGTGGTCAGGAGCATCACACCAAAAACTAAAACAACAATATACTCAACCATCCCTTGGCCCGTTTCGCTAGCTATGTTTCTATATCGGTTCACTGGATTATTTGCTTGGTTAGAATATTGAGTTTTTTACAGAGTTTACAACGACTCGCGTACCACCGCCATCTTTTAACAGCATAATAGTCACCCTTTCGCGTTTAGTCTTATAAACCAGAGTGTGAGCATTATCCGCATCATAGTCTGATTCCTTAGTCCAACCCATGCCATCATAATGATTTCGGTAAAATGCCGTGTTACTTCTGAGGGAATGTTCGTTAGCAATAATGAGCGTGTTAGCTTTTTTACCGGGGTCATTACTCTTCATCTCATTAAGCACATGGCTGCCCCGCATTTTTGGGGTAGTGGTGCCTAACTCAATCGGTTTGTCTGTCGGGTTCTTCGGTAACGGACTAATTGACAGGTAGCCCCAAGAGGCATTCTTGTCATTTTTTTGAATCTGCACTTGTACGGTCAATAGATAACCATCTTCAATGCGGGTAATGATATACCAGGGTGCCGCATCTATCGTTTCCATGTACCCCGGTTTGCCTTTTTCAGCCGGCTGTTTCCATTCCTTGCGATAGAAATGCACCACCTTCTCAATAGAATCGGAACTATGAAAGGCGCGAATAGAGCTTCTGATGCCATTCATCTCTATATCTTGAGCAACCCACTCAACGGATGAGTCAGGCGGTGGTGGGAATTCTGGCACTTTCGCTAACGCGGAAAATGACAGCAATAAGGTCCCAACCAGGCAGCTCATCTTCAACATCTTCAAAATCGGTTGCACTCCCTATCCTCCACCGCAGGTCGAGGGACTACCGGCACGAAATCACACATACCCGCATCATTACATGAATGCGTTCCATTAGTTGTACCGGGGTCTGATATATCGGCTACTAACCTATCCGGATGTACCGCGTCGATATCAATGTAGCCCAGCCAAAAACTGCCATTGGGATTATTGTCGAATGGGTGATTATAGAGCGGGTCACATGGCATTAGTTCGGGGGCAAGAGCCGAGGCAATAGACCACATTGCGCTGAACCCGGGTATGGCATCCAGTATAGCATTTAGTGCGGTGGTGGGTACGGTACCACCAGCCTGTCTATAAACATGGTCGCCACCTCCGGCACTCCACCCGTCAGTTAGTACAGAAGCCGTAGTGACAATGCTAAAATCATCAGCAATGGGATTGCCATTCACGCTGACGCTGTCGGAACCATCGAGACGAAACACTCTATCGCTTGGGTCGCCGGCCATTCTATTAAAAGTTCTTCTATTCGCGGAGATTTTCATGGATTCGTTGGCTACGGCGTAGCCATTAGTATTAATGGCATTAAAACCAACTGGAGATTGGAGCGCGCCTAGAAGTTGACCAATTAAATTAAAAGCGACACCTATTCCATCCAGCAATAGGTTCATGATATCGCCTACGACAGGGATAGTGGGTGTGTCATCGGAGCTATCCAGGCTTGCCAACGCACCATCTTCAGCTGCATAGAGTACCTGGCCACGATGATTACGCCATAGGGGATTAGCTTCATCAGCATCCCATGGCGCAGCTTGGTCTGCATCCAGTATGGGAAATGTGGTGTTTTCTGTGCCCGGGTTTCGATAAAAACGTTGTTTGCTCTCATTACGCGTTTCCCATCTTGCCTTAATGGGCTGGTCAGCAGCGGTGAATCCGCTCATTATTTCGCCGCCGTTTCCAAAGTAGTCTCTTTCGGTATCATTAGCGTACCAGACCGTGTATTCCCAGGCTTGATAGCGGGCAGCCTCCACATTAGCTTGTTTGATATCAATGTATTTTGCGATCAGTGACATGCCTAGAAACAGCGGTATCAGGAAGAAAGAAGCGGCAATAAGAAACTCTGTCATGGCCTGACCTTTTTCTGTCCATCTGCTTTGGCGTATAAAATGATGCATCATCAATTTTCTTAAAACTCAAAGTTTTTAAATGGGTTCAGGTCGGTCACGAAATCTTTAATCTGTTCTAATTTGCTACTTAAAGATTCTATTGCATTGTCCAGACCAATATAATCCTCTTTTTGCTGCACTCCAAGCGCAAGCAAGCGTTCGGGGTAATTAGTGTCAACCAGCCTTGCTTGCCAATAAGGATTGAATGCGCTCCCAAGTTCCGTTAACCCATCATCACGATGGAAATGACTGGCAAATACATCCGTTGGACGAGAGAAATAGAGTTCTGATTTTGTCAACACCGCCAATTCATCATCGGCAAACGCCTCTTTTACCGCTAGACGGCCACTTGGTTCATTTGACTTAGCCGTGCTGTAATCTTGCTCGAGATCTGTTCTCGCTAGGTGGTAGGTATCGAAATCGTCTTCGTCCTGAACTAGCCCGAGTAGCAATTTCGGGGCGCCGACGCCAAGGAAGGGGTCGCCACCCTTGGTATCCACGTAAAACGGAAGGCCACCATAGCCTGTACTTACTTTGTTTTTCATTAGTGTCTGTGCCGGTACGTCTGAACTAAAGTAGATACCTGTTGGTGGAGCAGGAGGCGGCGCACCTGCGCCTGGAAACATCCAGGCAATCAAATTTTCTCCGGCGCGCCCATACATCTCCCCTTCGATTGGATTGCCTCCGAGCGCCATATCGGCCAACTTAATATCATTGTCAGCAGTTTTGCCGACTTCAGCAAAACCGTTGGCAAACGGCATTTCTGTTGGAAACGGATCGATTGTCAATATAGGCTGGCCTGAGGGAGCGTCGGTGGAGCAGTCATTCAATGGCAGGTCGTTGCTTGTGTCTGTGTCCGCATCATTATCCGCTGTAATATCGTCATTGGCGTCTTCACAATCGTCACGGTCAATAGGCTCCGAACCGTCGAGGTCGATATAAATACTCAACTTCCCGCCCCCAAGCGAAACTCTCAAAGCGGCGTCAAATATCTTTTGACGAAAGGGTTCAGGTAACACATAAAATCTGGCGTACCCGCCAATATCGAGCACCATATCCAAGCCCGTCGTATCCGCACTTGACCAGTTGGCGGCTTGACCCGCTTTTATATTCCCACTATCGGGTAATAGAATACGAAGCTCGGCGCCGCCTTTTCGTTGCAGACCGAAAGACAAATAAAAGTCGAATCCGGTCTCCCAGGCGATAAAACCTAAGTCGACCCACATCGGCGGGATATGAGGTGTTTCTATATCTATCGTTGGTATTAGCGGTATCCGCCAGTCTCTTACCGTGCTGAAGGGGTCTCTGCTGTCGCGGATGAGAGCGGAGAGCCGGGCATAGCCACTGTCTTCATTTCCAAAATCACCGACGTCAATTTGTGACTGTGGCATATAACCGGTGGCGAATTGAGCACCAGGTAAGCCTGGTAAGACACCGTAGCTAGCAATATGGCCTATTAGCGAAACAATACCAAAATCAGAAATTTTTGCGCCGGGGGGGCCATTATCCTTAATGACATCATCAATGACGCCCACAGCAAACAGGACGCTGACCGTATGATAGCCAAATTCAGCGATGCCGTAGATTTTATTGATATTATGCAACACAATCGTGGCCACATTGGCCAGTTTTGACATCAATCTGACGGCTGTTTGCCCGGGCGCTTGCCATGCTCTTACCAGCGGTTGTATGAAGGCATTAGAAGCCCCTAGCGTTGCGGGCGCTAAGCAGCAATTGTTATAAAATTCTATGTATTGGGCAAATGATTGAAAATGATAGGCCCAGGACGCCAGGCCAACAAACTGGGCAATGCCAACTTCGTTGGCGACGATGGCGCGATTCATGTAGGAGGCAAAATTCAGGTCCCGTGCTTCAACGACGGACATGCTGTAAGCGACAGCATCAGCTGCATTTTGCAGCTGCATTTTGTTGGTGGTGATTTTGCCTGCCTTGAAAAGTGACATGGCGGCAACGATTAACACGGCTGAAAAAAGAATAACGAAAACAGACGCTTGCCCGCGTTGTTTATTTACGCGTTGTTTATTTAAGGGTAGACTTCTTATTTTCAAAAATTCTCTCACCTTAAATTTAGAAATAACGAGAAATAATTAACACGCTAAAAATATACGCCACATTAGTGGCGTATATTTTTATTCATGTAAATTTGTGCTAAAGGCGGTTATTTATTTTGTTCTTTGTAGGTATCCATATTCTCGCCCTGATAATCAGTCATACTAGATGAAACCTTTGCATTTTCCGCTTTTCCACCTGTCAGTTCAGCAGTCACGTTACCAATCTGGTCTTTCATGCCATCACTGAAAAACGTAAAGGCACCAATACCAGCAATAGCGATCAAGGCCACGATGATAATGTATTCTGTCATGCCCTGACCAATTTGTTTAATTGCACTCTTCATCTCAATCCTCCAATAGATCATTCTATTTGTCATTTAATTGCGACTGATATTATAGCCTATTCGTCTAAATCAATCATTTTAATTTTAAGTAAAACTTAGAATTTATTGGCTTGAAAAAAAAGTGTTAATCCCAATATTAATTCAGGTTGTAAATTCATTATAAATTGGGGTTTAAATAGCTATGTCTGTAGAAGCAAAACAGGAAACACTGGGGTTTCAAACCGAGGTCAAGCAGTTGCTGCACCTCATGATTCACTCTTTGTACAGTAATAAAGAGATATTTTTACGTGAATTGATATCCAACGCCTCCGACGCCGCGGATAAACTACGTTTTGAAGCACTTAAGAATGATGCCTTATATGAGAATGATTCTGATTTAAAGATAAAGGTCGAGTTTGATAAAGAATTAAAAACCATCACGGTAATCGATAACGGCGTCGGCATGTCCCGTGATGAGGTCATCGAGCATCTCGGTACCATCGCCAAATCGGGCACCAAACAATTTTTCGAAGCACTGACTGGCGACCAATCCAAGGACTCTCAGCTTATTGGCCAATTTGGCGTTGGTTTTTATTCCTGTTTTATCGTGGCTAAAAAAGTAGAAGTCTTCACCCGCCGGGCCGGACTTGGTCAGGATGAGGGTATTCGTTGGGTTTCTGAAGGTGAAAATGACTACACCATAGAAACCATTAACCTGCCGAAACGCGGCACCAGGGTGGTATTACATCTGCGTGATGATATGGACGAATTTTTAAATGACTACCGCTTAAAAACGATTATTACCAAGTACTCCGATCATATTACGTTGCCCATCATGATGGATGCCGAGGTCAAGGATGAAGACAGCAAAGATGAATCTACGGAAGATAAGGACACGCCGCCTAAAACCAAGATAGTTGAAGAAACAGTTAATAGTGCGACAGCACTTTGGGCGCGTAACAAGAAGGATATTACCGAAGAAGAATACAACGAATTTTATAAACACGTCGGGCATGATTTTGAAGCACCGATGGCGCATATTCACAATCGCGTTGAGGGTAAGCTAGAATATACCTCGCTATTGTATATCCCCAGCCGTGCACCTTTCGACCTTTGGGACAGACAACGACGTCATGGCGTAAAGCTCTATGTGAAACGTGTTTTTATTATGGATGATGCGGAACAATTGATCCCTGCGTGGCTACGTTTCGTCCGTGGTGTCGTGGATTCGGATGATCTGCCTTTGAATGTGTCTCGTGAAATACTGCAAAACAATAAAGTCATCGATTCGATTCGTTCCGGTTGTACCAAAAAGGTATTGGGGCTTTTGAAAACGATGGCCGAGAAAGAACCCGATAATTACCAAAAGTTCTGGAAGACGTTTGGTCGGGTAATCAAAGAAGGGGTTGTCGATGGTGACGATTATAAAGATGACCTAATTAATCTGTTCCGTTTTAGCAGCACGCATGAAGATTCAGAAGAGCAGACGGTCTCGTTTAAAGATTACATCGAGCGTATGAAAGAAGGCCAAAAAGCAATCTATTATGTGTCTGCCGATAATTACGCGATGGCGAAAAACAGCCCACATCTGGAAGTTTTCCGAAAGAAAGGCATTGAAGTGCTGTTGATGTCTGATCCAGTGGATGAATGGGTAACAACGCATTGGGTCGAGGTTGAAGGTAAGCCAATACAGTCTGTAAACAAAGGCGAACTCGATCTGGGTGAAATACAGGGCGAAGATGAGAAGAAAGAAGAAGAGAAGAAAAACAAGGATTATGACAAGCTCGCGAAACGCATTCAGGATGTCCTGGGCTTAAAGGTAAAGGAAGTGCGTCCAACATCACGTTTGACTACATCTCCTGCCTGTCTGGTCGCCGATGAAAATGACATGGGTCGACAAATGGAACAGATACTGAAGGCCTCTGGTCAGGAAATCCCGACTTCAAGACCCATCCTTGAAATAAATCCGGATCATCCTATCGTTAAGAAAATAGATAATGAAACAAATGAAGAATTATTTGCTGATTGGTCTCATATTCTGTTCGATCAGGCATTGCTAAGTGAAGGTAGTCAGTTGGAAGATCCGGCCAGCTTTGTTAACAAACTTAATAGCTTGATAGTGACCTTGGCCAGTTAAGTTATAAACTCTCTGCAAAATCCAAATGGGGCCATCGTGCCCCATTTTTCATTTCACTCTCAGGCGCGCATACCCTAAAATGACATAAAGTCATACAAGGATCGCCATGGAACATTCTCAGGAAAATATATCGAGTCTTCTTCGAGAGCTTAATAAAATTGGTATCGCGCTGTCGGCGGAGAAAGATCACAATCGCCTGCTGGAACTGATCCTTGTCAAAGCCATGGAAATCACTAATGCGGATGGCGGCACACTGTATACACGTACTGACGATCAGCGATTAAAATTTGAAATTCTGCACAATCGTTCGCTAAAAATTCATAAAGGTGGCACCAGTGGCGAAGAGATCGTCTTTTATCCTATCGCGCTCTATGATGATGAAGGTAAGCCGAATAACCATATGGTCGCGGCCTGGGCTGCAATAACTGGCGAGACTATCAATATACCCGATGCCTATGCCAGTGAAGAGTTTGATTTTTCGGGTACCCGGAGTTTTGATAGCAAAATGGGCTATCGTTCGATCTCATTCCTGACAGTACCAATGACCAATCATGAAAATGAAATCATTGGGGTGTTGCAATTAATTAATGCGATTGAGGAAGATTCGAATAATGTCATTCCCTTTTCATTACTCGACCAACAGCTGGTCGAATCACTTGCTTCACAAGCCGCAGTAACAATTACCAATAAAACCTTAATCGATGCACAACGAAACTTATTCGATTCATTTATACAGCTCATCGCTGACGCGATTGATGAAAAATCACCTTATACAGCGGGTCATTGTCGTCGTGTTCCTGTCATCACAAGTATGTTGGCAGACGCGGTCAACAACATTAATAAAGGGCCGTTAAAAGACTTTAATATGACAGACGATCAAAAATATGAGCTGGAAGTTGCAGCCTGGTTACATGATTGTGGAAAGATAACAACACCGGAATATGTGGTTGATAAAGGCACAAAACTGGAAACAATTTTTGATCGGGTTCAGCTGGTTGATACACGTTTTGAAATTTTGAAACGAGATGCCATTATCGCTGCGCTTAAGTCGAGAATACAGACACAGGGTGATGTTAATGATATTGAGCAAGCCTTGCTAGATGACCCATCGCTAAAACAGGAATTGGAAAATCTGGACAAAGACAGAGAAGCTGTCCGCACCTATAACGTGGGCGGGGAAGCGCTGGCAGAAGATGACTTTAAAAGAATTGAGGAAATTGCCAGCCGGACATACGTCAACCCGGAAAATGAAACCGTTAATTTATTAACTGATGAAGAAAAGCAAAATTTACAAATAGGCCGGGGTACGCTTTCGATAAGAGAAAGAGAGATCATTAATAACCATGTCTCCGTCACAATTAAAATGCTTGAATCATTGCCTTACCCGAAACATTTAACCAAAGTACCTGAATATGCTGGTGGACATCATGAGAAGATGGATGGCAGTGGCTATCCCAATAAATTAACGAAAGCGCAAATGTCTGTACAGGCAAGAATGATTGCCATTGCTGATGTCTTTGAGGCCCTGACGGCCAGTGATAGACCGTATAAAAAAGCCATGCCGCTATCTCAGTCTTTAAAAATCCTGGGTCAGATGAAACTGGATAACCATGTTGATGCTGATCTGTTTGATATTTTTATTAATGAAAAAATCTATCTCGATTACGCGAATAAATACCTTGGCAAGAATCAGATTGATGATGTGGATTTTAACGACATCCCTGGTTATGCGCCCCTGGCGTGAAGCGTTCAGGGCAAAAAA
>CALKEZ010000004.1 GCA_938084745.1 uncultured Gammaproteobacteria bacterium
ATGTTTATGGTAGCGGAGGTCTTTGCTCCAAGCTTCGGTGCTTTGGGTATCGGAGGAGTAGTCTCATTTATCTTTGGATCAGTAATCCTGTTTGACACTGATGGCAGTGACCTTCAGGTTGCGATTCCATTGATTATAACAATTTCTCTCATTACCGCTCTTTTCTTTCTGGTTGTCATTCGAATGGTTTTTACCGCACAGCGCAGACCCGTTGTTAGTGGCGCAGAAGAAATGCTGGACAGTATTGGTGTCGCGCTGGATAACTTTGATGAAAAAGGGCGTATCCGAATTCATGGGGAATTATGGCAAGGCGTGACTCGAACACCGGTAAAACAGGGCGATCGCGTCAGGGTGACTGATATGGATGGCCTGATTTTGAAAGTAGAACCAATAAAGGAGGATGTGAAATGACGTTTACTCTTATGACGTATTTGATTTTTACACTAATTATCTTGTTACCTATGGTCATCAAGATCATGCGTGAATACGAACGAGCAGTCGTCTTTACCTTTGGTCGTTTCACCTCAGTCAAAGGGCCGGGCTTGATTATTATCATTCCGCTGGTGCAACAAATAGAGCGGGTGCAGCTACGTACCGTCGTGATGGATGTGCCAAGCCAGGATGTTATCTCGCGTGATAATGTCTCGGTGAAGGTTAATGCGGTAGTTTATTTTCGAGTCATCGATCCGGAAAAAGCCATCATCCAGGTGGAAGATTACATCACAGCCACCAGTCAATTAGCACAAACCACGCTACGCTCAGTACTTGGCCAACATGAACTGGATGAAATGTTGGCCGAGCGGGAAAAGTTGAATAGTGACATTCAGCAAAACCTTGACCAGCAAACCGATACCTGGGGCATCAAGGTTTCCAATGTAGAGATTAAACATGTCGATATTGATGAAAGTATGATTCGTGCGATTGCCAAACAGGCCGAAGCCGAACGCGAACGACGCGCCAAGGTAATTCATGCTGAGGGTGAAATGCAGGCTTCGCATAAATTACTGGAAGCGGCGAATGTCCTTTCTCAAAATCCCCAAAGTATGCAGTTACGCTATCTTCAAACCTTGACCGAAATCGCAAGTGAAAAGAACTCGACTATTGCGTTCCCGATACCGATGGATATTTTGACACCGTTTATAAAAAAGGTGTCGTGAGATAAATGTACGGTTTAATAATTTAATCAACAAATACTGATTGGTTGTATTCGTAAAGTAAAAGCAGGCAGTAATTGTTTTATTGGAAGGGCAATAAATCTTATACAGCGGACTTAAGAAATAACCCGGGGTAATGAGACGCGCAGGCCATGACATGGGTAATAGCATTTGTATCATATTCATCATTCGACACATAACTGTCGAAGAAAGTATTCAATTGTTGTACCCGATTAGGCCAATGATCGAATGATTGTAATCCCAGTGAAATTCCATAATTAGTAAAGGCAAATTTCATCTCTTTCCAGCCGCTTTGGCGACAGAAATAACCCGGCGGGTCTATCCATAATTGCTCTAGAAGTATAATACTTTGTTTTTCCTGATGCATGGCCCAGTCCTCATCGGGGAAAAAATGACATAGCCATAACATCATCCCGAGTCCAAGATCCTGATCAATAAGCAAGCTACGATAACTCTGCGAGATGAGCGCGCGCATTTCGTCGATTTCTTGCGCTAATGAATCTGAATCTAAAAGTTTATAGGCTACATAACCATCATAGGCATCCATCGCTCCGAGTCCGTAGCCGGGATAGGGCGCAGACAAGTCTTCTTGCATTTTCCATATTACGCCTCTACCGCGTATGACAAAACGGGAATGGATTTGTTTAACAAGACTGACCGCGAGGTCCTTGTATGTTTTATCAATTTTTCCAAAACAGCTTAATGCATAAATCCACATTGCCAGATAATGGTAATACTGACCATCCCGATCAGGTTCTTCACCGATGCGCAATCCGTTTTTACGGCCCAACACATGGTAGACTTTTTCCACCAACACTTTTGCTTTGCTTAAATAAACAGGATCTTTTGTTTTGTCATATAACGACAGGTATAACACCAGACCAAATGCATCTGTCCATAAATAACGTAAGCCATTAGGCCAGATCTCGTTTTCTTCCATCCAATCGAGTTTTTGTTTTACATACGTGAGATCGGTAAGCGGCATGCGTTTATTAAAGTCCAAATGGAAAAGTTTCCGGCATACCAATACCAGCCTCCGGTCCCAATGCATCAACTGCGCGCGTTTCATCAAACCAGATATATTCATTGAACTGGTTAGACAATGAGGCATTAAAATAATGACTGGCAAGCTCTGTTTCGGGTCGGTAGATCACACCGATGGCACGTTCCAGGCGTGGCTGTGCAAGTTCTTTTGTTAGCGGCTGTGATTTGTCGAAAAGCGGTAATAAAAAGGCATTCAATCCTGAATCATGGCATAGGCGTTCATAACTGTTTGGTAGAGAAGGGCGCACAGTTTTAATTTCCATTGGTGCACCCCAATCAGATGCGGCAGCAACAGTACCTTGATGTGTACCAAATCCGATGGAATACATTGCGGCACCAAATTTATTTCGACAGAGATGACCCAGATTTATTTCGCCGCGGTGGATCATATCTGTAGCGGCCGCATCACCTACATGTGAGTTATGTTCCCAGACCACCGCTTTGGCGTCAGGCCCATGAAATTCGAGCAGGTCATTTAATGTATCAAACATATGCTGGTCACGGAAATTCCAGGACTGGTGTGAACCAAGATACATGATGCGATAATATTCCTCGGCATTCTTCACCAAACGCGCATTAGACACAGCATTCAGAAAACGTCTTCCATCATGTTCGATGTATAGCATCCGTTTCTGCATGAGTTCATTGAGCATGGACACGACTTCTTGTTCACAACTTTTATGTTTGCCTGTGAGAGCAAGTGCACCATAGGTTGCAGGATCAGCTTGCCAGGGTGTCAGGCAAGCATAACGTCGCCGCGCAATTGCAGCAGACTCGTGATCAACATCATCCAGATAATTGATAACTGAGTCGATGGATGAATAGAGACTATAAAGATCGAGTCCGTAAAAACCGACTCTTTCATCAGGCGATATAAACGCCTTATTGTATTGCCTTAACCATTTCACAAACTCCAGTACCTGTGCATTAGCCCACATCCAGGTGGGAAATCGTGCGAAGGTCACTTCATCTGTAGGTTCTACTTTGCTATCGCGAACAAAATGATCAATCTGTGATGCATCCGGCCAATCTGCTTCAGCGGCGACAAACTGAAAGCCTTTTTGCTCGATCAGTTCTTTAGTAATACGTGCGCGCATGTCGTAGAATTCTGCTGTGCCATGCGTTGCTTCACCAAGCAAAACGATGCGAGCGTCACCAATACGATTCATCAATCCACCCAGATTAACAGATTCAATGGACGGTATATGGGTTGCGACTTGTACGATTAGTTCGGAAACAGGGTCAGCTTTGGCGACAGGTGCCTTGGTTGCTGTCGCCCTGATGTTTTCCTCTGTTTCCAACCAGCCCTCTTCACCAATCAATGGCACAAAACGCACCGCACCCAGTTCTTCTATTT
>CALKEZ010000005.1 GCA_938084745.1 uncultured Gammaproteobacteria bacterium
CTTAAAATCCCTCGTCCTTACGGACGTGCCGGTTCGATTCCGGCCCCGGGCACCATTTCAATATTTCAGTTCATCCGATACACAGTTCGATATTAGCAATAATCACCTGGAACGAACTCTACTGTTCTCGTCCACATTTGCCCCCGGATGATTGATTACTTGTTCGCCTTCATTTAAACCCGCAACAATTTCTGCTGTCATGCCGCTGCGTTGTCCAATGTTTATTTTTTTCAACACAGCGCGACCATCAATAATGGCAAATACAGCCCATTCATTATCATGGCGGAAGAGGGCGCTGCTGGGGATTTGTAAGACGTCTTTACCTTCCCAAAGAATAAATGCCGTTTCCACCCGGTAACCATCACCGAGACGTTGCCATTCTTCTTTAGGCGAAATGATATCGACGATAACCAGTACGCGCTGTTCTTCAACACCCAGGGCAGAGATCTTGGTAAAGCCCACCGGTTCAATGGTGCGCACGGCACCGTTAAGCACAGTATCGCCGCCCCAGCGTTCGAAACGGACTCTGGTACCGGGCATGATCTTGACGGCATCGCGTGACAAGACATCGATCTCAACTTCGAGTGACAAGGGATCGCCAATCTCCAATAGGGGGTCGCCTTTACTGACCACGCCCTCACTTTCATGATAAATCCTGAGCACGCTGCCACTCACCGGCGCACCGATAGAAACGATTTCCGGTTCTTCACCAATTTGTTCTGCCGCTGAATAACGCAGCACGGCTTCGGCGGCATGTTTTTCAAACTCGGCAACTTCCACATCAAAGCGTGCCGATTCCAGGTCAGCTTTTGTTCTTCGAGAGTTTGCCTGGGCTTGTTGCAGTTGATCTAATGGAATGACGCGTGATTCATACAGACGTGTTAAACGTTCGAGTTCTCGTGCGGCAAAGTCAGCATCTGCTTCCGCCGCAGTAACATGCCGTTGTGTTGCATTAAGTCTTGCTTGTGCGGCGGAGACTCTGGCTTCGGCTTCTGCACGACTTCTTGGATCGAGCACATTGGATTTCAACGGCTCCAGACACAGTATTTGTTGATTCTTTTCTACCGTGTCGCCGACATTCAAATCAAGTCGACGCGCAAAGCCATCGACCGGCGCCGACAAGACATAACGATCGATAACACGCGTTTTGCCTTCTTCTTCGATAGTCACTTGCAGTGTATCGCGTTTTGCAATGGCAACATCAACCAGAACCGGGCGCGGAATAAACCCAATGGCAATAATGATGATGAGGATAATTGCGCCGATGATTAAACCAAGGTGGTTACGTATCATTGCCATAATGTTTATTCCTTGGTTTTTAATACTGCAATGAGGTCGAGATGTTCTAGTTTCGACCTGACAATCAAACTGGATAGTGTTGCGGCAATAATGACGACCAATGCAGCTGTCGCATAGGTCGAGAGTTCTATTATTAGCGGTACTCTGAAAATTTCTTTCGGAATTTTAAGTATCATGTACCAGGAGAGTAATCGACCAATCAGCAACCCTAGCGGGATGGCCAACAGTGTAAGAATGCCGAGTTCGCCTAACAAAATAAATGATATTTCAGCCTGAGTGAATCCGAGCACGCGCATACTGGCCAGTTCGCGACTCCTTTCCGACAAGGCGATAGTTGCGGCGTTATAAATAATGCCGAACGTGATAATCATCGATAACGTTGAAATAAAACCAATGAAAATATAAACAAACTCGGCCGAGGTTTCATAAAATGAGCTTATGATATTTTTTCGGGCCACGGTATCGGCCACCTGTGGCATATCCCGGAGTTCTGTATAGATTTCACTTTCATAAGCGGGATCGATCTTCAGATAAGCGCCAGAGATCGCATCATCTTCCTGCATCAATTGATTTAATGCTTCTCGATCCATATAGGCACCCAGCCCGAGATATTGCTCAACCAAATTAACCACGCGTAGTTTTTTTAACGGACGTCTGCCTTCCAACACTTCAATAAATATGTCATCGCCTGTTTTAATATTGAGTAATTCACCAAGGTATTCAGTTACTAAAATACCGTCTTTGGGCATTTCAATCGGCTCATGTTTTACGTTTAGTGTGCGATAGAGATCGGGCTGGCTGTCATAAGCATTAATCGTTGTCAGGTAAGTACGATGTTGATTGCGCAGCCTGACCGGCACACTCCGATAGACCTCCCCATATTCAACGCCGGGCAGATGTAATAAGTCATAGAATGCACGATGAGAAGTGGGTTCAATAAAATTAACCGCGATATCCTGGCGTTGGGCTAAACCAAATTCAATATCGATCATAAAATCTATCGCGTCTTTAAAAAATGTCCCGACAACCATGATCGCGCATGCGAGGGCAATACCAATAATAGACAGGCTGGACTTTAATGGTTTACGCTCCATATTGCGTATGACCATGCACAGGGTTTGCGATAAGAAATGTTTCAATCCGATTTTTTCAATAATACTCTTGCTGTATTTAGCCGGTGGTTCTGGTCGCATTGCTTCGGCAGGCGGTAAACTAACCGCACGACTTACCGCAAACACGGTTCCAATTGCGGCAGAAAGAAAGGTAATAACACAGGCAATCGCGATTATGTCGGGGCGGAGCTCGTATTCAAGATAAGGTAATCGATAAAATTGCGTATAAACACCACTTAAACCATGCCCCAACCAGATGCCGGCGACGGTACCAAGCAACAGGCCAGCAATAACAATGACCGCAACATATGCAAGATAATGCAGTCCGACTTCAATATTGCTGTAGCCAAATGCTTTTAAACCGGCAATCAATTCACGTTGTGTATCGATGAGGCGGCCAATCACTACGTTGAGTAAAAAGGCAGCTATGCC
Organism: uncultured Gammaproteobacteria bacterium; assembly: GCA_938084745.1. Lineage (GTDB taxonomy): Bacteria > Pseudomonadota > Gammaproteobacteria > Eutrophobiales > Eutrophobiaceae > UBA7359. The sequence continues at coordinate 2,844 of CALKEZ010000005.1, forward strand.
TAAAAAGATAACTGAGAACATCGTCGCCATTTGTCCAAGCTGGTCAATATCACTTTGAAAAACGCGATGTGATAATTGCCAATGCCGTTCGCGTGCATCTTTGCCGCCGTAGCTTTCGAGCAGGATATCAAGTTGTTGGATGATATCTTGTACATTCGCGCCGGGCTGTATCGTCAGCACCACATCATTAAACGCCTTATCCATTTCAAAGGCATTACCCAACACATCTCGCGCCATCCAGAGTACGCCGAAGCGTGTAAAGTCCGGCGTGATGCTGCTCGGTGCAACCTGGTAGATAAACTCTGGTGAGAGAGCAATGCCAACGACATTTAATTGTTGTAGATGACCTTTGATGATCATTTCCAATGAATCGCCGGGGTTCAAATCGTGGGCTTCAGCAAAGACTTCGTTCAGAATCACTTCATCATCACGCTCGGGATCGATGTAACGTCCTTTCGTTAGATGAAGTCGGTTGACGAGGGGTTCACCATAATCCGGCACAGAAATGACCTGGCCGATGATTGGCTCGTAATACTCTTTAACGCTGAGTTTGACGGACGCAACGACGCGCGTTTCGACTTTGTCGACACCTTTTATTTCTGTAATGCGTGTGCGTAGACTTTCCGGTGCACGATTAACATTGGCAAACACATTTGCAAATCGATAGTCACGATAATAGGCGTCACGTGTTAACGTCAGGGCATCCAGCGTTGTTAACGACATGATAAACGTGGCAACACCGGCAGAAATAACCATCAATATCGCGAGTGCTTGTCCCCAACTCGCTTTTAAATCTCGTAGCAGCTTGATATTGATTGTCTTCATGAATTCACCATTCAATCTGCCTTGGCGGGACTCTGCTGTTGTTGATATCAATGCCGGAGATAGAACCGTCACTTAAATGGATAACACGATCAGCCATACCGGCAATGGCTGCGTTATGTGTGATTACCGCCGTTGTCGTGCCAAGTTCTTTATTGATACGTTCGATGGCTTCCAGCACGATGACACCGGTCTTTGAATCCAGTGCACCAGTGGGTTCATCGCACAGCAAGACACTGGGTCTTTTTGCAATTGCTCTGGCGATAGCAACACGCTGTTGTTCGCCGCCGGATAATTCAGCCGGGAAGTGATTTATCCGTTCAGACAATCCGACCAAATCCAATGCTTCCTCAGGGCGCATAGGCTCGCGGGCTATTTCTGTGACAATCGACACATTTTCCAGCGCGGTCAGACTCGGGATTAGATTATAAAATTGAAAAACAAAACCAACGTGATAACGCCGATAATGAGTTAGTTCAGTCTCGCTGGCATTGGCCAGATCATGATCACGATAATAAACCTCACCCGAGGAGGGTTGATCTAGTCCACCCAGAATATTTAAGTAGGTTGATTTCCCACTGCCTGATGCTCCGAGCAAGATAACCAACTCGCCGGCATATAATTCGGAATTTACTCCGTTTAAAGCACGCACCTCAACCTCTCCCATCTTATAAATCTTGGTTAAGTTTATCGTTTGAAAAACAACATCCTTTTCTGCTGCTTTCTTTACGTTAAGCATTATCAGCGCGCATATATAAAATCATGTCCTTTTGCTTTTGATTTATTAGCTTCTATCCCTGATCTGGCGCAGACCACATAAACATCTCGATAGAAGTTGACGTCCAGAAAAGCAGCCAGAATGACTTTGCCGTTGTCAGGGAAACACTTGTTTAACAGGGTTTAGTGACATTATCATTTTGACTGGACCTAACATAAACCTCGTTGTTATCTGATCTATTCTAAAAATCAGTGCCAAAAACAACATGATCTATATCAAATAAAATCTAAATAAACCCTCAATATAAAAGAGCAAGACGCGTAACAAGACATGTCTTAACATGAGCGTTAAGCATTTTCAGGAATTAATAAAGCATCATTTATGCAGATGGAACGTTCATTGAGCCTATGGTTACCGACTCATAATGACGCATTTTGAATTCATAACAGTGTCAGCCATACAAAAAATAGACTGTTTTATTTGCCGATCATAAATAGGGTGACTGTGAACTTAGGAGAAAAAACTTACTGTCTATCAGAAAAAACACATTCTATTTTCTTTTTATCTATAGATTCTTTGAAATAAACTGAAATAATTTTTTGTAAAATATAATTAGATTTTGTGCCTTAATATTTAATGCCTGCCTGGCAGCAAACCCTTTTCTTAAAGGCTTATATTAAGTGTCTCTTGATAAAATCAGCACATTCAATAGCTTGCGTAACATGCCTAAAACTGCATTAATTAGCGCCGACTAATATACCGCCAGTACAATGGAGTCTTGCTACATAATATTGCACTGGTATTGTTATTTTTTGTTTAGAAAAAATTAGGCCGTTTTATTTATTAATGCGTTACAATACGCATCCGTATTAATTCTAACAATTAACTTTATAAACACTTAGGGAGCTACCATGGCTACAAACAAATTAACCGCCGTCAAAGACAGAATGACTAAAGCACAAATAATCTCTGAAATAGCTGATGCTACTGAAGTCTCAAAAAAAGACGTTAAGGCTGTATTAGCCGCTTTATCTGACCAGGCCCAGCGTCACTTGAAATCCAGAGGTTGTGGTGAATTCATGGTTCCAGAATTAGGTGTCAAACTGAAACGTGTCAATAAACCAGCGACCAAAGCACGTAAAGGCATTAATCCTTTTACTGGAGAACCAATGATGTTCAAAGCTAAAAAAGCATCAACCAGTGTTCGCGCTGTTGCATTGAAAGCGTGTAAAGATATGGCGAGCAGTTAATTAGCAAGGATTAAGAACAACCATTTCAATGACGGTTCGGCCTATTGAAATGGTTAAATTTAAAGCAAAAGGAACTTGCTTGATTCTGCTTGAATACGCGTGAAGTTTATCGATTTTTATTCTTTATGTAAGGCTGATTTCAGCTTCCTGATATTGAAAATTTGAGTTCAAATCGCGTGACATTTGAAAAAAATATTACCGTCAAATTATCAGACGATGCCTATCATCGTATTGATGAATCATCAGACGAAGCATTTTATAAAATCCCCCGGTTTGCGACCCATATCGATGCCGGGGCGATTCAGGCCGTCACCTCTCTATATAGAAAGTTTCTGCCTGCTAACGCCGACATTCTGGATTTGATGAGTAGCTGGATCAGTCATTTACCAGAAGACATCCATTATCATCGTGTTGTTGGTTTGGGCATGAATGCCAGAGAGCTTGCACGAAACAAACAGCTTACTGAATGGCTCACACATGATCTGAATAAAGAGCCAGAATTACCCTTTCAAGATGACCAATTTGATGCCTGTACGTTATGCGTGTCTATTGATTACTTGATACACCCGGTTGCAGTACTTAAGGATCTCGGTCGTGTTTTGAAAAAAAACGCGCCAATTATCATTACCTACTCAAACCGGTATTTTGAAACTAAGGCAACCGCAGCCTGGCTGTCGCTGTCTGAACAAGATCGTAAATACCTGATAAAAACCTATCTATTAGAAGCAGGCTGCTACACAGATATTGAATTTATCGATTCCAGCACCGGTGCAGGTGATCCACTCTATGCAATAATCGCTATCGCGCTTTAATGGTATAACTAATCCACTCATTTATTGAAAACTATTCCATTATAATATTCCAATGCTGACTACAACTGATCATAGTCGTGACAAGGCCGGTTTGACCTATGTTTACCCGGTTCTTTCTCGTCGGGCGGGCGGGCTTTCTATCGGCATAAACCTGAATATTAATAATGCCTGTAATTGGCGTTGTATTTATTGCCAGGTTCCCAACTTGATTCGTGGCAGTGCGCCGTCGGTAAATCTCGATAAGCTGGGCCATGAATTACGAAATTTTCTGGCGGATGTCATCCATGGCGATTTCTATGACCGGGAAGAGGTGGCTGATGAATATCGTGTTATCAAGGATATCGCCATTTCCGGAAACGGTGAACCGACTACCGCGAATGAGTTTGATCAGGTCGTAAATCTCATCGAGCTGGTTTTAAAAGAGTATGGTTTGCTGAACGAGATTAAATGCGTATTGATAACGAATGGCAGTATGGTAAACCGTGAACATATCCGGAAAGGTATGGAGAAACTCGCGAAAATCAACGGTGAAGTATGGTTTAAAGTTGATAGTGCGACACCCTCCGGCATTGCCAGGATAAATCAGGTCAGAGGCACCAATACTTCAACGCTAAATCGTTTGAAGCTCGCGGCAGAAGTGTGCCCAACATGGATACAAACCTGTGTCTTTTCATACAAAAACAATCCACCAGACGAACATGAAATCAACGCCTATCTCAACTTGCTGGAAGCCGTTAAAAGTCGAAACATCGATATTAAAGGCATCTTGCTTTACGGCGTAGAACGTCAATCACAACAACCCGAAGCCAAATTTATTGGCAAGCTACCCGAATCCTGGTTACAAGACTTCGCTACCCGGCTGGAAGCTTTAGCATTCGACGTTAACATTGCCCCATAAAATTAAGGCGCTATTTAAAACAGGCTTTTGAGTTTGTCACCAATTGCCCCCGTTGCTTTTTTAACCGAGTCGGTCGTTTTTTCTACCGTACTTTTTTCCTCGGCAGGCTTCTCTGCAGTTTTTGTCGGTGCAATTCCCAAGGCGATATCACATGGATTTTGACCGCTACCTGCTCTATCAAACAAACCTTGTGCAAGAATAGATAGTCCGCCCGTTGCAACCGCAGCGCCAGCAGATAAACCGGCTTTCAAAGCGGCCTTGGTATCTGTTTTGGGAGTAGGGTTGGCCAAGGTGCCGCCGAGACGCACTAACTCGGCAAGTTGGCCCAGATTAATGCCGACACCTTCACGTGCTTTGGGCGTAATACCAATATCCAGTGTTTCTGTTTTTAAATTCACCACACCGCCACCCAAAACATTGACGTGATTCGTCGACATGGCAATTCCATTGTCAGCTGTTGCTATACCGTCTTTGATATCAAACTTCACAACAGCGCATTCAAGCGTACTGCCTTCTTTTTCTTCAGCACTCGGGTTCAACATCGACAATGTGCTGGTTAATGCATCTGCACTGGCTGAATCCAGTGCGGAATTGGATATTTGACCTTTACCTGTTTTGATTAACAAGCTGCCATTAAGGCCCGCCATGATGTTACTGACACTTTCGCCGGCACCTTTTAACTTGATCGAAATATCTGTTTTACCACCGGTTATTGTTTTGTCCTTTTTAATGGCCGGTATTTGCCCGAGTTCTATCTGGGTTAATGTTATATCGTTACTGAGCACAGCTGATTTCCCGCTGCTGCCATCCAGGTTTATATTCGCTGAAATTGTGCCGCCAGCAGCGCTGGCAGTCTGGATTATTTGTAATTTACCATTGTTTAACGTTAACACCAGATTCACATCATCAATGGTGAGATCTTTCGTGATGAGTTGCTTGGCTTTGAATTTTAAATCCACATCTGCAGCTTTAAGTCCCTCCAAAGGCAAGGGATCGGAGGGGAAAACCTTCTCTTTCTTTTCGGTTGTTTCCTTGGCTGCTCCCTGAAAAGGGCTGATGTCGATAATGTCGGTCGCGAGGTTGGCAAGCAAAGCAGGGCGCGTACCACCCATGTTGATCTCTACATCACCATTCACTTTATAGTCCAAGATTTGCGCGGACATTGATTTAACAGAATACCCCGCTTTGGTGTCTGCCAGTTTGCCACTGAAGATAATGGGGCCTATCTCGGGCAGTTCTGAACCGGCCAGTGAATTTAAACTACTTAATTGCTTAATATCCAATGTTGCGAGTAGATCAATACCCTTGGCATTCATGGGTTGTGCGAGTTTGCCCTCAATCGAGATGATTGCACCAGCAATATTGCCTTTTATGTTGAGTGGATATTCCTTGTTATCAAGCAGGCTGTTAATCGAACCGAGAGAACCTTCCAGCTCCAGCGGTGAACCATTGATATCGGCCCTGATAAATAAGCTCAAGGGATCGGAGAAACTGGAAGAATTGACCTGAATCTCGGCAATATGTACTTCTGTGGTTTTATCTGTTTTTCCATCTCTATAGATAATATTGGCATCTTTTATCTGTACTTCATTGACCGCCAGACCAGGTAATGCTGCCGGGGCTGAATCTGTGGCGGGTTCTTTTTCTTTAGAAGTAGGGCTGGCTAATACCCAGTTGCCTTCGCCCTTTTTATTCGTTTCGAGATAGATATTCGGTTCAACCAGAATAAATTTAATGATTTGTATGTTTTTCTTCAATAGCGGTAATAGTGCTATCTGCGCTTCGAATTTAGTCACACTGAGCATGTTTTTTTCTTTTGCCCAACTGGCATTGCCCAGAGTAACACCTTCAACAGCGATGGTCGGGATCAGGGATGGAGCAAGCTTTAGGTCTCCGTTTATCGCGAAATCACGTCCAGTATTGTCTTTGACAACTTGAACAAGCTGGCCTTTATATTGGTTAATGTCAGTCGTTAGAATAATGCCGGCTAATGCGACAACAACGATGACTACCAGAACGAGAAGAATTTTAATGATTTTCGCCATTTCTGTATCCCTTGAAAATAGTTATAAGAACAAGCTTATTACATACAGCTTTATCTGCAATAGATGGCACAGTCTCTGTGACCATGTGCACAGTATAACGGCGCTTGATTATTATTTAATCGTCCAAATTCGCCACATACTGGTGCGTGACGTCCAATTATTAATGTTAATTTTCAAGATCCAGCTTGGTAATGCCTGACAAGTCAGCTCATATGACAGGCCAGCCGCTTCTAATTGCTTGCTTCGGTTACGTTTACGAGATGCATACAAGATACGTTTACCTGAATTTTGCTTGAGGTAGTGGCTAATGTCAGTTTCATCTTTTACCGAATCAATAGTCAGATTTTGAGTGTTATAAAAATCGAGGTTTAATTCTGCCGGATCAGAATAAGAACCATCTTGATCCAGCACCAGTAACAATGCTGGCTCTTTGGCTGCTATAGGTGTTAGGCAATTTTGCCAAAGCGCGACTTCTTTACTGGCTGGTAACGAAAACACCAGGATCACGAGAATCCCGTTTAACAAAACAGAAATACCAAATATGAATTGCCAGGGATATTTAATCAACTTCGATTCCATCAGCTTAAATCGTTGGTTCAATTCGATACAGACCATGGCAAACATTACGGGCGCAAATGGTAAGACCGGAAATAAATAACGCATTTCCTTGTGACCAAAATAGGTATGAAAAAAGACAAAAGGTATCGTTAGCCAGGTAATTGGGTTGGCCGGGAACAGTATCCAAAAGGCGACGATGGCGATGGGCAACAATAACGTCAGTGGCGGCAGTAATTGCACGGCCGCATAATGGATATAAAACCACCATGGCTCATGCACCAGTTTACTGATTCCGCCTGATTCCGATGTCAGACCATCATAATGCCATTTAAAATACAGCCACGAACTGACCGTAGGCTTGCCATATAACCACCAATCAAAGCCGGCACCGAGAACCAATACGAATACACCGGCAAGCAGAATATAGAAAAGATGCTTCAGGCTGATTTTCTGAACAAACACCATCCATAGACCAAGTCCAAACAACATAAAACCAACTTGATAGCGTGCCAAAAACGCCAGGCCGAGGAAAAACCCCACTGCTAGATAGCGTTTTATCGTTACCGGCGTTGGGTATAAATATAAACCTAGTCCCAATAAAAAGAACGACGTTGACCAACCTTCAGATGAAAAGCGGATATTCGTAAATATAAATATCCAGCAAAATAACAGGAAAAAGACTGTCCATTTGAATACCTTTGCCGAGCGGACATCTTTTTCTATCGCCGTTATAAAGACCAATGTGGCTACCAGTGAAATAGCCGCACTCAACAGGCGGTATATAAAGGCCAGAATGAAAGGTGAGTCGACACCGAACATGCTGGTTGCCTTGGCAATCAGAAACGCCATATACGGTTGAAAACCACTTCTAATGCCAGCGGCAAATTCCCACATCAATTCACTTTGCATGTCGGCACCAATTTTCGATGTCGCAAAATTCAGGATTTGCGCGTACTCGTCATCATGGTAGTGACCGACACTAAACCAGGCCGCCAGGACATACATTACGATAGCTATAAGCAGCCAATATCTGGGTAACGTTTGCATTTAGTTAACTATTTATAGAAGGGTTGGTAGATTATTCGTACGGGTTACAGATTAATTGGTAAGTCATTTCCTAATTTAACATAATATATATTATGCGCAGTAGGATATTCAGCTGTCATCAACAAGGGCATCTGTTTGTTCTTCTTTTAGGATAGAATCCATCTCGTTCTTACGTTTATTTGCGCTATCAATGACATTACCTGGATCATCAATATCCAGGATGGGTTTCACAATACCATTGACAGGTAATGTTGAATCATTTGTTTGTTCTGGTGATTCAACAGCAGGTTGCTCCGGAATAACGGGTTCAACCCATTCTTTATACAGATTTTCTAATTTAGAGTAATCTTGATTGAACATATAGGAATATTGATCAGTTTTTAGCTTACAGTTTGCGTCCAGAGTCTGAGCAGGTAAATTTGTAAAATGTTGACGCCCTTTTTCGTCGACGCATCGATGAAATTCGAGAGCATATGATTGAAGTGAAAATAACATCAGGACAGCAATAATCAATAGTTTCATAAACTTAGCTTTTATATCTATAGCAATTGACATAAATGATACACTATAAATAAAAGGTTTTTACCTTAATCATGTCCATACAAAATATAATCCAAGAAGAATTTCCTTTAGATGAAAGCATTGTTTACTTGAACCATGCAGCAGTATCGCCATGGCCTAAACGAACGAGTGAAGCTGTCAGGTTATTTGCTGAAGAAAATACACGCCTGGGAGCCACCAATTACCTCGCCTGGCTGAAAAAAGAAGCTGAATTACGTCAACAGATTAAACTTCTCATTAATGCACCGTCTGTAGATGATATCGCGTTATTAAAGAACACTTCAGAAGCGTTGTCGGTAGTCGCTGAGGGTATCGATTGGCAGGCGGGTGAAAATATCGTGAGTTCCAATGAAGAGTTTCCATCTAACAGGCTGCCCTGGCTTGCACAGGCTGATAAAGGCGTAGCGTTCCGTGAAGTTGCCATCGCCCACACAAAATCACCAGAACAAGCACTGATTGATGCTTGTGACAGCAAGACGCGATTAATAACGATAAGTTCTGTTGAATACGGTACGGGGCGATCTTTAAACCTTGAGCAGATAGGTGAGTACTGTCGTTCTAACAACATCCTGTTCTGCGTTGATGCAATACAAAGTCTAGGCGCCCTGCCATTCGATTGTCAGGCTATTCACGCGGATTTTGTTATGGCCGATGCGCACAAGTGGATGCTAGGACCGGAAGGTATTGCCCTGTTTTATTGTCGCGCGGATGTTAGAGATTGTTTAACCCTGCATCAATACGGCTGGCACATGATTAAGGATGCGGGAAATTATGCGGCAAAAGATTGGCAAGTTGCGGATTCGGGCAAACGTTTCGAATGCGGTAGCCCCAACATGCTGGGAATACATGCCCTGTCTGCCAGTTTGTCCTTGATAGAAGAAATTGGAATAGACAATGTTTCAAATAATATTATTAATAATAGTTCCTATATTATTGATAATGTTAATAATATACCCTCTGCAAAATTCATCTCTCCAACTAACAAACCGGATTATGCCGGCATAGTCACCTTTGAAATTGAAGGTTTAGACATGCCTGATTTATATTCCAAGTTGATGAAAAATAAAGTGATATGTGCGTATCGTGCGGGGGGGATTCGGTTTTCACCGCATTTCTATACCAGCCAAAAAACTATCGATAAATCACTTGAGATAATGAAGCTATATATCTAATTTAATTGAATAAATTACGGTAGTTTTTGGTTGTTTTTTGCGCAACCAGATTGAGTTCGATATCTTTTAATAAGGCGATGAATTCGGCTACGTGACGAACGTAAGCGGGTTGATTCGTCCTGCCTCTGAATGGCACTGGCGCTAAATAAGGTGAATCTGTTTCAACCAGCATATGATCGAGCGGAACAAGTTTTGCCACTTCGTGCAGGTCTTTGGCATTCTTGAAAGTGACTATTCCGGAAAATGAGATCAAAAAGTTAAGATCCATTGCAGCTTGTGCTGTTTCCCAATCTTCAACAAAACAATGCATCACACCACCCACCTTATCTGCGCCCTCTTCTGTTAATACCCGAATCACATCCTCTTTTGCATTACGGGTATGGATAATCAGTGGTTTGTTAATTTCCTTGGCAGCCTGGATATGTGTACGAAATCGATCACGCTGCCATTCAAGATCGCCCTCACTACGAAAATAATCAAGCCCGGTTTCGCCAATCGCGACGACTTCAGCATCATTGGCGAGGTTAAGGATGTCGTTCACCGTCACTTCATTCGCTAACTCAGTATTCGGATGAACCCCGACTGATGCTGAGATCATGGCATGTTGTCTGGCTAAATCGATAATGTCGGGCGAACCTGCAAGATCGATTGCAACACACAGCATATGCTCAATGTCGTTTTGTTTGGCGTTATTGATGATGTCATCCACCGCCAAATCTTCACTCAATAACGGGATATGACAGTGGGAATCTATCAGTGGATACACGATTGAAACAGGAATTTATTTTAAATCAGTCGTTTACAACATCACATGGTGTGTGTTGGGCGATCAGATTTTAATGCGCCGGCTAATTGATTCTCGATCTTGCTCTTGGTGGCACCTTTATCCAGTTCACTGAATTGGACACCAATACCGGCTGTTTTATTGCCTTGTGCACCCTTGGGTGTAATCCAGACAACTTTACCCGCAACAGGTAACTTATCTTTACTATCGGTTAAGGTCAGCAACATGAAGACTTCATCGCCTAACTTATAGGACTTTGCCGTCGGGATAAATAAACCACCATTTTTTACAAATGGCATATAAGAAGCATAAAGCGCGCTTTTATCTCTAATAGTCAGAGATAAGATACCTTGCCTTGGATCACGGCCTACAGCCATTTAGCTTTACTCCCGTTACTTTGCTATTTCTGGGTTGTTCCAATGCAGCACAATCTCTTCAAGTATGCTCAAAGGATTGTAATTCATTGGTCCGGTTGATTGCTGATATTTCAGCAACACGAAATCATAATTCTTAACCAGTGCAAGCAAGTCTAATGAATTTACAAGGTCTTGCAAGTCTTCTTTCAAGTCAAGGTTTATCAGGTTTGCTCTCTCCCGAAGCAATTTGAGACGAATCAGATCCAGAATAATTTTCATCAACCAGTTAAGAGTATTTTCCAGCCCCAGAGTGTGCCAGTGGGCTGCGATTTGCACTGGATCGCAGTTTTTTTTGGCTATTCGCCTGAGGTCTTTAATTAAAGTATGTCGAAAAGCCAGTTGTTCGTCCTCAAGCAGGACTTTTGCTTTTAATGGCCCTCCTCCGGCTAAACGTAATAATAAATCTGCAGAGAAATTTGCATCAGCAAATTCTTGATCGAGCCACTCTGCAGCGGTTTGATCATAGCTGGGCTTGAAGTCTATACGCTGACAACGACTTCTGATCGTAATGGGGAGTTTTGACGGCCGATGGCTCAGCAAAAATAACATCGACTGGGAAGGCGGTTCTTCCAGCGTTTTCAATAAGGCATTTGCTGTGGCGCGATTCATGGCATCGGCCGGTTCAATAATGGCGATCTTCAGTTTCCCGGAAAAACTTTTTAGGGTGACGTATTCAATCAGTTCACGTACCTGGGCAATCTTCAGTTGTTTACCGGCTTCTTCAGGTTCAATAATATTGAGATCAGGATGACTGCCGGCAATATATAACTGGCAACTCTGGCATATTCCACAAGCAGAGTTTGTCTCTTCATTTTTAGATAAACACAGCATTTGCATGGCAACAGTCTGGGCAAACTGATTCAGACCAATACCTTCAGGTCCACACAACAAAATGGCATGAGGCATACGATCCTGCTGCTGCATTTCCATGAAACGTTGCCATTCATACGTTTGCCAAGGATAGATAGACATCATAAATACGTTTGCAAAATAATCTGGATTTGTTGTTTCACATTATCATACGACTGGGCTGAATCAAGAATACGAAAACGTTCCGGTTCTGCGTTAGCCCGTTCCAGGTAACACTGACGAATACGTTCAAAAAAACCAATTTCTTCCTGTTCAAATCGATCTGCGCTACTTCTTTTCCCTGCACGACGTAAACCAATCTCGACATCAAGATCAAACAGCAATGTTAGATCGGGTTTTAAACCCTGTTGCACCCAGTCTTCTAATATCTGAATCCGGGAGCTTTCTATACCTCTACCACCACCCTGATAGGCATAACTGGCATCAGTAAAGCGATCACAAATTACTACCTTGCCTGATTTCAAAGCCGGATTGATCACTTCATCCAGGTGTTGCATGCGAGCAGCAAACATCAGTAACAACTCGGTTTGATCAGTTAAACCCATATTATTACTGTCCAACAGGATATTTCGGATTTGCTCTCCGGTTTTTGTGCCGCCAGGTTCTCGGGTTTGTATCACCTCGTGTCCCGCCGTGACAAACAACTCGGCGACAAAATCCATTAACGTACTTTTGCCGGCGCCTTCAACGCCCTCCAGGGTAATAAATAAACCGGTCATTTTATACGTGTCATCTTTTTAGTTGGTATTTTGTAACAGCGCGATTGTGTTCAGCCAGGGTTTCTGAAAAATAATGTGAGCCATCCCCTTTTGCAACAAAGTAGAGTGACTTGCCCTCCTCGGGATGTAAAGCGGCATGAATGGCTTCACGCCCTACTAACGCAATCGGAGTGGGCGGCAAACCTTTATAACGATAAGTATTATGGGGTGAATCGATATCGAGATCTTTTTTACGGATATTGCCATTAAACAACTTGCCCATTGCATAGATAACGGTTGGGTCTGTTTGTAGTTTCATGTTTTTATTCAGGCGACGAACAAAAACGCCAGCGATTGCACCGCGCTCACTAGGCAAGCCGGTCTCTTTCTCAATTATCGATGCCATAATTAACGCTTCATAAGGCGTATTATACGGGATATCTTCAGCGCGCATTTGCCACTCTTCATCGAGAACATCATGCAGTCGCTCGTAAGCTCTTTGCAGAAATACTTTATCGGTTGTTCCTCTTGGAAAATGATAGGTATCAGGAAAAAACAGTCCCTCTGCTTCTTTATCGGGATAACCCAACGCTTCCATGAGCGCAGCAGGATCATCGCTGGTCAGCGTATGGTTAAGCAAATCAGTGGCACGGATTGCCTGCAACATTTCAACGATCTGCCAACCTTCCACCAGCGTGAATGAATATTGAATCACTTTGCCTGACACCAGCAAATTGAGTAGCTCGTCTGGTGTTAGTCCCGGAGTAAAAAGGTACTCCCCTGTTTTTATTTTATTTGCCTTACCAGAATGTCGGGCCAGAACCTCAAGGTAGACTGGTTTACTGGTCATCTTAAGCGATTCTAATCTGGCATTAACATCGGCAAACGACATTCCCTGCTCTACCTGAAAAACAATCTGATTATCTATATTCAGAGGTGTATCAAGAAATTGCTGATAATCCCGATAGAGAAGGAAACCGGCTACAGCAGAGAATAATAAAACCAGCGATAAGAGTCCTGCGAGGCGTTTTAACATAAGGTGCTTATAAAATGCTGCTTTTGTAATGCTTGCTTGATTCTATTCGTTTGCTTGCCGACTGGAACCGGTTTTTCAGCAATCCTTTTTATGGGCCAGATACCAATAATGCTATTACACATAAACGCTTCATGCGCATTCATTAGTAATTCGAGTGGCGTTACTTGTATAGCAACATCAATACTCAAATCGGATGCCAACTCAATAATTTTTTGCCGAATAATTCCTGTTATCCCGCTGGCAAACAAATCAGTGGTGTATAGCGTGCCATCAATAAAGTAAAAAATATTACTCATTGTTCCTTCAATGACATTCTCATCGATGTCCATCATGAGACCATCGGCTATCGAAGTGTCGCTCCATTCTGAACGCGCCACTATTTGTTCAAGTCGATTCAGATGTTTTATCCCGGCCAGTGTCGGATTCTTCGCATAGCGGTAATCACAAATCCGGACATTAACACCGGATGTCGAATTTTCAGCGGGATAATCTGGCCACGCATAAACTGACATGATGCGATTGGGTTCGGGATGCTCGGGCAAGGCATAGCCGCGTCCGCCCCGGCCCCGACTAATAATGATTTTAATAACGCCTCGCGCTATTGATTTTATCAAGCGCGATGCTTCATCGACTAAAACCGTTTGGTCTGGCATCGGGATATTTAACCTGTTGCACCCCAACTGCAACCTGTCTATGTGTTCTTTCCAGCACAACAACTTTCCATCTTCTGCTGCAATCGTTTCGAACAGACCATCGCCATATTGCAGAGCGCGATCATAAACGGAGATTTCGTCACTCGTTTTACCATTAATTAGTGATTTGAGTGCCATGCGTGTTTGTCAGACGTTTTGCTAGGTAATCTTTTTAAAGACTAATGAACCATTGGTTCCGCCGAAACCAAAGGAATTGGATAGCGCGACATCAATCTTCATCTCCCGGGCTGTGTGAGGAACATAGTCCAGATCACACGCCGGATCAGGATCATCCAGATTGATCGTCGGCGGCGCAACCTGATCACGTATAGCTAATATCGAAAATATCGCTTCTACACCACCAGCAGCACCCAGTAGATGGCCAATCATTGATTTAGTGGAACTAACGGCCAATGACCTGGCATTGTCTTTAAAGACGCGCTTTACGGCCATCGTTTCAGCCACATCCCCGGCCGGTGTTGAGGTTCCGTGTGCATTAATGTAATCAACCGCATCAGTATTAATGCCACCATTACGCAACGCATTGATCATGCAATTTGCCGCACCTTCACCGTTTTCGCTGGGCGCCGTCATATGAAAGGCATCTCCGCTCATACCGTAGCCTGCAACTTCTGCGTAAATATTTGCGCCGCGTTTTTTAGCATGTTCGTATTCTTCCAATACGACAACGCCCGCGCCATCACTTAAGACAAAACCATCTCGTCCTTTATCCCATGGACGACTGGCACGTTCCGGCTCATCGTTTCGTGTTGATAAAGCACGCGCCGAGGCAAATCCGGCCAAACCATTTTCAGATGTCGCCATTTCGGCACCGCCTGCGACCATTACGTCGGCATCACCGTATTCTATGATTCTAGCCGCATCACCAATATT
Source organism: uncultured Gammaproteobacteria bacterium (assembly GCA_938084745.1). GTDB lineage: Bacteria > Pseudomonadota > Gammaproteobacteria > Eutrophobiales > Eutrophobiaceae > UBA7359. The sequence goes on from CALKEZ010000005.1 coordinate 18,117, forward strand.
ATGGGTGCCGGTTGTGCAGGCTGTCGCTATAGCGAAATTTGGCCCCTTTAAACCATGCATAATGGATAAATGCCCGGAGATCATGTTAATGATATTACTCGGAATAAAAAAGGGAGACACTTTTCTTGCTCCACCTTTAATAAAATCACGTGTCCCTTTTTCGATACCGGGCAACCCACCAATACCGGAGCCGATCGCCACACCTATACGCGTAGCATTTTCTTCAGTGACTTCTAAACCAGAATCACGAATTGCCTGAATACCTGCGGTGAGTCCATAGTGGATGAATGGATCCATCTTTTTCTGTTCTTTTTTAGGGATGTATTCATCAAGGTCAAGGTTGCGTACAGAGCCACCGATACGCACACTAAAATCAGTTGTATCAAAATGTTCAATCAGGGCAATACCGCTTTTACCCGCAAGGATATTACTCCAAGTGTCATTCACATTATTACCTACAGGAGTAACCATGCCTAAACCTGTAATTACCACACGACGTTTATTCACTTCGACAAATACCTATTTCAAATTCAAGGAATGTTTTGGACTTTAGTCTGAATATTTATTTTTTCAAAATATCGGCTAATCAAATGGGACATAGCTAGTAATAACAATTGGTATGGCATTCTGTTTGGCTGCCTACCGCAAATTCACATAAGACCTTCCCTGGTCTAAATAAAAAGGCCGCGCAAGAAAATCATCATGACGCGGCCTTGGGTGTCCTTTAATTATTGATTATTCTAGGTGTGAATTAATGTAACTCACCGCCTGATTAACTGTAGTAATATTTTCAGCCTCTTCATCGGGAATTTCAGTTTTGAATTCTTCTTCCAATGCCATGACCAATTCAACCGTATCTAGAGAATCCGCACCTAAATCATCAACGAAAGATGCTTCATTAGTGACCTCTTCTTCTTTAACGCCCAGTTGTTCTACAACGATTTTTTTTACGCGTTCTTCAACACTACTCATGATTAATAAATCCTCCCTTAGCGGCTTAGTGGCCGTTTTTCGTGTGCTAAGTTTAGTGAAATGAAATCTTCTTGCAACTTAGATTATTTTTAGATATAAATTATATTATATATCAAGTGTTTACAGATAATTTTGAAAGTAAATAATAGATTTTATCCCATATACATCCCACCATTTACGCTAATTGTTTGTCCGGTAATATAGGTTGCGTCATCTGAAGCCAGAAAATCCACGACGGTAGCAATTTCATCGGGTTGACCTAAACGCCCTAATGCGATCTGATTTAGTACTGAATTACGAACGTCATCGCTTAAGCCATCCGTCATATCCGTTTCTATAAAACCCGGTGCGACAGCATTAACCGTAATGCCTCTTGAACCAACTTCTCGCGCCAGTGAGCGAGTGAAACCAATCATGCCGGCCTTGGTTGCCGCATAATTTGACTGTCCCGCATTGCCAGAAAGACCGACAACCGAACTGATATTGATAATACGTCCATAACGCGCTTTCATCATTGCGCGCAAACATAATTTTGTAACACGGTACATGCCGGTTAAATTTGTGTTAACGACGTCTTCCCACTCTTCATCTTTCATACGCATTAATAAATTATCACGCGTGATTCCCGCATTATTAACCAGCACATCAGGCGTATTTAATTCCTTGAGATTACTCTCAAAGTTTTCGACCGATGATTTCTCCGCGATATTTAATACCAGGCCTTTGCCAAGTAAGTTGTTTGCCTCAAAACTGGCTGTAATTTTTTTCGCAGATCCCTCTGTCGTTGCTGTGCCAATGACATAGGCACCCTGCTGTGCAAATTTACTGGCTATGGCATGCCCGATACCGCGACTGGCACCGGTAACTAATACAACCTTGTCTTTATATTTTTCAGTCATAATGATTCACTCTTTACCCTGTAGCGTTTAGCAATGCGGCTTCATCGTGGGTAGAAACTGTTTCTATAGTTTTATCTATTCGTTTAATCAGTCCGGATAAAACTTTACCGGGACCACATTCAATTATTTTTATAACATTTAACTTTTTCAAATTAACAACACTTTCAGACCAAAGCACTGGCCGATAAAGTTGTTCTAGCAGTGCCGGTTTGATTTCAGCGGCGCTGGTTCTTGCAATTGCATCGACATTTTGTACTACAGGAATTTGTGCATCTTTAAATGTAACTTTGTTTAAACTGCCGGCAAATTCATCCGCGGCCTGTTTCATCAACAAGCAATGAGAAGGCACACTGACCGGCAGCATCATAGCTCTTTTTGCGCCAATCTCCTTGGCCGCGACAATGGCTCTTTCAACTGCCGCTTTATGACCGGCAATCACGACCTGCCCTGGTGAATTAAAGTTGGCGGCCGATACAATTTCGTTGCCAGCAACAGCATGACAAACCTGAATGACTTGTTGATCTTCAAGTCCCAGGATAGCGGCCATTGCACCTATATCATGTGGCACGGCTTTTTGCATACATCGACCTCTCTCTGCAACCAGCGCAATACTCTCTTCAAAACTGATGACACCAGCACAGACAAGGGCGGTATATTCGCCCAGGCTATGACCTGCCAATACTGCGGGGCTCAGTCCCGACATTTGCTTCCAGACGTTCCACGTTGCAAAGGCAGAAACAAGTAAAGCCGGTTGCGTAATTTCAGTTTGATTAAGTTTTTCCAGCGGACCCGATGTAATAATTTCCAAAAGATCATAGCCCAGGATACCGGACGCGATAGCAAACAGTTCATTTGCTTCGGGGTGATTTTCAAGCAAGCTATTTACCATTCCCAATGATTGGGAACCCTGTCCGGGAAAGACAACGGCTAGTTCAGACTTTTGACTCATGTTGATTATTGACTAATAAATTGAAACTAATGTTAATAGCGTAACAAGACCGAACCCCAGGTAAAACCACCACCAAAGGCCTCTAGTAAAATAGTCTCATTTTGTTTAATGCGTCCATCTCTGACAGCAACATCAAGTGCTAATGGCACTGATGCAGCAGAGGTATTGCCATGTTGATCAACAGTAACAATAACGCGATCCATGGACATACCCAGTTTTTTTGCTGTAGCTGAGATAATTCGTGTATTTGCCTGATGGGGAACTAGCCAGTCGATATCTTCCTTGCGCATTGAGTTCGCTTCCAGCGTTTCATCAACAATACGGCCTAAGGTATTAACCGCCACCTTGAACACTTCGTTGCCCTGCATCGTAACGAACGCCTTGTCCGCTTTGACTAAATCATAATTAGAAGAAATACCTGCAGGCACATTCAATAAATCCTGGTATTGACCATCTGCATGGATATGCGTTGATAAGATGCCCTGTGTTTCACTTTCCTGAAGTATGACAGCACCAGCACCATCACCAAAAATTACCGAGGTATTCCTGTCTTTCCAATCGATGATACGAGATACCGTTTCAGCTCCGATAACAAGAGCACATTTTGAACTGCCAGTACGAATAAATTTATCAGCGATACTCATTGCATAGATAAAACCGGTACAAACAGCCTGGACATCAAATGCCGGACAACCATGAATTCCCAGGCGCTGTTGTAACAAGCATGCCGTACTGGGGAAGATAAGATCGGGTGTCGTCGTGCCTATAATAATTAAATCGATATCGGTGGCATTTATACCGGCTGCTTTTATTGCAGATAATGCCGCTTTTTCAGCAAGGTCGCAGGTTGTTTCATCATCAGCTGCTATGTGTCTTTTCTCTATGCCTGTGCGTGAGCGTATCCATTCGTCGGATGTATCGACCATTAATTCCAGTTCAGCATTAGTCAATATACGTTCAGGCAAATAAGAGCCTGTTCCGGTAATTCTTGAATACATTAAAGACTCTGCCTGTCGATTAGTAACTGTTCCAGTTTTGCATTTATTTTATCAGGAACATTGTTTTCCACTTCAATAATGGCTTCTTCAATCGCCGTTGCAAAAGATTCTCTTTCAGCACCACCGTGACTCTTGATGACGATGCCACGCAGCCCGAGTAATGAAGCACCATTATAACGTTTGGGGTCAATCTTGCGCTTTAATGCTTTAAGTACTGGCATAGCAACCAGGCCAGCAAATTTAGAGTAAAGACTGCTCTTAAACTGGACAGTGGCGTGATAGCGAAGAAATTCAGCCAGTCCTTCACTTGCTTTCAGGGCAACGTTACCAACGAACCCGTCACACACGATCACATCAACATCTCCGGTATACAAATCGGTTCCTTCGACAAAGCCGATATAATTCAAATGACTCTCAGATAATAGGGTCGCGGCTTGCTTAACTCGATCATTGCCCTTGATGTCTTCTTCACCAATATTCAGTAAACCGATGGTTGGGTTTTCATTTCCTTCAACGGCACTGGTCAATTGCGCGCCCATAATGGCAAATTGAAACAATTGTTCTGAACTGGAATCCACATTGGCACCAAGATCGAGGACATGCGTATGACCATTCTTTCCGGGTAACGTGGTACAAATTGCGGGTCGGTCCATGCCCGGGAGCATTTTCAGGATAAAGCGGGAAGTTGCCATCAGCGCGCCGGTATTGCCTGCACTTACACAAGCGCCGGCATGTCCATCACGAACCAACTCGATGGCAATTCGCATGGAAGAGTCTTTTTTATTACGCAATGCTTGTGATGGCGCCTCATGCATTTCAACTACTTCAGAGGCATGGACGACTTTAATGCAGTCATGGTCAACCGCATTATGTTTTTTTAATTGCTCAAGGATGAGATCTTCTTTGCCGACCAATGTGAGGTGCAGTCCCTTGTGCTTTTTAATAACATAAAGTGCAGCGGGCACAATTTCAGATGGGCCAAAATCTCCGCCCATTGCGTCGAGTGCGATTGTTGATTTCAAAGACATAAAGACTATCCAGAGCCGGTTATAGATCTCTGGAGGGTATTATTTATATAAAGTCAGATAATTATTCCTGACTTTCTTTAACGTTTATTACCTTACGGCCCCTATAATATCCATCTGGGCAAATATTATGGCGCAGATGCACTTTGCCTGAAGTCGGCTCTATGGATAATGTAGCTGAAGTCAAGGCATCATGTGAGCGACGCATATCTCGTCTTGAGCTTGATTTTTTCGTTTTTTGAACAGCCATGACTACTAGTCTCCTGAAAATTAACTAACTATATTGATCAATCTTTATTTTTTAATAAACTTGCCAAACCAGCAAAAGGTTGCAATTTTGCTTCTGCATTAATTCGATTTAAATCTTCCACACCGGAACATTCATTAACCGGGTGCAGAATCGAAAGAGGAACAGACAATAATAATTCGTCCTCAATCAACTCTTGTAACGTTGTAACCCCGCCTTCTAACTGCAAAGGCTCATATTCTTTTGCCAGAGTGTCAAATTCATCTTTTTCATTGACAACTCCCAATATTGAGCTCTTCTGTAATTCAATCTCAATCGGTTTAAAACATCTCTGACATTCAAGTATTAATCGGGTTTGAATATCCGAATTAACAACACAAATACCTGACTCATCAATTTCGAAAGCAAAGCTGTACTTCAGCTCTCCTTCGTTTTCCAGCAAAATACCTTTTAGGCGGGCTAGTGAAGCAAGTTTCACTTCACCTTCAATCCGTTCTTTGGTTTTTGCCAAAAGCACTGGATTGATAGAACGCGACGGGTCAGAGGTCATCAGGCGGCGAATTTTATCGATAGACCCTTAAGCTGTCAAAATAATATCAGTATATATTGGTTAAATATCTGAGTTATTTGATATTTATTTTATTTTGTCCACAATAACCTCCATTTATGGAACCGGAGAGCCAATATTAGCTCACTAAGATTAATACTCGCCTCATCATCGCCCTATCGAAAAGAACTGCTGGAACGACTGCAACTCGAATTTACGACAGAATCGCCGGATATCGATGAAGCAGCTTTGCCGTGTGAGGCGATACAGGACTATGTTATTCGTTTAGCTGAGTCGAAGGCAAAACATATTGCGGCAAAATACCCTGATGTGCTCGTTATTGGCTCAGATCAGGCGCTCGAGTGTGACGGGGAGATCCTTGGAAAGCCGGGCAATCACGAAAAAGCCAAACAACAATTGCTGTCGATGAGTAATAAAACCCTGTCGTTTTATACCGGGCTCTGTGTCATTAATTCCAAATCAAACAGCATAGACAAAGACATTGTCACCTATCGGGTAAAATTCAGAGAATTAAATGAGTCTGAAATCGAGACCTATCTGCATAAAGAACAACCTTATAATTGCGCGGGTAGTTTTATGTCAGAAAAACTTGGGGTCAGTCTGATTGAAAAAATGGAGGGTGATGACCCAAGCGCCCTGATAGGACTACCTTTAATCCGATTATGCAAAATGTTAAGGCTGCAGGGAATTCGGCTTCCCTGATATTCACTGCAATCTTATCGTATCACTGAAACTTCTTAACATTGCAGATCCCATTTGTTTGGCGAAACGATCCAGATAGTTTTCATGCTTGGTATAATCAATAATGTCTTCTGCACCGATGACATCACGTGCAACTTGACTGGCACTTGCCAATTCATCCACCAAACCGAGCTTGATTGATTCCTCTCCTGACCAGATCAGTCCGGAAAAGAGTCTGTCATCGTTGGCAAGCCTGTCACCACGCCCTGCTTTTACAACATCAATGAATTGCTGATGAATTTCATTTAATAAACCTTGTACATGTGTTGCTTCATCGGTTTTAAGCGGTTGAAATGGGTCCAAAAAGCCTTTGTTCTCTCCCGCATGTAACAAACGACGCTCCACGCCTAATTTATCAATTGCATCTACAAAACCAAACCCGGCCATGACGACACCGATGGAACCGACAATGCTGGCTTTATTGGCATAGATCTTATCCGCTGCTGCTGCAATGTAGTAACCACCAGAGGCACAAATATCACTGATTACGGCGTAAACAGGTATTTCCGGATATTCCGTTTTGAGTCGTTTGATTTCATCATTTATATAGCCCGCCTGAACCGGGCTTCCGCCAGGACTATTAATTCTTAATATGACACCCTGGGTATTTTCATCTTTGAAAGCTTTTCGCAGTCCCGTCACAACAAAGTCCGCCCTTGCTTCGGAGTCAGCGGCAATGACACCGTTGATCTCTATTAAAGCGGTATGTTTGTCGCTGCTGAACGTTCCCGTTTCAGTATTACCCACCAGATAGATTATTAAGAAAGCAAACAAATATAATGCCATTAACATTTTAAAGAAAATGCCCCAGCGCCGGCTACGACGTTGTTCCTGAAGCACTTCCTTTGCAAGTTCGTTCACCAAAGATTGCTCAAAGCTAGACTCACTACTATATTGTTTATTATCAGACATTTATATTATATATTTAATGTTAATTATTGATTCTTTAATCTACTATTTGCAATTATTGTTATCGTTTTTCAAGCTGACAACTTATGACCAAGCGACAGTTGTATTGTTCAACGCCATGGAAAACAGCTCACCGTTTTTTATCAGTCAACTTCTCCAGAAATTGGACCAGGTCTTGTTCAAGAGGCGCTTCGATAGTCACCTTCTGTTGATTTACCGGCGACGTAAACTTCAAGGTCCGGGCATGCAGAAACATGCGCCTTAGTCCAAGTTTTTTATATTCCTGGTTGATTAAACGGTCTCCATACTTCAGGTCACCAATCACCGGATGCTCTATAGAGGCACTGTGTACGCGGATTTGATGAGTACGTCCAGTAATCAATTTGATTTTAACCAGTGTAGCCGAAGGAAATACCCGGTCACGCATAAATATAGTGACAGCCTCCTTACCATTTTCATCAGTGGTCACCATGCGCTCTCCGGAGCTGACCGTATCTTTTCGTAATGCCGTATTGACGGTAATTTCTTTACCTGACATTCGTCCGGCTATCAGAGCACAATATGATTTTGTGATTGCACCATTATTCATAGCCAGATGTAATTGCCGCAAAACAGGTATGTTTTTCGCCAACATCAAGCAGCCGGAAGTATCTTTATCGAGCCGATGGACCAGTTCCAGTTTTTCATAAATCCCGCCCATGGCTCTAAAAGCTTCAATCACACCATGTGTTTGGCCACTACCGCTATGCACAACAATGCCAGCGGGCTTATTTATAATAATCATCCCCTCATCTTCAAAAATAATAGAATCAGTTATTTTTTGTTGCAGGGCACGTGATGGAATCGTTAAGCCGGAGTCATCCTGATATATCGGCGGAACTCGTAAGATGTCGCCCTCTTCCAATTTATAGGTTTGTTTAATTCGCCCACTATTAATTCTAACCTCGCCTTTACGCAGCATTTGGTAAACACGTGATTTGGGGATTTTACCCAAATAACGTATGAGGAAATTATCAATTCGCTGTCCCGCATTATCTCCAGATATAACTATTTGTTTTGAATTGGTTTTTTTTGCATGGTTTTGATTCATTTTTCACTCATTTTATTGCTGTAAACTTGCAAGATTGCTATATTATGCGGCTCATACTAGGAATTCGGATAAACAGTTATCCCCGTCTAGACTTGAAATGTTACGCACCGAACTAGTGCGGAGAGATTTCAAGGGTTAGGCTCAAGATGCTTAGGATGATAAAGCTAAAAATATCATTCAAAAAGAATATATTAAAAAATGTAATATGGCTTGAGTATTTAATCATATACCACAAGCCACAATTATTATGTAACAGGTGATGTTTGGAGATTTAAACACAAGTTAGTATTCGAAAAGTTACGAATACATAAGAATCACAAGCACAGGGTTGTAATCATGCTCAACCCATAGAAAATGAGCAAAAATTTAGTGTCCGCGCTCCCGATACAGGGAAACGACATTTGATAATAATATCAATGTCCTCCTTCGGAAAAGGTAGAGCGAGGCTTAAGGAATAACCACAATGAAACGTATGCTGATAAACGCAACTCAGCCGGAAGAGGTGCGTGTCGCACTTGTAGACGGCCAACGATTATATGATCTGGATATAGAATCTGCCGATCGCGAGCAAAAAAAGTCCAATATTTATAAAGCACGTATCGTGCGAATAGAACCAAGTCTGGAAGCCGCTTTTGTAGACTACGGCGCAGAACGTCATGGTTTCCTGCCGTTTAAGGAAATCGCCCGAACTTTATTTAAACCTGAATCTCCTGATAATCCTCGAACGGGTCGCATTAGTATTAGCGAAGCAATTAGTGAAGGTCAGGAATTTATTGTTCAGATAGAAAAAGAAGAACGTGGTAACAAGGGCGCGGCGCTGACCACGTTTATCAGTCTTGCCGGACGCTATCTTGTCTTAATGCCAAATAATCCTCGAGCCGCTGGTGTCTCTCGTCAAATCGAGGGCAGTGATCGTTCAGAAGCTCGTGATGCTATGAGTGGGCTCGTCGTTCCAGAAGGTATGGGCTTGATTCTCAGAACCGCCGGTGTAGGTAAATCATCTGAAGAGCTGCAATGGGATCTCGATTATCTCACGCAACTCTGGGCCGCCATCAGTAAGGCTGCAGAAGAACGTCCTGCTTCTTTCCTGATTTATCAGGAAAGTGAAATCATTATCCGGGCAATTCGTGATTACTTACGAAAAGATATCAATGAAATCTGGATTGATGATCCTCAAGTTCACAAACGCTGTCATGATTTTATGACGCAGGTCATGCCTCATAATCTCGAAAAACTAAAGCTCTACACGGATAAAGATCCACTTTTCACCCGTTATCAGATCGAGCATCAGATAGAAACGGCTTTCTCCAGAGAGGTGCGCTTACCTTCCGGTGGTGCTGTAATTATTGACCATACCGAAGCTTTGATTTCAATTGACATTAACTCGGCAAGGGCAACAAAAGGCAGTGATATAGAAGAAACGGCCCTGAATACCAATCTTGAGGCTGCAGAAGAAATTGGACGACAATTACGATTACGCGATATTGGTGGTCTGATCGTGATCGATTTTATTGATATGTTGAATACGCGTAACCAACGCGACGTTGAAAATGCCATGCGTGAAAGTCTGCGTATGGATCGAGCGCGGGTCCAAATAGGCAAGATTTCTCGTTTTGGCTTGCTGGAAATGTCACGACAACGTTTAAGGCCATCTCTAGGCGAGTCCAGCCATATCCCTTGCCCGAGATGCGATGGTCAAGGAACCATCCGCGATGTCGAGTCACTGGCACTTTCGATTTTGCGTATTATCGAAGAAGAATCAATGAAAGATATGACGGCAAAGGTAGTTGTAAGGGTGCCTGTCGATGCAGCGACATTCTTGTTGAATGAAAAACGTGAACCCATTAGTGAGATTCAACATCGCATGGATGTCGAAATATTGGTTATCCCTGAGCCATCACTGGTGACGCCACAATATTCAGTCCAGAGAGTACGATTGAGTGAAGCGAAACACGCTGATAACCAGGAAGCGAGTTACAAGATACAAACTGAAGTAAAAACCAGCCCGTCAAATGATCTGTTAAATACAAATAAAAAATTATCCATCGAACAGCCGGCAGTAAAACAGTTTGTACCGTCTGCTCCAGCTCCTGTCTCAGCGGCAAAAGACAAGACGAAGGGCCTCATTGCCAGACTGTTTGGCAGTTTATTCGGCGTACCTGAAGACAAAAGCAGTACAAACAAAAAGCCGTCTGATACAAACAAGAGTAGTGATAGCCGTCGACAAAATAATAGACGTCCAAGAAATGATCGTACCAATGATACAAATCGGGATCGTCCAAGACGCAATCCGAATCAAAATAAACCGCAGAGACGTAACGCCGGTACAAACCCAAATGCCCCGCAGAGAAATAAAAATCCGGGCAATGAGCAGGGTGTTAATCCGGAAAACAATGAAACGAATGCTGACACTGCCACAAAGCGCCCCGCAAATTCAGGATCGCGAAGAGGACGTCGTGGTGGTCGTAGACGCAAACAAGAGGGTACTAGTAGCGACACAAGCAATGAAGCAAGCGGCAATTCAACGATGGATAGCAAGCCCGATAATATGAACCAGCATGTTCAAACGGTCGAAAATAAACCGCCTCAAGAAGCTAATAAAAACGATACTTCTAATGAAGATAGCGCGTCTCAGCATGTTAACCAGAATGTGCAAAACACTAAAACTGATCAACCTAGACCGGACAGGAATGTTGTCGTCGAAAAAGTGGAGGCTAGTCACACGCCTGGCAAGTCCCAAGACAATGAGACAACACAGATAAATCCTAACGCAGTAGCTGCAAAGCCTTTACCTAGCAGCACTAATGAAAATAGCGTTAATCATTCTACAGAAAAAGCTGATGTCGTCAGGGAAACTCCGGAACGAAGTGTGGCGATGGTAGAGGAAAATAATAAGGATTAATGTCTAGTGCTCTCGCGTTGCATGAAATGTAATGTCAGGCCAGCGTTCTATTGTTAGATTTAGATTGACCATCGACGGAGCTAAATACGTCAAATGGTCACCGCCATCTAAAGCAATATTGTCGCTGGCTTTTTTACGAAAATCGTTAAGCATTTTACTGTCTTTGCATTCGATCCAGCGTGCAGCGACAACGGGAATATTGTCGTAGGAACATTCGACACCGTATTCTTCTTTTAAGCGCCAGGCTACAACATCAAACTGCAGAATTCCGACCGCGCCGAGAATCAAATCATTCCTGTTAACCGGTTTAAACACCTGTGTCGCACCCTCCTCTCCCAATTGCACCAACCCCTTTTGTAAAGCTTTTAATCTCAATGGATCACGCAGTTGAACACGTCTGAATAACTCAGGCGCAAAGTGAGGAATGCCGGTAAAGTTTAATTTTTCGCCCTGCGTAAAAGTATCACCCACCTGTATGGTTCCATGGTTATGCAGGCCAATCACATCGCCAGACCATGCTTCCTCCGCCTGTTCACGATTGCCCGCCATAAACGTTACCGCATTTGATATTTGTACATCACGACCCAGTCTTACATGATGGATTTTCATACCGCGTTCATAGTGTCCGGAGCATAATCTAAGAAAGGCAATTCTGTCCCTATGGGCAGGATCCATATTGGCTTGTATTTTAAAAACAAAGCCACTAAGTTTTTCTTCTTTCGGATCAACCTCACGTTCTTCAGCAACTCGAACCTGGGGTGAAGGCGCATATTTGATTAAACAATCAAGAAATTCCTGTATTCCAAAATTATGCAATGCCGTGCCGAATAAGACAGGAGTAATACGACCGGATAAAAAATCGGCTTCATTAAATTTCTCATAAACCCCTTGTATTAAATTAATTTCTTCATTTATATGCTCAAGCTGATCACCAAGTATTTTTTTAGCTTCTTCACTATGTAGACCGTTTATTATTTTGCCATGCGTAGCTGGATCTTTTTTATCATATAAACGTAACGTATCATCAAGTAAGTTATAAATACCTTTTAATCTTGTTCCCATTCCTATTGGCCAGGTGAAAGGCACACATTTAATACCTAATTCAGTTTCAATTTCATCCAGAAGGTCGATAGGCTCTTTGCCTTCGCGGTCGAGTTTATTAATAAACGTAATAATGGGGGTATCTCTTAAACGACAGACATCCATTAATTTCAGTGTTCGTTCTTCAACACCTTTAGCGACGTCAATAACCATCAGCGCAGAGTCGACAGCAGTTAATGTACGATAAGTATCTTCAGAGAAATCAGCATGCCCGGGCGTGTCCAGTAGATTGATGATTTTATTGTTGTATTCAAACTGCATAACTGAACTGGTAACAGAAATACCTCTTTCCTTTTCCATTTGCATCCAGTCAGATGTTGCATGACGATCAGACTTTCTTGCTTTTACAGTACCGGCCATCTGAATAGCACCGCCATATAATAAAAGCTGTTCAGTAACAGTCGTTTTACCCGCATCGGGATGCGAAATTATGGCAAAAGTACGTCTTTTTTCAGTTTGAATGTTTTGATCTGACATCAGAAATAAATAATAAAAATTAGGGGTGCAAAAACAGGTTAATAGTTTGAAACAACTGATTCATTTATCAGTCGTTTCATTTCTCTGACCGCTTCCGGTAAGCCAGATAAAACAGCGCGGGAAATAATACTATGCCCAATATTTAATTCCAGTATCTCAGGAACAGCAGCGACACTCATCACATTACAATAGTTCAAACCATGTCCTGCATTAACTTTCAGTCCATGAGTTGAAGCAAATTGAACTGCTTTTATAATCTTGTTCAATTCGAGCTGCTGGTTTTCATCATTAACAGCATCGGCATAATGTCCTGTATGAATTTCGATATAGGGTGCGCCAGATTCAAGTGCGGCATGAAGTTGTCGTTCATCCGCATCAATAAACAGAGATACTCTGATCCCGGATTCTTTTAGTCGAACACAACTTTCACTGATCCTTGCTAATTGAGAAATCACATCCAGACCACCTTCTGTGGTCAGCTCTTCACGTTTTTCAGGCACCAAACAACAATATTTTGGTTTAATTTCCTCTGCCAGAAGCAACATCTCTTCTGTTAATGCCATTTCAAGATTCATTGGTGTGAGCAGTGTTTCGTTCAATAACCTAACGTCCCGCTCCTGTATATGACGTCGATCTTCACGTAAATGCACAGTAATGGAGTCCGCGCCCGCATGTTCTGCCAGATGCGCAGCACTGACAGGATCAGGGTAACGCGTACCGCGTGCCTGACGTAGTGTTGCTATATGATCGATATTTACACCAAGTAACATAAACGGTAAATCTTATAGTTTAGAGGGACAATATTGTAACGAGAATATATATACAGGTATATCAAACAGACTGTTTGTTTTTAATATAGGCTTGATAGAGTTGCCTGCTTGCCAGTGGCTTATCACCCAAATATTGATTTAACAAGGAACGCAGCAGTATTTTTGCTTCTTGTTTATTCTGTGCATCAGTCAGTGTTTCCTTGTCCAGTTCTATTAATGTTTTTCCAGAAACAGCAACACCAGGCCTGTTATCCTGAGGATCTGAAGATGGACCAAAGTCTAGCCTATAATAATAATTCTCATCAGCGAGTATTGGATTCCCGGTAATCAAGTCCTGATCAAATACCACACCGTAGCCTAGTGATTGCAACAATGTTTTCTCAAAGTAACGTAACAACGACTCCTCGGGGACATTGGTCGATAATTTAACGACTGTCGAATCGTACGAGTCAAATAATTCCGGGTGGGATTCATGTTTGTGTAACAACCTGAGTATTATTTCATTCATATAAAACCCGGTCATCATCTGCTGCGGGGTCAATGAATTCATGCCTGAGGCTAGCTCAACATCTATCAGGGTTCCTAATTCAGTCTTTATTACCCATGACATTAAATATTTCTGGTAAAGGTTATAGTTTATACCCTGTTGCTTTTTATTGCGTTTCGCACCTTTTGCAATAAGGCTGACACGACCATACTCCTTTGAAATAACTTCCAGTATCAGGCTACTTTCACGATAGTCTCTACGATGCAATATATAACAGGGGGTAAGTTCAACCTTCATGTATACGGTGTAGTGAACTAATCGAAATACCCTAACTGCTTCAATGCGTTTTCAGAATCAAACCAGTTTGTTTTGACCTTAACCCAGGTTTTCAGGTTAACTTTTTTGTCATATAGTTTTTCCAGTTCAAGTCTTGCTGCTTTCCCTACAGCTTTTAGAACTTTGCCCTCTTTGCCAATCACAATGGACTTTTGTCCTTTTTTCTCAACCCAGATGCAGGCATGAATATGAACAATGTTATTTTCTTCCTTGAACTCATCAATGGTGATCGATAAACGATACGGTAGTTCATCACTTAAACGTAAAATTAATTGTTCCCGCACAAACTCGGCGGCAAAAAAGCGTTCGTTCCGATCAGTGACCTGGTCTTCCGGAAAGTGTGGTGGCCCGACGGGTAACTCGCGGACAATTAAAGATTCCAAACCTTCAAGACCATCACCTTTAAGTGCTGACACAGGAATGATCTCCTTAAAATCAATACGGTTTGAAATAGTATCAATATATGCCAACAACTGATTTTTATCAGAAACGGCATCTACTTTATTAATCACTAGAAATAATTTATCTGAGGCTACGTTTTTTAGAATGTCGATCACATTATCGTCAAGCTCATTCCATTTTAATGCATCAACAACAAATAAAATAATATCGATATGCTCCAGAGAATGAGACACTTCTCTATTCATATGTCGATTCAATGCGAGTTTGGGTTGTTTTTGCAAGCCAGGGGTATCAATAAAAACAATTTGAGCTTCCGCTGAAGTCTTTATGCCTTGCAGGTTCCAGCGCGTAGTCTGGGGTTTTCTGGAGACAATACTTAGTTTCTGATCGACCAAATGATTTAGTAAGGTTGATTTACCAACATTAGGCCGTCCAATAATACTTACAAAACCTGTTCTGAATTTGCTCATAAATTCCCGGATGCCAACATAGCGATCACTTTTTTTGCGACGGCTTGTTCTGCTTTTCGTTTGCTTTTGCCTTTTGCGATAACCGCTTCATCAAATGAATCGATCTTGCATGAGACCGTGAACTCCGGTTCATGTGACGAACCAACTTCAGAAATTATGGTGTATTCAGGAACATTTTGTTTTCGAGATTGCAGGTATTCCTGCAACTGAGTTTTCGCGTCTTTTTTAATATTGGCCGGATCAATATTGTCGAGATGCGTTTTATATAAATCAAGTATAAAACCTCGGCATGTTTCAATATCAGAATCCAGAAAAACAGCACCGATGAGAGCTTCTACAGTATTAGCCAAAATTGAATCCCGACGCCATCCACCACTTTTTAATTCGCCTGTGCCGAGTTTGATTTCATTCGACAGTTGCATCTCTCTGCCTATTTCAGCAAGCTTTTCCCCTTTAACCAGAGAAGCTCTTAACCTGGTCAATTCACCTTCAGATGCAATCGCAAACTTTTGATAAATGAAATCAGCAATGACAAACCCCAGAATTGCGTCACCTAAAAATTCGAGACGCTCATTATTCTTGTTTCCTATGCTCCTATGAGATAGTGCTTGCTCCAGAAGGTCTGTATTTTTGAACTTGTAATTAATAAAATTACTTATTGTGGCGCGCTCCCGGTTAACTCAATGGTCTCGTCTACATCCATCATGATATATATATTCTTGAAGAGTTTGTTCGACGCTTGATATTTTACATTCAGATATTTTTTCTTGCCGTCTTTTGACTTTTGAACATTAACCAGTTCTTTCACCGTTTTATCGGTAAAACGTTCAACATTGTTGAGCTCGACATTCCTGAGGAATATTTTTCTCACATCTTTAGTTGTTTGTCTAAGCTGTGGGTCTGCACTAGCTACCGAGTTCATCCCGCTTGTAACTGCAAAATACTCGTTATACAGCGGAAATGCGGTCAAACCGAATAAGACAAAACACGCCAACATACCCAACATGATAAATATGCCCAGCGCCGTCATGCCTCCTTGCCGTTTTGATATGTGTTTCATAATGCCTCCTGATATTAATTCTAATTTATTTGAGTATTGTACCAATTCGATGAAAATCTACACCACCATTCTTGCTATCCCAGTTCATCCATATCATGAAAGCACGTCCAACGAGATTCTCATCCGGCACAAACCCCCAAAATCGACTGTCTTTACTGTTATCTCTATTATCTCCCAACACAAAATAATGACCTTCAGGAACTCTGACTTCAAGTTCCTGTGATGTCCTGTTTGGAGAGACCAGTATCTCATGTGCAACATCGCCCAAATTTTCAACCCTTAATGAGGCACCGTCCATCATCATACCTGATCCATGTGCATTATAACGCCCATTCAGTATCTGCGTAACCGATATATCATTGATATATAGCGTTTTATTATTATAGGAAATCTTGTCCCCGGGCAAACCGACAACACGTTTTATAAACGGAATACTGGGATCTTCAGGATAACGAAACACCACAATATCACCTCTTGCCGGGGTTTTATTGTCTATTATTTTGCTATTCAACACTGGCAAGCGAATACCATAATCAAATTTATTAACTAAAATAAAATCGCCAATCAACAGTGTTGGCATCATAGAACCTGATGGGATTTTAAACGGTTCAAAAATAAACGAGCGAAGAATCAGCACAATAAAAAATATAGGGAAGAATGATTTAGCATATTCAACAATTAATGGTAACTTCAGTTGCTCCTTATGCTTACTGTCATTTTTATCTTCTGTAGTGACTTCACGATTCTTTGAGCGAATTGGTGCGAACACAAGACTATCAACCAGCCAAATAATACCGCTGGCGAATGTTAAAATAACCAATAACGCTGAAAAATCAAAATTCATTTATCTTTTCCTACATGAAGAATAGCCATAAAGGCGGACTGCGGTATTTCAACAGAACCAAATTGTTTCATACGTTTTTTCCCGGCTTTTTGTTTTTCAAGTAATTTACGTTTACGTGATATATCACCACCATAACATTTAGCGGTTACATTTTTTCTCATCGCCTTGACAGTTTGTCGCGCCAGAACTTTTGAGCCTATAGCCGCTTGAATTGCTACTTCATACATTTGACGAGGAATAAATTCTTTCATTTTTTCAGTCAACTCACGTCCTCTTGTGACTGCTAAATCCTGATGCACAATACATGAAAGCGCATCGACACGTTCGTTATTGATAAGAATATCCAGTTTGACCAGTTTCGCTGCTTCAAAACGATTGAATGTATAATCAAATGAGGCAAAACCTCTGCTGACTGACTTTAAGCGATCGAAAAAATCCAGCACGACTTCACTCATTGGTATCTCAAATGACAGCGCAATCTGCTTGCCTAGATATTGTAACTTCTTCTGAACACCACGCTTCTCTATACATAAGGACATTACATTACCAAGGTAATCCTGGGGAACAAGAATATCTGCAGTAATTATAGGTTCCCGGATTTCCAATATTTTATTGGGTGGTGGTAGTTTTGTCGGATTATCTATGCTGATAACTTCATTATTAGTGGTGAGTACTTCATAGATAACCGTTGGTGCTGATATTATTAGCTCAAGATCGTATTCTCTTTCCAGTCGTTCCTGAATGATTTCCATATGCAACATTCCGAGAAAACCACATCGAAAACCAAAGCCAAGCGCCTGAGATGTCTCCGGTTCATAATGCAGTGCGGCATCATTCAGCCTGAGCTTCCCCAACGCTTCCCGAAAGGATTCATAATCAGAGGAATCTATTGGAAACAGGCCGGAGAACACACGTGGTTTAATCGTTTGAAACCCGGGTAATGCGGTTATTGATGGCGCTTCGGTCATGGTTATCGTATCGCCAACAGGAGCACCGTCTATCTCCTTAATGCCGGCAACAACATAACCTACCTCGCCCGTATTAAGTACATTTTTGGGTGTCCGTTTGGGGTTGAATATGCCGACTTGATCAACCAGAAAATCCCTGCCCGTGGACATAATTTTGATCTTCTTGCCAACAGATAGTTGACCGTCAACAATTCTGACCAGCGACACTACTCCCAGATAATTATCGAACCAGGAGTCAATTATCAATGCTTTCAGCGGACCTGTAGTATTGCCGCGCGGTGCAGGTATCTTCTTCACTAATTCTTCTAATAGATCTTTTACACCCAGACCCGTTTTAGCGCTAACACGTAATGCTTCATGAGCATCTATGCCGATAATTTCTTCGATTTCATTGATAACACGCTCCGGTTCAGCAGAGGGCAAATCAATTTTGTTTAAGACCGGTAATACTTCAACATCATTATTTATTGCAGTCAGGCAATTGGCAACACTCTGTGCCTCAACACCCTGCGCAGCATCAACCACAAGCAAAGCGCCTTCGCATGCAGCAAGAGAGCGTGACACCTCATAACTGAAATCAACATGTCCCGGGGTGTCGATGATATTCAGTTGATAACGTTCACCATCATTAGCATCATAGTAAAGCGTAACGCTTTGAGCTTTTATGGTAATTCCTCGTTCTCGCTCGATATCCATAGAATCGAGCACTTGTGCTGACATCTCGCGTTCAGTTAAAGCCCCGCATATCTGTATAAAACGATCAGCTAGCGTCGATTTACCATGGTCAATATGAGCAATGATAGAGAAATTACGTATGTGCTGCATGGATAGTGTTACTTATGGTGTAGTTAGGAATGGGTTTCTGCAAAAGCGGCGATTCTATACGATCTTTTACAGACCATAAATGAAATATAGAAAAATATATCAGAAATCCAGGTTCAGGATTTCTCTTTAAAGAAGTTTAGTAACGCTCCCTCATCAAGATGATACTCACAAATTTCGGTATCTCCGGCCATCAATAGTGGAATACGTGCCGCAAAACGATCTGTTAAGACTTTATCCTGATCAATATCAATCAATTCCACTTTGAAATTAAGTCGACGTTGCCAGACCTCCAAGCCCTTGAGCATGTCATGACATAAACAACAATTTTCTCTGGTATAGATGAACAATACACGTTTATCAGTATTACTCATCTAACTTAAGTGCGAGAAAGATTGGTCCACCACGACGCTGAATTAGCACAGGAATGGAACGTCCCTTTGGCAAGTCTTTAATCAACCCCGCAAAATGAGAGGCATTTTTAACTTTTATATTATTCAAAAGCAGTATGACGTCACCCTGGCGTATCCCGGCCTTTTGAGCGGGCCCCGGGCCTATTTTCTCTACAAGCACACCATGATCTTCAAGATCGAGTTCTTTTTTCTGTTCTTTGGTTAAATCTTTGGCGATGACATTCAATGAATTTTCATCAGGCTCTAATACTTCATTAGTGCTCTTGGCGATAACCTCATCATCGGTTGGTAATTCAGAAATTTTAATCTGTATCGTCTTACGTTTTGCACGGCGGATAATCTCAACGGGAACAATGCTATCGACTGGCGTAGATCCAACCAATGGGGGTAAGTCAGAGGAAAAACTCACTTTCTTATCATCAAACTTGACTATTATGTCACCCACTTCTATGCCCGCTTTTTCTGCAGGACCGCCAGGTAAAACCTTTGCAATCAATGCCCCGTGTGGATGATCCATATCGAATGATTCGGCTAGTTCACGTGTGACATCCTGGATTAATACACCGAGCCAACCGCGGCTAACACGACCTTTGTTCCTTAATTGTTTGTAAACATTTTCAACTACATTCACAGGTACGGCAAAAGACAGACCCATGAAGCCACCGGTCCTGCTGTATATCTGTGAATTGACACCAATAACTTCTCCATCCAGATTAAATAATGGGCCACCGGAATTACCGGGGTTAATCGCGACATCTGTTTGTATAAACGGCACGTAATTTTCATTAGGTAAGCTACGACCAATGGCGCTGATGATGCCAGCTGTGACTGACGCATCAAAGCCGAATGGTGAGCCTATTGCTAACACCCACTCACCGACATTAAGTTTTGATGAATCGCCCAGTTTCAATACGGGCAGATCAGTCCCATCTACTTTTAACACGGCGATATCACTTCGCTCGTCACTACCGATTAATTCAGCGACAAATTCACGACGGTCATTAAGTCTGACAATAATTTCTTCGGCATCTTTTACTACATGATGATTAGTAATCACATAACCATCATCAGAAATAATAAAACCCGAACCTAGAGAGGAGCGTTCCTGCGATGGCCCCTGCCCTTCAGGCGCTTCATTAAAATACTTTTTAAAGAACTCATAGAATGGGCTGTCTTCCGGGATATCAGGCAGATTGTATCCGGGCGGCAAGCCTCCAATACGTGTGCTTTTGGCACTGGTACTAATATTTACTACCGCAGC
Source organism: uncultured Gammaproteobacteria bacterium (assembly GCA_938084745.1). Classification (GTDB taxonomy): domain Bacteria; phylum Pseudomonadota; class Gammaproteobacteria; order Eutrophobiales; family Eutrophobiaceae; genus UBA7359. The sequence continues at coordinate 38,828 of CALKEZ010000005.1, forward strand.
GGCATTTTTATTAACTAGCTCGGTAAAATCGGGTAATGCCCGAGCCTGAATAAGACTGGCGTGTGCAAGAAAAAATAAACTAAAAGCAGCTAGAAAGAATTTTTGATACATTATTTTCCAATTTCCATTATGGTCGTTATGTAAGTCACTTCTATGAAAATATATGAGCAAATTAAGGTTTATACATTATTTAATGGTTGGACTTTACTGAGTCCACCATCAATTTAACAGTTGTCTTGGGCACTTCACCAACAGCAGTAATTTGATAACCATTTATGTAAACGGCATAGGTATTGACACCGCCAAAACTCAATGGCCCGGCGGTTGTTTTAGGTAATTCGTTTAACTTTTCGACGTAGACAGACACCATCGCAAGACCATCTGTATATACCAGATGTTCTACTGGCATCCGACTTGATGACAGAGGTTCTTTTAAGTGCTCACTCATGGTGAATCCTCCTGGCGCCCAGGTAACTGTCCATTGCTTGTTACTTTCCCTCTTCTCTTCAATCAAATCTTTCCCATTCTGGTACCAGACAAAGTCTTCACCTGTCACTGAGGGTTTCAGAAGATCATCATCAATATCATCAAGCACGTTTAATTGTGCGAACATGATTTGTTCAAGGGTCACTCCTAACTGATTTTTAAGTTCGGACTTAAGTAATAGTTTAGATTTCTTATCAATCCATAACTGGTAACCATAACGGTATTTATCAACTGGTCGGATATTAATAATCCATGCATCCAGACCTGCTACACGATCTTCACCGACAAGTTCAAAAACATAAAACTCTGAAATCGATTTAATAGGACTAGGTAGATAAGTTGAAATTAATTTACCAACACGACTTTTTTCAACTACGACGGCTTTACTCTCAGGAAAAAAACACCTGACTTGATCTTTATCCCGGATAACCTCTCTGGCATGACCGGTTAACGAAACTAAACGTTCACGTGGGCCGTCGGGTCCTGCTTTATGGATGATACGCATAGTATCAATCTGTTTATCCAATCGATAAAGAAAAACGCCATCGTAATTCAGATCACGGCTCGCCTTTGACATTTCATCAATTAAAACCTGAGGATCGGGCACAGAATCTTCCGCATAGGCACTGGAAAAAGGCCCTGATATAAGGCTTAAAAAAATGAAGAATAATTGATGTTTCAACTAGAGTTATTCCTGCGATTCAATCGTAACAAGTCTCACATAAGGTAAAATTCCATTCATGCTGCCACCATTGCTGCGGAACTCATTGTGGTTCATCAAGTAATTATTCAAGCGCTGATTCGCCAGCGTTTCGGGGGTATCAGACTGTCTGACAGATGCCGGTAACACTTGTGCATTTGGGAAGCTAAATGATTGAGGCTGAGGCACAACAGAATTGACTGAACTGACAGCTGCAATAGCAGGTGCATTGGAAACAGAATTTGTTTCATTACTGCGCTGCACACTAAACACAGCAACCATAGCAACAGAGGCGGCGATGGCAAACCCGGCAATCGGTTTCAAATTGAACGTTTTCGTTTTAGTTGGAGCTAAAATCGTAGGTTCATCACGAAGTGACTCGCTGACACGAGCAGAGACCTGGCTCGAAATGCTTGCTGGCAGATTACCGCGCAGGCAATCACCGATCAAATGATAACGCGACCAGGTGTCTTTCATTTCAGGGGTGTTTATTAGCGCATCCAGTGTTTTTGTATTGTCACCTTCAAGTTCGTCATCAATTAATGCCGAAATTTTTTCATTATTGAATTCACTCATAATATTTGGCCTATAATCTTAATTTTGCAGTAATGGACTCATTTCACTATCGATTGCTTCACGCGCCCGGAATATTCTGGAACGAACTGTTCCTATAGGACATTCCATAACACTCGCAATTTCTTCATAACTCAAGCCTTCAACTTCTCTTAGCATAATTGCTGTTTTTAAATCCTCAGGCAAAGCATCTATCGCTTTCAAGACTGTCGCCTGTAACTCATCTTTTAACAACAAATTTTCGGGCGTCGCTTGTTCTGTTAGAGCAGCGTTACCTTCAATTTGTTCAATCTCGGACACATCATAATCACTTTCTCGGGGCCTTCGATTTTGTACAGCAAGATGGTTTTTTGCTGTGTTAACGGCAATTCGATAAAGCCAGGTATAAAATGCACTGTCGCCACGAAAATTAGGTAATGCTCTATAAGCTTTAATGAATGCTTCTTGTGTGACATCTAAAGCATCACTATGGTTCCTCACAAAACGAGATACAAGATTAATAATACGTTGTTGATATTTAAGCACGAGCAGATCATAGGCCGCTTTTTCACCCAACTTGACGCGTTCGATTAGCTGCTTATCTGTTACTTTATTGGCCATAAGGCCCATCCTCTTGTGCTATTATTTTGCGCAATGTGTATAAATTAAATTAATTGATTTTATGCACATATCTAACAAATTAGATTAGTATCTACAATCAATGGCTTAGATAAAAAAAGGGCAATACTACCTTAAGTAAGATGCATGACCAACAACAACATGATGTATTAATCATTGGCAGTGGCGCTGCAGGACTCAGTTTGGCCCTAAAACTCGCCGATGAGGCAAATGTAGCTGTTTTATCGAAAGAAGCCTTGACTGAGGGTGCCACCTTATATGCCCAAGGTGGCGTTTCTGCCGTGCTTGATGAACACGACTCAATAGAATCGCATGTTCAAGACACACTAATCGCCGGCTCAGGCTTATGCGATCCGGAGATAGTGCGTTTTGTGGTAGAGCGTGCCTATAAAAGTATTGATTGGCTGGTTGAACTTGGTGTTGATTTCACGCGTTCAGATGCCGCTGCCGGCACTAACTCACCGTTCCACCTTCATAAAGAAGGCGGGCATAGTCATCGGCGTATCATTCATGCCGCTGATGCAACCGGCAAAGCAATCGAAACCACGCTCGAATCACGTGTGCGTCAGCACCCGAATATTCATTTATATGAACATCATATCGCGGTCGATTTGATTACCACTAATAAGCTAGCAAAACCTGGCAACCGCTGCCTTGGTGCTTATGTGCTTGATATTAACAGCAATAAGGTCATGGTGTTTGGTGCCAAAAACGTCGTATTAGCCAGTGGTGGCGCCGGTAAAGTCTATTTATATACCAGCAACCCGGACAGCTGTACAGGTGATGGGATCGCCATGGCCTGGCGTGCCGGCTGTCGAATTGCCAATATGGAATTTATTCAATTCCATCCAACCTGTCTTTATCATCCGATGGCAAAATCATTCCTTATCTCCGAAGCTTTAAGAGGTGAAGGTGCAAAGCTAATCCTTGAGGATGGTGAGCGTTTTATGCATCGCTACGATCAACGTGCGGAATTAGCACCAAGAGATGTGGTTGCGCGGGCGATAGATTATGAAATGAAACGTTTGGGCCATGATTGTGTTTATCTCGATATCACGCACAAGTCGAAAGATTTTATCGATACACATTTCCCAACTATCAATAAACGTTGCCTTGACCTGGGTATTGATATGTCAAAACAGCCAATACCTGTTGTACCCGCTGCTCATTATACCTGTGGCGGCGTAATGATAGATAAAGACGGACAAACTGACATAACCGGTTTATTTGCAATTGGAGAAGTCAGTTGCTCCGGACTGCACGGCGCAAACCGTATGGCCAGCAATTCTCTTTTAGAATGTGTCGTGTTCGCACATTCCGCTTCCAAGGCAATACGGCAATCTTTGTCCGCCATAAAAATGCCGGGCAAGCTTCCCCATTGGGATGAAAGCCGTGTTACCGATTCCGATGAGGAAGTCGTGGTTAGTCACAACTGGGACGAAATACGACGTTTTATGTGGGATTATGTTGGTATTGTCAGAACCACGAAAAGACTGCAACGAGCGCAACATCGAATCGCCTTATTAAAGTCGGAAATCACTGATTATTATGGGAATTTCAGAATAAGCAAAGACTTGGTAGAGCTGCGCAATTTAGCTGTTGTGGCGGAATTAATTATCCAATCAGCACTGCAAAGAAAAGAAAGCAGAGGCCTACATTACACAACAGACTACCCCGCCGCAAAAACTACCGATAAAGCCGCTAATACTATAATTAAATTAACGACAACGACCGACAATCATGTTGCCGCTTGAAATATAACCAACAATGTCAATGAATTATAGTTTATCTGGTGATAAAATAAGCGGAACGCTAACAACATCCTATTTTGACATCACATTAAACGAGGACCATTGGCATTTCTTTTGCGTTCATAGATGGTAATTTAATAACCAAATGAATACATAAAATTACGATGACTATATCAACTGATTCTATGGCAGAGATTACAGACATTGGCAAATCACCGGGCATTCAAAGTTCGCGGCTCATGATCTCTAATCCCGAAAATATGACCGATGTCACTAATATGTCTATCCAGGTGATGGGCGTGTTACAAAGTACGCTGGAGCTTGAGAAACTAATCGAATTATTTGATGACGAAATGAGTGCGATAGTCCCTCATGATTATATTTGTTATGAAAACAAGGACGAAAACATCAAATATGAACTAGGCAAATCGGCACGACACAGTTCTAATTACCGGCTGGTTCTATTTGGGAAAAGTCTGGGTGAACTAACCCTGGCAAGAAACAGTAAATTTGTTGACGTTGAAATACAAAAAATGGAAAGTTTAATTTCAGCCTTAATCTACCCATTAAGAAATGCATTGCTTTATAAACAAGCCGTTGAAAAAGCGTATGTTGACCCGCTAACAGGCTTAAGCAATCGCGCTGCTTTCGATAAATCGATTGAACAGGAAATTGAATTCGCAACACGCCACAATCATCCCTTAGCATTAATGATGGCTGATCTGGATAAATTCAAGGATATTAATGATAACTACAGTCATATAGTTGGCGATGCCGTTTTGAAGAGTTTTGCCGATTGTACTGCGGAATGCTTACGCCGAAGTGACACTATTTTCCGTTATGGCGGCGAAGAATTCTCCGTATTACTGAGAAACACGAATACTGCTGGCGCTTTATTACTGGCTGAACGTATAAGAAAAAATGTTGAAGAGATGCTGTTTGATTATAACAATATAAAACTCAATATTTCCGTATCTATCGGTTTGACCGAATTAGTTGAAGGTGATGATGTTCAGGAGTTTGTTGGACGTGCTGATGAACTACTCTATAAGGCTAAGAAAAATGGCCGAAACTGTGTAGTGTCATCCTGATTCTTTAACTGGCCTGCTCTTCAGCCTTCTCAAGCATGTGCATGAACGTACTCTCGTCCAGAGTTTCAATCCCCAGCTCTAGCGCTTTATCATACTTACTCCCCGGACTATCTCCAAAAACCACATAGTTGGTTTTTTTAGAAACCGTGCCTGTGACTTTAGCACCCAGATCAATGAGCTTTTGTTTTGCTTCATCACGTGTCAGTTTTTCTAAAGTCCCCGTTAGTACAAAGGACATACCGTTAAACACAGAGCTTTCTTTAGTATTGGCGGGTACCCAACGCATCCCCTTTGATAACAGTTGTTGGATGATTTCCAGGTTATGTTTCTGTTGAAAAAAGTTATGAATATTGCCGGCCACGATAGGTCCGATATCAGGGATCGTCTCAAGCTCCTCAATCGATGCTTTTTGTATTGATTCTATAGAATCGTAACGCCTGGCGAGTGAACGGGCCGTTGCTTCGCCGACATCGCGGATCCCCAGTGCATAGATAAAACGTTCAAACGTAGTGGATTTACTTTTAGCAAGTGCTTGTAATAAGTTGTCAGCTGATTTGGTGCCCATTCTATCAAGCCCACTGAGTTGCGTGGAATCTAATAAATAAAGATCAGCAACTGTATTTATTAGCCCGCTTTCAGTTAGTTGAACAACCAATTTTTCACCAAGACCATCTATATTCATTGCCTTACGTGAAGCAAAATGAATAATGGCCTGTATGTTTTGTGCTGAGCATGAAATACCACCCATACAGCGATAAACAGCCTCACCATCTTGTCGTATAACATCAGCTCCGCATACGGGACAAGTTTCAGGCATGACGAATTCAGTAACTTTACCACGCCTGTCTTTGATAACGCTCACGACTTCGGGGATGACATCGCCCGCACGCCGAACATAAACCCAGTCACCAATCCTGACATCTTTACGCTGGATTTCATCAATATTATGTAACGTCGCGTTAGTAATGGTTACTCCAGCAACGTTGACGGGTGATAGTCTTGCGACAGGTGTTATAGCGCCTGTACGACCTACCTGCACATCAATATCTAATACCTGTGTTATTTCTTCTAATGGAGGAAATTTATAGGCAATGGCCCAGCGTGGTGCGCGAGAAACAAAACCCAGAGCTTGTTGTTGTTGAACATCATCGACTTTAAAAACGATGCCATCTATATCGTAGGCTAATTCTGAACGACGTTTGCCAATGTCATCATAGTATTTAAGACAAGCGTCTAACCCGGCCAGCTTGATACTTTCAGTAGAAACAGGAAGCCCCCACCTCTTCAGTTGTTTTAAAATATCGGTATGACTGGTTAATTCAACACGGCCCTTATAATCACCGATGCCGTAAGCAAAGAAAGACAAGGGCCGCTCTGCTGTTATTCTGGAGTCTAGCTGGCGTAATGAACCAGCAGCTGCATTCCGCGGATTGGCGAAAATCTTGTCACCTTTTTCTCGTTGCTTATTATTTAATGCTTCAAAGCCGGCATGCGTTATAACTACCTCACCCCTCACTTCTATTGATGTGGGCACAGCATCGCCAAGCAAGCATAAAGGGACTTGTGAAATGGTTCTGACATTATGCGTAACATCTTCACCGACATAACCATCGCCACGTGTTGCCGCGGACACTAACATGCCATCGTGATAAAGAAGATTTACAGCAAGCCCATCAAACTTTGTTTCCCCTGCAAACACTATCGAATCAACAGACAATTTATCCCTGATTCTTTTATAGAAGGCCTGCATCTCTGCTTCATCAAAAGCATTTGCCAGTGACAGCATCGGTACAATATGGGCAACTTCTTTTAAGGCTGAAACAGGCTTAACCCCGACACGTTGAGTCGGGGAGTTAGGTTCCATTAACTGGGGGAATTCTGTTTCCAGATCCAGTAACTCACGCAACAATTTATCGTATTCAGCATCGGAGATGGTTGGATCATCCAATACGTAATATCGATAATTATGCTGATTAATAATTTGACGTAGAGAATGAACCCTTTGCCTGGCTTGTTCTAAATTCATTTAGCGAGCCTTAGTCTTCGGAGAGCGATGCGGCTTTTTCACGTAAACTATTGATGGATGTACTATTTAGTAATTCGTTGTCCGAGGTTCGTACATCGCCACCAAGTAATTTTGCGATTCGTTGTGTCGTATTTAAATACAACTCAAACACGACGAGAGGATCAATTGAAGCGGGTGAATACATAAAAGCGGCGATGCCTTTTGTTTTCAAGTCAGCCATGCGTCCCAGATCAAATGAACCTGGCTCATACATATTCGCAATACTGAACAAGGGTTGTCCCGAATGTAATTTACCCGGCCCAAAATGATGAAAAATATTCATGTGGCCATAGACCATACCAACTTCATCTGCCGCTTTGCTTATCGACAAGCCATTAAATAGGGTGTGTGCGGGACTGGTAATATACAAAACCAGAATGTCTTGATTATTCTGATTGATATCGGGCGCATCAAAATCATGTTCAGGCTCATCAATATGGGCAGCCTTGTTATCGGCGGACGATTTTTCTTGTTCTTGTATATCTTCCTCAATTGCTGCAAAAACATCAAAGTCTTCATTACTGGATAACTCCTTTTCATAATCTTTCACACTCATATCCAACGGCAAAGAGGAATCCTCATCAGATTCAGCATGACTTATTATTGGTTCTGGAATGGGAAATGACTCAGAATGAGCATTAATACTCTTGCTTTGATTTCTGGATTGAGTCAGAAGGCTGCCTAGATTTGCAACCGCCTCGGAGTAATCTTCTACTTCATCAAGAGGCGATAATGGTAAATCCGGTATTTCATCAACTGCATCGAGGATGTCCGTTCTTTTCCGGGGATTTGGTCTGTAAAATATTTCCCATAAGTAAATACCAAGGACTATTAAACATCCAATTATTAATAATGTTAGGCGCAACTTGTCCATAGGCGCTTGAGGCTCGCGATGCTTAGAAACTGAAATAGAATAGCAGTAGTAACACAGACACACAAAGCTGGAAGCAAGCTTGTGTAAAAATCAGGCAGTTGCAGCCATCTCAACTGCTTCATCCATATCAACTGACACAAGCCGAGATACACCGGCCTCATGCATCGTAACGCCCAGAAGCTGATTAGCAATTTCCATGGTGATTTTATTATGCGTTATGAAGATAAACTGGACTTCATCGGACATAGATTTGACCAATTCGCTGAAACGAACAACATTTGTATCATCAAGTGGCGCATCCACTTCGTCCAATATGCAGAAAGGTGCTGGATTTAATTTGAAAATACCAAACACAAGCGCGACGGCGGTTAACGCTTTTTCACCGCCTGATAACAAATGAATATTACTGTTTTTCTTACCCGGAGGACGCGCCATAATGGCAACACCCGTCTGTAATAAATCATCACCCGTTAATTCCAGATAAGCATGGCCACCGCCAAACAATTTAGGAAACATCTCTTTAATATTGTTATTCAGTTCATCAAAGGTTTCTTTAAATCGCGTTCGAGTCTCTTTATCAATCTTATGAATTGCATTTTCAAGCGTTGTTAATGCATCGATCAAATCTTTATTTTGGCTATCGAGATAGGCTTTTCGTTCAGCGCTTTGTGTATACTCATCAATTGCAGCAAGATTAATCGGGCCCAGGCGCTGAATCTTGCGATCAAGCGCTTCAAGTTGATTACTCCAGCCTTCCTTGTTAGCACCCTCTTCCATTGTCTCCAGTAATTCTTTTGGATTCTGTTGATCCACTGACAGTTTTTCTTCAACTGTTTCGAGCCGGACCTGGCAACTATTGACACCCAAACGCGCCTTTTCAAGATTGGTTCGCAATTCTTCCAGGTCTTGCTCATATTTATGTCGGTTTTGCTCAGACTCTCGCATACTCGCTTCGATAGATTGCACATTTGTTCTGGCATCACCCAGGTTTTTTTCAGCAAGAATTTTGTCTTTCAGACAAGCTTCTATCTTTTCCTGTATCTCATTCACAGGTGCCCTGGTTTCTGACAGGCTCTGTTCTAATTCTGTAATACGTGACTTGAGTTGTGATACTTGTATATCGTTTCTTTTGATTGCTTGTTCGTAGGATGCGCGTCGTGAGCTATAGGATTCAAGCTGCAAGGCGATGCCATGACTTTCATTATGTGTTTCCTGCCAACGTGTTCTTGCAACATTTAACGATTCACGATGCTGCTCTTTTACATTGGATAATTCAGCTCGTTGTTCCTGTAATTGTATTTTGTTTTTCTCAAGCTGCTCCAGTCGTTGCGAAATTGCTTCAATTTCTATTTTATCCGACTCATTCTGTTCCTGAATTAAATCACGTTCATCAACGAATTGTTGATAACGAATTGATTGTTGCTCGGACTCTGTCTGGGTCGATGCCAGTCTAGCCCGCACGTCGGAAATTTGTTGTTGCTGATTACTTAATAATGATTGCTGTTGATCCAGACTCGACTCAGCCTGCTCAAGCGCCTCTTGATTAGTGAGTAATTCAGATTCACAGTTTTTAATCTCTACTTCACTTTTTGCAACTTCCTGCTTAAGTTCGGTGATTTCTGCTTCCCTGTTGAGTACACCGGTAGTCGCTTCATTGGCATTATTCACAACCACCCATTCATGACTCATCCAGACACCTTGCTGGGTAACGACAGTTTCTCCAATAGATAAGCTCGACAGCATACCACTGGCTTCTTCTATCGTGTCAGCCAGGTAGACATGCTCAAGAATAGAGGGAATTCGTATATCAGTTGTAATTTGGTCGATCAGACGAGCGAACTGTTTTGGCGTACTTGTAAGATTATTGCTGCCGGACTTGATAAGCCCTAGTTTACCCGGTGCTTGAGCTAATTTTTCGAGATAACTACCAACATTATCAACACAGACATCATGCAAATGATCGCCGATCACTGTTTCCAGTGCATGCGCCCAACGTGCTTCTATTTTAATGGATTGCGATAAACGTTGTTGTTTATCCAGATTATGTTCTTGTAACCAGACAATCAGTTCCTGATTATCATTAACAACAGATTGCTGTAAGGTCTCCAGTGATGCAAGGCGGCCTTTTAGGGACTGGAATTTTTGACGAAAGGTATCCAGTTGTGTGGCTAAGCTCCTGACGTTTTCACGATATTCTTTAACAACAGCCTGCTTTTCGGAATGTTGTTTAATCAAATCCGCCTGTTTTTCTTCTTCTTCATGCAGGTTTTTTACCAGATTCTCAATATTGCTGTTGAGATCGGACGCTTCAAATTTAGATATTTCCTGATCTAACAGAATTCGGCGTTCGGCCAGTTCACCCAATCCAAATTCCAGATGTTCCAGTCGCGACTTATCGACTTGTTCCTGACGCGTAAAGTCGGAAAACGACTCGTTGAAGGTATCCCATTCAGCTTGCCATCCCTGCATTGCTTCTTCGGCATGGTTAAGAATTTCATACGCTTTATTACTTTGGTCTCTGCTGCCATGAAGTTTTGGTTCAAGCGTAGCTAATTCAGCCTGTAGCTTGTCATATTCAGCCTTATCTTGTTCGTGCTGACTTACTGTGTCCGCGTGTGTACGGCGAGCTTTTTCAAGCTCCGACTCTATCGACGTTATTTTCTCACGTGCATGCTGCAGCTTTTGTTCAAACTGGGAAATATCACTTCCCACTTTGTAATACTCGGACTGCATACTATTAAAGTGTTGATTAGCTTCACTCAGACTTTCACGTTGTTTTTCTATCTCGGCTTCGGTTTCGCGAACTTTCGCTACAGACGCCTCGACAGCATTTTCTCGTCTACCCGACTCTTCCTTAAGCCCGCTCATTTCTGTATTGAGATCACGCCAGTTTAAAGCCAGTAATTCCGCACCAAGTTTACGTTGTTCCTGCTTAAAGCCTTTATATTTTTCAGCGGCCTTGGCCTGACGCTGCAAATGGTTTATTTGTTTTTCAAGCTCTTCTCTAATATCGGTGAGTCGCTCAACATTCTCCTTGGTGTGTCTAATTCGAGTTTCTGTCTCACGCCGGCGCTCACGATATTTGGATATTCCGGCGGCCTCCTCGATAAACACTCTCAATTCTTCAGGCTTGGCTTCAATCAATCTTGAAATCATGCCCTGCTCGATAATCGCATAACTGCGTGGGCCAAGACCTGTGCCAAGAAAAATAGCGGTAATGTCTCTGCGACGGCAACGTGTGCCATTCAAATAGTAGGTGGAAACAGCGTCTCTATTAATCTGACGTTTAACCGATATTTCATTGTAACTGGCATACTGACCACCCAGTTTCTTTTCTGTGTTATCAAATATCAATTCAACCGAGGCCTGACCAACCGGCTGGCGCGCACTAGATCCACTAAAGATTACGTCAGTTAATGACTCACCACGTAAATGTTTAGCAGAGCTCTCACCCATCACCCAGGTCACGGCGTCGATAATGTTTGATTTGCCGCAACCATTCGGTCCGACAATGCCAACAAGACTACCGGGGATGATAAGATTGGTTGGATCTACGAAGGATTTAAAGCCTGAAAGTTTTATATTGCACAAACGCATGGGGCAATACAATACTAGAGATCAAGGCCACTGTCCAAATGAAATAGATACTATTTTTTACATTAAATATTAACTATATATTATTGATTTTAATATAATTAAACTATATTAACAGAATTGCGAATTCATCGTGCAATAACATTGCAAATGAACTATGTTATCGTTCGATTTTTGCAACCTAATGAGAATTTTACAGTATGTCTACTCAAGCTACTGATGCACTTGAAACATTTCCAAATCCAAAACCTGATCGTGACTTCACCATTCGAATTGATGTGCCTGAATTCACCTGTTTGTGCCCCAAAACCGGACAGCCTGATTTTGCCACTCTGGAAATTGAATATGTTCCTGACCAATTATGTGTCGAGCTCAAGTCATTAAAACTTTATGCCTGGTCATATCGTGACCAAGGCGCATTTCATGAAGCTGTTACAAATAAAATTCTGGACGATCTTGTCACTGCAATATCACCTCGCTTCATGCGATTGACGGCGATATTCAATGTTCGAGGTGGCGTTTACACAACGGTCGTGGTCGAACACATTATGGATGGCTGGACCTCACGGCCCCCTGTCATCCTCCCCTGAAACCATATAATGATATGAAACAATTTCGATTAGGCTTCAATTTTTTACTCTCGGGATTCAAGTTAATCCTTAAGCCGGGTGTGCGAGTCTATGTCCTGATTCCACTACTCATTAACAGTCTCTTGTTTGCGGGTGTAATCATTTATGGTGCCAGCACGCTCGATCAGTTGATCGACGGGCTGTTGAAGCAATGGCAATGGCTTGAATGGCTGACATGGTTGCTTTGGCCTCTGTTTGTCATCATTTCATTGACCATAGTGTTCTTTTGTTTTTCTATTATTGCCAACCTGATTGGTGCGCCGTTCAATGGTTTTTTGGCTGCCGCGGTAGAGCGCCTATTAACTGGAAATGAAATAGAATCAGATCAAAGCCTGGCTTTGACAAAAGTCATAATTTTGGCCGTTAAATCCGAATTTCAAAAATTGATTTATTTCATCATCAGAGCAATACCGCTGCTAATACTATTCATTATTCCGATGGTTAATGTTGCAGCGCCACTCGTCTGGTTTCTGTTTACAGCTTGGATGTTGGCCATTGAATACGCCGATTATCCAATGGGAAATCATGACGTTGATTTTAAGCAACTACGTCAGAAACTGGGAGCAAACCGTCAACTGGCATTCGGATTTGGTTCCGGCGTTATGCTGTTAACTATGATTCCAGTGGTCAATTTTCTAGCTATGCCCGTTGCAGTAGCAGGGGCGACACGAATGTATGTAGAATACCCCGGTTTAAAAAACGAAATTATTATTTAATTCTTAATTGCCTAGAGAGATCCTTTCTGGTATAGATGCACGCTGATTTTTATAGGTCGGAGACTTGGAATGGCTGCCAAGAAAAAAACAAGTAAAAAAACTGTTAAAAAGAAATTGACTAAAAAGAAGGTGCCTTTGAAGAAGAAGGTTGCCAAGAAAAAAGTCGCGTCTAAAAAAACGGCTAAGAAAAAGGCTGTTACGAAGAAAACAGCACCCAAGAAAAAGGCCGTCACTAAAAAGACGCCCACCAAAAAGAAAGTCGCCAAGAAAAAAACAGCGAAAAAGGTGACTAAAAAGACACCTGTAAAAAAACAACCCATTAAAACTACTAAGAAGAATAATAAAGGAATGGCAAAAGTAACGAAAATCAGCACCAAAAAAGATAATGTATCCAAGCCGGCCAAGAAAACAAAAGTCGCTGCCTATACGGAGCGGAAAGGTGAAGAATACATGGGCACGGAACAAACCGAGCATTTTCGAAAGATCCTGAATGCCTGGAAACGAGATCTCATGGAAGAAGTTGATCGTACTGTTCATCATATGCAGGATGAAGCCTCTAACTTTCCAGACCCGAATGACCGTGCAACTCAGGAAGAAGAGTTTGCACTCGAACTCCGCACACGAGACAGAGAAAGGAAATTAATCAGAAAGATTGATGAAGCTATACTGACACTGGACAGCGGCGATTATGGTTATTGTGAGGTCTGCGGTATTGAAATAGGTGTACGTAGACTGGAAGCCAGACCAACAGCAACGCTTTGTATTGATTGCAAAACGCTGGATGAAATTAAAGAACGTCAACTCGGCTAATTCGCTACAGGACACATAGCTCCCGGCGTTAGTGTGAACGTAAGTTCGTTCAATGGTGTTTTATATTAAAAATATTTACTGATACAGTTGTTTGATTATGCCGAATTCCGGCTATATTGGTCGCTTTGCCCCAACACCTAGTGGTCCACTTCACTTTGGTTCTATTATTGCTGCATTGGGCAGTTATCTGCAGGCACGTCAATGCAATGGCAAATGGTTGGTAAGAATAGAAGATGTTGATTTGCCACGCACCGTGCCCGGGGCGGATAAGATCATCCTCAAGCAACTCGAAAGTTTGGGGTTGTTTTGGGATGGCGAAATCATCTATCAAAGCCAACGCACTTCTCTATATGTAGCAGCACTTGAAAGTCTCAAGTCTTTCGGACTCACCTTCCCTTGCGTATGTACACGTAAAGATATCTCAGATAAACCATATCCTGGCACATGCCGCGACGCTATTGAAAATAGCAAGACAAGTCATTCTATACGGCTAAAAACCAATGACCAGGAAATTTCGTTTACCGATCTATTACAAGGCAGATATTCACAGAGGCTTGAATCAGATGTGGGGGACTTTGTGATTAAGCGGACCGATGGTTTGTTTGCCTATCATCTTGCCGTTGTTGTAGATGACGCTGAACAGGAAATCACTGAAATAGTCCGGGGCGCAGACCTACTGGATTCCACTCCAAGACAAATTCATATACAAACATTATTAGGCTACGCTACACCAGACTATCTTCATTTACCTGTCGTTACAGATAAAGCGGGTAATAAAATCAGCAAACAATCTCATGCCGAGGCGATAGATCACACTAGCCCTTCAAACGTCCTCTTTAAAGCACTCGATTTTCTCGGACAGTCCCCACCAGATATGGCATTTGATTCGGACACTGAATCCTTACTAACCTGGGCAATAGATAACTGGACGCTGAAAAACATCCCTAAAACCAGAAAAATCATGCTGGCTTAAGATGCGACAAAATATTTGTCGTGTAAAGACACTCGTTTAAGGTACGTTTCTCGAGCAAGATTCAAGTCTTCGAGAAACCATTCAAGTTCATTCATCATTAACGCTTGTGGGCCATCAACGAGCGCTTTAGTTGGTGCCGGATGAAAATCCGCCAACACCATATTAGCGCCGGCAATGACACCTTGAGCAGCGGCGTGCATGACATCCAGAATACCATCAGGATCATAGTCTCTTGAACCGACCGAATGGGATGGGTCGATACAAACCGGCATATGGGTAAAACGTTTAACGACAGGCACATGCGCAAAATCAACCAGGTTACGATGTGGATCACCCATATTGGTTTTCATCCCGCGCAAGCAGAAAACGACATTATGATTACCTTCACTTGCCAGATATTCAGCCGCGTTTAATGATTCTTCGAGCGTGATACCGAAACCTCTTTTGATTAACACGGGGAATTGACGTTGGCGCCCTACCGCTTTCAACAACTCGAAATTTTGAGTATTACGCGTTCCAATTTGTAACATGACACCCGTTGGATTTCCTGTTTGTTCCAATGCGTCACTGATCTCATCAATATGGATATCGTGGGTGATCTCCATGGCGATTACTTTAATATCGTACTTACCGGCCAATTCAAACACATAAGGTAGACAGGCTTTACCATAGCCCTGAAATGAATATGGATTTGTACGCGGTTTATACGCCCCCATGCGGGTACAATTAAGCCCGTGCTTCTGTAAAGCACGCATCATAATTTCCACATGCTCTCGTGTATCTACCGCACAAAGACCTGCAAAAACATTGAATTCATCCTGTCCAAACCTGACGCCATTATAATCAAAATAACTGGCACGACTATCTTCCTTGTGTCGGCCTAAAACACGATACTCACGAGAAACGCGAACGACTCGCTCAACCAGTGGAAAATTAGCGATATACGCGCTATCAAGTGGCATGGTATCGCCAACAAGATAAAACTCGGTCAAGCGCTGTTGCTCACCAATTTCTTCATGCATACGTACCGTTATATTGGGCAACGTATTCAGGTATTGAACCAGGTTGATATATTCAGTGCTACTCTTATCAGAATCAGGCTTTAAAATAATAATCATCGTTTGATACTCAATTCATTACAGAACTAATTTATAGTGTGGTGATTCAAATCATTACATTTAATAATCGATAAATAAATAATATTTTTATAATTTGATTGGACGGTCATGAAATCATCAAAAGCATATCTCCAGATAAACTTAATATGTCTAGCAGCATTGATGACAAGCTTTTCTGCTAACGCTATCGACAAACTGATAGTGAACGGCTTATTCAAGGATAAGGCAATCGTAACGATTGATGGCAAGCAGCGTGTGCTTAAAAAAGGCAGCGCAAGCCCTGAAGGTGTTTTATTGATAGAAGCAAACAGCAAAGAAGCCATTATAGAAATTGAGGGAAAACAGGAAACCTATACCCTTGGAACACATATTGGCAATCAATTTAAAGCAGCTACCGGCGGAGAAAAATTAATTCTTACACCAGATTCTGCGGGCATGTACAACATCAGCGGAACAATAAATGGTTTTCAGATCAACTTCGTTATCGATACAGGTGCAACACTGGTATCAATGAATAGTAATATTGCCAAAAGACTTGGTATTGATTACAAACTTATCGGGGAGGAAAGTATTTCCTTTACCGCTTCAGGAA
Source organism: uncultured Gammaproteobacteria bacterium (assembly GCA_938084745.1). Classification (GTDB taxonomy): domain Bacteria; phylum Pseudomonadota; class Gammaproteobacteria; order Eutrophobiales; family Eutrophobiaceae; genus UBA7359. The sequence continues at coordinate 55,418 of CALKEZ010000005.1, forward strand.
AAGAAAAAGTCTACATTGTGAATTTAAAGAAAGTACAAATAGGCGATATACAACTCTTGAATGTAAAGGGCGCTGTTCATGAAGGCGACTACCCGCTCGTTACGTTATTAGGCATGTCGTTTCTCGGCAAGCTCGATATAAAACGCGAAGGCCGAATAATGGAGTTACACAAAAAATACTGATTCGTTAAACAGAGCGCTTGAGCCGTTCGCTATCCCAGAATATTTCTTTACCGCCTTTGCCCTGGTTTAATGTTCTGGCCAAAACGAAGAGTAAGTCAGATAGGCGGTTAATGTAGCGTATTGTTTCAGGATTGACATATTCTGCTCGGCTCATCGCAACCAGACCGCGTTCCACCCGTCGACACACGCTTCTGGCCAGATGACAAAGCGATGCGGACATCGAGCCACCGGGCAATATAAACTCTTTTAACGAGGGCAGATCTTCATTGTAGGTGTCGATCAGTTCTTCAATCCTTTCTACACAGGTAGGAGAGAGTGTGGCTTTACCGGGAATAGCCATTTCTCCGCCCATATCAAACAGTCTATGTTGTATGTTTAATAAATAACCCGATATATCATCAGGAATATCACTTGCCTCAACAACACCGATCAAGCTGTTTAATTCATCGATATCACCCATAACGGCAACACGAATACTGGATTTATCAACACGCAATCCATTTGCCAAACCGGTAGTACCATCATCACCGGTACAGGTATAAATCTTAGTCAGTCGATTAGCCATTACTTGTTCCTTCTTGTGGTTTACCTAGGCTACTTTTGTCAGGTAACGTTTTTGCATCCATACCTGGCTCCCTTCGAAGAAACCAAACAATACTGCGGCATAGAAAAGGTCCCCCAGTAACGTGTTACCAAAAAATGGAATCGCCATCACATAGCATTCAATCAATCCAGCTAATGACATTGGGTATAGTGTTCCGCTTAACCAGGTTCCAAAGTTAGATAACATAAAAAATATCATTGCGGAGCAAAATGCCGCCCCACCTACTCTGACAGCGGCACGTTTCTCTGATAAAAGGAAACGTCCTAAAAATGCACTTAAGGCAAAACCAAGATAAACAAACATCATGGCAACCGGCTCGTAAAATCCAATCACAAAATCACTCAACAGTAATGCGCATAAGGGCAGCATCCACGATTTACGGTCAACAAGATAAGCGCCCGCAAACAGCCCAAGCGCACCGATAGGTGTAAAGTTAAGCGGGTGAGGAATGAGTCGTGAAAAAGCCACGAGAAGTATCAATAAAAATAAAACAACATTCTTTTTGTTGGACATAAGTTTGTACCTGTCTGGATTTTTTGAGTGCATATTATAATTGCTTATTATTTTAACATTTAATTAAAATTATAACCTATCGATATTGTGAAATTGCGTTCTGGCAATGGCTGCCCATTGTATCTGCCGGCAACACCCGTACTTCTGACACCGAAATCAAATGCTTTTTCGTCAAAAACATTATTTATAGAGAAACTGCCCGACCAGGACTGATAATCACCTGTTAGTTTTAAATCCCACATGTCATAGGCGGGAATTTCCTGGCCAAAGTCATTGGTTTGATCATTATCAAATCGTTTTTTTCCAATATAGCGCCACGTTGTAGAGAGTGAAAAATACTGATTCATCTCCCAATCGGCAAATAAACTCGCTGTATGGTTGGGGACCAGTGGTACTTCATTGCCTTTAAAAGTACCTTCATCAAACGTCGACTCAAGATAAGCATAATTTCCATTTATCGAAAAATTAGTCAGCGGCTTAAGTTCAACGGTGATCTCAACGCCCTTACGTTCTGTAGGATCGAGATTCAGGTTGGTAAACGTTGCCGGGTTAAAATGAATCTCATTTTCAAGATCCATGTAATAAGCAGAGAGAGTGCCGGCAATAGTTTCAGACTCATAGTTTAATCCAATGTCTGCGTGTTTCGATGTCTGTGGGTCTATAACTGAAAACTCCCTGACGAAAAGCGCATTGAACTGGTAGATTTCATCTATCGTTCCAAAACGGACACTTCTACCAACGTTCCCATAAACTGATAAGGCATCGTTAAACAAATAACGTAGCCCCAAATTATACATTTCTTCAGTATCATCTTTAGAAAAAAGACCAGCACCCGAATCGAATGCCCCGCCCGGCGCGGTAGCATCAAACTGGTCTTTTGCTGTGACATTTATATGCTGTATGCGCATGCCAAACTCAAGATAGATTGAATCTGAGAGACTGACTAAATCGTTTGCATAGATTGCATAACTTTCCTGATCCATGCCTACTTTATGTACCGGTGTATTTATAGTTGCAAAGGTAGGCGCTGTATCAGAATTATAATTGTAATAAAAAATATCCGCACCAAAAGTAAGATTATGTCTGGTGGAAAATAGTGCAGATTCAAGTTTCATACGTGGGGTAAAAGACCAAACATCAAGATCGGTATCCAGTGAATTCGGAAACCCGCCTTGTTCCAGAAATGTATTCTGATTTTTGTGGCGAAAGCCAACGTCAATTATGGCATCGATACCATTATTGAATTTCTGCTTTATGCCGGCAGTAACAAATTCAATCTTTTCATTCGCATAATCGTTAGGTGTATTCGTCCCTCTTCGATCGGTGCCTAATTCATCAAGTCCAATAGTGGGATCAACTGTTCTGTTTCCTGGCAGTTCTAAATCCTGATTAGATGCCCCCGTCTTGACAAAAATCTCACCATTAAGATGATCGCGTCTAATGTCTGCCTGAATATTTCTTTGCCTCAGATCATTATTACTTCTATACCCATTTGAATCGATGTAATTTGCAGCAATATTGATTCCGTACTTCTCTGTTGCGGTTGATAATGCACCTTTCAATTCACTTGTTGCAAAAGATCCATAGGCCGCCTTTGCCCGCACTGATTTTTTTCCTGGACTGGCACGCTTGGTAATAATATTAATTACTCCACCTACCGCACCATCGCCATAAAGCACACCACCAGAACCACGTATGACCTCAATTCGTTCAATATTGTCTATAGGAATGGACGTAAAGTTTACGCTGGAGAGATCGACATCATTTAAACGACGACCATCAAGCAGGATTAATGTGTTTTGAGTCGAACTTGCGCCGAATCCACGAATATCTATCGTGCTCCTGACAGCAGAGTTACCAAAGGTGCTTCGACTTAATATCCCCGCTTCCAACGACAGCAATTCAGGGATGGTCTTTGCAGGAGATCGTTCAATTTGTTCTGCAGTTATGATGGTGATGTTTTTTGGTGCGTAAGCAACTTCTTTATCTAATCGGGTCGACACGACTGTCAAAGGGTCTAAATCGATACCTGCTGCTGAAACGAAACCTGATAATGACACCAGTAGTGAAAAGAAGTAAAACTTTGCGACAAGCTTAATCAATGTTGACTCTCCCAAGGTGCCCGCCGCACCATTTAATTTAATTATGCTGGGAGAAACAGGGAGGCATTTAGATGACGACCGCGAATAACTACCGTCAATTGAATAGCCAGCACAGCCGCCCGCAGCGTGGTTTGGTAATATCAGGCCGGTCTCCGGACTTACGAGCAATGCTGTTGGCATTGGTCTATTCGCCTTCCCATGTCGATAAAATACAGAGGACACAGTGACTTAATGAATAGATTTTGACTCGCTTACCGTTGCGGGGGCAGCGTCGGAATTGTAATTAAATACGCACCGACTTCCCGTTTAACACAACTGCTGTAATACAGTTGGCACCTAATACTTTCAATCGCGCAGAATACTGATTATCCTGTCTAAGTCAAATAAAACATTGTTGATGAGTAATTAAGAAACAGGATAATAAACAATCGTTCGTATAACGATTGCTGAACGAACAAAAAAATACTGTGTACTATTAAGGATTACGTCACATGCCTATTGGGGGTTATCAATAACATGCTTGGTCTATTGTATAAAGAACATATCGTTGCCAAAGAAGGCTTCAATCGATGGTTAATTGCCCCTGCCGCACTAGGCATACATTTGTGTATTGGCTCTGTCTACGCCTGGAGCTTATTCAACCCCTCGCTCATTAAACGTCTTGGCGTCGTCACCAGTGCGGCTGATGACTGGACGCTGAAAAGCGTTGTATGGGTGTTTACTGTCGCGATTGTTTTCCTCGGGCTATCCGCAGCTGTCGCCGGTAAATGGTTAGAAAAAGTCGGGCCACGCATGGTCGGTACTGTCGCTGCCTTTTGTTGGGGTGGTGGCTTTATGGTAGGTGGCGTCGGCATCCTCACTGGCCAACTTTGGTTACTTTACCTGGGTTATGGTGTTATTGGCGGCTGTGGTTTAGGGCTGGGTTATGTTTCCCCTGTCAGCACACTTATACGCTGGTTTCCGGATAGACGCGGCATGGCAACCGGCATTGCCATTATGGGCTTTGGTGGCGGCGCCATGATTGCGAAATTCATGATCGAGCCTTTTATCAAGTTATTTTATAAAGCACCGGATTATCTCGGGTCAGTCGACAGTGTTAACTTAATCACAGATGAATCAGGTCGACGTCTCGCAGAAATCGCCGGCAGCCTCAAAGAAGTCGTGATCGTCGGGGCCAATGACATTGGCAACATGCTGGTGCCGGGAGATGCCGGCGTCTATGTGGTCGGCACCGGAACGGTTGGTGTTGCACAGGCTTTCTTTACCCTGGGTGCAGTCTATTTCGTCATCATGATGTGCGCCGCATTTGGTTATAGAGTTCCTGCACAGGGCTGGAAACCAAAAGGCTGGGAACCGCCTCCGGAAGATTCGCAGCACGCGATGATCTCCCGACATAGCGTGCACATTGATGAGGCACTTAAAACGCCACAGTTTTACCAACTCTGGATCGTCCTATGTTTCAACGTGACCGCGGGTATCGGTGTATTGGCGGTTGCCAAAACGATGATGAATGAGATATTCGGTTCTACCCTGCCCAATATTGTCGATTTTGGTTTTGCCTCGACCTATGTGTTGATGATCAGCGCCTTCAATATGGTCGGTCGGTTTGTCTGGGCCAGCGCTTCGGATTACCTCGGCCGCCGAAATACCTACTGGGTCTTTTTCACGCTGGGTATTATTCTTTATTGCTCCATTCCGTATACGGCGCATCAGGTCAGTGTCAATCCATCCGTGGTTTGGCTGGTATATTTTTATGCGGCGACGATGATTATATTCACCATGTATGGTGGTGGTTTTGCAACCATCCCGGCTTATCTGGCCGATATTTTCGGCACTAAATATGTCGGTGGTATACATGGCCGCTTGTTAACAGCCTGGGCTAGCGCGGGCGTGTTTGGACCGCTGGCGATCACGTCATTGCGAGAAATTTCGGTGAAAAATGCCATCAATGATCTAATTTCAAAAATCACTCCCGCCGACTTCCAGGCCAAGTTTGGTGCCGGTCTGGATCAACTTGATCAATTGGTGGCTGCCAAAACGGTGACCATTAGTAAATTGATGGAAATCGCACCTGTTGGCACACCGGATCCAACATCGAGTCTTTACAACACCACGATGTATCTGATGGCGGTCATTTTATTTGTTGCATTGATTGCAAACGCCACGATGCGACCCGTTAATGCCAAGCATCACATGAAAGAATGATTGCTCAATAGAGAATTCCAGGAGAAAAACAGTGTCCTTTACATTTAGTAACTCAACCGAAGTGTTTATCTTCATTATCTTATGCTCGGTCTATGTCTGCAGCATACTGTGGATATACGGTGACGCTGCCACTCGTGACATGGGCGCCAAAGGTGCTATTTTACCGTTGATTTTCGTGATTGCGGCGGCATTGGCACTCACCAAAGGCATGACATGGACCTTATTGGCCTGGCCAGCTGGATTTGTCGTATGGTTTATATTTCGTCCCAAGACCGCCCATACGATCGTTGAATAACTTTTTACATCTTCGCACAGCACTCATCTTGGAATAGCGGTTGGCATAGTCTATACTTCGCACCCTTCAAATACGTTCTGAGGAGCGCTGCGACAACAGCAATCACTGTTGCCAGGCTCAGACGTAGCACTAAAAAACCGCGCTCGCTTAATAGTTAACACTAAGCGAGATGACGGCTCTTCAATAAACCGTCAATCGCTTTAATTATCAAAAAAATAAGTGATAAGCGAAATGACGGATAAAACAGAACAACTTAAACAACTCATGGCGGAGCGCATCCTGGTACTGGATGGTGCAATGGGGACGATGATCCAGTCTTATAAACTGGAAGAAGATGACTATCGTGGTGACCGCTTCAAGGAACATCCCTGTGATCTCAAGGGCAATAACGATCTCTTATCCTTAACCAGACCCGATATCGTCAAGGCGATTCATAAAGCCTATTTTGACGCCGGTGCGGATATCGTCGAGACCAATACTTTCAATTCGACCTCGATCGCGATGGCCGATTACCAAATGGAAAACCTGGTCTACGAGCTGAATAAAGAGGGTGCCGCCCTCGCCCGTTCCGTTGCCGATCAATTCGAACAGCAAAATCCGGACAAACCGCGTTTTGTCGCCGGGGTGCTCGGACCAACGAACAGAACCTGTTCCATATCACCGGATGTGAACAATCCCGGTTATCGTAATGTCACCTATGAAGAACTGGTCGAATCCTATACCGAAGCCTTACGCGGCTTGATTGATGGCGGTGCCGATCTGATTCTGGTTGAGACTATATTCGATACCCTGAATGCCAAGGCCGCGCTTTTCGCTATTGATCAATATTACGAAGATCATCAGGTCAATCGACCGATTATGATTTCAGGCACGATTACCGATGCCTCTGGACGAACATTAACCGGACAAACAACCGAAGCCTTCTGGAATTCGATCAGACACTCGAATCCACTTACAGTTGGTCTAAATTGTGCTCTAGGTCCCAATGACTTACGTCAGTATATTGAAGAACTTTCTAGCTTTTCGCAGTGCTATATTAGCGCCCATCCAAACGCCGGATTACCGAATGAATTTGGCGAATATGACCTCGATGCGGATCCTATGGCAGTCCATATCCAGGAATGGGCAACATCAGGATTATTAAATATTGTCGGCGGTTGCTGTGGCACCTCGCCGGCCCATATCAAGTCCATGGCCAGGGCCGTAGCAGGTATTGCCCCGAGGCAGCTACCCAAGCTTCCAATTTATCAACGACTGAGCGGACTCGAACCATTTAATATCACGCCCGATGTTAACTTCGTGAACGTTGGTGAACGTACCAACGTCGCCGGTTCACCCCGCTTCCTGAAACTGATTAAAGAAGATCAGGATCTGGATGCGGCACTGGAAGTGGCGCGTCAGCAGGTAGAGAACGGCGCCCAGATTATCGATATCTGTATGGATGAAGGCATGCTCGAATCCGAGCAATTAATGGCCGACTTCCTAAAACTGATCGCCTCGGAACCCGATATCAGTCGCGTACCGATCATGATCGACTCGTCTAAATGGAGTGTTATTGAAGCTGGCCTGCGATGTGTGCAAGGAAAAGGCATCGTCAATTCGATCAGCTTAAAAGAAGGCGAAGAGAAATTCATCGAACACGCCAAACTGGTTAAACGTTATGGTGCTGCGGTGGTAGTGATGGCCTTTGATGAAGCAGGCCAGGCCGATACGACCGAACGCCGTTTTGATCTGTGCAAACGTTCCTATGACATCCTGGTCAACAAAGTCGGATTTGCACCGGAAGATATCATCTTCGATCCGAATATCCTGACCGTGGCTACCGGCATGGAAGAACACAATAACTATGCGGTTTCCTTCTTTGAAGCCACGCGGTTAATTAAAGAACACTTACCGCATGCATTGGTGAGTGGCGGTCTCAGTAATGTGTCATTTTCATTCCGCGGGAATAACCCGGTGCGTGAAGCCATGCACACGGCCTTTCTCTACCACGCCATTCAGGCTGGCATGGACATGGCCATCGTCAATGCCGGACAACTCGGTATCTATGATGAGATCCCGAAAGATTTACTGGAATACATCGAAGACGTTTTATTGAACCGTCGCCCTGATGCCACTGATCGATTGGTCGAGTTTTCCGAAACGGTAAAAGGCGGCGCCGCAAAAGAGAAAATTGTCGACCTCGAATGGCGCAAAGGCAGCGTCGCAGAACGATTGGCACATGCCCTGATAAAGGGTATCGCAGACTACGTTGAAGAGGACACCGAAGAAGCACGACAACAAGCCGCAAAACCCATCCATGTGATTGAAGGACCTTTAATGGATGGTATGAATATCGTTGGCGACCTATTCGGTGCCGGCAAAATGTTCTTACCCCAAGTGGTTAAAAGTGCCCGCGTCATGAAAAAAGCCGTGGCCTATTTAATCCCCTTCATCGAAGCAGAAAAGGGCGAAGGTGACAGAGAAAGTAATGGCAAGATCATCATGGCCACAGTTAAAGGTGATGTGCATGATATCGGTAAAAATATCGTCGGCGTCGTTTTGCAGTGTAATAACTTTGAAGTATTCGATCTTGGCGTGATGGTGCCCGCACAAAAAATACTGGATGCCGCGCGCGAACATAATGCCGACATCATCGGCTTAAGTGGCCTAATCACACCGTCGCTAGATGAAATGGTGCATGTCGCCAAAGAAATGCAACGACAGGGTTTTGATCTGCCGTTAATGATTGGTGGTGCCACTACATCACGCGCACATACTGCAGTAAAAATTGATCTCGGTTATGACCATCCCGTGGTTCATGTTAAAGATGCATCACGCGCAGTCGGTGTTTCGACCAAGTTAATCAGTGATGTAATGAAAGCTGATTTTGTGAAAGAGATCAGCGCCGAATACGATACCCTGCGTGAACGCCACGCTGGCAAACAACAAAGGATAAAATGGTTAACGCTGGAAGAAGCGCGAGATAATCGTGCAACTCTTGATTGGGCTAACTACACGCCGATAAAACCTAAACAACTCGGCGTACACGTATTTGAAGATTACCCGCTGGCTGAACTGGCTGACTGTATCGATTGGACGCCATTCTTTGTGGCCTGGGAACTGGCAGGAAAGTATCCAAGAATTCTGGAAGATGAGATCGTTGGTGAAGAGGCAACGCGCCTGTTCAACGATGCAAAGGCGATGCTGAAAAAAATCGTCGACGAAAAATGGTTTACCGCGAAAGGTGTTTATGGACTTTTCGCTGCAAATTCCATCGGGCATGATGATATTGAAGTCTATACCGATGAGAAACGTAATGGTTTATTAACAACAATACATTCTCTACGCCAACAAACGGTTAAACCACCCGGACAGGCGAACTACGCCCTGGCCGATTTTATTGCACCAAAAGAAACAGGCGTTGAAGATTATTTTGGCGCCTTTGCCGTGGCGACGGGTTTCGGTATTGAAGAAAAAATAACCACCTTTGAAGCAGATCATGATGACTATAGCGCCATCATGGTAAAAGCACTTGCCGATCGTTTAGCCGAAGCCTTTGCTGAACGCCTACATGAGAAGGTAAGAAAAGAATTCTGGGGTTATGCCTCAGATGAAGTGCTCGATAATGAACAACTCATCAGTGAAGCCTATCAAGGCATACGCCCTGCGCCCGGTTATCCTGCTTGCCCGGATCACACTGAAAAAGGATTGCTGTGGAAATTGCTTAAAGTTAAAGAAAATACTGGAATAGAAATCACGGATTCATTTGCCATGTATCCAACAGCCGCAGTCTCCGGCTGGTATTTCTCACATCCTGAATCAAGATACTTTGGTTTAGGCAAGATCAATCGTGACCAGGTAAAAGACTACACGCATAGAAAAGGAATGGACTATAAAACTACGGAACGCTGGCTCTCGCCAAACCTAGGTTACGACCCGGATGATACTGAATAATAAAGATTCAAATTACTTGCTGCGCCCGGAAGAATAAATCCAGGCGCAGCGTTTTGTGAGTCATTTTTTGGTTTCACTTACTTGCTATTACTCACCACGCTATCTGCAGTGAATATTGATATAGATCAGTATTGTTAATCCCTTGCCTGATTACAATGTCATCAAAACAAAAGATATAATGATATTCTTGGAGGATTTTTGATGACAATGACACACCTCCCTATTGAGCAAAATCGCTCAATTCATCTGCCTAATATCCCCGAATTACGTCATCGGCTTAGCGAAAAACTATTCGAATACAGGGACAGGGTAGAAAGACTAAAAAAAATGTATCGCGAGGAAAAAACCGGCGTTGTTATTGATAGAGACAATAATTTATTAGATGCTATTTATAAAGCTGAAATTGTTTCAGAATTATTTAACAAACAAAATGTGAGTATTGGTGAATTGTACGACATGTTGCAAAGCCAATTTAAAGGTTATGTTTCAGATGACATCTTTTTAAATGCAATCAGTGTGATTGATGACTACCTAAGGACAGGAGGAATACATACAGAAGGAGGAACCGTTTTTTTTACTAACGAATTACTAAATAAACTTTTAGAAGAAGAAGCCATACTGGAATACCCGAAAGATGCAATTCTTCGTGCACAACTTCAAAGCAAATATCATGAGTATGTAGGTAAAAATGTTGATTTCGAACAAAGTTCAGAATCAACAATAGATCGAGCGGCCATGAAACGGAATAGTTATAAAATACGCCTGCTTTCTGAATTACGTAAAAATGGCAGACTAATTGTGAAAGAACTCGTGCAAGAAATTACTAACGAAGAAGGCAAAACCTTTGATCGATTGGAATTCTATAATGCGGTCAACCAAATTTCTGATTTATTAAAACAAATTAAATCTCAGCCACAATCCAATAATTAGTTGTTAACATTATTACTTTACTCAGGCAGTCGATCACCTTTCAAATCAGTTGGTGACAAGTTATACCATTATCTTATATTACGGTGTAACGCTTTATATGAAACACCAGATAAACCCTGGTTGTGATAGCAATGCTATTTGATACCGCGATCAGGGATTTATGATTGTACATACATCAGTGTTCGAATAAATAATCTACGCTATATCGTTTAGACTGACATTTGATAAATTTCATCTAGATCAAGCAACTACTAGCGTTTATCCATCACCACATATTCTCGGTCCGTTGCACCGGTATATATTTGTCTTGGCCGACCGATTTTGCTATTTGGGTCATCCATCATTTCTTTCCATTGTGCGATCCAGCCTGGCAAACGACCTATGGCAAACATCACGGTAAACATGTTTACCGGGATGCCCATTTCTTTATAGAGTATGCCGCTATAAAAATCCACATTGGGATAAAGATTGCGTTCAATAAAATATGGATCGGTTAATGCGGCTTCTTCGAGTTCCTTGGCGAGATCCAATAAAGGATCACTAATACCTTTTTTACTGAGTATCAAGTCTGTCATTTCTTTCAGAATCTTTGCACGCGGATCATAGGTCTTATAAACACGGTGTCCGAAGCCCATTAATTTTATTTTCGAGTCTTTATCTTTAACTTTATTAACAAACTCGGAGCATTTCATGCCAGAACGTTGAATCTCTTCCAGCATTTCAATAACTGATTGATTAGCACCACCATGTAACGGACCCCATAAAGCAAGTATGCCGCTACTCATAGCAGCATATAAATTAGTTTGACTGGAACCGACTAAACGCACCGTTGAAGTAGAACAGTTTTGTTCATGATCGGCATGCAGGATCAACAGCATGTTAAGTGCACGCACCATATCCGGATCAGATTCATATGGTCTGCTTGGTACAGAAAACATCATTTGCAAGAAATTCTCACAGTAACTCAAATGGTCTTGCGGATACATAATCGGTTGGCCAATACTCTTCTTGTAACTAAAGGCCGCAATTGTTCTTAATTTTGATAACAAGCGCGTTGACTGAATTTCGCTGTTTTCATAAACGTTTAGGGATTCCGGATAATATGCGGAGAGTGAACAGACCATGGAAGACAGAATCGCCATCGGGTGTGCAGACTGAGGATATCCATCAAAGAAATGTTTCATGTCTTCATGGATCATGCTGTGCCTGGTTAACAGACCGGAAAAGTTCTGAAGTTGCTCTTTATTCGGTAATTCACCATGGATCAGTAGATAGCTGGTTTCAACAAAGGTTGATTTTTCTGCCAATTGTTCGATCGGAATACCTCGATAGCGGAGGATACCTTTTTCACCATCCAGATAGGTTATCGCGCTTGTTGTGGCGCCAGTATTTACATATGCCGGATCCAGCGTAATGTAGCCCGTCTTTGCACGTAGACTGGAGATATCGATCGCTTTCTCCCCTTCGCTGCCAATAAAGACTGGAAACTCATAATCCTTGCCATCAAGGGTTAATTTTGCATGTTCACTCATAAACTATCCTCGTAAATATGATATCGTTGTAATGCCTGCCTGATATAGTATCAGGTAGTATACAAAACAAAGTCATTTATTAAAGCAATAGAGTGAATACGCTTATGCAAAATGAAATAATCACGGTCACGAATACTGAAAGTGGCAAGACGATGGATGTTCTGGTATTTGATAAACGTGCCGGCCAAATCACTGTTGTTATTGGTGAAGGTGTGCACAGCGTGAAATGTGAATTAACACCGACCAAAAATGAACAGGCTTATGTCGGCAGCGTGATGGGGCGAGAAATTATTTATCATTGCAGTTGTGAACAGGTTCAGGCTGAACTGGATGAGGTAAATCCGGCGCTGAGAAAATCGCGAACATTTAAGAAATAATTTAAAATACTTGATGTTTATTGGCTCTGTAATACAGGCAGCGGTGAATCACAACTTTATTAATTTTTACGTCAACACAACAACCCTCCAGATACCCCGTATTAATAAATAATTATTTACCTAGATACTAAAGCATCATTTCATATGCAATTACCTCGCAACATGAGTCGAGCAGACTTCTTAAAACAATATTGGCAAAAGAAACCGTTATTAATAAAACAGGCTTTTCCAAACTACCAAAGCTTGATCTCACCTGAGGAACTCGCGGGACTGGCTTGTGAAGAAGGCATTGAATCCAGAATACTTCAGGAACACGAACAAACAGGAGCATGGCAACTCCGTTACGGGCCTTTTACAGAAAAAGATTTTACCAGCCTGCCAAAATCACATTGGTCATTATTAGTACAAGCCGTTAATCATCATATTCCTGAATTAAATAATCTGCTGAATGAGTTTGACTTTGTGCCTGACTGGCGGGTTGACGATATCATGATCAGTTATGCACCAATTCATGGCAGTGTTGGTCCACACCTGGACAACTACGACGTGTTTCTATTGCAAGCACAGGGTCGCCGTCATTGGCATATCAATGAACATGATTATACAGAAGACGACTTCATAGAGGGTCTCGAATTAAAGCTACTTTCTGATTTTAAGTCAGCACAAGACTGGATACTGGAACCCGGCGACATGCTCTATCTTCCACCGGGAGTAGCCCATCACGGCATCGCGCTGGATGATTGCCTCACCTACTCCATCGGCTTTCGCGCTCCATCACAAAAAGAATTGCTAAGTGCTTATACTGTGAATTTCAATGATGTTGCAAAAGACCAGTATTACACTGACCCCCATTTAGAATTACAGGACTCACCTGGTGAGATTAAGACCGAACATATTCGAGCCATGCGAGAAATGATTGTTTCGGCCATCACTGATGAGGCCGATTTCGCAAGTTGGTTTGGTCGTTTTATTACTGAAGATATGCATCATTATGAAACTGAACAGCATGAATTAACGCGCCATGATTTCAGCCAGCAGTTTAAGCAAGCCGGGCACCTGAACAGACAAGGCAATATTCGTTTTTCCTACATAGAGGATGTGAACAAGTTAAGATTTTTTTATGCTGGCAATGAACTTGATTGCACACCAGATCAATTGCACTTAGTTCGATACTTATGCAGCGCACATAAACTTGAGTATCAAACGATTCTAAAGCTGGCTAATGAGGATTCAGTACTAGCACTGCTTCATAGCTTATACCAGGAGGGTTGTTTTTATTTCGATGAATGAGCTAGATGTGATGCAAGTGTCCTGGATGGATATGGAACCGCATTTACGCGACATACGAACGCGTGTTTTTATAGAAGAACAAAATGTACCCGAAGAACTTGAATGGGAAGATAATGACATCGATTGTGTACATCTACTCGTTAAAAAAGATAATAAATATATTGCGACGGCGCGTTTACTGCCTAACGGGCAAATTGGTCGTATGGCAGTGTTGAGACCTTACCGAAAGCTGGGTGTGGGTAGCATGATGTTGCAAAAACTATTAGCCATTGCAGCGGAAAAAATGCAGCTGCATAACGTATTTTTAAATGCGCAAATTAATGCAATGGACTTCTACAGTAAATTCGATTTTCAGGAACAAGGCGAAATATTTGATGATGCAGGTATTCCGCATATAAGAATGAAGAAAAGTTTATGAGGAATTAAACGGTTTAATCATGTTGCTACCGTTTAATCCCCCCACTCTATGCACGGCTATTCCTGTCCATGCAGTCGTATCACATTACTGCAATACTATATTTCCAAAGCATGTTTTAAGCTTGTGCGAGTAATGCATCTGCACTGCTGGCACTACAGGCAAGAATGCTTTCTTCAACATTTAATGCAGAGACAACACCATCGTCGACGATCATTGAGTAGCGTTCTGAACGCACACCAAGACCGAAATCACCAAGATCCAAATCCAGGCCAATAGCTTTAGTAAATGCTGCCGTTGGATCACAAAGCATCTGGATATTTTCACCAACACCTTGCGCCTTTGCCCACGCATCCATAACAAACGGGTCGTTAATAGACACACACACAATACTATCAACACCCTTCTCTAATAACGCATCAGCTACTTTTACGAAACCGGGCAAATGATCCGCAGAACAGACTGGCGTATATGCGCCAGGCAAACCGAATACAGCAACTTTTTTACCCTTGAAGATGTCATCATTCGTGCTGGTGCGAACGTCAATTTCTGAATCAGAACCCATCCACATAAATGAACTTACCGGGATACGATCCCCTACTTTAATCGCCATAATCAGTGCCTCTAAATTGTTATAATCGGATTGTCAGGATATGAGTCACAGCAATAAATGTCTATCTATTTTGACCAAGTCTAAGTCCGTGAATCGTTGAAAAATAGATTAATGCCTATAATCAGCATACTCATAGCGTTAAATCAAATCCCCACATCTTTGAAAAACAGAGCATTATTTGAATGTCTTCGTTCGTTCACTAGGCAGTTCGTCTTGTTCTACATTCAACAATAAATCGCGAACAAATATGCCGATCTTGTATCTGTCGATATCTTTAACTTCGTTTAGATAAACTCCAATGACAATATTATCATGTTCAGGATTACTGTCTTTCCATAAGACAGTCGCTTTCGCATAGACCTTCATGTATTCATCTTCTTTAGGAAAATAGATTTCCAGTTCAATATTACTGCCAACTGGAATATCTGAGGCTATTCGTAAAGTCGCTCCGCTAGTCGACAAATTAATCGTTTCTGCAGAAATATAATGTTCAATCTCTTTTGAATTAATTCGAACTTTAAGATAGACAGCAACTCTAGGGTCCCAACGTAGGTCTTTATCATCTAAATTATGTTCAACCCTTCCTTTTAAAGAGTGCTCTAAAGCAAAAGAGAATTCTCTGCATGAGTGGTATCTATTACGTGGCTTTTTTTCTAATGCTTTTAAAATGGCTTTTTCAAATTTTTCAGGCAATGTTGGAACATAATACGATGGTTCAACAGGGGTTTCTTCAATATGACTTTTTAACAATTCAGATAAGGTTGTGACTTTTCTAAATGGATAATGACCAGTTATCATTTTGTAGAGAATAACACCGAGAGAATAGATATCAGATCTGGCATCCATATATGTGCATTGAATCTGTTCTGGCGACATGTATGATGGTGTGCCGTGCACATAATTCTCTTTCAGACTTTGATCTTCCAACATAGCGGCAATGCCAAAGTCCATGATAAGCGCTTCACCAGCAAGCGAGTTCCTGATGTTACCTGGCTTCAGATCGAGATGCACAATACCTCTACTATGGGCATAATCTATTCCCCATAATACTTGATGCATAATCTTCAGAGATTCATCTATTGTTAGTGGTTGTTTCTCGCGACTTAGCATGTGATCTAAGTCTTCGCCTAGTACCAACCGCATAACAATTAATACGGATTGACCGTAATCTAAAACATCATAGATAGGAATAATGTTGGCATGTTCTGCGCGGGCATGAATTCTTGCTTCATGAAGAATATGTTCTTTTCCGCCACTTTTTTTGCTGAAGTCAGGTGTTGTTGCTTTTATAGCAACATTTCGAAAAAGTTTTTTATCAAAGGCTTTATAAACTTCACCAAAAGAACCAGTTCCAATTAGTTCCTGAAATTCGTAACGGTCTATTTTTTTGCCTGTAAACGATCCAGTTTTATTCATAACATAAAGTTGCTTTCAAAATTAATACCATAATTATGCATTATCGATTCATCAATGGTCTACATATACAGATAATGAAAAGACAATATATAATAACTATTTATTAGCGGCGACTAAGACTTTATGGAATGACTAAAGTCTCATTGGCTCATCATGCCACTTGCCTTTAAAATGTATTTTATTATCTGGCAAATAAGGTTGTGCTGCTTCATATAGAGTATAATTGGCTATAATACCTTCAACATTCTCTTCATTGGTAAAATATAATGAAATACGACAATATTCTTCAGACCATCGGCAATACCCCTCATATTCGCATCAACCACCTTTTTCGTAACGATATCGAAGTCTGGATGAAAACAGAAAGCTTCAATCCCTGTAGCAGTATTAAAGATCGAATTGCCAAAGCCATGATTGAGGATGCTGAAGCAAAAGGCTTGATTAATAAAGACACAGTTATTATCGAGCCTACGTCTGGCAATACGGGTATTGGTCTGGCGCTGGTGGCGGCAGTTAAAGGCTATCGCTTGATACTCACCATGCCTGAATCAATGTCGATTGAACGACGTAAATACATGCATGCCCTGGGTGCTGAACTGGTATTAACGCCGAAAGAACTGGGTATGGGAGGCACGATTGCAAAGGCAAAGGAATTACTTGAAGAGCATCCGAACGGCTGGATGCCGCAACAATTTCAAAACCCGGCAAATACGCAAGCACATAGAGAAACGACAGCCCGGGAAATCCTGGCTGATTTTCCTGACGGAATTGATTACATGATTACCGGTGTTGGTACAGGAGGTCATATCACGGGTTGCGCTGAAGTGATGAAAGATAAGTTTCCGCATTTAAAAGTATTTGCTGTTGAACCTGAAAAATCTCCGGTCATAAGTGGTGGCGAAAAAGGCCTGCACCGATTACAAGGCATCGGCGCCGGTTTTATCCCCGAAGTACTTAACGTTGATATTCTCGATAGCACGATTCAGGTCTCGGAAGAAGATTCTTTTGAGATGGCACGACGTTGCACAAAAGAGGAAGGCATCTTTGTCGGTATTTCCTCCGGTGCAACACTCGCTGCCGTCAAACAAAAAGAAGTTGAAATGACGCCTGGCAGTCGTGTATTAATATTCAGTTACGATTCCGGCGAGCGTTATTTGTCAATTGAAGATTTATTCTGACACCCGCCCTTACGTTAGTGTATGGCTAATAATGCACAAATAGAAATTCAGATTGAAGATTTACATAAATCCTTCAATGGTCATACTGTGTTACAGGGAATCAATCTCGATTTTTATAGCGGTGAGTTTGTTGCCATCGTAGGCAGCTCCGGTTGCGGTAAAACAGTTTTGCTCAACACTATCCTCGGTCAGTACCCGATCGACAAAGGTATCATCAGAATCCTGGATAGATCCGATGAAAATTGGGTTTTAAAAAAACTCGATGACTTTAACGAGTTGGAAATCGATAACATTCATAAGCATTGGGGCGTTGTATTCCAACGCAATGCTCTTTTCTCCGGTTCTGTTTTATTTAATATTGGCTTGTGGCTAAAAGAAATAAAAGGAATGGATGATGAAACCATCATCCCTATTGCAAAAAAGGCATTAACGGCGGTTGGTCTTCCTGATGATGAAGCCTTTCTAGAAAAAAGTGGCAGTGACTTATCGGGCGGCATGGCGAAACGACTTGCCATTGCCCGCGCAATATCAATGGACCCTTATGTGTTTTTTTATGATGAACCCACAACCGGGCTCGACCCTATCAGTTCCGCCACTATCCATAACCTGATTTTTGATATTCATCATGCAGATCGAACTTCAATCATAATCACGCATGACAAGGACCTGCTCATTCGTTTACGTCCAAGAACAATAATGCTACATGAGGGAAAAGTACATTTTGATGGCCCATTTGATGAATTTGAAGCAGCTCAATCTGATGTTATCCGTCCATACTTTGAAACAATGCCTTTATTACACAAACGGATTATGGAAAAAGTAGAGATAGACCCTCAGCTTTCAAAACGAAAAGGATTGAACGTATAAAGAATGACGAGCTTGTATCTTTTACCAACTAACTTAATTAAAGCTTGATTAATTCAGGTACTATTGAAAAAATCACACGACGAACAATTCAATAATAAATATTTATCATGCAAAAACTTATACCGTTAGAAGAAGACACAACCAATAAAAGAACGGTAATGGATTACGCTATAGGTATGGATTTCTTTTCTGAACTCGATGACACTGAATTACGTTCGGTCACAAAGTGGATTAGACCTTATAAAGCTAATTCAGGTGTAACAATCTTTGAAGAAGGCAAGCAGGAGCCGCAATTATGTTTAATAGCTGATGGGGATGTCTCTATCTTCAAAGAAATTTCAAGTACCGAACATTTAAAAATAGCAGACATTAAATCCGGTGGATCTATAGGTGAAATGGGGATACTGGATGATGAAGCGATATCAGCATCGGCTATCGCTTCTATGGACTCGGTTGTCTTTATAATATCAAATGTTGATTTTAAAAAGATGGTGTCTGAAAACCAGTCGCTTGGCGTAAAATTACTATGGAAAATAGGGAAAATCATTAGTTTACGGCTTAGAAAAACCACCGGCTTACTTGCCGAGGTTTCAATTGCAAAATCAGACCGCTAAACTATACATATAAAGGATATATCAAAATATAATCATGTATAAACAAGCTTCAGAAATTTGTGGCCCGGTTGTTACTGTTAATGCAGACACAACCATCGAGAATGTGCTCAAGGATATAGACTGGAGTTCAATTTCAAGCGTTGTCGTACTCGATGATAACAAGCATGTCATCGGCATCATCACCGAGCAGGACATGATATACGCCGAATCAATTGGCATAAAAAAGAGTGATTTAAAAGCCTGGGAAATTTGCACCAAGGAAATAATCAAAATCAGTCCCGAAGAGACCATACTGGGCGCCATGCAACTGATGGTTGAGAATAAAGTACATCATGTGCTCGTCATGACTGGCGATTATCTCGAAGGTATAATCTCGACTTTTGATGTATTAAAAGAGCTAATGAAAGAAAAATAGACTTCGTGTCGGTTGCACCGAGATAAAACTGCGTTTATTAATTTTCTAACTAATAGAGAAGAATATCTTCTACTATGCTATTTTGTTACTCATGTATATCAATGAAATGCAAGACAAGCCACTGCATAAAGGCATAATTCAATCCATGTTTCTGAACCTGCTTGCCTTTAGCCTGTTGTTTTTCAGCAATGCTTATGCGGCGACGTTTCCGGAAAAACCACCTGAATCAGATTATTTTGTCGATGTGGCGAACATCATAGAGGCCAGTGAACGCAGTGAAATTAACTCTATTCTTGGCAAAATATTAACCGAAGAAAAAATTCCTATCTACGTTGTAACCATTCCGTCACTATCAAATTATGGCGCCAGTGGTATGGGTATAGAAGGCTATGCGACTGAGTTATTCAACGAATGGGGTATCGGTTTTCAGGATCGAAATTATGGCATCCTGCTCCTGGTCTCCAAAGGAGATCGCAAAGCGCGCATTGAACTGGGTGCAGATTGGGGCCGTGAACATGATTACGCTGCACAAGATATTATGGATAATCTCATTATCCGCCAATTTAAAAACGGTAACTTTTCATTAGGTATTCTGGATGGTGTCCGTGGTCTTGATGCGATGGCAAGAGGATTAGCCCTACCCAAACCTACCGCTCCCTGGTGGTATTTCCCGGCGCTGATTATCGGTGTTATTTTTCTTGTTCTGTTGATTATTAACCTGTTCAAAACTGGCCGCAGTGGATGGGCCTGGGCTCTTATTGTTGCTATCGGGATATTATTGTTTTTCATATTACGTAATGCAGGTTCTGGTGGTTCCGGCGGCGGTTTTGGCGGCGGGTCATCTGGCGGTGGAGGCGCATCAGGATCATGGTAGGTATAATCAAGGCAAGTACACTTTTTTCAACGAAGGATCGTGACACAATCGAACATGCGATCATTGATGCAGAGAAACAGACTTCCGGTGAAATCATTCCGGTGATTGCCAGTGTCTCCGGTCGTTATGATCGAGCAGAAGATATATTTGGCCTGATCTTCTCGTTAATTTGTGTCTCAATTGGTTGGTGTTTGTTTCATAATGAAACATCAACAGCAAGCTGGAGTAGTTTTAATTTTGATCTGACATCAATACTGCTAACGATACTCTTCAGCTTTATTATTGGCGTACTCTTAACTCACTTTTTCCCTTTCTTGCGACTTCCTTTTATCGCCAAAAGCGAGACCGCAGAAGAAGTTGATCGTGCCGCCGCTGCAGCCTTCCAACAGCATCGTTTACGTAATACCAAAGACAGCACTGGCATACTCATCTACATCTCACTTTATGAACATCAGGTCAGAGTTTTGGGAGACGATGCTATCAGCGCAAAACTCAGCCATGCTGACTGGAGTCAGATCTGCGAGACTATCGTTAATGGCTTCAAGCAAAAGCAATACACCCACGGTATTGTGGACGGAATTAAACTCGCCGGTCAATTACTTGCGCAACACTTCCCTATTAAAGAAGAAGATACAAACGAACTGGCAAACGAGTTAATAATAATTGATTGATCATTTTAACGTACTAGAGATGGATCTGCGTTAGTACAAAGGAAACGTCTAAAATACGATCCCGTTTTTGCTCCACATTGTAAACAAACTATAAAAAAGCACCGACTCCCGGGCCTCAACCATCCGCCTTTTCTACATCACTCCAAGACTAACTATATCTTGATATAGATCAGAATATTCCCTGCCAGTTAATCTATGCTTCACCCTGTAGATATTAGATAGATTTTGGAGGAGTTCATGACTACAAAGAATATTTTAAAAACACAAGAGTCTGCTATGGAAAAACCAAAGTCAGGATCGTTGTTTCCAGAAAGCCTGTCGTCTTTTCAGGATATAGACAATATATTTGAAGATTATCTCAATCGAAACTGGTTTCGTTCAATACGCCCCAGGCTCGCATCGATGAGTGACCTGTGGGGCACTTATGAAATGCATGCACCAAGCATGGATGTTGTTGATAAGGACGATGAGGTCTTGATCCGTGTTGAAGTGCCCGGAGTAGATAAGAAAGATCTGGATGTATCAGTCACCGACAACATCTTGACCGTTAAAGGCAAGAGTAACTTTGAGACTAAAGAAGAGAAGGACAACTATTATCGTTCCGAGATAAGAAAGGGTTCTTTTTCAAGAAGCCTGAGCTTACCGGCAAATGTTGATGGAACAAATATCAATGCGAGCATGAAAAATGGTTTGCTTGAATTAACGATACCAAAAACTAAAAAGACGAAGCCTAAATCAATAAAAGTTAAGTAGTAATTTTATTATATCTACACTGGCAGGTCATTACCCCGGTCTTACCGGGGTAATAAATTCGAATTAAATTAGCTACGCAGTTTGTACTGAAGACAATATCAAGCATGCCTCACACAAGAGAAACAGATTGCCTACCAACATTCATTCCTGATTAGATCTGCTCGTAGCTTTAACTGGATTTGGCCCATGAATTTGCCATAACTCTTTAGCAAGTTTTTGCGCACTTTTCCGTTCATCGGGCGTCATGTACAAATCTACTTCATCACGTACCTTTTCAGCTGGTTTGTATCCACCTGCGGCGGCAATACCTATCCAGGCATAAGCCCTTACAAAATCCTGATCTACTTTAACCCCGGCAGAATACAATGTCCCCAGGTAATATTGCGCGACGAGATCATTCTCTTCGGCTGCTTTTATAAACCATGCTCTAGCCTCGACACTATCCTCTGGCACACCTAATCCCTGCTGATACATATTAAGCAGGTTTTTCTGGGAATTTAAAACGCCCTGGGCTGCAGCTCTACGATACCAGCCGATAGCAGCATGGTAATCTTGCGTGACGCCCAATCCATTTTCGTACATCACACCCAAATCATGTTGAGCGCTGGCGGTCCCTTGTTCAGCCGACTTGCGATACCATTTAGCCGCTTCGTTATAATCCTGTTTGACACCAATCCCGTCGTGGAACATATAGCCCAGATTTGCTTCAGCTTCGGCATTACCTTGAACGGCGGCATTGCGAGTCCATTTCAAAGCCAACCAATAATCCCGTTTGACACCATGGCCGAGGATATACAATTGCGCGAGTCTTATTTGAGATTCCGCCACGCCTTTTTCTGCTGCTTTTTGATACCACTCTGCAGCCTGATTATAATCCCTATCAACAGCCAGCCCTCGTTCGTACATTAAGCCAATATAATTTTGCGCCTCACGATTGCCCGACTCGGCGAGCGGTAATAACAGGTCGAACGCGGTATCATATTCCTGTGAATTATACGCTTCGCTGGCAATTTCAAAGTCTGATTGTCCACAAGCAGATAGCGTAAGGATCAATAATAATAAAAATATTTTCATTTGTTTATAAAACAATAATAAGAGCAATAAGTGCTGCGATTAAAAGATAATACACTGTCGGAATAATGGTTTTACGGATTAAGTTACCTTCTTGCCCTGAAAGACCACAGGTTGCGGAAGCTGCGACAATGTTATGTATACAGATCATGTTTCCTGCGGCACCACCCACAGCTTGTAAAGCCACGATCAAGACCGGTGATAAACCGATTTTCATTCCCACACCAAATTGAAATAACGAAAAAGTAAGATTACTTATAGTGTTGCTGCCAGCAATAAAAGCGCCCAATGTACCTATAGGAGCAGCAAACAATGGCCATGCTTGGCCTGACATATTGGCTATTGTTTGTGCTAATTCAATCGGCATGCTGGCAAAACCAGCTGCGTTCACATCGGATTGAATGAATATACGCACCATAGGTACAGCAAACACAAGAACGACGGCAGCATTTTTAAACGCTCGACCGGTACTTTTTATAGCAGCAAAAACTTCATTTTTTGACATCCCGTATAAGGGTATACAAACAAGCACCACAAGTAGAAAGATGCTGCCCGGTAAATACAGGAAATTAATCGAGGCATTTATATCTGTATTCAGTATTGACGGTATTGAGAGTTTGAAACCGGCCAGGATTGATTTAAAAGGTAACTCGGGTAATCGTGTAATAACGAGTAATAAGCCAATCAGCATGTAGGGAAAACAGGCTTTCCATAACGGTATTTTATTGTCCTCCGTATTCATGTCATGAATGGGTTCGGATGCTTGCCAGTTACTTAGCCATTCATTTTCTGCAGGAAACTGCCATATTTTTTTGGGCTGAAACAGGCCACGCTTGGCCGCGGCTACAGTTATCACTATGGCGATAGCACCACCCATCAGGGATGGAAATTCAGGACCGAGGAGATTGGCAAAGATGGCGTAGGGTATGACAAAAACCAGTCCGGCAAATAAAGCAAATTTCCAGACATCTAGCCCTTCACGCCAACTACGATTAGCACCAAAGAACCGCGTCAGTAATATAACGACAAATAACGGTATAACAAAACCAATGGTCGCATGAATTAAGGCAACCTGCCCTCCAATGCTAAACACAAGATCATTTATAGAACTGAACTGGTCTTGTGACGCTATATAAGAATTAACAATATCTTGTCCGACAAGCCCATCATGAACGCCAATTAATATTGGTGTACCTACAGCGCCAAATGAGACAGGTGTACTTTGTATAATCAGAGCGCACATCACTGCCGCTAAT
This sequence comes from uncultured Gammaproteobacteria bacterium, assembly GCA_938084745.1. Taxonomy (GTDB): domain Bacteria; phylum Pseudomonadota; class Gammaproteobacteria; order Eutrophobiales; family Eutrophobiaceae; genus UBA7359. The sequence goes on from CALKEZ010000005.1 coordinate 79,527, forward strand.
GGCGGGAATCCCATAACGACCAGTAAGGGACCTGCTACAGCAGCGGGTGTGCCGAACCCCGATGCGCCTTCAATAAATGCACCGAAAGACCAGGCGATAATGATCGCTTGTATCCTGGGATCCGGTGAAATATGTGTAAAAGCATTGCGAAGTGTCGTTACTGCGCCTGAATACACTAAAATAAATAATAAGAGCAAGGCGCCAAGGATTATATAAAGTACCTTACTCGCAATAATGAGTCCTTCAATACTAGCGGCGGCAATGGTTATAGGTGTGACTTGCCAGTAGAATGCTGCCAACAATATGGTAACAACAAGCCCTATTGGCATAGTTTTTTTCGCAGGCCACTGAAAAACCACTAACATGAGAAAAACAATGGCAAGTGGCGTTATTGCAATTAGTGCAGGCATGGGAAGATTGTACAATCAAACCGGAAATTATTCCGATCTTATAGAACAGGCTGATGATATATTTTATTATATTTATGAAGAAGCTGGTATTAATCGACCTCATGGAGGGATTATTTGTATTCCCTCGCTGGCCATGTCTACGCCATTTATACTACCAGAACTACCTGATGAAAAATAAAAATTGAAACATCACCATTCAGACAAGTGTTGTAATTCAGCTGTAGACCAACGTAAGTGTTCAACTTGAATTTTTGCTAATGTCATTAACAGTTGAATCGCTGTGTCAGGATAATTCTTGCACAGCTCATCCAGAGCAGTCCGACTGAGAATTAAAAGTTCTGTCCTATGTGTTGCAACAGCACTAGCCACTCTGGGGCCTGGATTAAGTAATGCCAATTCACCAAAAAAAGAACCCGGCTGACAAGTAGCCAGTCTCTTATGATGATGCTGTGTCGTTGGGAGCTGGATATCTATTTCGCCACTCAATACTAAATACAATTGGTCTCCATGCTCGCCTGCGGAAAATAATTTTTCCTTTGTTTCCAGTATTCGTTTTTCGAGAACTGTGTTCAGGTTGTTCCGTGCTGCATCATTCATGCTTAAGCATAAGTCGTTGTCTTCAAGAGGAATATGGTCATAGAATTTTGTCGGAGTAACATCAAGATTTTCAAGCAACATATTTTCAGCATATTCAAGAGCTTCATCTTTCCCATTAAACGTTAAAACCTGAAGCTCCACATTAGAGGAACTCATTTTTTTTATCGTTTCCTGTAATTGTTCACCCACACCAATTTCCTTATGCACATTACAGAAAATCAATCGTCCACCATTTTTTTGAACGCGTGACCCAATTTGATGAAGAAACTTGATAGCGGTTAAGTCTACCTGCAACACTCGGCGTAAATGTAAAATTATATAATTTGGTCCGTTCAGATCATTTGATAATTCCTGCAATAATGTATCTGCAGTCGCAAAAAAAAGATTCCCGCGCAATTCATACAAGATGATTCTGGCGCCATTTTTTTCAAGTAACTCTCTTTCTTTTACACTGCGGGATCTGACGGAGCGGATCTGCTCTCCGGTAGAACGAAGATGTACGACAGGCGCCTGAATTTGTGTTCGTATAAAAAGAATTATCGCAATTAAAACACCAAGGCCTACGGCCATCATCAAATCATAGGCGACGGTTACTGTAGTAACCATGATTGCAATTATCGCATCTTGTCGTGATTTCGGACGTTTTAACCAGGCAATGATATCGAGATCAAACATATGTAATGACACCGATAATATAATCCCGGCTAATACACTGATTGGTAAAAGACTACCGGCATCACGTGCGGCAAGAATCAGAATGAAAAACGTCAGCCCTGCAAAAACCCCTGCCCAGCGTCTGCCGCCTGATTTTACAGCAACAACAGTTGCCCCGGTTGTTCCAGCTGCGGCCATACCACCACTTATGCTGGTTAAAATCTGTCCTATCCCCTGTCCAACCATTTCCAGGTTTGCGTTATGTCGCAACCCGGTACTGACGTCCGCAATAACTGCTGTAAGTAAAGTATCCAATGAAGACAATATTGCCAGCGCCAAAGCTGCCGGAATAATGATAGGCCAACGTAAATCATTTAGTATATTTGTTGGTAATTCCAGGCTAACAGAATCAATTCTGGGTAATTCACCAATCAACCATTGCGCAGGCAAATCGGCATGATTAAAGCTCGACATAATATGAAAAAATAAACAACCGACTAATAACCCGGCAATCGTGCCAGGTAATTTTTTTATATATTTAGGCCCCATATAGGTACTGATTACCGTCAGGGCAGCTGTAGCAAATGGCAACCACCGCCAACTCTCCCACGACGCATCAAGACCTTTACCTGATAAAGGATCCATTTGCGAGAGGATCATCAATATTGCCGAACCTGTTAAAAATCCACTGATCACAGGATAAGGAATATACTTAATTAGTTTACCACCACCGCTCAGACCAATAATGATCTGAAATAGACCGGTACACATGATCACCATGGCCAGGTTAATCAATAAAGCGCCTCCGCTGACATCTGCTTGTGATAATGCAGCAAGCGCTCCACCTAATAACACAAGTGTAGGTCCGGTAGGCGCACTAATTAAGCCGCGTGTACCCCCAAAAAAACCCGAGACAGTACAAACAATTGCGGCACCTAAAAGTCCTGCAATGGCACCCTGTGAAGCATCAAAGCCATTTGGCGTTAATAATGCCACTCCAAAAGCCATTGCTTGCGGCAGAACAACTGCTGAAGCAGCCAAACCACCCCAGACATCACCTGAAGTTAAACCTGTAAAATATTTATTCATCTATTTAACTTAACTATATATCTACACATCGGAAGATAACTCCAGCATGAGGATCGTTTAACGGCGTACCCCCAAAATATATAGTGCCATGGTCGACAAGCACTTCTTCCTCTCGATGCAAGCGCAAAGACTTGCCATTTGCAAAATATACAGCAGTTCCGTTTGTACTATTATCATGTAAGTAAAAGAGACCATGTCTATAAATAATCTCTGCATGCGACTTTGACGTATATTTTCCCTCAACACAGAGATCGTTGTCTTTTTCTCGCCCGATACGACAATGGGTGTGTTCTGAATCAAGGCGAACTTGTTTCCCGGTATAATCGAGCAGAAGCGCTTTATGGATTGAATTGTCTACAGAAGTGGACAATTTCCCAATCCTTGTCACCTCTTCATCTGCTTCCCATGGAACCGCATAAACATTTAGATCGCCAACCCATGCTTCAGCTTCCACAGAATCTATTAATCGGGCATCTTCTTTAAGATCTTCTGATAACGCATCCAGACTTTTACTACTGGTCAGGATTTCATCCATTTTGGCCAGTTTGATTATTTGTTGAGCGGTTATTGGTGCTTCACCTATAATTTCAGCACCCCTATATTTTACCGGGCCATAATGCCAGCCTATTTTCACATGTAATTCACCTATACTGAATCTGCCGAGCTTACTCGCATCACGCAGGGCTTCATGCATTTCCTTTGCCGCCATCATCGCTTTATCTGGCTTAGGGAATGAGCACATCACCTCATCACCAATAGTTTTAACGACTTCGCCACCCAGACAGGAGGCAACGTCTGACAATATAGACAGGCAAGTCCCTATATTCTCACGCGCGACAATATCACCGTGTTGTTCGTAAATATGTGTACTGCCCGAAACATCTGCATACAATATTGCTAATTTTTGAATTGTGTCATTCATTATTAATATACAAACAAATCATTTTGATGTTTAGCTTAAAATATAATGCCTAAACGATTATTGATTCATATCAAACAACGACTGAAAAAATCCAACGATGATAGAATTTTAGTCAATTATAGCTTCCATTCTTGTTCGAGCTTGAACATAAGATATAAACTATTAAGGATGTGGTATTTTCTATTATGGCAACAATATAAAAAATATGCGGGAAAGGCAGATCATAAAACCCATCTGGTTTTAAACTGGCTATTATTCGAGGTTTCTTGCCTCTGCTGTATCAGGATATTGATTTCGAAGTAATAAAGTATAGCTAGACATGTCGTCCTTACAGCCTAATTTTTCACATAGCTGAATTCCAAGCCATAAGCTTTTCGGGGTATGTCTCGCATTATCCTGATAGCGATCAAAATACTGATGAGATATCTCATACTCATTTTTCTTAAAATAAATTTCCGCCATCTGAAGCAGTGCGTAAGAAAATCGAGGGTTTTTATTCAATGCTTGTTTAAAATAGTTTTCTGGTGCTTCAGGTTTACTATTAATTAAACAGGTTCCTGCATTTGTTAGCGCTATTTCTGGTGAATCATATAGTGGATTGTTAGCCGCTTTCAGAAAAAGAGTCTCTGCTTCATCAGGACGATCTTGATCGCAAAGCAACAAACCATAGTTGTTATATGTTGACGAATCAGATGGGTTTAATGAAATGGCTTTTTTAAAATTATTCTCCGATGCGATCGGATCGCCGAGCCGTTGATAAAGCATGCCCAACACATTATAAGCAGGCGCATAATCCGGCTTTGCCAAAATTGAGCGTTTTAGTCGTGTTAATGCATTTTCGTATGAGCCCTGCCTCATATATTCGATACCAAGATTCATATTAGCAACAGCAACTTCAAGCGCTTGTGAGTCACGACTTTTCTTTGGGTTATTCAGATCTCTTTCAGCGGCATTATAAGCGGCGTTATTAACTGTTTGTCCAACAGCACCAACGAGTGCCATAGGGCCACATCCTGACAATATTGATGTCATTAGTAGTAAAACAATAATGCTTCGGTAACCCATCTCTATAGTATAAAACCAATTACTGTTAAACGGATGAATATATTATAGGTCTATTGCTCAATAATAGAACAATATGAATTAATTGAGATGTTTAAATACGTATTTTAAACGTGCTACTCGATGCGAATGTTGAATAGATTGAAATCAGGTTTATGAATTTATCAGAACAAGATTAATTTATTATCATAAACAATGAAAAAACGGCAGTGCTTTTAAACACTGCCGTTCCTGTTTTATAGCTTACAAAAATATTGACTATTTTTTCGCTACACTTGTATTTACTGTGTTGACGTCAAAACGAACAAGATTCATTACTTTGGTCCATGCTGCGACGAAGTCATGGGCGAACTTGTCTTTGCCGTCGTTAGACGCATAGACCTCTGCCAGTGCACGTAGCTCAGAACTGGAACCAAAGATAAGATCAACCGATGTAGCAGTCCATTTCAACTTTCCAGTTGCCCGATCTTTACCCTCGTAGATACCCTCTGACTCAGACTTCGACCATGCAGTAGACATATCAAGCAAGTTCACGAAGAAGTCATTGTTCAGAGTTCCAGGTTTGTCGGTTAATACACCGTGTTCAGCCTGTCCAGTATTGGCATTCAATGTACGCAGACCACCAACCAGAACTGTCATTTCCGGTGCCGTCAAGGTCAACAAATCTGCCTTTTAACCAGCATTTCCGTCGGAGAACCGTAGGCCATGTCGGAGTAGTAATTGCGGAAGGCGTCTGCCCGGGGTTCCAACCAGTTCAGGAACGGTCAAGCCAGATTTAAGAATGATACTTTCCAGCTTTTTTGGCATCATCATTACTGATTAACGTGTGATCGACAGCAGGAACCGGGTCTTGCCAGATAAACACTTCCTCAGGAACCTCTACACCAACATAGCGTGCACGAGGCCCTAGATCACGATGCGTCAATTTGAACCAGACTTTTGCAAAAGCAAGGACAAATTCTTTTGGATTCTTCAGAAAACGTTCTGTTATCTTGCGAAAATCAGGATCTTTCTTTAGAGCCATATCCGTTGTAAACACGATTGGCGCATGACGTTTACCTTTAATATGAGCATCCGGCACCAAGTTTGCTGCGGCTTCATCGGTTGGAATCCACTGTGTTGCACCGTTAGGACTCTTGCTTTGTTTCCACTCGAATCTCATCAGATTATCAAGATAACGAATGGACAGGCCGTTGGTGTTTGCGTCCATGCACCTACACTGTGTATTTTCAAGTTAGACGCAATCCAGGCACAACCTGCGCCAGTTTAGATTCAGTCTAAACATAAAGTGGAATAGAACTTAAAACAAAGGCTTAACTTTTAAATAGCACAATATTTCATTTAAGAATCAACCATGAGGCGCACTTTATACAGCTTTAATTACTTTCAAATAAACCATAGCTTGGTTAATATCCAACGGCAAAATTAATGCGGACATAGTAAAGGCTGGTAGCCTTAGCCATCAGCTTCTCCGACCATAATCAACTATTACATTACGCATGTGAACCAATAACATCCTGAACACTCTGAATATTCTTCGATTCATAAATAACCGAAACTGATTTAGAATTAGCACTGCTATCAGCGTTTGATTCAGCACGAGCCCGGCCTATGTAATCCTGTATAGTCATAGGCTCATACTCTACTTGACTGAAAATGGTAGTAGACTGGTTATTTGGAGCAATATCCGGCATAACACTATTAATACTAGTCGCAGAAACAGAAGAGCTCGTGGCGAGACCTATAACAGCAGTAATTGCAAACATTTTACTTGTAACATTTTTCATGTGTACTTCTCCCATAATGTTAAAAATAAAAATCGATATAACTAATAGAGAATTATTATAGTCACGACGTGATTGATAGCTAATTTTTATTAAAAATACGCCTCATTGAAAATTTATATGGGCATTATTTATGCTGATTAGGAATATGATTGAAAACTTCTCATGAATTCATCTGCACATTTAACCGGGTTAAAAGTTCAATTCGTATTATTCGTAAATATCGAGCTTGATTATGCTGTCAGGTATAATTTTAAATTAATAAACGTTATTTAAATAAAGCACGTGTCGAAATTCAACGTTAACAATCTGGAATGTATTCGACGGGATAATATCCTGTTTCAAAACCTTAACTTTGATCTTGAAGACGGTGGATTACTGCAGATTGATGGTGTAAACGGCAGTGGTAAAAGCAGTTTGTTACAAATGTGTGCTGGTTTGATACAGGCGACAGAAGGGGAAGTCCGATGGAACGGAGAAGATATAAACGACTGCCGTTATCAATTCCAGTCTGACATCCGCTATTTTGGACACACCAATGGTGTTAAAGCGGGATTAACAGCATTGGAAAACATGCATGTTATGTATGCACTCTCCGGGGCAAAAACAGCTATAGATTATTCTTTTGTACTAAAGCAGATTGGTCTTGAAGGAATGGAGGATATACTTGTAAGTCGAATGTCGGCAGGACAAAAAAGACGTGTCGGTTTGTCCCGTTTTTTCATGAGTGGTTCCAGCTTGTGGTTGCTTGACGAGCCCTTTAATGCATTGGATAAAGATGGAAAAATAATCATAGAACAATTAATCGTAAATCACTGCCGTGAGGGCGGCATGGTCATCTTTGCAACACACCAGTCGATTGAAATCGAATCTTATCCCTTACAGCACGTTCACCTGGGCCAGCATAATCAAACAACCCATCATGCGTGAATATCTAAATATCTTTTTCGTGATACTGCGACGCGACTTGATACTCGCCTTTCGAAATAAAGCAGAATTAATTAACCCCCTTATGTTTTTTGTTATTGTCATTGTCTTATTTCCTTTGGCTTTTGGTTCTGACTCGGCATTATTGAAACAACTTACATCCGGCATTATTTGGGTAACCGCATTGTTGGCAACCTGTCTCTCGCTTGAAACTATTTTTCGTTCTGATTTTGAAGATGGTTCGATTGAACAATTTTCACTGTCGCGCTATCCACTGACCCTGTTAGTCAGCGCAAAAATCCTGGCGCACTGGATGACCTTTAGCATACCTTTGATAGTAATCGCTTTATTCACTGGCATCGTATTATCCTTATCGAGTCAAACAATATCAGCCTTGTTCATCACCCTGTTACTTGGTACTCCGGTATTGAGCCTAATTGGTGCAATTACAGTTGCCTTAACAATCGGCTTGCGAGGTGGTATGTTACTTAGCTTACTAATTTTACCCTTGTATATGCCAATCCTGATTTTTTCTATGCTAGCTATTCAAAATGCCGCGGTAGGCCAATCAATCACTGCCGAGCTTTACTTTTTAGCGGGAATCCTTGTGCTTGCAATAACGCTGGCACCGATAGCAACAGCAGCAGCCTTGAGGATCAGATTAAGTTAATGAAGTTACCCAGATGGATTCACCAATTTGGTTCGCCAAAATATTTCTATGAACTATCGTTATGGCTATCGCGATGGGTTGCGATCGTTTGCGTTATTTGTTTTGTGTGTGGCCTCTACGGTGGACTGGTTTTAGCGCCTGCCGACTATCAACAAGGCGATAGTTTCAGAATCATGTACATTCATGTGCCCTCTGCCTGGATGTCACTCTTTATCTATATGGTAATGGCCGTAGCCGGTGGCATAGGTCTTATATGGCGCATTAAACTTGCGGAGATAGTTGCACGTAGTAGCGCACCAATAGGTGCTTCCTTTACTTTTCTGGCATTAGTCACCGGCGCTATCTGGGGCAAACCCATGTGGGGCACATGGTGGGTATGGGATGCCCGCTTAACGTCGGAACTGATTTTATTATTTTTGTATCTTGGTTATATCGCATTACAGTCCGCATTCGAAGACCGACGTGTTGCTGCACGCGCCGGAGCAATCCTTGCGCTGGTCGGAATAGTCAATATTCCGATTATTCATTATTCAGTAGAATGGTGGAGTACGCTGCATCAAGGCCCTACTATTACAAAGATGGACAAACCCTCTATTCACTTAAGCATGTTGATTCCGTTGTTATTTATGGTACTTGCGTTTAAAACTTTCTTTATTTCAACGCTTCTAATAAGAGCACGCAGTGAAATACTGGAATATGAATGTAATGCCTCCTGGGTCAAACAATTATTAGGATCAAATAATGTCACTAAATGAATTTTTGTCTATGGGCGGATACGGTACTTACGTCTGGTCTTCATATGGAATAAGTGCCCTGGTCTTATTCATCAATGTCATTCAGCCAGTATTAAGAGAACGCAAGACGGTGCGTGAACTGCAAAAACGATTTCAGACTATGCAACAGCATCAACCGGATTCAAAATCATGACACCCAGAAAAAAACGCATTGCCATTGTTATCGCGATACTGGCAGGGATGGCTATTGCCGCTGCATTAATTCTGACGGCATTTGAAAAAAACCTGTTGTACTTTTACAGTCCAACCCAGATAGTCAATGGTGAGGCGCCAGACTCCCGGTCTTTCCGTATCGGCGGTTTGGTAATGACCGATAGTGTTAAACGTAATAAAGACACGCTGGACGTCAGTTTCATATTAACCGATACAATTAACGAGATAGAAGTTGTCTACAACGGTATACTTCCGGATCTTTTTCGAGAAGGCCAAGGCATTGTCGCTAACGGTAAACTTGACGAAAACAAACTCTTTCAGGCGGATGAAGTACTGGCGAAACATGATGAAAATTATATGCCCCCTGAAGTTGCACAAGCCTTAAAAGAAGCTGGTGCCGAAATTCCACATCAACAATACGATACAACACAATGATTCCTGAACTCGGTCACTTTGCTTTAATCCTGGCTCTTGCCATGGCAATTATTCAAACCATTTTCCCCATTGCCGGCGCGGCAAATGGCAATCAGGCCTGGATGTCACTTGCACGTCCGGTGGCACGCTTACAATTTGTCTTTATCAGCATTTCTTTTGCTGTCTTGATTTATTTATTTTTGACGAACGATTTTTCGGTTGCCTATGTCGCACAAAACTCGAACTCATTATTACCGGCTATTTATCGATTCTCTGCTGTCTGGGGAGCCCATGAGGGCTCGTTACTATTGTGGGCAGTAATACTCAGCCTTTGGACCACTGCGGTTACCTTCTATAGCAAACGACTACCAAACTTCTTTCTTGCGCGCGTGATTGGCGTCATGGGTGCTGTGAGCGTGGGGTTTTTGTTGTTTATGTTACTTACCTCAAACCCGTTCGAGCGTTTATTCCCGGTCCCTGCCGATGGCAGTGATTTGAATCCCTTATTACAAGACCCCGGCCTGATCATTCACCCACCCATGTTATACATGGGTTATGTTGGTTTTTCTGTCGCCTTTGGTTTTGCCATCGCAGCGTTATTAGGCGGTAATCTCGACTCAAGTTGGGCACGTTGGTCTCGTCCCTGGACGCTATTAGCCTGGGCATTTTTAACCATCGGTATTGCGCTCGGTAGCTGGTGGGCCTATTACGAGCTCGGCTGGGGCGGCTGGTGGTTTTGGGATCCGGTTGAGAATGCATCGTTCATGCCCTGGTTGATAGGCACAGCATTGATACATTCATTTGCTGCAACTGAAAAACGTGACGTGTTTAAAAACTGGACCATCTTGTTGGCCATCTGTGCGTTTGCATTAAGTTTGCTGGGTACCTTCCTGGTTCGTTCTGGTGTCCTGACCTCAGTCCATGCCTTTGCTACCGATCCTGAACGCGGCGTATTTATACTTGTGTTACTCGGTTTTTTTGTCGGTGGCTCATTATTACTCTATGCCTTGCGTGCACCATCAACCGTAAAAGGCGGCCAATTCAAATTAATTTCACGCGAAACATTCTTATTGTTCAATAGCATCCTGTTTTTGGTCGCGATGTTAACAGTGTTACTTGGCACGCTTTATCCACTGATTGCAGAAGCTCTGGGCATGGGCAAACTTTCTGTCGGTGCACCCTACTTTAACGCTGTTTTTATTCCTATCATGACACCGGTAGCACTGCTTATCGGGATAGGTGCTATTGTCAGATGGAAGCAGGATGACTACATTCGTGTCGGCAAGCAATTACGTTATCTATTTCTGGCAAGTCTTGTCGTGGGAGGTATTTTGGGCATCACCTTTTTTGATAATCATCTATTCAGAACAATCGCCGGAATTGTTGCTGCTTTATGGGTAATCCTGACCAGTCTTTCAGCCCTGATGTCTCGATTAAAACATCGACAAAATAAACTGGTGGCGCTGCAAACTATCCCGCGTGGATTTTATGGAATGACATTAGCGCATATTGGCTTTGCCGTAACGATAATAGGCATCACTATTACCAGCCAACATAGTGTGGACGTTCATCAGCGCATGGCTCCCGGCGATGTGGTTGCGTTTGCGGATTATCAGTTCTCGCTGGAAGCATTACGCCCAACTATAGGTCCCAATTTTAAAGCGACTGAAGCTGTAGTGAAGGTAACAAAAAATGGCAAACATGTTACGGATTTACATTCCCAGAAAAGAATCTACACCGTTCGTAATATGCCAATGACAGAAGCAGGAATAGACTCAAGTCTCATGCGTGACATTTATGTTTCATTGGGCGAACCGCTTGATGATAATGCCTGGAGTATTCGCCTTTATCATAAACCCTTTGTTCGCTGGATTTGGCTAGGGGCTATTTTTATGGCGCTTGGTGGTTTACTCGCGGCAACTGATCGTCGTTATCGTCTCAAGGTAGAAAGTAATAAAACCGCTCCTGTAGAAGGTGGCGCTGTTTCATTAAAATCATAGCTATGATCCGTTACTTGTTGCCGCTCGGTATATTCGCTGGCCTTGTGCTGATATTTATCTATGGCCTGCAACATGATCCACGTCTTGTACCCTCGCCTTTAATTGATAAACCGGCACCGACATTCAATTTGCCTACGCTGCATTCGCCTGGCATTAATATTCATCTGGATGACTTAAAGGGCAAAGTCTCACTACTTAACGTCTGGGCATCATGGTGCGTCGCCTGTCGCGAAGAACATCCCTTGTTAGTAAAAACATCCCAAACTAATGCATTAAACTTATACGGCCTTAATTATAAAGATACGCGCGAAGATGCTCTACGCTGGCTAAACAAATTAGGCAATCCTTATATCGAAAGCGCCTTTGATCAAGCTGGTACAATCGGGATTGATTACGGTGTCTATGGTGTACCCGAAACTTTTGTACTCGATAAAAATGGTATTATTCGATATAAACATATCGGCCCGCTTAACAAGCAGGATATAGATGACATTATCCTGCCATTAGTGAAACAACTCGAGCAGCCGGCATCATGATTAAAACCGCGCTAATCATTGTGTTGATGTCACTGAATTTCACTGCTTACGCCGCAGATAATCCTGTTGAATTCAGCAACCCTGAATTGCAGGAACGCTATTATGCGTTAATAGATGAAATACGCTGTCTAGTCTGTCAAAACCAGTCTTTAGCGGATTCTCATGCCGACCTGGCCCAGGATCTACGTAACGAAATCTACCAGAAAGTATTGGCCGGCGAGAAAGATGAACAAATCGTGACATTCCTGGTTGAGCGCTATGGTGACTTTGTTTTATATCGACCACCGTTAACAAAGAACACGTGGCTACTCTGGTTTGGTCCTTTCTTATTTCTGCTGCTCGGTATATACGTCGCCATCAGGCTTATAAAAAAACAATCTGCTGAAAAAAATGCCTTTACTGAACTGGACGAAACACAACAAAAACGTCTAACGGAACTATTGAATGAAGACACTGACAGGAACAAAGGATAAACATGCTTGAATTCTGGCTTATAGCAGGCGCAATGCTACTACTTTCACTGATCGTGATAGTAGTAGCATTATTGAGAAAACCGAAAAGCACTCACGATGAAGAACAGGGCTCTGATATCTATAAACAACACTTACATGAGTTGGAAACTGATATCGAAAATGGTCTATTAGACGAAGCCGAAGTCGAAACAACAAAAAAAGAATTACAACTCTCTATTTTAAATCAGGACAAAACGATTAGAAAGCAAATGTCGGATAGCACATCACACAAAAAATCAAACGCGCCAAAAATAACAGCAATAGTATTACTAATGCTTTTGCCTCTGTTTGTTGTTGAATTATACCAACGTCTTGGTCGGCCGGAACTCATTGAGCAAGCTGCGCTGCTGGAAGAATTCAATAACGCACAAACTGAAGAAGAAAAAGCAGTTGCCATCGAAAAAATGCTGGCACGTATGGAGCAACGAGTAGAGAACAATCCTGATGATGTCGATGGTTGGTTGATGTTAACAAACTCCTACACTTCGCTTGAGCGCTACCCTGAAGCACTACGATGCGTTGAAAACCTGTATCGCATCAAAAGCAATGACCCTTCAATCATGCTTCGATATGCCGATATTTTATCTATGGTGAACAACGGTAAATTTATTGGCAAACCAACAGAGCTGATAGAACAAGCCATGCAACTAGAACCAACAAGTGAAAGCGGGCTTTGGTTATCTGGACTTGCTGCAATTCAGCGCGGTGAAATTAAAACAGCAATTGACTATTGGGAACGACTCGTCAGCCAGTTTGAAGACGGATCAGAGTCACAACAACAAATAGAGCATTACATCAACCTTGCACGCCGGCAGTTGGTAGAAACAGACAATGCCGCGAACACTGATCCTGTTGCTGACGCAAAACTTCAGGTAAATGTCAGTTTGTCAGAAGAACTTCGTGGACAAACCCGCAGCGACGATACGATTTTTATCTATGCTACTGCAGTTGAGGGTCCACCAATACCACTCGCCATATTGCGCAAACAGGTTAGTGATTTACCACTACAAGTCATACTGGATGATTCAATGTCCATGATGCCATCCAATAGATTATCGCAACACAAACAAGTGAAACTTATTGCAAGAATATCCAAAAGTGGGCATCCCAAACCTGAGCCTGGCGATCTGGAGGGCATTATCAACAACGTTAAAACTGACCTTAATGAAGCTGTGAATTTACGCATAGATAATCAAATTCAATGAAAGAAGTTCTAATCACAAAAGAGCCTGTCGAGTTGTACAAGCTTTTGAAGTTTGAAAGCATGGTTAGTAGTGGCGGTGAGGCAAAACATGTCATTGCAGAAGGATTGGTGACGGTTAATGGCATTGTCGAAACTCGAAAACGAAAAAAAATAATCTCTGGTGATATAATAGAATTTAATGAAGAAAAAATTCAGGCTAAATTTAGTCAGTAACACTTATTAGACACATACATACCTGACTAAAACGATTTACATATCTAAAAAAAACATTTCTTTCCCATCAACACTATTCTATTAAGCCTATGACAAATAATGACCTATTACGCAGACTCCGTTATATTTTTGATTTTGATGATGCGAAGATGATATCTCTATTCGGTCAGGCTGATCATAAGGTAACACGAGCACAAGTCAGCGCCTGGCTGAAAAAAGAAGATGATGCCGCTTATCAGGAATGCAATGATTCGACTTTAGCTTCTTTCCTAAATGGTTTGATTAATGATAAACGTGGTAAAAAAGACGGGCCACAAGCTGTGCCGGAAGAAAAATTAACGAACAATATTATTTTTAATAAATTGAAAATTGCGTTAAACATGAAGGCTGAAGACGTATTGGCAACGCTTGAATTAACCGACTTTCGTATTAGCAAACATGAATTAAGTGCTTTTTTCCGCAAGCCCGGACACAAACACTATCGTGAATGCAAGGACCAGGTGTTACGGAATTATCTCAACGGGCTGCAACTAAAATATCGTGGCGATAGTGAGCCAGATACTGCTTTTGAATGGAAACAACCCTCTGAAAACCAGCCTGAGTCCTGAGCCATTAAAACAATTATCAATAATGAGTGTTAATTAATGACAAAAAATATTCTGGAAGAAATTATTATACCCGGTTTCTATGAGACAGACGCTATTGGTCATATCAATAATACCGTCGTGCCGATGTGGTTTGAAAAAGGACGCATGCCCCTGTTCAAGATATTCACGCCGGATCTTGCCCCCGGAAAGTGGGATTTAATTCTGGTCAGGATCGAAGTTGATTATATCGCTCAAATTGGCTACCAAGATCCTGTCACCATCCGCACAGGAATTCAGGGCATTGGCAATAGCTCGTTTATCGTCTGTCAGGAAGCATTTCAAAAGCAGTCGCTTTGCGCACGAGGGCAAACAACGATGGTGCATTTTGATTATCAGCGAAATAAATCCAAACCACTGCCGGCAAATACACGTAGTGAACTGGCAAAGCATTCCTGGAGTGTTGACTAAAAGCTACCATGTCTAATACCGACTCTACTAATAATATTGCTTAGTTAATTCGTATTACCGATAATCTCTACCTTATGAATTTTTATTCAAGCAAACAAGCAGGTTAGTTCTTAATCTTATGGCTCAATACGTATACACCATGAACGGCGTAGGCAAAATCGTTCCGCCTAAACGCCAAATATTGAAAGACATCTATCTCTCTTTTTTTCCCGGCGCCAAGATCGGCGTCCTCGGTTTAAATGGTGCAGGTAAATCAACACTACTGAAGATTATGGCGGGTATCGATACCGATATTATCGGTGAAGCCCGTCCTATGCCTGATATCAAGGTCGGTTATCTGCCACAGGAACCGCAACTGGATTCTGATAAGGATGTACGTGGCAATGTTGAACAAGGTCTACGCGAACCACTTGATGCGTTGGCAGGCTTGACTGAAGTCTATGCCGCCTATGCCGAAGCCGATGCTGATTTTGATGCACTGGCGAAGCAACAGGAGAAACTGGAAAGTATTGTTGCTGCCTGGGACGCAGAAAACCTCGAAAATACATTGGAAATTGCAGCTGATGCCTTACGTCTGCCTCCCTGGGATGCATCTATAGAGACATTGTCGGGTGGTGAAAAACGCCGGGTTGCACTCTGTCGCTTATTATTATCACGCCCCGATATGCTGTTACTCGATGAACCCACCAACCATCTGGATGCGGAATCAGTGTATTGGCTGGAACGTTTTTTAGCCGATTTCAATGGCACTGTTGTGGCCGTTACACATGATCGTTATTTTCTTGATAACGTTGCTGGCTGGATACTAGAACTGGATCGTGGCGAAGGTATTCCATTTGAAGGGAATTATTCACAATGGCTGGAAAACAAAGAGTCTCGACTGGAACAGGAAGATCGCGCTGAGTCAGCCAGACAAAAGGCCATTAAACAGGAGTTGGAGTGGGTTCGCACTGCTCCTAAAGGGCGTCATGCGAAAAGCAAAGCACGTCTTGCCCGTTTTGAAGAAATGAACTCTCAGGACTTCCAAAAACGCAGCGAAACTAATGAAATTTACATTCCGCCAGGTACACGGCTAGGTGATGTGGTTATTGAATTAAATAATGTCAGTAAAAAATTTGGTGAGCACGTCCTCTATGAAAATCTTAATCTGAATATCCCGAAAGGTGCTGTTGTTGGCATCATCGGTGGAAACGGTGTTGGTAAGTCCACTCTCTTTCGCATGATTTCAGGTACAGAACAACCCGATGATGGCGAAATACGATTAGGCGACACTGTACAGGTCGCTTATGTGGAACAGAGCCGAGAAAGTCTCGATGATAAAAAGACTGTCTGGGAAGCCGTATCTGATGGTCTTGATAATATCACTATTGGCAATTACGAAATAAATTCACGTGCTTACGTTGGGCGCTTTAATTTCAAAGGTACTGATCAACAAAAACATGTCGGCGATTTATCAGGTGGTGAACGTGGCCGTTTGCATCTCGCCCATACATTAAAACAAGGCGCTAATGTTTTACTGCTGGATGAACCTTCCAATGATCTTGATATTGAAACGTTACGTGCACTGGAAGAAGCCATACTGGCTTTCCCTGGCTGTGTGCTCGTTATATCTCACGATCGCTGGTTTCTCGATCGAATTGCCAGTCATATACTGGCATTTGAAGATGACGGTGAAGTGGCATTTCTGGAAGGTGATTTCACTGAATATCATCAGGACTTTCTAAATCGTAAAGGCAATGATTCACAGCCAAAGCGAATGAAATATAAACGTTTAAAAACCTGATCAATAATACATGCCTGATTTATAGAGCAACATGAATTAATGCCAACCTCCACCATCGATTCGTTTAACTTTCATCCCGGACGTATCGTTGCTCGTAAATATGTCATTGAGCGATTCTTAGGCGCTGGCTGGGAAGCTGAGGTTTATCTTGTCAGGGAATGTGCAACAGGAATTGAGCGAACGGCAAAATTCTTTTTCCCACAGCGAAACATTAAAGACAAATCATTGAAGTTTTATGCGCGAAAACTTCATAAACTACGACGCTGCCCCATTGTAATTCAATATTCGACGCAAGATAGTATTATATATAAAAAACACAGTATCTCTTTTTTAGTATCGGAATTTGTAGAAGGTGAATTACTCACTGAGCATTTAAAACGACAATCGGGGAAACGACTCCATCCGTTCCAGGCACTACACTTGCTTTACGCTCTTGCGAAAGGAATTGAATGCATACATTCCGTCGGTGAATATCATGGGGACTTACATTCGGACAATATTATCGTGCAGAGTGTTGGTCTTGGTTATAACCTGAAAATAATTGACATGTTTCAATGGATAGATACGCCGGGTTCAAATATAAAAAGCGATGTCATGGATTTAATACGAATATTTTATGATGCATTGGGCGGCCAGAAACATTACGCAAAACAGCCACCTGAAATTAAAGCAATTTGTTGTGGATTAAAGCATTCACTGGCACTTAAAAAATTTAACAGTGCAGGAAAGTTGCGCCGCTACATCGAAGACATGCAATGGGATAAATTATAATAATGAATGATGAAAACAAGATCATCACACGTTTTGATGCAACCGACGCTGAACCTCAAGGCATATCGATTAACCATGGTGAGATAGTTTATTATTCGAACAGGTCACCCAAAAAAGATACTCCGAATGAAGATGCGCTGGCCATTATCCCCGTTGATGCAGAAACCACGGTGTTGGTTGTCGCTGACGGTCTGGGTGGTATGCCTGCAGGTGAACAAGCCTCACAAACAGTTGTTGAATGTTTAATTACATCGTTAAAGAATAACAGACTATCCGTTCGTGAGGCTATATTAAACGGGATAGATGAAGCTAACAAAACGATATTGGATTTAAAGACAGGATCCGGCACAACGGTTTCAATTGCTGAGTTAAGTGGTAATAGATTACGCACCTACCATGCGGGAGATTCGCTGATATTACTCACGACTAATCATGGCAATATCAAATATCAAACACTCTCTCACTCACCGGTCGGGTATGCTGTTATCTGTGGCGCGCTTAATCAGGAACAAGCCATGTTACATCCTGAACGCAATCTTATTTCGAATTATGTTGGCTGCAATGATATGCATATTAATATTGGCCCCATTATAGAACTCGCGGTGAATGACACGATCATACTCTCCAGCGATGCATTATCCGATAATCTCTACGAAGAAGAGATTTGTGAATTTATTCGTAAAGGCCCTTTGCTGGAAGGCGTGACGGAGCTTATTACACAATGCAACCATAACATGGTAGAACCCTTGCCCGACCGACGTTGTCATCCGGATGATTTTACCCTGATCAGTTTCAGGCAAAACACCTGAACTATAATGATGACGTTTGAAACTAGCAGCGAAATAAACACTCATATAAAAAACCCCCGTGAGTACTTCACGCGGGGGTCTGTGTCACTGATAGTGACATGATGGGAGTGATAACACCCTGACTAAAGTATAGAACAATATTTCGAATTATCAGGATAAATTTGATTATGTATTCTAGACTTCTCAACTTGATTCTTTATTACTTTAATAAGTCATTGAAATAATTATTTGCATGAATAAATCAGTTAAATTAGCTATGCCTGCTTCATTATAATAATTAATTAATGCCCTTACATTTTGTTATTACATTAGTCTTTTATATAATCATCTGATGCATATTTTTCGCCGGCTTATCAAGCATAAAAAACTGACGGGCATACTGTTGTTTGGCCTGTTGTTACGCTCCTTGATCGCCAGCGGTTTCATGATCGACGCCAACCCGACCGATGGCAGTTTGTTTTCCGTTATTATCTGTAATGGCCCGGCAGGTATCAATGCAATTGAGGGCTTATCAAATAAATCATCCGCGCATGAACATCATCATGCCGTTGATAATGATAAACATGAGCATGTAACTGAAGACCATGGCTTTTCTGCATGTAGTTTCTGGTCATCGAGCGGTCAGTCAATACTGGCAGACGTCTTCTATTTTGCTATTAAGAATTCAAAACCGGCCGATGAAGCCGTCATTTATCAAACACCTTTCATACACAGGTTAACTAACCCTGGTCTTTTCCCGCGCGCACCCCCTGTCCTGAGCTAATTCATAATTATTTTTAGTTTTCTACTGTCATGCATGGCAGTGGATTTATATTGAATTTTCAGGAGTAATTCAAATGAAGTCTTTGTTTAAATTGACCGTGTTTAGCACTGTCGGAATTTTATTATTTAGTCTTAACGTGTTCGCTGATACTGACCATGGTGATGTGGGCATGGCATTGAATAACGAGGGCCTTAAACCCGTGCGGGCTGATAGTCATGCACCCATTGGTGTAATGGGTGAACACATGCATAAAAGAGGCGAATGGATGCTGTCTTATCGATTTATGCATATGGATATGGACGGTAACCGTATCGGCGATGATGAAGTCAGCCCCGAGACGATTATCGCTAATACGGCAAATCGCTTTTTTGGCTTGGCAGGACAACCGGCTAATTTACGCATAGTACCGACAGAGATGAGTATGCAGATGCATATGTTCGGTGCCATGTATGCACCGAGTGATTGGTTAACAATGATGGTGATGATAATGTATGCCGAAAAATCGATGGATCACATTACCTTTAATGGACCCGGCACCAGCAGGATCGGCACTTTCACAACGAAAGCCAAAGGCGTGGGTGATACAAAAATAGCCGGCTTATTCAAGTTACTGGAGACAGGCCCGCATCACATCCATCTGAATGCTGGCATTAGCATACCAACCGGCTCAACCGATAAAAGAGATGATATTCTCGCGCCAAACGGCGCAACCCTTAATGTTCGACTACCCTACCCGATGCAACTCGGCTCAGGGACAATTGATGTACTTCCCGGACTCACCTACAGCGGCACAGCTTCCAGATTCAATTGGGGTGCGCAATATAATGGTACTTTTCGCACTGGCAGAGACAATGGCTATAGTCTCGGTGATAAGCAAGAAATAACCGCCTGGTTAAGTTATCTATGGCGACCCTGGATGAGTCTTTCAACGCGACTCGCCTATAGTCACGAAGCACAAATTGATGGTATCGATCCCGGCATTATTGGCCCAGTACAAACAGCTGATCCCGACAATCAAGGCGGTGATATTGTGAACCTGATGTTTGGCGCCAATGTTGCGGGGCAAACAGGTCTATTAAGAGGCCATAGACTGGCTTTTGAGGCTGGCATACCACTGCACAGAGATTTGAATGGGCCACAGTTGGAAACTGATTTAATTGTTACTGCTGGCTGGCAATACGCATTTTAATAGCAGGCATCCTGAACAACTTGCACCGGCGAACAGCGTTAATCAGCCCTTGCCGGTGCGGGTTGATATTCTCCATAGCATCTTCCCTGTTGCCCACGACTATCGTTTTACACTCACAAACCAGGCTTGCCTGAACTGACGCAGTTATTAAGTCGCCTAAGCTGTCTGATTCTGCGTTTAATGTGGGTATCTGTGCCCTTAAAGCTGGCCTAAAATCTGGCCATACTTCAATATCGCCAAGACTAAAGCCATCAACTTGAGCAACAAAGCAATGTCATCAGGATCAATATTGATAGTGCTTTAAAGTTCGACACAGAACCATGCTGCTTAATATTTATTAATCATTTCATGTGCTTATGAAATATTTTATAGCTTTAATGATGCCTGATAGTTCTGTATATTGACTCATCCAATACTCTAAACGGCAGTTTTTATTGTGCAGTGCACAATTTCATCTATACTGTCGCCTGAATGTATCTAAAAGGTGTAATTATGTTTTCTGGTGAAACTGTAGAACTACTGAAAAAAATATCGGAATCTCACATTGAGCTTACGACTAACTTTCTCAACGCAAGTCTTGATAACCTGAACAAAGCGAACCCTACTCTGTTCAAATCCGAAAGAATTGATGAATTAAAAAGCAAGATCAGTAAGTCAACGTCATTAGGGCAGGATAATATTCAATTATTTACGGAATATGTCAGGCTTTGCCAATATACCATGGCCAAATCAATGGGTATGGAAGCTGACGCTATTGCCGCTCCAGACAGATCAGACAGACGCTTTTCTGATGAAAGCTGGAATGAAAATATTGCTTTTGATTATATAAAACAATTTTATTTATTAAGTTCCAGATACATACTTAATGTGAGCTTGGAAAATGAACACATCGATAAAAAATACGAAAAACAAATCGAGTTTTATACCAGACAGTACACCGATGCATTATCTCCGAGTAATTTTGCTGCAACCAACCCCGTCGTTCTGAAAGAAACTATCGACAGTAAAGGTGAAAACCTTGTTCAGGGTTTAAACGCCTTTTTTGAAGATTTGACCCGCGGCAAAGGGAAAAAATTAATGACCAAAATGACGAATAATGAGTCATTTGAAGTGGGTAAAAATATTGCGACAACGTCGGGCAAGGTCGTTTTCCAAAATGAGTTAATGCAGCTGATACAGTATGATCCGACAACCAAGACTGTATTTGAAACGCCATTGCTTATCGTGCCACCCTGGATTAATAAATTTTATATTCTCGATTTAAGAGAGGAAAACAGTTTCATCAAATGGGCAGTTGACCAGGGTCATACAGTATTTGTTATCTCCTGGAAAAATCCTGATGCCAGCTATGCGGATACCAAATTCGAAGACTACATGACGAAAGGTATACTGACAGCGACCGACCAGATAAAACAAGAAACCGGTATTAGCAGTGTCAATTCCATCGGTTATTGCATTGGTGGTACTTTGCTCGCATCAACAAACGCTTATCTTGCCAGCAAAAGCCGCAAACCAATCAAGTCAGCGACATACTTTACAACGTTGGTTGATTTTGAAGAACCGGGTGACTTGGGGGTATTCATTGATGAAGAAAAACTGGACGCACTTGATGCTGATATGGAGAGGGATGGTTTCCTTGATGGCACCACTATGGCGACAGTATTTAATATGCTTAGAGCAAATGACCTCATTTGGCCATTCTTTATCAATAATTATTTATTAGGAAAAGAACCCACCGCATTTGATCTACTGTACTGGAATTCTGACTCAACACGCATTCCAGCTGCGGCACACAGTTTCTATCTTCGTCAATGTTATCTGCATAATTTATTACGCGAACCAGGCGGAATTGAGATGAATGGCACGCCGATTGATCTGAGAAAAATCAAGATACCGAGTTACTTCATCTCGACCCGCGAAGATCATATTACCCCCTGGAAATCGACCTATGAAGGTGCCCGATTAATGTCTGGACCCACTCGTTTTGTACTCGGTGGTTCAGGACATATCGCCGGCATCATTAATCCACCGGTTAAAAACAAATACAACTATTGGGTGAATGATGAAATCAATGCGGATCCAGATCATTGGCTGGATAATGCTAAAAGCAATCCCGGTTCATGGTGGCCTGATTGGCAAAAATGGATTAAAACGAAAGCGGGCAAGAAAGTTGATGCCAGAAAACCCGGTTCAAAATTAAAGATTCTTGAAGATGCCCCAGGCAGTTACGTAAAAGAAAGAATCGTCCCCGATTAGAACTTTTCTACCGTCACCAATGTTAATTGGTGACGGTAATCATTCCTTAATAAAGTAATATTACAGTCTACATTGTGGAGAAAATAACTATGGCTAAAGCAAGTGCACGACATATCCTGGTTGATAGTGAAGAACGTTGTACATCATTAAAACAACAAATTGAAGATGGTGCTGATTTTGCGGAGATTGCAAAAGCACATTCAAGTTGTCCATCCGGTCGTAAAGGCGGGGAACTGGGTGAATTTGGTCCAGGGCAAATGGTTAAGGAATTTGATGATGTTGTATTCAGTGGTGAATTAAATACCGTTCATGGTCCGGTTAAAACTCAATTCGGTTATCATCTACTGGAAATAACCGAGAGAGATGACTAAGTCATTTTAAACAGCTATAAAAGGTGGTAACAACATCACTTGTTGTTTTGTTTTGATGGGTAGTTAATCAATTCTTATAAATTATTAAAATTAGCTTTTCAGTAATTTGGACATGACTGACAATCCTGATGTCCACGCAGGGATTGTCAGTCATAACTTCACCCATCACCTTGGAACTTGCAAAAATTAAATGCCATGCAGACTATAAGCTAGTCGGAATTATTCTGAGTAGCTTACCCTTCGACGCATCTGTTATAAAATATAAAAAGCCATCCAAGCCTTGCTGTACCTCTCGTATACGGCCATAACTACCATTGATCAATCTTTCTTCTTTAACTACTTTGTTGTTTTTCATTTCCAATCGGGCTAACTGACCAAATACCAGAGAACTGACAAAGGCGTTTCCTTTCCACTCTGGAAATTTATCAGCGTCGTAAAACAATAAACTTGAAACACCAATAGAAGGTACCCAATAGTGCACCGGTTGTGCCATACCTTCTTTTTGCGTTCCTTCTCCGATCTTTGTCCCAATGACATATTCCACACCATAGGTAATAACTGGCCAACCATAATTCACACCGGGTTTCATTAAATTTAATTCATCACCGCCTTGTGGGCCATGTTCTATCGTCCACACAGCAGTCGTCTCCGGTTGCATCGCAATGCCTTGCATATTCCGATTACCATAGGTATATATTTCTGGCTTCGCACCAGACTTATTAACAAAAGGATTATCTTTCGGAATGGATCCATCCTTATTAATTCTTATCAGGGAACCAGCATGGTCATTAACGTCTTGTGCACGTTGCTTGTCTCCACGATCACCGAGCGTAATAAAGAGTTGTCCTTGTTCAGTTATTAATAGACGCGACCCGAAATGATGTCCGCCTTTTGATTTTGGCAAGGCTTTAAAGATTGTTTTCACTTCTGAAAGTTTATTTCCGCTAAGTTTGGCGCGGGCAACTTCAGTACCAAGCCCGGTTTTATCAGCGCCAGTATAGGAAAAGTAGATAGTCTGGTTATCAGCAAAATCAGGATCGACTGCAATATCAAGCAAGCCACCTTGACCCGTTGCACGTATTGTTGGCAACCCTGTCACAAGTAATAATTCTCCTTTATCCAGCAGGCGCAGACGACCGGGGCGTTCGGATAACAATATTCGACCATCAGGCAAAAACTCAACTGACCATGGATGCTCGAGACCGTCAACGACGGTTTCAATTCTGAATGAATGATTTTCCGAATCAATTATTTCATCAGCAAGTGCAGCACAGTTAAAACAAAAGAGAATTATTAAGCTAATGATTTCTTTCTTCATAGTTTCTCTATATCCATTAAATGTTTAATATTTAGTATCCTTATCTGCCAAAAGAATCGCACGTGTCGGTGCAGGATAGCCTTCTACAGTTTTAGTCTTATCTTGTTTGTCCAAAAAATCACTCAAAGATTCAAAAATCATCCAGTCTGTTTTTCGTTGTTCATCAACAGTTGTTTTTGTAACATCAATAATTCGAACATTCTTAAAACCGGCGTCCTCTGCCCATTCAATCAAACGAGCTGTGTTCGGTATAGCCCAGACGTTATTCATTTTTGCATAACGTCCATCAGGGATGAGAACACATGTTTTCTCATCCTCAATGATTAATGTCTCTAGTACCAATTCGCCACCGGGCTTCAGCGTATTCAGGCATTGTTTCAAATGCTCGATCGGGTCACGTCGATGATAGATAACCCCCATTGAAAACACAGTATCGAAGTTTAGATTAAATTCCGGTAATGCCTGTATGCCAAACGGCAATAGGTCAATATTGGCAGACGGCAGGTATTTTTTTATCGCCGAAAACTGCATGTAAAATAATAATGTCGGATCCAGTCCAACAACATAATGAGCCTTTTCACCCAACATGCGCCACCCGTAATAACCATTACCACAACCAATATCCAGTACTGTACGATTCTGAAGTGGTTTGATGTGTCGGATTAATCTTGACCATTTCAGATTAGAACGCCATTCAGTATTGATTAATGTACCAAATAGATTGAAGGGCCCCTTGCGCCAGGGCATCAAAGCACGAAGATTTTCCTTTAGTGCTGATAGTTGGTCTTCAGTACAATCGATCTTGTGACCGATAACAATATGTTCTGAATCAAGCCGCACTTCCGTGGCTGTAATTAAAGGCAATGCCTCAAGTGCTGACTTCCAACGAGAGTAATCGCCATGTTTTATACTTGCAAAATAGTCTTCAAGTTGCCGTGTCAATAGCGCTGACCAGTCCCCCATCGCATTGGCCTCAAGCACATCAAACAATCCCTGGTGATTCATAGCACGAATGTAAGGTTATTTGATGGCGATAAAAGAAACAAAATTAAAACACTTTAACCAGACAAATGCTTTCGAAAAACCGGCCTTATTTAATCGTTGCAGGTGTGTGCTTATGGTCTCGGGGATCAATACCTTTTCCAGAGCATCTCGCTTATTGGCAATTTCAAGCAGATCATAGCCATTCATTTCTTTCATATGTAGATGCAGTTCGCTCATTGTATTGTTTTCCGCATCGTCATCAAACACGATCTTCTCAGACAAGATAAAAATGCCACCCGGCAATAGGCCCTGATAGATTTTTTTTATCAACGAATCTCGTTTATCGACTGGAATGAACTGCAAGGTAAAATTCATCACAACAAGAGATGCATTTTCTATTTTTGTTTGCAGCACATCGCCGAGTTCAAAGTTTATTTTATTTTTTTGTTCAGCCTGAGATGCCGTTTTACGGCAGCTATCAATCATGGCTTGCGAATTATCAATCGCAATAATATTACATTCTTTAATGGTTAACCCCTGTTGTATTGCCTCACTCGCCGCCCCAAGTGAACACCCCAGATCATAAATATTTGAATATTGCTGAGCATATTCACTGGCAATAACACCCAGCATAGCGATCGTTAGCGGGTAGCCAGGCACAGATCGTTCTATCATGTCGGGAAACACTTCCGCTACCCGTTGATTAAACTCAAACGGCTTAACAGGATCGCCAACCGCTTTATACAAGGTGTCTTTTTTACTCATGGTAAATTCGATGTTTATGCTAGATATTCAGGGAAAATAGACCGTCATTTGACCCGGCGACCAGGGTTTATATTTATACATACAGTCCTGAAAAAGTACACTCTGCTCAATTTTTTTATACCAACGATAGAGCAAGTTATAAGGGCTGGATTTGAACCACTCAAGATCAACATTTGCAAATTGCCGAATAAAAGGAAATATCGATATATCAGCAAAAGACAGATGATTTACTGTTAAGGCAACACCATGATGATCGTCCAGATGCGTCTCAAGCACGTTCAAAAAGTCGGCTGTTTTATCACGATAGTATTCCTGCGGGTACTCAGGATAGCCCACATGATATTTATAACGGTCAAGATAATACTTGAATTCGTTGTCATTTCTTTCGATTAATGCCAATGGAACTGAACCAGTCTCATTTAACCAATGCGCCGGATCATTCTGCTTTAATGCCCACAACATGACATCCAGACTTTCATCTATAATTTTATTATCGGGAGTCGCCAGAACCGGAACGGTTCCTTTTTTGGAGAGCGACAACATCGACTCAGGTTTTTCTTTCAATAATACTTCTCTGAGTTCACATTTTATATTGGCCTGGTAGATTGCCATGCGTGCACGCATGGCATACGGACAGCGCCGGAACGAATAAAGTATTGGGTGTCGGTCCATAGTGTGTTTGTTCAAGTAAGGACTTATACCTGATTACATTTTTGCACCAATATGTTTTTGCTTACGTTGTTTTGCCAGTGTCACCTGGCGTTGGCGTTCATTGAAGCCGGCACGTTGTTCTTCAGTCGTTTCGTTTATACAATACGGACAAGAGACACCTTCTTCATAATCTTTCGATTTCATGTCTTCCTCTGTAATGGGCCGTCTACAGGCATAGCATTGTTCATAACTGCCCTCAGCCAATTGATGATCAACCGATACACGACTGTCAAACACAAAGCATTCTCCTTGCCAAAGACTCTCTGTCGGATCGACCTCCTCCAGGTATTTAAGAATGCCCCCGTTTAACTGATAGACCTCTTCAAAACCATGTTCGAGCATATAGGCACTGGCCTTTTCACAACGAATACCGCCCGTACAAAACATGGCCACTTTTTTTGTGGTCGCCGGATTGAGATGGCTTTCGACAAAATCTGGAAATTCTCTAAAGTTGGTGGTTTCGGGTGACATTGCATTTTTGAATGACCCTATTTTAAATTCGTACTCGTTACGGGTATCGATTAATAGCACGTCAGGATCACTAATAATCTCATTCCAGTTTTTTGGATCAACCCTGATTCCAGAACGGTCAGATGGTTTTATGTCGGGTTGTCCCATAGTAACGATCTCTTTTTTTAATTTGACCTTGGTTCTATGAAACGGAATTTCATCAGAGTAAGACTCTTTATACTCAAGGTCAGCCAGACGATCATCCGATTTCAAAAGCTTCATTAACGCATCAATGGCTGATCGTGTTCCGACCAGAGTACCGTTAATGCCCTCTTCAGCGAGCAAAACAGTACCGTATATGCCACGTTCCTGACAAAAAGATAACAATTTGGGCTGCAGCGTCACATAATCCTCAAGCCGGACAAATTTATACATTGCAACGATGACAAATGATTTTGACATTTGATGATTCTCTAATACATTTTAAAAAAATACACTCGTGATTATAATAGTAATACGCATCTCATCAAATCAAGATTCAGTTATTGATAATTAATATCAATAACTTACACACCATTTTGACTAATATCATTGATACGCGTGCCTGACAGGGATATTATCCATGCAGACTAAACTTCCTCATAAATTGAGTTCTTTTGACACAATCACCGATCAAAACCAATGAATTCAAACAAACCAGCCGGCAGAAACGAGAGAAGGAATTATTACCGTACTTTAAATGTACAGCCCGATGCTACGTTAGATATCATTAAAAATAATTATCGGACTTTATTACAAAAGTTGCGTTTACACCCCGACCTTGGCGGCAAGGATTGGAATGCTTCGATAATCAATGAAGCCTATAGTATTTTAAGTCATACCGAGAAACGAGCTGCTTATGATAAAAACCTCTTGCGCCAATATGGTGTTCGTCAGCTATCTCAGGGGCATCTTGAAAAAACAACAAACATTAATCTAAATGCGCCTGCTAATTCTGTCAATAAAGACCTCTATGGCAATCAACGAAATTTTTACCGTCTGTTTAATATTCAACCCGATTCACCCGCCAGTATTATCAAAACAACCTACCGTACGTCGTCAAATGATATGGCACAAATCATCTAAAAAGTTAAGAGAGACTTTTATCTATTATAGTTCTGTTTTATTGGTTCACACATAATTTTAAATTTTCTTTTCTCCTCTGTTGTAATGTTTCATGTTTAATCCTGGCGCGACGATCCATAATTTCATGGTAACGACCAAAGTACATATCAGCCGGTGTGATGTTATCCAATGACTCATGGTAGCGTTCATGGTTGTAGTAATGAACAAACTGTTTAAGTGCATTTTCTAATTCTGATGGGTAGTAATAATGTTCCAGTTTCACGACGTTCTTCATAGAACGATGATAACGTTCAATTTTGCCCTGTGTCATCGGATGATACGGTGCACCGCGAGTATGTTTCATCTGATGCTTACCCAAATAATCCTTTAACTCAGAAGATAAATAACACGGACCATTATCACTGAGTAAACGAGGACGGTGTTTGACCTTTATTTCATTCACTCCAGTGGTTTCAATGGCAAGATCTAAGGTCTTCTTCACATCATCGGCCGCCATGTTGCTGGTCAGCTTCCAAGCGATGATATAGCGGGAGTAGTCATCGAGTATGGTTGATAAATAATACCAACCCCAACCAACGATACGAAAGTAAGTAAAGTCCGTTTGCCAAAGTTCATTAACACGCTTGGTTGGATTCTGGAAATGGTCACCCGCCTGCATCAGGATATAGGCGGGACTGGTAATCAGCTCATATTGCTTCAACAACCGATACACACTGGATTCTGAGATAAAGTAATGATGTTTATCGGTAATGTGCCAAGCTAATTCTCGTGGCGATTGTTCTGGATATTGCAATGCGATTTCCAGACATTGTTCCTTTACGGACTCAGGCAGTTTATTCCAGAAACGACGTGGCGTACGACTTGTCGGTTCAAGACCGTCTGGTCCATCATCAAGGTATTGTCGATACCATCGATAGAAACTACTGCGACTCACACCTAATTCTGCCAGGGTACGTTTCACAGGCAGTTCTGAGCCTTCGACCAAGCGAATGACTTCCAACTTCTCTGCCGCTGACAGACTCATTCGTCTTCCCAAGTCGAGTCCAAGCCAAGTACACTTTTTTTAAGCACATCATTCTTTAACATGATGTCAGCTAACAGGCGTTTGAGTTGGTCGTTCTCTTGTTTTAGATCGGTGACTTCATTTGATGTGGCTTCCCGTTTAATGTCACCTGCGAGTCGCTGTTTCCCGGCTTCCAGAAACTCTTTGCTCCAACGGTAATAGACATTTTGATTGATGCCTTCTCTACGGCAGAGTTCGGCAATGCTCTCTTCACCTCGCAGTCCTTCTAGGACAACTCGGATCTTCTCTTCTGCTGAATATTTCTTGCGTGTGTGACGACGTATCTCTTTAACTCGTTTCTCGGTACTATTGCTCATTGTAAGACTCCTCAGTTATTGTATTTAACGTAGCAGAAGTCTCTCTTAGTTTTTAGCTCAATTCTGTCTCATATGTTTTGACGGGGTACACCCATGAAATATTAATAGAAGCTAATACTCCAATTAGACAACCGAATTTAATTTTCTCTATCATTTGGTATCGATAGCTCATAGAGGCTGAATCAAATCTGCATTATTATTACTCGGCTTATTGACAGCAGATGAAATCATGTGCGCACCCATGGCTTCACTTGAGCAGGGCGTTAGTAATTCATAGTCCCCCTCTTTTAACCAGGCATCATAATTATTTTTATCGAGGATAACTGGCATGCGGTGGTGTATGGTTTTCATTAACTCGTTCGCTGCCGTGGTGATGATAGTAAATGTTTCTACCTCCGCTTTCTTCTCCCATAAACCTGCAATACCAAAATAAGCATCATTTAACGAATAAATTGCATACGGTTGTTTATGACCTTTATTACCTTGCCATTCATAAAAACCGGAGACCGGAATGATGCAGCGTTGTGTCTTGAAGGCACTACGAAAATAGGGCTTTTCTCTGATAGTTTCTGCTTTTGCATTGATTGGTTTGATTTTAATATCGGGCTTCGCCCATGCGGGTACAAATCCCCAGTTCAGACTTGCAAACTCTTTAACATCAGATTGTAGTCGAACAACAGTACAGTTGGAGGAAGGGGCTATATTGTAGCTGGTTTCAGTTTCAACAGGATTATCAGCACCAAATTGACTGGTTAACTGTTTCTTATCGCTTTTTATATAGAACCGACCGCACATAATAAGTAGTATAATGGAATCATAAAACAAACCCTAAAAGTGCTTATGATTAAAAATGTATTAGGAACTGAACTCGAGCCTTGCTGCGATGAGCTGGAAACCGGCTTTTTTCGTAATGGGAAATGTGAGTCTTGTGATGCCGATTACGGCATGCATACTGTCTGCGCGGAGATGACTGATGAGTTTCTGGAATTCTCCAAAAAAAGCGGTAATAACCTATCAACACCACGAGAAGAGTTTGATTTTCCCGGACTGAAGTCGGGTGACCGCTGGTGTATCTGTTTGCCACGCTGGATAGAAGCTCTGGAAGCAGGTATAGCACCCAGGATTCTTCTACGATCCACGGATGAATCTGTCCTTGAACACGTGCCACTTGAAGTATTGGAAAAATATGCGATCACCGATGACTAGCAATCGTTCATAAACCGAATTATCTATGTTTCAAATCGGTCTCATTACAATAGTTGCTGTGGCTTTAGCCATTGGCACTCATTATTCCGCACTACTAACAATAACAAAATTGCTTAGCCATTTCCGTGGGACTCATCCTGCGAGTATTGTGCTTGCCTTGTTTCTTTCTGTAGTGGCACATCTTTCAGAAATTCTAATCTTCGCCATTGCCTGGCAGGTCATGTACAACATGGAACTCATCACTTTTTCAGTTGAGTCACCCAGTTTTATCGATATCGTCTATTTCTCAGGTACTACTTATACCACCGTCGGTTATGGCGATATTGTCTTGACTGGCGATGGTCGACTGATGTCCGTGGTTGAAGGTGTCATGGGACTGGTACTCATCGCCTGGACGGCATCGTTCACCTACTACGAAATGAATCGTAAATGGATCAAGAATACCTAGCGTTGTTGTATGTCATCCAGACACTGCCGCATACTGCCATCAGCAAATTAAATAACAAACCGATAAGACCGGGATGGAATCCATAAACTTTGCCGTTCTCAACAAAATCAAATCCCGCATAGGCCAGACCGAGCGATACAATCAAACCAATAACGATCCCGATAAATGTAGGCATGGCCTGCATACCTCGCCAATGTATGCTCAACATAAATGCCGGTACCAGCTGGATCAAAATATCAAACTTTCTATCCAGTAACTTTATCAACGATGCCTTATCGTTGAGGTAGATCGCCAACCAAACTAAAAACAGAATTAAACACCAGGAAAAGAGTTTTCCCAGAAAAGTTAAGCGTGCTTCGCTCGCATGCGCATTAACAAAGCGCCCATAGATATCTTTACTTAACATCGAGGAAATCGATAGCAAGGCCGAATCTGCCGTCGACATCATCGCTGCCAGTATTGCCGCATAAAGAATAACGACTAACCAGTAACCGAGAATCGAATTCTGTTGGATGATGGAGAGTATAATTCCGAGCACTTGATCTGATTCATTGCCCTGCAGACCAGGAATATAGGCGATGGCATAGATGCCGGTGATGACGGCAATCAAGGATGTAAACAGGGGCGCAAATGCCATCAGGGCCAGTCCTTGTCGTAATACCTTCTCGCTACGTGCAGCATAGATACGTTGTATGACTTGTGGGTATAGAGTTGAACCTAATCCAATGATAATAATATAACTCAGCCACTCGCGAAGACGATTGGCATCAGGCACCGCAACCTTTGTCGCATCGGGTGATTGTAGAATGATGTTGGTTGCCAGTGACAATGGCCCGAAATGTTTATACAACATAAACAACAACAGACTAAATCCAACCATTAACACCAGACCCTGTATAACATCAGTCCAGGCAACAGCACGAATGCCGCCCAGGGTGCCATAAACCACCATGATCAAGGTTAACAGTATCACGCCTTGTTGATAGGCCATGTCCGGATCGGCTGTAGACAAGCCTTGCATAGCACGCCCCATCGCCATTAGCTGCGCCAGCAGGTAGTTACTCAATACAATAACCAGAATGAATGTTGCCAACACGTTAAGCCAGTTTGAATTAAACCGGTGCTGGAGATAGTCCGTGGGGGTGATGAAGTTATATTGCTTGGCACGCGCATAAAGCCGCGGCGCATAAATCAATAGACACGCCACTATCGCTGTCATGAAATGAATACACATGATCCAGGCATAACCCATTCTGTAGGCCTTGCCGGAATAACCAAATAAAGTATTACCACTGTATTGGGTTGCGTATAAGGTAAGAAAAATAACGACCAGCCCGAATCCATTTCCGGCAAGATAAAAATCTTTCAGTGTATTTTCTTTTCTGGCACGGTAACCAAGTAACCCAACCAGTATTAATGACCCTAAATAGATACTGATAAATATCCAGGCGCCCTGATCAAACACCTGACTAGTCTTCATCTGAACCAGTATCTGTATTCCAGGGATAACACAACAAGATATAAGCGGTAAAAATAGAGGCGCAAACTGAAACCCCAATAGCAACAATAAACCACGCGGGCAATCCCATGATTAAAAATGTAGTGCCCTCTTCCCAATACCAGGGAATCCCGATAAAAAGAAAAAATAAATAGGTCGCCGTTATCCAGACATGCCGTTTCATAGCCACTTGAACGGCTTACTTAAGACTTTCTTTCAAATTGAGATAGTCGGATAAACCGAGAATATCTTTGACTTCATCAAAACCAACCATTTTTTCTTCAAGGCTTTTAGTATGGCCATCGCGTTTAAAAACTTCTGCCATCTCGCGCATGCAATGTGCTGTCATTAATACAGAATCAATGGGTGCAACAACAATCTTGAATCCCATTTCTTCAAGCTCGGCAGAACTTAAAATCGGGGTCTTGCCTAAAGCAAGCATATTGACAAACTTGGGATACTCAACACGTTTACATATTTGTTCCAGCTCATCGACCGATAAGGGTGCTTCAATAAAAGCGATATCAGCACCAGCATCACAATAACGATTGATTCTATCAATCGCTTCGTCAAGCCCATCCGTTTCTCTGGAATCGGTCCGCGCAATAAAGATGAAATCCGGATCCTGGCGTGCTTTAACTGCTGCTTTAAATTTCATCACCATGTCATCGGCCGGAATCACTTCCTTCCCACCAAAGTGACCACAGCGTTTTGGAAAGACCTGATCTTCGAGAATAATGCCCGCCGCACCCGCGCCTTCAAACTCGTTCACACAACGCATCACATTGTGCAAATCGCCATGTCCAGTATCTGCATCAGCAACCACCGGAATAGAAAGCCGATGCGTCATACGCCGCGTTGCATCAACCATTTCTGACATACCCAGGAAATTTAAATCGGGCAAACCATACAAACTGGCACTGGTACCGAATCCGCCAATAAAGACAGAATCAAAACCACATTGCTCTACCATGACAGCCGTTAAGACATCATGAGCACCTAGCGTACTGATGATGCCCGGTCTTGCCATCAATTCACGAATCTGCGCTGCCGGACTTTGTTTTGCTGTCATTGATCTGCTCTCCCAATAAATTTAATGTAGGATTCGTCTTATAGCTTCTCAGACTTAAATTGTACTACAGCGACACTCAGGATTAAGTATCATTATGCTTGATTATATTTTGGAGATTTAAAGATGACAGAAACA
The DNA here is from genome assembly GCA_938084745.1 of uncultured Gammaproteobacteria bacterium. Lineage (GTDB taxonomy): Bacteria > Pseudomonadota > Gammaproteobacteria > Eutrophobiales > Eutrophobiaceae > UBA7359. The sequence goes on from CALKEZ010000005.1 coordinate 113,557, forward strand.
ACTAATGGCAGTGTATTAATGGGTATGATCTGGATGTTTATCATCTCCCTCCTTCTATTCTGGCTGCCCGGACTGGGCTCTTTAATCGCAGGCATCGTCGGCGGTAAACAGGCAGGCGGTGTATTGGCCGGATTAATGGCTGCCTTATTACCGGGCATTCTGGTCGCCATAGGTTTGTTCTTTGCTGGCACTATGCTAACAACATTGCCTATCGTAGGGGCATTGCTTGCTGGCGGTGGATTGTTGCTTTATGTGCTTTATATTCCACCCTTGATTATTGGTGCATTGATAGGCGGTTTACTTGCATGACCCCGATTTGATTTAAATCAATACGCAAAAACAAATTCTGCCTAAAATTTACATATTATTGGATATCAATTAAGGAGAATATCATGTTCGAACTGGCCGAATTGGGACATAAACTCTCTAAGGCAAAATATAAAAAACGTATACCAACGCTTCGAACCCAATTACTCGAAGTTCAAAATAGGCTAACCGAGGTAAACTTTCCCGTTTTAATCCTCATTTCAGGCGTTGATGGCGGTGGTAAAGGCGAGATCATTAATTTGCTCAATGAATGGATGGATCCAAGAGGCATTCAGACACATGCCTTCGATGTTCCCAGCGAAGATGAATTAAAACGACCACCACACTGGCGTTACTGGATGGCGCTCCCCGGCAATGGTGAGATCGGTATATTTATCGGCTCCTGGTATAGCGACCCCATTGCCAAATGTATTAGCGGGAAAATTGACTATGCCGATTTAGATGCAAGTCTGGCGCACGTTAAAAATATCGAACGTGAACTGGCCGATGATGGAAGCCTCATCATCAAATGCTGGATACATATGAGCAAAGAAAGACAAAAAGAAAAGTTAAAAGCCTATCAAAAAGATCCCGATACAAGCTGGCGAGTTACAAAAAAAGATCTCAAACATCTGAAACTCTACGATAAATTTGCCAGTATTGCTGAACGTGTTATCAGGGAAACAAGCACGGGGCATTGTCCCTGGTTAATCGTTGATGGTACAGATATCAAGCACAGCAGTATCACTGTGGCTGAACATATACTTGATCGCATCAATACACACATCGATCTGAGCAATCAGAAAACACCGCCCCCAAAAGAAAATGTAGACATCATTGAAAAAGATATCAGTTTATTAAAATCCTTAAATCTGGATAAAAACCTGACCAAGGCGCAATACAACAAACAATTAGAAAAATATCAGGGCAAACTAAACCGGCTTGCTCGCGAAGCCCGACTCAAAAATGTATCGTCCACACTGGTCTTCGAAGGCTGGGATGCCGGAGGTAAAGGCGGTGCCATCCGACGTATCACACATGCACTCGATGCAAGACAGTATCGGGTTATTCCTATCGCTGCACCGACCGATGAAGAAAAAGCGCACCATTACCTATGGCGTTTCTGGCGGCATGTTCCTAAAGCAGGACAAATAACCATCTATGATAGAAGCTGGTATGGCCGGGTACTGGTAGAACGCGTTGAAGGTTATGCCGCAGAGGAGGAGTGGTTCAGAGCCTATAAAGAAATCAATGATTTTGAAGAAGAGCTCACCGAAGCAGGGGTACTTATTAACAAGTTCTGGTTACATATCAGTAAGGAAGAGCAAGAAAGACGTTTTAAAGAACGCGAACAGATCAGCTATAAAAAATACAAAATTACCGAAGAAGATTATCGTAATCGGAAAATGTGGGGCCAATATGAAGCCGCCGTTGACGATATGGTGACCCGGACGAGTACAGAATACGCCCCATGGCATCTGATAGAAGCGAATGACAAACGTTACGCCAGGATAAAAATCTTACAAACATATTGTGAGACATTGGAAAAACAGCTCGGATAAGTTTTTTGAGGGCTGTTTTCTGTTAAAAACACGATATATAGTGTTTTTTTTTATGTTTTACACTAAAATTTGCGAAATTCAACGAATTTAACATTCTTTCGAAATACCATAATTGCAACAAATACTTCCGAAAATTATCTGGCGTAATGATGGGGAAATGAATTAATGCTTCGTTTCTTGCCAGTTGCCCTACTCTCCCTTTTATATATCAATACGGCTTACGCTGATCTGTATAGCGCCAGTAATGCCTTATCACGTGGTGATTATGACACTGCCGTTGCTGAATTTACAAAGCTGGCTGAAAACGGTAACGATAAAGCTCAGGCTAATCTGGGTTATATGTACTATGCCGGCGAAGGTTTGGCACAAGACTATCAACAAGCCGTCTACTGGTATCGCAAGGCTGCTGTTCAGGGTAATAAAGATGCGCAGTATAATCTGGCTGTCTCCTATGCCTTCGGTGAAGGTGTCGAACAAGACTTAACTGAAGCGGCCATTTGGTACCGACGCGCCGGTGAACAAGGACATGTTGTTTCTCAGTATAGCCTGGGTATCTCCTACGCCTATGGTGAAGGCGTACCGCAAGATCAGAAAGAAGCAGCCCAGTGGTTCAAAAAGGCAGCAGATCAAGGCTATGCACGAGCACAAGTTCATCTAGGCAGTATGTATCATACTGGCGAAGGTGTAGAACAGGATTATGCTGAAGCCGTGCGCTGGTATCGCATGGCCGCCGATCGCGGTGATGCAACAGCACAATATAATCTTGGTACCATGTATCGTTCAGGTAAAGGCGTTGAACAGAATTATGCGCAGGCAAAGCGTTGGTACAGACAATCAGCCGATCAGGGCTATGCAGCTGCACAAAATGAACTGGCAAGCCTGGAACGCTCTGCCGGCGCAAATGTCGCGACTCGAACTGTACAAGAGAAACCAACATTATTTCCTGCTGAATCTGCGGCAGAAATAATTCAGGAACCACTCTCGGATGTGTCTACGACGGAAGTCATAGCAGAAACCGAAGAACCCGCCCAGGCAGAAAAGACCGTAACGAACGCAACAAACACACCCGAGATAAAACAAACTAGTGCAGCAGTGAATGCGGAAGTAACCACAAAGAAACCCCTTTTCACGGTAGATAAGAAAGACCTTTTAACACTGGATAATTCGCAACTCGATATCCCTGTCCCCATTACAGAACCTGAAACAGCCGCTCAACAAATTCCAGAAATTGAGGAAGCAGTCACAACTGAAGTTGAGACACCAGTCAAAAAAGAAATAGTCGAAACAGCTGTTGAACTTGAAGATGACACTGCCGTAATTAATAACAAGGTTGAAGCACAGGTAGTGACGATAGAAAATGTGGTTGACGAGCTTCCAAAGCCTGGTGCTGACAAGCATGAAGTATCAGCAATGCACCGCGCCTTGGGCATGCCACAACCCGAACCTAAAGATAAACAGAAACAAGGTAATCTGTTTTCTACTATCGGTAATTTATTTGCCACTGATAAGAAATCAAAAACTGAAAGTGCCTCGAAAAATCTGGAGACCGATAGTCCAGTTGCTGAAACTGCAGCTCTTATAGAAGAGACATCTGAAACAATTGCAGAACAACCCGATGTTATAACTGCGACAGAAAATGAAACTATTCCGGAACCAGAGCCTCAAGATGACCTAGTCGAAGAAGCCCCATCAGAGAATGCTTATGTTGTTGCAGAAGATCCTACTCTGCTATCAACACCAACAGTAACAAGTCCTGAAGCAGATATTCCAGAAGCAGTTGCCAAAGAGACTCCAGCCGAAGAACCTTATGTTGCCGCGGAAGATCCTACCCTACTATCTGCGCCTGCAGAAATACCTCCTGCAACTGTCATTAAGGAAGACGTTGCTGAAGAACAGTTATCCGGAAAAGCGTATATCGCTGAGGAAGATCCCACGCTTTTATCAGAACCAATCGAGAGCATAGAAGTTGGGGAAGAAGCTAAGTCTTCTGCTGGCTTCTTATCTGCACTTGGCAATCTCTTTTCCGGAAAAGACAAAGAACCCAAGCAGGCCCTGTCCGAGGAACAACCTCAGGCAGTCGAAGATGAACAGGTATTAATTGCCAAGATTGATGAACCCGCGCCTATTACAGATGAAATTGACCTCGCACAAGATGCTGAGAGAGATTTATCTCAGTATAGTGTTGCTGCGGGCCAGCGTGCCTTAACAACAGGTGATTTTACTGCAGCGGAAAAACAATTCAGGCCATTAGCAGAAGCTGGCGACAGTGCGGCACAGGCTAAATTAGGTTCGCTCTATTATGCCGGCAAAGGGGTTGAGCAAAGTTTTATTAGTGCTTTTGTATGGTATAAAAAAGCCGCCGATCAGGGTAATGTCGATGCTCAATACAGTATTGGCAATATGTATTTATTAGGCGAAGGTATAGAACAGAATAATGAAGAAGCCGCGAAATGGTATGCCCTTGCCAGTGAGCAGGGACATATAGCCGCAACGAATAACCTCGCGAATTTAAAAAAGCTTGAGACTTTGTCACAACAGAATCTCGAAGCAACAACCCCCTCAGCAGAAGTCATTGCTGATACAGAAGCTGTTGAAAAAAAAGTCATAGAGGCTGTTACTCTCGATAACAATATAGAAATAGAGACTAGTGCAGAAGTTGCAGAGGCAACAACATCGACTGAAAAGTATGTCGCTGCTAAAGACCCTGCACTTGCTACGACATCGAGTGAAACTGCTATGGCACCTCAAGCTCAGGATGAATCTGCAGGCGGTTTCTTATCTGCGATAGGTAATCTCTTTTCAGGTAAAGACAAAAAAAGCAAAACACCCTTGTCTGAAGATCAACCACAGGCGATAGAAGAAGATGAATCAATCGCTATGTCTGGAGAATCAGCAGCCGTCGTTGATGAAGTTGAACTTGTTGAGGAAGCAGAAAAGAGTTTACCGGAATACAGCGTTGATTCTGGTCGTAAGGCCCTAAAGAATGGTGACTTCAATGAAGCAGCCAGACAATTTATCTCATTAGCCGAAGCTGGTGATAGCGAAGCACAAGCCCATCTCGGTTCTCTTTATTATGTTGGCAAAGGTGTTGAGCAAAATACTAATGAGGCATTTGCCTGGTATAAAAAAGCCGCAGACCAGGGCAATGTCGATGCCCAGTATAGTATGGGTAACATGTATCTACTGGGTGAAGCTGTCGAACAAAATAATCAGGCTGCAGCAGAATGGTACAGCCTCGCTAGTGCGCAGGGTCATGTTGCTGCAAAAAATAATCTTGAAAACCTAAAGAAGCTTGAATTATTAAACCGTCAAAACCAATTAAACGATGAGCTTGTCGCAGAGCAAGATGTCAGTGCCGAGTCCGCTCCGAACATCAATCAGAGCCTGAGAGAGATCGCTCCAACCGAAGCTGTTTCTTCAGAAACCACAAGCAGTGTAAAGAGCTATGCTGCGGGTGAAGCACCAGCGACGGATACATTACAATCTTACGCCGATACTGCAAACTCGGACGCAACAGTTGCAGAGACAATCATTAACGACGTAAATGCATCATCACCAACGATTGCCACCGAGACAACAGCAAAGCCGAACGAGACGACTGAACAATCAGCATTCTTTAAAAGTTTATTCGGTGACCCTGATTCAACAACCTTAAAAGAAACAGAAACCATTAATCTTGATGAAGATTCTGAAGCTGTTGCAAAAAATAAAACAGAAAAAAGCGTAGTAGAAACTGATAGCGAACCTGAAGATCCTCCTGTCACTGCTGCCACCGACACACCAGCAGTAACCTCCGAAAAATCCGCTGGGCTGTTTGGCTTTTTAGGAAACATGTTTTCCTCTGACAAACAAGATAAAAATATTGATGATGCTGACGATATAAGTGAACAAGCAGACGAAATTGCCATGCTGGAAACTGAACCCGCAGAGAGTTCAATCGAAAATAAGACTGTTGCAATCAAAGAACAAGCTCTTGAAAAAGTAAGCGGTAACATTCCAGAAACTGAGTTTGAGCGACTAAGCCCTTTGGCTACACAAGGTGACATGGCAGCGCAGTACAAATTAGGCACACTTTATTATTCAGGCAGTGGTGTGGAACAGGATTATTCGCAGTCCGCTCTCTGGTATAGACGCGCAGCACAACAAGGTAATGCCGATGCACAATATAGTCTGGGCAATATGTACTTGATGGGCGAGGGTTTAGAACCTGATGAGACTCTAGCCGCTTATTGGTATGCGCTGGCTGCAGATCAAGGCCATTTATCAGCACAGCATAACCTGACGAATTTACAGAAATCAATCACACCAACTGAGCAACTGGCAATTGAAACCAGCACCGTCGTCAATGAAAAAATGGCCGATATTAATGAGGATGATGTCGATGAATCGGAATCAAGTATCGATACAACCGGCAAAACAGAGTATGAACAAGGTTTGGCGTATGCCTTCGGCGATGGTGTAGCACAGAATGATCGAATGGCGTTCAATTTATTTTATGCCGCTGCTGAAAAAGGTTATACCCTGGCCCAATATAAAGTGGGCGTCGCTTTCGCCTATGGTGAGGGTGTTCGGCAAGATCAAAAACAGGCTGCCGAGTGGTATCGGAAGGCCGCTGAGCAAGGCTATACAACTGCTCAGAGAAATCTGGCAATGATGTATCTTGATGGTAACGGTATACAACAAGATAAAATTCAGGCTTTAGCCTGGTATAATATCGTTGCGAGTCAGGGTAACGCCCTGGACATACGCCGCAGGGATCTTCTTGAGAAAGAACTCTCCGAGATCGAATTATCCCAGTCGCAAGAAATATCGAATCAAATAGCAAATCGCTTGAGTAACAACGCCTCGCTCTAATTCAATACCCCCTCGTTATTATCGCCATTGCCGTGTCAGTATCGTTTTTTTCTGGCATTATTAAGTCTTACCTATCTAGCGCTTGATTTATGATCGATCCAAACATAAAAAATGTAATTGAAATTGAAGGACTGAATTCCTATTACGGTGAAAAACAGATCCTCTCTAATATTTCATTACAGGTGGAACGTAAAGAAGTCATGGTCATTATGGGACATAGCGGTTCTGGTAAAAGCACTCTGCTTCGCCATATGATTGGTTTAAATACCGCTGAATCGGGTTCAATAAAATTATTAGGTAAAGAAATAACCGGTTTAAATCGTAAAGAATTATATGAATTAAGAAAACATATTGGTGTTGCTTTCCAGAATGGCGCCTTGTTCAGTTCGATGACATTACAGGAAAACGTTGAATTACCTTTACACGAACACACCAGACTTGATCACAATACAATCCGCATTATGTCCCGGCTTAAACTTGAGCTGATGAACCTGAGTGACAACGAATCCCTGATGCCAGCTGAACTTTCTGGTGGCATGTTAAAACGCGCCGGTCTGGCAAGAGCAGTTATTATGGATCCGGAGATACTTTTTTTTGACGAGCCTTCTGCAGGTCTTGACCCGGTAACCTCTGCTGAGCTGGATGATTTAATTTTACAGTTACGTGATGCGTTGAATATGACTATCATTGTCGTCACACATGAGTTGGAGAGTGCCTTCAAGATTGCGGACAGAATTACCGTTATTGATAATGGACAACAAATCATCACAGGCAATAAACAGACCATTAGAAATTCTACCGACAACAGAATCGTCAGTATGCTTGAACGAAGAGCGATGAACGAGAATATTGACGCGGATGATTACCTGAATAAATTGACACGATCTTGAACGACGATGAGTATGAATAAACTACACGCATTATCATCACTGGAGGCAATGCTAATACGGTTTGGTATTGCTGGCGTATTCTTATTTGAAACAGCCCGAACAATTGTCCTGCCCCCCTATTCTATTAAACCACTCATCAAACAAGTTGCCTTTGTTGGCGCACGTTCATTGCTCGTCATCGTCGTTGCCGGTTTATTCGTCGGCATGGTAATAGCCCTGCAATTTTATGACACCCTGGTGCGTTTTGGTTCAGTCAGCCTGCTCGGCTCAGCCGTTGGTTTGAGCCTGATACGCGAACTTGGCCCGGTATTAACGGCATTGATGGTTATTGGCAGGGCGGGATCCGCTATGTGTGCGGAAATTGGAATTATGCGAGTAGACAATCAAATAGATGCTCTCGAATGCATGGCTATCGATCCTTACCGTTATCTTTTTGCGCCAAGGATACTAGCCGGTATTATTTGCGTACCGATATTAACAGCCGTATTTATTCTGGTAGGTATTTTTGGTGGTTATTTTGTCGGCGTAATCCTGTTTGGTGTCAGTCCCGGTTCCTATTTTCAGGGCATGTCCGACACTATATTAAATCGAGATCTGTTTATGGGATTCTCCAAATCACTCGTATTTGGATTGCTGATTGTCTGGATAGCCTGTGACAAGGGTTTTAATTTACATCTCGATAAACATGGCGCATATGGTTCAGAGGGTGTCAGTCGTATCACAACTGAATCTGTCGTCATATCGTCTATCGCTATTCTTTTCAGCGATTATTTACTCAGTGCCTTGATACTGTAAACTCCACTTATGAACAAACAACAGCAATCTGAATTACTTGTCGGAATTTTTATGCTTGCGGGCATCATTGCTATTACCTTTCTTGCATTACGCATGGGGGACATCGGTTTATTTAATAATAATGAACTTACTATTAAAGCAAGATTCACATCCGCATCTGGCCTCAAAGAAGGTGCTTACGTAGAGATGGCCGGCGTTACTGTCGGAAAAGTTAAGCGAATTGTTTTTAATCCTGAAACATATCTGGCAGATGTAGATATCAGTCTGAATAACAATATCAAGGTGCCTGAAGATTCAATAGCGTCTGTTCGAACATCGGGAATTATTGGCGATAAATTTATAAAAATATCGGCTGGTGGCAGCGATGCCTATCTTGATCAGGGAATGGAGATCGTTGAAACAGAACCTTCTATCAACCTGGAAGAATTAATTAGTAAATATATTTTTGAATCAGGAGAATAATCCTGATTAAGGATTATATATATTATATATATGAGTATGCTTCCAAGCTGTAAGAAGTGCGGTTCAGTCTATACCTATGAAGATCGCGAGATGTTTGTTTGCCCTGAATGTTCGCATGAATGGACCATCAGCATTGCCGTTGCTTCTGATGAAGACAATTTCATAATTAAAGACGCCAATGGCCATCAATTAAATGATGGCGATTCGATAACTGTAATCAAAGATTTAAAAGTGAAAGGAACATCATCTGTCGTAAAAGTCGGCACTAAGGTAAATGCTATTCGCCTTGTTGGAGGCGATCACGATATTGACTGTAAGATAGAGAGCATTGGTGCAATGAAGTTAAAGTCAGCGTTCGTTAAAAAAGCATAACCCTTTTTACGCTTTCCTGATTTTATCAGGCCATCGCAACGCATGAATCGGGTTAAGTCCGGTATTGAACAGCGAATCCCTAACTGTCTTCTGCGAGTTCTGCAGATGTAGTGACTTCTTCTTTTTGGGAGGCTTTGTATTTATTAATTCTTGTTTGAATGTCGCTCAACAAGCCGTCCATTCCATCATTTTTAACAATCGCCGCAAAGGTACTTCGATAATTGCTCACTAGGCTGACACCTTCAATAACTACATCATAGGCAAACCAGTTACCATCGTTGTTCTTTAATTTATAGTTCACCGGGATATTGGTGCTATCGGTAATTATTAGCGTTTCTACGACTGCTCTTTTCCCGCGTATAGTTTCTCCAACATATTCGACTTTCTGATTGGTATAGGCCTGGATTTTGGTCCTATAGGTATCTTCCAGATATTGTGAAAAGAAGACTACAAACTGCTGGCGCTCTTCTGGCGTCGCTTTTTTCCAATTAGTGGCCAAAACACTTTGTGACATGCTACGAAAATCAAAACTGTCATTGATAACCAGACCAATTCTTGCCCAACTTTCTTCCCGATCCAGGCTCTTGTCTTTTAGGACAGTGATAACTTTATCGACGGAATCTTTGACCCGGGCCGTTGGCGTTGCGAATTCAGCGGCAATAGCACTCATTGTTGAGAAGATGAACAGAAAAAAATAAAGCGCGTATTTTTTTATCATTTTTTTTATTTACCGCATTCCTTGTTGATAGCACTATCGTACCTTTTTAAATGAATAGAATCCAAAAATAATGTCAGCTGGCTACGACACAATATTGAGTATATTGAAGGTCGCCATACCACAACATCGTCTTATTCAAGCATTTATCGGCTTCATCGCTATTTTATATCTAATTGATTTATATAATATTTATATTTAGATTGTGTGATATTGATCACAGATTCTTGTCACCACACAGACTATCCTTATATTCCGGTATGTGAGTTGCACTATAAAAACAACAATAAAAATATAATCAGGAATGAACGTATGAATGTTTATCAATGTTGGTATTTAGGCCTTAACGGTTATTGCTGCCGCGGTCATAATTCAAAATGGATATTTGTCCCCGAGTTAGGACAGGCAAATAACCGTATCCATAAAGATCTTGCGTTAACTGATCTGGTGTTTGATAACCCATTTGCAATGCAACATGAATTAAACGTGGAACAACGATTACAAAAAGTACGCTCAAATCCGCTGCATTTCCTGAAATCACTTTTTATCCCCGCTGAAAAACCAAGCACAGTAGGCGGATTGTTGTTTGCCAGTATTTAGATAATAAATCTCAAAATTTTATAAAACAAGGCTGCCGAGCTTAAGCTTGGCAGCCTTTTTCGTTCTTAATCTTTCCTATTTAACGTAAACTGAACTAAGTTCAATAATTCCCTCTAAGCCAAGACATGAAGAACAAAAAGATTATCCTCCTGCTCCTGTTCATTATCGCCATAGGCTTATTTTTATGGCTGGATGTAGGTCAATATCTTAATCTCGCCTATATAAAATCCAGACAGGATGCCATTGATAATTATTATGCTCTGAATCCGTTTAAAACAGGTTTAATCTTTTTTATCAGTTATATTCTAATAACCGGAATCTCTCTGCCCGGAGCGGGTATTTTAACTTTAGCCGGTGGTGCTGTTTTTGGCGTAGTGTGGGGAACGATACTGGTTTCTTTTGGTTCAGTCTTTGGCGCAACCATGGCCTTCCTGATCGCGCGATATTTATTTCACGACTACATTCAAGCCCGATTTAGTAAACAACTCGCGCCGATCAACCGGGGCATCAAGAAGGAAGGTGATTTATACCTGTTCACCATCCGCATAATTCCGATATTTCCGTTTTTTATAGTGAATACATTAATGGCCTTAACACCCATTAAAACGCTTAATTTTGCTCTTGTCAGCCAAATAGGGATGTTATTACCGACCATCATCTTCGTGAACGCAGGTACTCAGTTAGCGCGGATAGAATCACCTTCCGATGTCCTGTCACCTGAATTAATAGTTTCATTCGTTCTTCTCGGTCTATTCCCGTTATTAGCCAAAAAAACAATCGTTTTCATCCGCCGTAAGCAACATAAAAGTCTGGATATTATCGAACCAGAGAACGATGGTTCATAAGCCCAAAACGTTTGATCGTAATTTGATCGTCATTGGCGGTGGATCCGCCGGGTTGGTCTCTGCCCTGATTGCTGCTGCTGTTAATGCGAAGGTCACCTTAATTGAAAAACACAAGATGGGTGGCGATTGTTTAAATACAGGTTGCGTCCCCTCCAAGGCATTCATCAAATCAGCCAAGGTTGCCTCGCTGATAAAACGATCCAGAGAATTCGGGATTAATGTGGCTGAATCCCATATCGATTTTGCCGCGGTCATGGAACGCGTTCAATCAATCATTGCCCGCATCGAGCCACATGACTCGGTAGAACGTTTTCAGGGCTTGGGGGTTGAGTGCCTGAACGGAGAGGCCAGGATTATCTCACCGTGGACGGTTGCAATAAATGGCCAAACACTGAGCACGCGTAATATTATTGTTGCGACAGGCGCGCGCCCTTTTGTGCCCCCGATTAAAAATATAGACCAGATTAAATACCTCACCTCGGATAACCTTTGGTCTATCCGTGAACTACCCAGGCGTCTGGTTGTGCTCGGTGGTGGTCCGATCGGTTGCGAACTGACTCAGGCTTTTGCGCGTTTAGGCAGCCGGGTAACACAGGTAGAAATGTTACCACGTATCCTGGCACGGGAAGATGATGATATCGCAGCGATAATAAGTAAACGCTTTGAGGAAGAAGGGATTCATATACGCACTAACCACGTGGCGAAAGAAATTATTAACCATAATAATCAGAAAATTCTTGTTTGCGAAAATAACAAGAACACCGTTGAAATAGAATTTGATGAAATCCTGGTAGCAGTTGGTCGCGCGGCAAACAGCAGTGGCTTTGGTCTGGAAGAACTGGGTGTAGAACTCAATCCTAACAAGACCATCAGAGTAAACGATAAGTTACAAACCTCTATCTCCAATATCTACGCCTGTGGTGATGTTGCTGGTCCTTATCAGTTTACTCATACCGCCTCACATCAGGCCTGGTACGCCACGGTCAACGCCTTGTTCGGCAAATTCAAATCATTCAAGGTAGATTACTCTGTGATTCCCTGGGCTACCTTTACTGATCCGGAAGTCGCGCGCGTCGGATTGAATGAACAAGAGGCAAAAGAGAAAGGGATTGCCTGTGACATAACGTCATATGCCATTGATGAGCTTGACCGCGCTATCGCAGAAGGCGAAGCCCATGGGGTTGTAAAAGTCTTAACGGTACCAGGCAAAGATAAAATTCTGGGAGTAACGATCGTTGCAGATCATGCCGGCGAATTGATTACTGAATATATCAGTGCCATGAAACACAAGTTCGGGATGAATAAGATACTGGGTACCATTCATATCTACCCTACGCTGTCGGAAGCCAATAAATTCGCGGCCGGTGTCTGGAAAAAAGCCCATGCCCCGGAGCTGTTACTGAAACTGGTCAAAAAATATCACCACTGGATGCGCGGCTAATTTTTAAATCACGAAATTTCGAATCACGTCCTCTTTTGATTTGCCCGTGCCAGCTTCCATCTCATCCGGTATATCTTTACCAATAATAACCGCCTCTCGTTTTCCTATCTGCTCAAACCAGCGTGATAAATGCGGTAAGTCTTCTATCGAGAGACCCGACCATTTATGCCCGCTAATCCATGGCCAGGTGGCCATATCAGCAATTGAATAATCACCGGCGAGGTATTCATTATCTGTGAGTCGGGTATTCAAGACTTCATACAAACGTCGGCATTCTTTATGATAGCGATCGATAGCATAAGGGATCTTTTCTGGCGCATAGCGATGAAACACATTGGCCTGACCTTGCATAGGCCCTATTGCCCCCATCTGAAACATCAGCCATTGCATCACCAGTGATCGCCCTTTTGTATCCTGGGGCATAAATTGGCCGGTTTTTTCAGCAAGATAAATCAAAATTGCTCCCGATTCGAATACCACAAAATCATCCAATCCACGATCCACAATCGTCGGAATGCGGCCATTCGGGTTTAGTTTAAGATACCAGTCTTCCTTTTGTTCCCATGCACCCAAGTCAATGCGATGTGTTGTATATTCCAGCGCCATTTCTTCCAGCGCAATGGTGACTTTGTGCCCATTCGGTGTGGCCGCCGTAAAAAGCTCTATCATATTTAGCTATCGCCTCTATTAAAATATTCAACTACAGAAGTTGACGCAATTACGTTACTCTTGATCAAAATAAATGAGAACACTATATCATGAGTGACTATGACTTTGACTTGTTCGTAATCGGTGCAGGTTCCGGGGGTGTGCGGGCAGCACGCATGTCTGCATCCTATGGTGCCAAGGTTGGCATCGCTGAAGATCGCTATCTGGGTGGAACCTGTGTCAATGTCGGTTGTGTACCCAAAAAACTACTCGTCTATGCCTCACACGTTTCTGAAGAAATACACAATGCCAAAGGCTTTGGTTGGGATATAGCCCACACTAAATTCGATTGGACCAAACTGATCAAGAACAAAAACGCCGAAATTAAACGTTTGAATGGCGTTTATAAAAATCTGCTCGACAACACCGGTGTAGAAACACTGTATGGACGAGCAACCATTGTTGACGAACATACCGTTGAAATTAAAGGAGAGTATTACACAGCAGAACGTCTGTTAGTCGCCACCGGTGGTTGGCCGATGGTGCCCGATATCCCGGGCAAGGAATATGTCATTTCGTCGAATGAAGCCTTCTTCCTTGAAACACTACCGGAAAAAATAATTATCGTTGGTGGTGGTTATATCGCTGTTGAGTTTGCCGGTATTTTTAATGGTTTGGGTGTTGATACCACCCTGCTCTATCGCGGCCCCTTGTTTTTACGGGGTTTTGATCAGGATTTACGAGTGACTCTGGCTGAAGAAATGCAAAAGAAAGGTATCAACATAAAATTTAATTCGAACATCAGTGATATAGAAAAAACTGATGATCATTTAATCGCTACCCTTGAAGATGGTGCACGACTTGAGGCAGATCAAATCATGTATGCCACCGGGCGTAAGCCAATGACTGCTAATCTGGGTCTGGAAAAAGTCGGCATAGAACTGAATGAGAAAAAGGCCATTAAAGTGAATCAACATTACCAAACCAATGTCCCCTCAATTTATGCTATCGGCGATGTCACTGATCGCGTCAATTTAACGCCTGTTGCACTGGCTGAAGGTATGGTGCTGGCAAAACGCTTTTTTGCGCATGAAGAAAAAACAGTTGATTATTTGGATATCCCTACCTGCGTATTTAGCCAACCGAATCTTGGTACAGTCGGTTTAACCGAAGAACAAGCCAGAGAGAAATATAGCGATATTGATATCTATAAATCGAAGTTTACACCGATGAAATACTCTTTATCCGATAATGATGAAAAAACATTGATGAAAATGATTGTTGATAAGACTACAGATCGCGTTATTGGGGTACACATGCTGGGCCCTGATGCAGGAGAAATTATTCAGGGTATTGGTATAGCCATGAAGGCCGGCGCAACGAAAAAGGACTTTGATTCAACCATAGGAATACACCCGACGGCTGCTGAGGAATTTGTCACTATGCGTGAGCCTGTAGCTGACTAGACAATTGTTCCAGATGTCTTATACAAAAATCATTCTCTGTTGAGTTAACTCGTTTTGCATCACGTATATGTCTATGATGACCGCCGTTATGAAACAAAAAAATCCTAATCCTCAAGGCAAAGGCCTATCAACAATCCTGGATGAGCTTAGCCGCAGTCAAGCCAGACATTCCCTTCCTCCAAAGAATATTGATCAGGTCTCTAGTGAACTCTTTACTTCACTTTTTGTGTTAAATACAAACTTTCAGTTTCGTCCAGTTGCGGCTAAGAGCTATTGGCTTTATTACACTAATAATAAATTCAAACTCTTTTTGACGGCACCAGATGATTGGGCCTGCGGACAACCGGGTGTGTTTATAGGTGAATGTGTATTACAAAATGATATCACCTGGACTATTAGTCTGGATCCTGAAATAGCCGATGCAACATGGTTCATTGAACACATTGAAGAACAAAAAAAACGGGTTCAGGATTCTTTGGAGAATTCAGCTTCGTTGGAGGATGCCATGCCTTATTATGTTTCCGGGATATCCTATTACAGTCGGCTTTTAGCCTATGGATTGGGTACATCATTAAAAACATCCATGGAAAAAGCGGGCATCAATACGCTCTGTTATGAACAGGCGAAAGGATTATTAGCCCACGAGCCGACATAGGCTATCTAAAGCTCGCTACGTCTCTTATTTGCGGGGTATCTTTACTTATTATTTGTTGAGCAACATTCCATCAGCGTAAACACTGTGACATTGCTTACATTCAAATTCTGCAGGTCGACATTGAAGTGTGAACTTTTCCGTCAATTCTTGCGCATTACAAAGCGGGCAAACTACTTTGACTATTGCATTAACCAATGCAGTCATGATCCAACAGAGAATAGACGTTAGTACTATGCCGATAACTATTCCGGCGACGGAATTAAATACAACCCCGGCCGCCAGACCAAAAGAAGTCGCGACTAGATAGGCTAATAACAGGTATCGCAGTCTTTTATTTTCAGCGATTTGAAGGTTTTTAAAATAACGCTTCATAGAACCCGTAATGACAGCAGCGAAGCTCGTGGTTACAGTTCATACTGGCTCAATTACTTATTGTTTTGATGTTAGAACAAGGATTTTAATGACCAGCCAAACTATTTTGGACTCGGTCCATATTCATTATCGGCATGACTATCTTGTACAAGAAAGACCAGAAGCACGATGATACCAATCACTGGCAGAAAGAGTATTAACTGCCACCAGCCGCTTCAGCCCGTATCATGCAGTCGCCTCGTCGCAATACTGATACTGGGAAGTAGTAAGACCAGGTTGAATATCGCGGCCAAAAATATCGTGCCAAGAAAGGCATCCAGGGCAGCTAATGCAATATAAATGATCGTGAAGATCAATATATACATCCAATATTGTGTACGGGTCGCACGACCTGAAAAATCTGCGTACTTGGTAAATGCATCAATAAAATATTCCATATGAATTCCCCTTACTCTTTTTCGAAAATTTCGACTCTCACAGTCTAGCAGTGATTAACAACTCGAGGATAGTGCCTCGCTGACGATAGCCAGCCAGGGTTGTTGATCGCATGGTTTCCCATCCGGACGATAGTAGTGGTGAATTATTTTAAAGCCCGATTGTTGAAGATAGGCCGCACTTATTTCAAGTTCCATATAATGACCATAACGTTCCCCTTGCCAGCCTTCTGCATTTCCTCTGGGATTCGAGGAAAATAATATGCCGCCGGGCCTTAAAGCACGGTGCAATTCGGCTAATACCCGAGGTAGTTCCTGACTGGGTATATGAAACAAGGAAGCATTAGCATAAATACCATCGAAGCTATCCTTTTTAAGGTCCAGCTTTAGAAACTGCTGGTGTAAGGTAATACAACCACTGTATTCATACGCCATCTTACAAAAAGCTTTACTGCCATCAAGACCGACGGGCCTGTGCCCCAACGCTTTAAATGTATGAATGTCTCGTCCGGGACCACAACCAAAATCCAGAATATCCAGCGGTTTATCTTCAGGTAACGCTTGTAAAAAAGCTTCGATATTCTGGCTGACATCGTGATCTCGCGTTCCTAACCAAAAGGATTCAGCATTCTTCTCATAATGGTCAAGAGTAATGCTTTCAATTTCATCCAGAACAGCTTTATCGTTTTTAATAGACATAAATTGTTATATTAAAGATATCAACATCATAATTTTGCAAAAACTACAGTTGTAGAAGCTTTATACTTTTTTAATCTACCTGAATTTCTGATAAGTACTTAAACAATAGTCGCGCAGACTTTGGTGGTTTATTCAACGTCTGTTCTTTTTTAGCATTTCGAATTAATTGACTAACGTATTGGCGCTCAAACCTGGCAAACGTGCCTGCGAGTTCATCCAATAATGTCGTATTGCCTTGCAAGAGCTGGTCACGCCACTCTTCAATCTTATGAAAAGCATTTACTTCTTCTTTATGTGGCTTTTCAAGATTCTCCAGAGCTACGCGTATTAATGCTTCATTTTCATCCTGCATTAGACCGCCGATATACTTTAATTGCCGACTTACTGCACCATGCTTGAAAGTCCTCGCCGCAACAATAGCATCACGAAGTCTTTCTGAAAGTGGTACCTTACGGAGCTGCTTCTCGGGTAGCGCGACCAGTTTTTTGCCTAGCGCTTGTAATTCCAGTAAATCGCGTTTGATTTGTGATTTGCTTTTCGGCAGGTCTTCAAAATCTTCTTCTATCATTTTATTTATATGCTATTTTTTTATTGGTGCGCCAGTGAGAGTATGTTCCCACACTCTATTCCAAAAGAGAGATGCAAATTCATCGATCATTCGACGTAATAATTTAGTTGTAAAGCGCTATGTGGTTATGCCTTATTTATTAATGCGTAAATATTATCCGTTAATTCTTACTCTACAGTTTTATCACAACGTCTTTCTTTCATATTTTCCTGGTAGCCTTTTTCACAATACCAACTATGACCATCGGAAGATAAAAGTCCATTTTCTGGTAGATGAATCTTATCGCAACTTTCTTTACGATTATTCCTGATATAACCTTTATCACAAACCCAACTAGCTCCATCGTAGGCGAGATAAACATTCTCAGGCACATTAACTTTATCGCAACTCTTTGTTTTAATGTTTTTCCAATAGCCTTTATCACATACCCAGCTATGTCCGTTTCTGGATAACTGACTATTTTCCGGTATAGCATCGGCGGCATAGATCTTACCTATATTCAAAAGTGTGATACTACAAACAACGAAAATCGGGAGTAATGTAATCTGATTATGCTTCATTTCTTGCCTCTATCTTTAAATATGTTTGAGGGTCTGGTTAAGAAACCCAATCATATGAATTTTATATGATTTCAGCGGGCACGTGCTGCTTGCATCGCTTCTTGTAAATCATGCTCACTAATACCCAGTTTTTTTGCAGCGCTTTTAAAGTTCGGCGGTGGGGGTCCTAACGCATGTTGCAAGTCACGTTCTCTAACACCCAGTTTTTTCGCGACAATAGAGAGATCCACCGGGCCGCCTCTTCGATTATCACGACCACTCCCTTCTCCAGCTTCTGTTCCAATACGCCTGTCACCTTCTGCTGCGGGACGGCGTTCCAGCATTGAAGCATCAACTACACCTTTAAAACAACCAAGGGTATACGGAAATTCATTATTTATATGGTAATGGTATTCAGTAATACGGTCACCCAATCTATCCAAGGCTGAACCTGTATGACCATGACATTCATCAAGCTCGTTGTTCGTTATAATCTTGCCGTCTTCACCACGCGCTCCATAGATTCCAAAACCATCTAAAGCATAGCCCAATAATGGCGAGTGCTCCCCTTCTATGCCCTGGTTGAAGCAGGGTGAATTATGGTGATAATGATATTGTCCATGTTGTTGAGGATGCCCTTCACAGGCATCCAGAATTTCATTCGCTACTGCATCTCGTTTGTCGGCGTCAAGCGCATTAAAAAAAACGCTGCCGCTCAAGGCAATACCAATAGTACCCATAGGTAGACAACCGGGTTTGTTTGCAATTTCTGGATTAGTTGGTAGCGCATAACTTAAACGTTGTGCGCGAATCGAATTCGGATTTCGATCATATTGGTATGCGGTTGAACCCGGTTTTATCGGAAAATCACCCGTCGCATGGTTTGGGAGGCCGTCACCAGTCACGGCAATGTTTGGTAAACCATCCTCAAACCTGATGTTTGCATTCCATTCTTTATGGCCCTTGACGAGAGGCTTTTTTGAAAAAAAAATTACACCCTTATTATCCACCCATGGTCTATCCAATGAACTACTCATTGCGCTGAAGTCACAGGAATATAGCGTGTTTCTTGCAGGCGCACTCACGGAACGATTACCAATCACCGTCTTCCCCTTGTCATAACCAAGTGTTTTCCATTGCTGATCAGCAATCGAGAATGGCGATAAAATAGCTAGTATTAAGCAGACAATAAGTCTTGTAGAGATAACAGATTTGTTTATCGAAGGTGTCATTTTCATACCTCCTTTAAAATATTTAGTCAGAACCTGTCTTTTTTAATCGTGGTACAGCAGATAATAATTGTTTGGTATATTCGTTTTTTGGATGCATCAGTACTTGCTCTACATCACCCTGCTCAACAATCTTTCCCTGGTACATAACAGCAACATAATGTGCAATATATTCAACCACACTAATGTTGTGTGTAATGAACAAATAAGCAAGTTGATATTCTTTTTGTAATTTTCTTAACAACGCTAATATCTGCGCCTGTACCGACACATCAAGAGCACTGGTTGGTTCATCACAAATGATCAGTTTCGGTCTTACTGCAAGTGCACGAGCGATACAAATACGTTGTCGTTGTCCACCGGAAAATTCATGTGGATACCGTAGCTGATGTTCGGGTAGTAGACCCACTTGCTCAAGCAACTCGGCACTCATTTGGTCGCGAATTTTCTGCGTTTCACCTATGCCTTGTGCCAACATACCTTCTTGTACGATGTCCCTTATCATCATGCGTGGATTCATCGATGAATACGGATCTTGAAACACAATTTGTATTTCTGATCGTTTTTTTCGTAATGCAGCGGCATCAAGACGACTCAAGTCTTCGCCTTCATACAGGACTTCACCTGCTGTTGTCTGTAACAGGCGTAAAATGCCCTTCCCCATTGTCGTTTTACCCGATCCTGATTCACCAACAACAGCGACTGTTTCACCTGCATGCACATTTACACTCACCCCATCTACAGCTTTGACATGCCCGACGACCCGTTTAAAAATACCTTTTCGTATCGGGTAATGAACCTTGAAATCGCGCACTTTTAATAGACACTGTTCCTGATTTCTATCAACGTCGATATCGTTGTTTTCTGCTTGCCGTTTTTCCCAACTCGGTATCGCATCAAATAATTGTAAGGTATACGGATGCTCTGGATGTGCAAACAAACTTTTTTTATCTTTTGCTTCAACAATTTTACCAGTTCGCATAACAGCAACGTGATCGGCCATTTGCGCCGTTACGCCGAGATCATGGGTAATAAACAATATCGCCATACCCGTTTCTTTTTGCAACTTGCGTAACAGTTGCAGAACCTGCGCCTGAATTGTCACATCAAGTGCCGTTGTCGGTTCATCTGCAATCAACAGATCCGGCTCACCAGCCAGAGCCATGGCAATCATAATGCGTTGTTTCATACCACCAGAGAATTGATGCGGGTATTCATTGATTCGACGATCAGGCTCAGGAATTCCAACTGCATCCAATAGTTCAATACTGCGTTTAAGCGTGTCTTGTTTCGACATGTTCTGATGTCGAAACAATGTTTCGCTAATTTGTTGCCCTGCAGTCAACACCGGATTTAATGATGACTGTGGCTCCTGAAAAATCATCCCTATATTGGCACCACGAACATCGCGCATTTTACTTTCCGGTAATTGAAATAAATTTTGTCCGTTTAATATTACCGAGCCACTTTTGATGTCTGCCGCAGGAGGTAGTAAACGCATGATGGAAAGTGCGGTAATGGATTTACCACTACCTGATTCACCCAATAACACAAAGGTTTCACCCTTGTTTATAGTAAAGCTGACATCATCTACCACATTAACCTGGTTCACACCGGTGCCGATAGATGTCGTGAGTTGATTAACCTGAAGTAATGGCTCAGTCATGTTGATTATATTTCCAGCTCGGGTAATTTTCGCGGTTTACGATTTTCGTCTAATGCAACATAAGTTAGTTCTGCCTGAGTCACTTTAATTGTTAGTCTGTCGATCGGATTACGTTCTGCATAGACTTCAACTTTTATCGTGATAGATGAATTTCCTGTTTTAATTACTTCAGCGAAATAACTTACAACATCACCGACAAGTACAGGCTCATGAAATTCAAAGGAGTTAACCGCAACTGTCGCAACACGACCCCGTGCACGCTCTACTGCCGGAATTGAACCCGCCATATCGACATTGGCCATAATCCAGCCACCAAATACGCTGCCACCACCATTGGAATCTTTCGGCATCGCGACTAACTTTATTGCCGGGTGTCTATCATTGGGTAATGTTACATTTTGCTTGGTCATGTTTTTATTTGTTATCTTATAATTATGATTAATGATTTATTAATGCCGTAACCTGGGATCAAATGCATCCCGTACTGCATCCGAAAAAAGATTTGCAGCAAGGACCAGAACAAACATGAAAATAAATGCGGCTGCCAGCGACCACCAGACTATGGGTTCTCGCGCCATCTCCAAGCGCGCACCATTGATCATATTGCCCCAGCTATTCGTGCTCGGGTCAACACCAATATTGATGTATGACAATACGGCCTCTGCCAATACAAGACCACTAAAATCGATCACAATTGAGATCATGACGATATGCATAACGTTAGGTAACAAATGTCGCAACATAATACTGAGATTACTGACACCAAATGCCTGTGCTGCTTGCACATAGTCTATTTCGCGTAGTTTTAAAGTCTCTGCTCTTAATAGACGACATAAGCCGGTCCAACTGGTGATGCCCAGAATAATACAAAGGAACAGTAACCTTAGATCGGCTCTTTCTTCAATGCTGTTAAAATCATCGGCATGATTACCGATATAGACCTGTAGTAACAATATAGAAGCGGCAATAAGTAAAACACCGGGGATAGAGTTTAAGGTTGTATACAGGTATTGAATAACGTCATCTATCCAGCCGCGAAAATAGCCGGCCATCAATCCCATCATAATAGCAAAAGGTAGCATGACCAATGTGGTTAATGTACCGATAACCAAACCGGTACGTATACTTTTGATAGATTGATAAAGTACATCCTGGCCTACTTTATCTGTACCAAACACATGGTAATGTTGTGCCAGGTTATAAATGCTACAGGCAACCGTGATAATCAGACTGATAGTAATGATGATTGCAGTCCAGGCAACAACAAATTCATTACGACATAATTTAAGTGCCGCCTGTTTAAAAGAGAGCTCATGCCCCTTCGCTAGGAAAAGTACTAGCAAACTTGAAAGTAGCAGGCTGATCATCAAGCCACAAACCAGACCAACAACAACATGTTTACCAATATCTGCTATGCGCTCCGACTCAGGATCAGTCAGATGTGCGCCACCATATTTTAAGCGGGGATAATCCCTGACTTGCTTGCCATCTGCCAAGTCCAGCATCTCCTTGGAGAATGCATACGTTGCCAGCGGTGCAGAATAGGTACGCTCCGTATTATTACGCAAATCCTCAAGCATCAAATCCAGTATGCTGGATACTTCTGTCGAATATACCTCACCACTCGACTCAGTTGCTTCCAGCTTGGCGTGAAAATGAAATGAATCGAGCAGACCAATAACGATATACAAAATGAGAATAATTGCGGCAGACATGGCAAGCGGTCGGCATGCTACAGCACGCCAAGGCGCAGACAGGTGCTCATGACGTCTTGCATAAAAAATATAGCCACTCACCATCAGTACAAGCAAAAAAATGAAACCATCAGTAATGAAAATAACAGGCATCATTAGTTCAACCTGACTCTGGGATCAACCAGAGTGTAAGAGATGTCGGTCAAAATCAAACCAATGATGTACAACACTGATCCCAAAAACACCATAGAACGCACTATGGCAAAATCCTGAGCACTTATCGCATCAATGGTATAACTGCCAAGCCCCGGTATCGCAAAGAATGATTCGACAATCAAGCTACCGATAAACAGGCTCGGCAAGATCACCACAACACCGGTTAATATCGGGATTAAACCATTCATAAGAACATGCTGATATAAGACACGGGTTTCAGATAATCCTTTGGCTTTTGCTGTACGCACATAATCCTTACCCATCTCTTCGAGAAAAATCGTGCGGTACCAGCGTGTACTCGCACCAATTCCACCAACAAGACCGACCAGCACGGGCAAGACGATAAATTTTACTGCGTTAAGACCGGTGTCATAACCGGATATAGGAACCAGATGGAGAAACTTTCCTATCAGATATTGACCACCAATAATATAAAACAGACTCGAGATAGACATCATTACAACACACAACACAACCCCGGAAACATCAACATAACTGCCGCGAAAAAATGCGAGTGTAAGTCCGAACGTAATATAGGCTAACAAGCCGATTATTAAACTGGGCACGGTAATCGCCAGACTGGGCCACATACGTTGACTAATGTCATAGCCTATATCACGACCACTATCCGAACGCCCGAAATCAAACACAAACAGTTTTACTGAATTTTGAAAAAAAATAGTATCTGTAATTCTTTCTACTGATCTGGCATTCGTATTCCAGAGTATCGGCTTGTCATAGCCACGTTCTTCTTTCCATTTACTTATCGCGGCATCATCAACTCGTTTCATGCCAAGTTGCATGCGCGCCATATCATCCGGCGTATTCACCACAAAAAACAAAACAAAAGTAATGATATTCACACCAACCAATATAGGGAAAGCATAGGCAATGCGTCGCAAGATATAACTAATCATAGAATCGACTCGGTTTCTTTACGACGATACGAAACTATCGCGGGGAGTAACACTATGATCAATAATAGCAGCATCAACGCTATAGGCCACCATATCGGTTGATTCCAGGCTGTGCGTTTTTCCGCACGTAATCTCGGCTCAATCCGTGTGTATTTCAATGTATTGTTCGCCATTAAGTTAGGCTTGGCATTCTTGTACCAGGCATGATGCAATGAAAAACCAACCGGATGGAAACCCCATAACCAGGGTGCATCGCGTCTGACTATCTCGACCATTTTATTGATCACGTCCTGTCGCTCAAGACTATTGGACATGGTCTTCATTTGATTAAATAGCTCATCAAATTCTGTATTCTTATAATTCGATGCATTCTCACCGTTATGATCAATCTTTGCATTCGGACCATAGAGTAAGAAGAAGAAGTTTTCGGGATCAGGATAATCTGCATTCCACCCCCACTGAAAGATTTGAGCAGTGCCTTTTCTAATTTTTTCCTGGAAGCGGTTATAATCTGTTGCACGAACAACAAGGTTAATGCCAAGCTTTGCATATTGTTTGCGTAACCAGTCAAAGCTTGCCTTACTGCCCGGCCCAGCCGCCGGCGTATCCAGATTTAAAACCAGTTGCTTGCCATTGGTTTTATCGCGTCCATCAGGATAACCCGCCTTGGCTAATAATACCTTTGCTTCTTCGATAGGCCGTCTGACGGGTTTATCACCCTGCCACTGATATACATAAGGATTAATCCCGGCTTCACCAGAAAGATTGCCAAAGATACCCGGTGGTATAGGGCCTTGAGCGGGTTCGCCCCGACCATTGGCAAAAATAGAGATATATTCCTCATAATCAACGGCAATTGATATAGCGCGTCGCAGTAATCGTGCGCGTTCACTATTACCACCAATGACATCATCGGCCATATTGAAACCCATGTAATAAGTTGACGTGGTAACTGCGGTTAATAGACGTATGCCTTTCTCACGCATTTCATCGGTTAATTCTGCATCACCTTGCGTATTAAATTGTACTGCTTGATCAAAACTATCAGACACGATGCCTGATGTATCATAGTAGCCTTGTAGAAATTTATTCCAGGCAGGGATTGATTCTTTTTCCAGACTATAAATCGCTCTATCGATGAACGGCATTTTTTTACCTGCATCATCCAGTAAGCCTGCCAGGTGATCACCTTCATCCCCTGTTGACGGAAATGCTTCACCTCTAAAGTTCGGGTTTCGTTCAAGTACCATGCGCCGATTAGGATTATTCTCAGTCAACATAAAAGGACCTGTGCCGACCGGATACCAGTCCAGCGTTATGTTTTTTTCCGTCATCCCGTTTTGAGAATAAAAATAATCGGCTTCCCACGGCATGGGAGCAAAGAATGACATGGATAACCAATAAATAAATTGCGGATACTTTTGTTTAAGTGTTATTTCAAAGGTTGTGTCGTTGATAACTCTGGCACCGGGTAGCTTATAATCTTTCAGGTCAATATAGTTTGAACCGGCGTCACCATTTCCTATTTTTGCAAGTTCGTCGGCAAATTCGTCGAGTCCCAGAATATATTTTTCCATCAAGCCGGATATGGGCGAATGTACTCTGGGATGGGCCATACGTTTTATCTGATAGACATAATCATTGGCTAACATTCTACGTGTGCCAACGGTTTTAAAATCCGACAAGGTATGAATGTTGGTCAGCTTTTCTGGATTAAGATCGTGATAAAGATATTTGCCACTCGCATTTTTTGCAAAGGCCGGGTGAGGTTGATATAAAATATCGGGCATGATGGATATTGTATATTTGACCCTGTGAATAGCTGCCGTATCTGAATCCTCTGCGACTGACTGTCCTTCGTTATCAAAATACTCTGGCTCCGGCATTGCTGTCGCTGTCAGTGGGACTAACTCATAAGGGCGCTTCAGAAAATGGTACTGCAATGGAGGCTCATAGATTTGGCCCAGGAACACATATTCGTTAGCGCTATACGAACTCACCGGGTCAAGATGCTTGGGACGCTCGGAAAATGAATCGTAATAGATATTCTTTGCTGAATCCTGGTTAGGATAAGGGTTATTCCAGGGGGAATTATCACAACCGGTACACAGCAATAAGCAACAAATCAGCAGAGGCAGCATGTTAATGAAGCTTAAGATGTGTCGATTTATTATTTTTATAGGATTTGTCATCACAGGTGCATTATAAACGTGAGCGTTTTTCTGTACACTTTGATATTAAACGAATAAAAAGATTCACATAACATATTCATAAAGGAAAAACAGATGGGATTACTCGATAATAAACGCGCTTTAATCGTTGGTGTTGCCAGCAATCGTTCAATTGCCTGGGGAATTGCACAGGCTATGCACCGTGAAGGCGCTGAATTGGCTTTTACTTACCAAAACGAAAGGTTACGCGGTAGAGTCGAAAAATACGCTGCCGAAGTTGATTCAGAGATAACCGTACCCTGTGATGTGGCAGATGATAAACAGATACAGTCTGTTTTCGAGCATCTGGATGATTATTGGGATGGACTGGACATACTAATTCATTCCGTTGCTTATGCCCCAAAAGAGCAGTTGGAAGGCGAATATCTCGAGAATGTCACTCGCGAAGGCTTTCTACTGGCCCATGAGATCAGTTCTTACAGTTTTTCAGCGCTCGGTGATGCCGCCAGAGAAATGATGCAAGGCCGAAATGGTGCCATGTTAACGCTTAGCTATATTGGTGCGGTACGTGCTATGCCCAATTACAATGTGATGGGTGTTGCAAAAGCCAGCCTCGAAGCCAATGTGCGCTACATGGCGTCGAGTCTTGGCCCGGAAGGTATTCGGGTGAATGCCATTTCTGCGGGTCCTATCCGTACTTTAGCCTCTTCAGGCATCAGTGGCATGCGTGATTTTTTAAATCATGTCGAGAAAGTGTCCCCATTGAGACGCAACGTTAATATAGATGAAGTCGGCAATGCCGCGGCATTTCTCTGCTCTGATTATGCCTCCGCTATTACCGGAGAAATCACTTATGTGGATGGCGGGTTCAATTCTATAGGCATGGGATAAAACCTGCTCGTGTCTATCAGTGAAAACAAGCTGATCATTGCAATACTGATAGGTGCAATCGCTGGGATTGTCTGTGGCTGGTTGTTTGGGCCAGCCATGGTATCCATCGCCTGGATAGGTGATTTATTTCTGGATACCCTGAAGATGATGATCATTCCCCTGATCGTTGCCGCTGTCATCAGCGGTGTCACTTCTTTGGGTGATATTCGTAAACTCGGCAAGGTGGGTGGCGCAACTCTACTTTATTATGCGGTCACAACAGCCTGTGCGGTACTCATAGGACTGTTAGTCGTTAATGTAATTCAACCTGGCAATGGTATCGAACAACTGACTAATACCCTGCCTGAATCCGTTAGCAATAAAGCTGATACGGGTTTTGTGGATATCATAAGATCGTTAATTTCACCTAATATTCTCTCCGCCGCAGCCAACACCCAATTACTTCCCGTCATTGTTTTTTGTCTTTTATTCGCTGCGGCGTTGACCACGATAGGTGAAAAAAATGTCACTCTGATACGTTTTTTCGATGGCTTAAACGAAGTCATGATGAAGTTGGTGATATGGGTCATGGCATTTGCGCCTATCGGTATTTTTGCCCTCATTGCAGGCCAAATAGGACGGGCCGGTGGTGGACTCGCAATAAAGAACGAACTGCTCGCAGTAGGAAGCTATTGCTTTACCGTTATCCTCGGATTAACACTGCATTTTATTTTGTTATTTATCATCCTATTAATCTTCAGCAAAAGAGGAAAAGCATATTTATTTTCATTATTACGCGCTCTGTTCACTGCTTTTGGTACGGCCAGTTCCTCAGCAACATTACCCTTAACAATGGAATGCGCCATTGAAGCTGGCGTGGATAAACGCTCGGTAAAATTTGTCTTGCCAATCGGCGCGACAGTAAACATGGATGGCACCGCACTGTATGAATCAGTAGCAGTGATGTATATCGCACAAGCTTATGGTTTAACTATGGGGTTGGGTGAACAAACGATTATATTTATTACAGCGACATTGGCTGCTATTGGCGCAGCAGGCATACCTCAGGCGGGTCTGGTTACCATGTTGATTGTTCTTAATGCCGTGAATCTACCGGTTGAAGGTATCGGGATGATACTTGCGGTTGACTGGTTTCTTGACCGGTTTAGAACAACGGTCAACGTCTGGGGTGATAGTGTTGGTGCCGCAGTGATTGAACGTTATTTACCCAGGGCTTAGAGTTTAATCCAGGCCCTGGGCTGTCAATTAAATATTATCTTTAAACAGTTTAACGTCAGCACGACTTCTGGCATCTTTTATAAATTCTTGCCATTCAGTCGTTCCGCGGCTTCGACGTAATTCGATATCATATTTTTTACTGGTCTCATCATCCGCAACAACTTCACCATCATGTGCCGCAGTTACAAGGATAATAGCGTAATCACCGCTACCAAGACGATTGGTTAGAACGATAGGCTTATCATCCATAGGCTTACCTGCCTGGAATGCATTTCGAAGCACTGCCCTGTTCACATTCACATCGTCACGTTTAACTTTTTCGACAGTAGTCCATTCAATTTCTACATCACTGCTTATTGAATCGGGTTTAGCACCACTTTTAAGTTGTTCGGCGATATTTTCAGATGCTTTTTTGATTTTATCTTCTGCTTGTTGCAGCCAGATACTGGCAATAACGTCATCTCTAACATCTGCCAATGGTTTTATAGAAGCTGCTTTATGGTCTACCACCCTTAACACAACAATATGATTATCACCGACTTCTATTGCCTCACTATTTTGTCCCGTATTCATTAATTCAGGATCAAAACTGGACGCGATGACTTTACTGTTTGAAAGAATACCCTCAGGTGGATTTTCTTTACTAAAATAATCGCTTTCAATAACACTTCGACCTATTGCTTCAGAGGCCAGCTCCAGCGTATCTGAATGTTCATAACTTAGATTTGTAAGTTGATCAGCTAATTCAAAGAACTGTAATTCCGCCTCCGATTTTTGATAATCCGCTTTCACTTGTTCGGCAACAGTTTCATAGACGTTTTTGGGTCCACCTCTTATTTCACCTACTTTTACAATATTGAAACCACTCTTTGTTTCAATAGGTTCACTGATAGCACCTTCATCGGAGGAGAAAAGAAATTCATCAACTTCTTTATCCATAATACCTTTGGCCATGAACGCATGTTCACTAAATTCCAATGCCCCTTTACCTTCTTCGGTAAATGTCTTGATAACCGCTTCAAAGTCCTTGCCTTCCTTGATCATTAACATAGCTGCATCAATGACTTCTTTGGCTTTTGCTTTATCTTCTTCAGTAGACTTTTCATCTACTTTTACAAACAGTTTGGTGACAGATCGTTGTTCGACAACATCATAGTTGTCTTTATTATCGTTATAGTAAGCTCTCAGACTTTCTTCATCATCAGTAGTAATAGTCTTAGCCAGTTCGTTGACATCGAGTTCAACATATTCGACTTTAACTTTTTCTGGATCTGCAAATTTCTCTGGGTGTGCTTTATAATATGCCTCTATCTCTGAATCAGCGACGTCATCTTTGTCGATATAAGAGGTAAGGTTGAGGATACTGTAGGTTAGGTCACGTGTTTGTGACTGTATTTGCATGACTTCATTGAGCTCTGATTCCAAAACGAACAGGCTTTCAGATAAACCGGCTTGTAATTGCTCTGATAATAAATCCATACGAAGTTGAGCTTCAAAAACAACTGGATCCATCCCCATGCTAATGATGGTTCGTTCATACTTATCTCGGTCGAAACCTTCATCACCCTTGAAATACTCAAGTTTTCTGATTGTTTCTACCAGCTTCTGATCGGTCACTCGTAAACCAGCATCTGCAATTACCTGATTAATAACTTCAGTTTCAACCAGTCTTTTTAATGTTTCTTCTTTTACAAATTGTTCTTCTTCCAGAGTAAGCGCATCATCCTCTAACATGCTCTGCATCTGTTTTCTGAGCGTGTAGAAAGACCGTTGGAATGACTTAAGATTAATATCAGTACCATTAACAGTAGCGACATTAACATCACCACCTTGTCCGAAATAAAAGCTGACGCCCCAAAAAGCAAAGGAAATGATTAATGCGCCAACGATGACACCGGCTATCCAACCTGTTGCTTTATCTCTTATTGTTCCTAACATGAGTTACTCGACTTTTCGTATTTGATAACTGAATACGGGCGTACCGTTTATTATGATACGCCCGTAAATCATTCAAAATATTGGCGGAGTGGACGGGACTCGAACCCGCGACCCCCGGCGTGACAGGCCGGTATTCTAACCAACTGAACTACCACTCCGGATGCAAATATACTGGTGGGTGCTGAGGGGTTCGAACCCCCGACCTACGCCTTGTAAGGGCGTCGCTCTACCAACTGAGCTAAGCACCCCTAGGAGGCGCGCTAGTTTATGGCATCCTTGAGAGCTTTTCCAGCTTTAAAGCCAGGAACTTTTGATGCCTTGATTTTAATTGCTTCGCCCGTTCTTGGGTTACGACCAGTGCGTGCTGCGCGCTTACGAACTGAGAATGTTCCAAAACCGACTAAGGTTACAGTGTCTCCCTTTTTGAGAGCTTTGGTTACCGCTTCAATTGCGGAATCTAGTGCTCTACCGGCAGCAGCTTTTGATAAATCAGCAGAATCTGCAACAGCATCGATAAGTTCAGCTTTATTCATAGTGATTATTCCCCTTCTATATTATTTGCCTCAACTGCTGTCATTATTAAAGACAGGTGAGGTTGATTTGGTTTGTTTGGCCTCGCAATTCTTAGCGCTGGATTTATACCAACTGCTGAAATACCCGTCAAGCAATGCTTTCGCAATATTTATAAATAATTATGCCTATAGGTATTTAATGCGGTCTGATTAGATCATTTTTATCCTTACTTCTGACTTCATCCTTTTTTACTATATCAGATTCTGCTCCCTTTTTTGCAAGTGGTTTTGGCACACGTTCCAAAGCAACCTCAAGCACTTCATCAATCCATCGAACCGGGCGAACATCAAGATTTTGTTGAATATTCTTCGGTATCTCTGATAATTCTCTGGCATTTTCGTACGGTATCAATACAGTCTCAATACCACCGCGCAAAGCGGCAAGTAATTTTTCCTTTAAACCACCGATCGGTAAGACTTCTCCGCGCAGCGTAATTTCACCCGTCATGGCCACACTGGATTTTACCGGTATACCACATAACGCCGAGACCAGGGCGGTACACATGGCAACACCTGCGCTAGGGCCATCCTTTGGTGTCGCGCCTTCCGGCACATGGATATGGAAATCATGTTCTTTATAGAACTCGTGTTCAATACCCAGGACTTCACTTCGACTACGGACAACCGTCATGGCCGCTTCAATAGATTCCTGCATGACATCGCCCAGTTTACCCGTGCGCGTAATCTTGCCTTTACCATCGACGACAGCCGCTTCTATGGTCAATAATTCACCACCAACTTCAGTCCAGGCCAGACCGGTGACTTGACCAATGCGGTTTTCTTCTTCTGCTTTACCGTATCGGAAGCGTTTAACGCCCAATAAAGTTTCCAGCTTTTTAGGTGTAACAATAATGCATTTATGCGTAGGTTTGAGCAGAATCTGTTTAACTATTTTACGACAGATATTAGCTATTTCACGATCAAGACTACGTACGCCCGCTTCCCGAGTGTAATAACGAATAATGTCCCGTATCACACTTTCTCTAATTGATATTTCACCCTCTTTTAAACCATTACGCTCAAGTTGCTTGGGAATAAGATAACGCTTGGCTATATTGATTTTTTCGTCTTCGGTATAACCCGATATGCGAATCACTTCCATTCGGTCTAGCAATGGTGCGGGAATATTCAGACTGTTTGCCGTTGTAACAAACATCACTTCTGATAAGTCATAATCCACTTCAAGATAGTGATCATTAAAGGTGTTGTTTTGTTCTGGATCCAAAACTTCCAATAATGCCGATGCCGGGTCACCACGAAAATCCATCGCCATCTTGTCTATTTCGTCCAATAAGAAAAGTGGATTCTTCTTACCAATTTTCGACATGCCCTGAACAATTTTTCCGGGCATAGATCCAATATAAGTTCTTCGATGGCCGCGTATTTCAGCCTCGTCACGTACCCCGCCAAGCGACATACGAACAAATTTGCGATTGGTTGCGCGTGCAATAGAACGACCTAATGAGGTTTTACCCACACCTGGCGGGCCAACCAGACATAGGATAGGGCCCTTCATTTTCTTAACACGGAGCTGTACAGCAAGATACTCAAGAATGCGTTCTTTTACTTTTTCCAAGCCATAATGATCTTCTTCGAGTATGGCTTCTGCTTTAACGATATCATCAGAGACCTTACTGCGTTTTTTCCAGGGTACGCCAACTAACCAATCTATATAATTGCGCACAACGGTTGCTTCGGCCGACATTGGCGACATCATTCTCAATTTATTTAATTCTGCTTCTGCCTTTTGCTTGGCGTCTTTGTGCATTCCGGCCTTTTCGATTTTATCTGCAAGCTCTTCAATTTCGTTGGGTACATCTTCCATCTCACCCAACTCTTTTTGTATCGCTTTCATCTGTTCATTCAGATAATACTCGCGTTGGCTTTTTTCCATTTGTGATTTAACACGACCGCGAATTCGTTTTTCAACTTGCAGTAAATCTATTTCAGCATCTATTAAGTTGATAAGGTGTTCCAGACGCTCTTTGATATCGATGATTTCCAGCACCTGCTGTTTCTCTTCCAGCTTTATCGACATATGCGCTGCAATTGTGTCTGCCAGACGACTCGCATCATCAATACTGGCTAATGACGAGATTATTTCCGGTGGCACTTTTTTATTCAGTTTTACATACTGTTCAAATTGATTCATGGCTGAGCGAGCATGTACATCCATCTCTTGCTCATCAACCACCTTTGGCTCAAGCAACTCGACATCAGCGACAAACATACCCTCGTTTTCTCTGTATTCTTTTATGCTTGCTCTGGCAGTACCCTCGACCAGCACTTTAATCGTACCGTCTGGTAATTTAAGCAACTGGAGAATATTCGCCATTGTGCCAACATCGTAGGTTTCATCTCGGCCGGGATCATCTTCAGCCGCACTTTTCTGGGCAACAAGTATGATCTGTTTATTGCCTTCCATAGCCTTATCCAGAGCTTTTATGGATTTTTCGCGACCAACAAACAATGGGATAACCATGTGTGGATAGACCACGACGTCACGTAATGGGAGTACCGGTAGTGATTCTGTTTCTTGTGTCATTGGAGACCTTTATCGTTTAATTAATATTTAAGAGTTCAGTATAATTGTCTTCTTAATATTGTGACTTAATAATCTTTTTTCAACAGGAACTGTTGTAATTTTAGAATATACAACGTGATAAGACAGGAAATACCTAATAAATACTCGCTATTGATCAGAGGCTACTTTTGACATTTCAGATCCCTCATAGATCATTAACGGCTCAGATTCACCATTTATCACGCCTTCATCAATAACCACTTTTGTAACATTATCCATTGAGGGTAGATCATACATCGTATCCAGCAATACATTTTCCATAATTGAACGCAGTCCGCGTGCGCCTGTTTTACGTTCCATCGATTTTTTAGCTACAGCGCGCAGTGCATCTTCTCGAAACTCCAGTTCACAACCTTCCATTTCGAATAAACGAATGTATTGTTTGGTAATTGCATTTTTTGGTTCGAGCAAAATTTGCACTAGTTGTTCTTCATCAAGTTCACCCAGTGTCGCCGCTACCGGCAGTCGTCCAACAAACTCAGGAATCAAGCCGTACTTAATAAGATCCTCGGGCTCAACCGTTTGCAGAACTTCGCTAATGCTCTTTCTATCATCTTTGCTTTTCACTTCAGCAGAGAAACCAATTCCGCCTTTTTCGGATCGCTCGCGAATAATGCGATCCAGACCTGCAAACGCACCACCACAGATAAACAATATATTGGCCGTGTTCACCTGCAAAAACTCTTGTTGTGGATGTTTACGTCCGCCTTGGGGAGGCACTGACGCAATGGTTCCTTCGATAAGTTTCAATAATGCCTGCTGTACGCCTTCACCGGACACATCCCGGGTAATAGAAGGGTTATCGGATTTACGTGAGATTTTGTCAATTTCATCGATATACACAATACCGGTCTGTGCCTTATCGACATCATAGTCACACTTTTGCAGTAACTTTTGAATGATGTTCTCAACATCCTCGCCCACATAACCTGCTTCAGTCAATGTAGTCGCATCGGCAATGGTAAACGGCACATTCAATAATCGAGCCATGGTTTCAGCCAGTAATGTTTTGCCGCTACCGGTTGGACCGACCAAAAGCACATTGCTTTTTGATAATTCAATATCAGATTTTTTGATGCCTTGTTCCAGACGTTTATAATGGTTATAAACGGCTACAGAAAGAATTTTCTTGGCATTTTCCTGGCCAATAACATATTCATCCAGAATTTTATTTATCTCATGCGGCGTAGGTAGCGCGGCACCGACACCGGCAACTGATTTTTCCTGGATTTCTTCCCGAATGATGTCATTACACAATTCGACACACTCATCACAGATGAAAACAGATGGACCTGCAATTAACTTCCGTACCTCGTGCTGACTTTTACCGCAAAAAGAACAATACAGTAATCGATCACCATCGCCGTTTTTACCCTGTTTTCTATCAGTCATAGGTCATTACCCCAGGCTTTTTTACGAAAAAACATTCTATTCTGAATCTGGTCCAGTCTCTATTTTTAATTTTTCAGGCAGAGCGCCCCTGCTGTGCAGCACGTCATCAATCAAACCATACTCTTTTGCTGTTTCTGCGCTCATAAAATTATCTCGTTCAGTGTCTTTCTGGATGGTTTCGATAGATTGCCCGGTATGATTCGAGAGTATCGTATTTAGACGCTCACGAATATATAAGATTTCCCGAGCGTGAATATCAATATCACTCGCTTGCCCCTGAAAACCACCCAAAGGCTGGTGGATCATGACGCGCGAATGAGGCAAGCAATAGCGTTTGCCCTTTTCCCCACCGGTTAATAATAACGCTCCCATACTGGCAGCCTGACCAACACACATAGTACTTACACTGGGTTTGATAAATTGCATGGTATCGTAGATAGCCATACCTGCTGTTACAGAACCACCGGGAGAATTGATATAGAAATGAATATCCTTGTCCGGATTTTCAGATTCAAGATAGAGTAATTGGGCTACTATCAAATTGGCAACATTATCTTCCACAGGCCCTACCAGGAAGATGACGCGTTCTTTTAAGAGCCGAGAATAGATATCATAGGCGCGCTCACCTCTTGACGTCTGCTCAACCACCATTGGCACCAAATTTAGTGCCTTAATTTCATTATTATTCATAGTCATCCGTTATCGGACAATAACTGCTATTTCTTTAACCAGCAGTCTGCCCTTTATTCATAATTTCGTCAAACGTGCATGCTTTATCAGTAACATTTGCATGCTCCAAAACCCAATTGACCACACTGTCTTCTAACGACAATGATTCAACTTCTGCCAGGTTCTTCTGATCCGAATAATACCAGTTGAGAACTGCTGCTGGGTCTTCATAGCCTGAGGCTACTTGTTCTATCATTTCTCGCACTTTTTCAGGGTTTGCTTTTAATTCATTCTGCTTGATTATTTCTCCCAGAATCAATTGTAATGAAACACGTTTTTTTGCCTGTTCGTTAAAAACCGAGGCATCCAAAGAACCAATGGCATCTGCGTTGTGCCCCTGACGTTTGAGATTATTCTCAAAATCATGTTTTGCACGGTGCGATTCATTAGCCACCAGAGCCTGTGGCAAGTCAATTTCATTAGCCTGAAACAGGGCATCAAGAACCGTATCCTTCATTTGACGACGTATCGTCAGTTCGACCTCTCGCTCCATATTTCGTTTGATTTCACTGCGTAAAGTTTCTTCCTTGCCATCTTTTACGCCAAACTCCAGCATAAAAGTCTCATCAATCTCAGGTAAAACCGTCTCATTTACCAGGTTTACATTCACTTTGAATTCCGCGTCTTTACCTTTCAGGGCTTCAGAAGCGTACTCTTCCGGAAACTTCAACTTAAGCGTGACTTCATCGCCTTCAGAAGTTCCGATGAGGCCGTCTTCAAATCCCTCAATAAACTTCTTGGCGCCTATTTCAAGCTCGTAATCTTCGGCTTTGCCACCTTCAAATGCTTCACCATCGATAAAACCTTCAAAATTAATATTGAGGACATCACCCGTTTGTGCAGCTCTTTCTGTAATTTTTAGCTCGCGTCGTTGATTGCGAAGCATATCAATCATGCTCGTAATGTCTTCATCGGAAACAGTGCAGGTTTGTTTTTCAAACGTCAGACTCTCGACAGGCTTAAGCACAACCTCAGGATATATCTCAAAGGTAGCGGTATAAGCCAGATCCTTACCCGACTCATCATCAAACTCCTCAATCTGCGGTGGCCCGGCTGGTTTCAAATTTTCCTGGCTGATTGCTTCATAAAGACTGGATTGAATTAGTTCACCGACAACTTCCTTGCGTACTTGTTCGCCATAACGTCCCTGCACGACCTTCAACGGGACTTTACCTGGACGAAAACCTTGTACTTTCGTTGTCTTGGTTAACTTTTGGAGACGGTCGCTCACGGCCGTACTGATACGCTCTGCAGGCACCTCAACGCGAACTTTTCGCTCAAGTGTGCCGGTGCTCTCAACTGATACTTGCATTCTTTTTGAACCTCAAAAATTAAAACTTAATCACTGCGTTAATGCTTCTGTTTTTAATGACTAAAAAGCCGAGTAACATTAACTACAACTACTAAAATTTGGTGCGAAAGGAGAGACTCGAACTCTCACGCCTTACGGCACTGGTACCTAAAACCAGGGCGTCTACCAATTCCGCCACTTTCGCAAAATATATAACCTTGAAACCTTACGTTTTCAGGTCGCTTAACTTAAACAATCAATAGTATAAAATAGATAATCTATTTTGATAATCAATAGCTTATTTTCTGTATCACAAACAGCTTCTCTAGCCTAAAACAGAGCACAAATCATGCCTGTAATACCGCTTAAAGTACCACAATTCAGGATTTTAACGACTATATTCTGAATAAATTTGAATATAACTGGTGGGTTATTTCATGACTGTTTGTTTAGAAACACTCTTCAGTAAATGATTTACACACACGCCGACATTTTCTACTACCCGTTTTAGGATTGATTATACAGTCTTCACCCCATTGGTCACAGACAGTCATGCATTTTTTTTCTGTCGATTTATCGTAATCATCTGGCAGCAGCAATTCTCCATCGAGAGGTTTAGCGTTCATATCATCCGTTTTTTCTTCCGCATAAACAGGTGACATGACTGACAAAGCCAGCAGCGTCAAAGTTGCGACTAATAAACTTTTCATTGATGCATGATATTCCATATTTTTTTAGACCACTATCAGAGCGTATGTTCCGTTTAAACTGCCTGATTTAAGATTATAAATTATTTAGACGCTGATATTTAACCATTCTTGCAGGTAACATTATCTGAATTAGTTGCTAAAGTATGCACCAATATTGGCTCGCTAAAGCCTCGAAACATCACTGGATCAACCTGACTAAAACTAAAATCAGATTTACTATTAAGTTTATCAACAACTTGCTGGCTCATATCCACATGCATTGATTGCGCATGCTCACAAATGCGTGACGCGAGATTCACTGTTTCACCAAGTGCGGAATAATCAAGATGCTCATCAGAACCAATATTACCGATTAAAACAGGTCCATAATGCAGTCCTACACCTATGGGTAATGGCTCATCAGACTCATGTTGTTCGGCCTTAACGATACTTTGTGCGCATCTAACGGCATTAATGACCGCTTTTTCACCATCGAAAATGGCCATTAAACCATCCCCTCCAAATTTATCAATATAACCATTATATTTATGGATCTGATCAACCTGGCGACCTAAAGCGCGACTGATGCGGGTAAATAGTACTTCAAGATCAATTGTCCTACTGAGTTTTGTCGAACCACGAATATCGGTAAACATGACGCAAACATGATGTAACTCAGGAGTTGGTAATAATCCGGTCAGTGCATACGCTTCGACCATCCGTTGCGTCCTTAGGGATATATAACGATTAAGGTAATGCCTGACACGCTCAAGCTCATCATAATACTGTTTCTTGTCCAGGTGATTTTTTAATCTGGCCGCCAATACGACGGCATTGACCGGCTTACTGATAAAATCACTCGCACCAACAGAAAACGCCTCGGTCAAACTTGACTCTTCATCCATAGAAGTGATGAAAATGATAGGAACCATCTTGTAAGCAGGAAGTTCTCGAAGACGTTTGCATAAATCAATTCCGCCGATACCGGGCATATTGATATCGATTAATACAGCGTCATAGGTATTTTCAAGAGCTAAAAACAGACACTTTTCACCTCGATCAGCAGTTTCGATATTGTAACCCTGACTTTCGAGGATAGCTGACAAAACCATCCGTGTAGTTTGATCATCATCAGCAAGTAATATGGCGGGTCTGGACATTGAATTTCTTAAATTACCTAATTTATTTTGCAGCCTCCATATGCATTTTTTTATTATCTGTTAGAAAAATCTAAACGGATAATCTCCAATAGAAACCTAATATTAGCAGCAAATAAGTAGGAAAGCCCTTAAAGTATTTTAGTTGAATGTCGTTATACTACCACCGATATAAGGCATTGTCGGATCAGAGTTTTCTTATTTCAAGTCGGTAGCTTCAGAACTAAAAAGAGTTACGTTATGCCTGTTTATTCGGGTACAAAATAAAGAATACATTAAGTAAACCAGGAAAATCTGGCGATTAGGTATTCGATACGGCACTAACCCAGCTTCAGAAGCTGATTCATGATTATGATCCGGATTTCCAAATGAGTAGTAATAAATCTCATTTTCAGATTTCATTCTCTAAGAGCACGCTTAACTTATGGACAAATATGCTCACCGAGAAAGGGCTTTCAGGTAAAATATTATTGTCGAAATCACTGAAAACATGTTGATGAACCAAACAAATTTAACTTGCGAATAATTAGAGGGTTATCGTACATCAGGAATTGATATCGCGATCGATGGCTTTGCTGCAGGTTATTCTTCACTGTCTTATTTAAACTGGTTCGATTAATTTGTTGCGGACGTCAATCAGAAGATAAATAAATGGTGGGCCGTGTAGGGGTCGAACCTACGACAAATGGATTAAGAGTCCACTGCTCTACCAACTGAGCTAACGGCCCAAATATCAGAAGCGATTAAATGGGGTGAACGATGGGACTCGAACCCACGACGACCGGAATCACAATCCGGGGCTCTACCAACTGAGCTACGCTCACCATAACGAAACTATTATCTCTATAAAAAAGCAGACATCAAACAATGATTTGGTTTTCATTGAGTGGCGCGCCTGAGAGGACTTGAACCTCTAACCCCCGGCTTAGCTTACCATCTACGCCTTTCGACGCCCTGTATTCACAGGTTTGTGGTCTGGACTATCTCTTCACCATCACAGGTGTCACACGTATAGTCTCTACGGATCCCCAATATTCAAGGTTTCCTCGGGATTGCCATCAGCCCAGAACTCAATGTCTGGCCGTTAAGGTTTCCCCGATACAGTGCGATCCACTTTATGGATTCTGTTTCCCCATAAAGGCTCCTAATAACAAACATCGAAATGTTTGTGCCTAAAGGCCGGTGCTCTATCCGGTTGAGCTACAGGCGCATTCAAAACTTCACACAAGTATCATTTATTAAAGTTAAATGGTCGGGGCAGAGGGATTCGAACCCCCGACCCTCTGCTCCCAAAGCAGATGCGCTACCAGGCTGCGCTATGCCCCGATTCTTTAACTCTACCTGCCTCAACAGGACGTGGGATGATACGCAGTCCACTGTATCGCGTCAATTCCAAAAACTAAATTAAGTAATACAAAAAAATCAACTAGTTACGTCGCCAGATCGTGCCTTGCGGTGTATCTTCAAGACTAATACCTAAGGATTGTAGATGATCCCGTATTTGATCCGCTTTTTCATAGTCTTTAGCGCTTTTAGCAGCAACGCGCTCATCGATGAAATTTTGTATCGCAACTTCATCCAGATCATCTGTGCTGGAATCCGATTTTGCTTGTAGAAAAGTTTGTGGGTCATCCTGAAGCAACCCTAAAACAGTTCCAAGATATCTTAATGTTACTGTCAGTTCTGCTGCTTCTTTTGAGGATTTATCTGAATTTTTATTTAAATCACGTGCCAATTCATGCAATAAGGAAATAGCTTTCGGCGTATTGAAATCATCATCCATGCAGGCATTAAATTCATCGACGTATTTTTTAAGCGGTTCGTCAACCGCATTGCTGGATGCATGTCTT
This sequence comes from uncultured Gammaproteobacteria bacterium, assembly GCA_938084745.1. Taxonomy (GTDB): domain Bacteria; phylum Pseudomonadota; class Gammaproteobacteria; order Eutrophobiales; family Eutrophobiaceae; genus UBA7359. The sequence continues at coordinate 153,984 of CALKEZ010000005.1, forward strand.
AATGAAGTATACAAGCCACTGAGTGCTGACTTGGCTTCTTCCAGATTAGTAATTGAATAGTTTAATGGACTGCGATAATGGCTGGAGAGTATAAAGAAACGAATCACCTCGGGCTGAAATTTTTGCAATACTTCTCTGACAGTAAAAAAATTACCCAGGGATTTTGACATTTTTTCTTCGTCAACCCTGACAAAACCATTGTGCATCCAGATATTGGCAAACTCTTCACCCGTCGAACAAACGGATTGAGCAATTTCATTCTCATGATGTGGAAACTGCAGATCCTGACCGCCACCGTGAATATCAAAATGGTTGCCAAGACAATACGTCGACATGGCCGAACACTCAATATGCCAACCGGGACGTCCGTCTCCCCAAGGCGAAGGCCAACTGGGTTCGCCGGGTTTAGCTGCTTTCCAAAGCACAAAGTCTAACGGATCATGCTTTTCTAGCTGGACTTCAACACGCTCTCCTGCGCGTAACTCGTCGGTATTTTTTCCAGACAAACGCCCATAGTTTTCATATGAACTGACATCAAAATAGACATCATTATTGTTGCCTACATACGCATGTTGCTTGTCAATCAGGGTCGAAATCATCTCGATGATTTGCGACATATGCAACGTTGCCTTAGGTTCGCTATCGGGTGATAAAACACCCAATGCATCAGAATCCTCATTCATTGCTGCAATAAAACGTTCGGTTAAATCGGTGATTGATTCATTATTCTCTCTGGCACGAGTAATAATCTTATCGTCAATATCAGTAATGTTTCGCACATAGGTCACCTCGAAACCGCTATGCCGAAAATAACGCGCAACCATATCGAACACCACCATGACTCGAGCATGACCGATATGACAAAAGTCATACACCGTCATACCACAGACATACATACTCACCTTGCCTGCTTCGATCGGCGTAAAATTATCCTTTTTCCTGCTTAGACTGTTATAAATTTTTAACACGTATTTTTATTCTTGCCAGATAGTACTAGATTAAAGAAACGAGAAACCCTGATCGTGGCGACAACCCAGTTATGGCCACTAGACTGGTCTTATAAGCTTTTTTTGCTGCTAGCGATAGTCACTGCTTCCCGTAAATAGCCGCGCATCTTATCTGAAAGGCGCATTTGCGACAAAAGGAATTTGTCATTCATGACGAACCACGGGCATAATCCAGACATTAAAATCGTAACCTTATAAATATATATCGCGGAGATACACCATGAAAGTACAGTTGACGACAACGGCAGGCCCCATAACAATCGAACTTAATTCAGAAAAAGCACCAAAAACCGTTGAGAATTTTCTAGCCTATGTTGAGAGCGGTCATTATGACGGTACTATCTTTCATCGTGTCATCAAGGACTTTATGATTCAGGGCGGCGGCATGGACAAGGACATGTCTTCCAAATCGACCCGTGCTTCCATTCAGAATGAAGCAAATAATGGCCTGGCGAATGAATATGGCACCGTTGCCATGGCCAGAACGTCGGATCCTCATTCTGCTTCAGCGCAATTTTTCATCAATACGAATGACAATGCTTTTCTGGACTTCAAGTCTGAATCTCAGGATGGCTGGGGTTATTGTGTATTCGGAAAAGTGGTTGAGGGAATTGAAGTCGTTAACAGCATTGAAGAAAAGCACACAACCACACGAAATGGACATCAGGATGTGCCTGAAGAGACTATCGAGATTGAAAAGGCAACCGTACTCGGGGAAGAAGATTAAACTCAATACCAAATTCTTCCCTGCTTTGAATGATATTAAGTAATGGCAACACTCTTCGTCTCTGATTTGCACCTAAGTAGTAAGCGACCTGAAAAACTTGCTTTATTTAAAAAATTAATGACCGGGCCTGCTAAAAAGGCAGCGGCATTCTATATTCTTGGTGATTTATTTGATGACTTCTGGATAGGTTGTGATGATCAACATCCACCTAATTCAGAGGTCATCTCAATATTGCACGATTATTCAAACTGCGGTTCAACACAGTTATTCATAATGCGTGGTAATCGCGATTTTCATCTCAATAAAGCGTTTGCGAGTGCCACCGCTTGCACATTAATCAATGATCCCAGCGTAATCATACTCGATGGTAAAAAAGTACTCCTGATGCATGGTGATACCTTGTGTACCGATGATGTGAAATATCAAAAATGGCGACGCTTTATTACAAACCCGATAATTAAATGGATTTATTTCAACATGCCATTGAAGTTGCGAAAACGTATTTCACATGATGTCCGTGGCTACACCGCAGAAGCCGTACAAAGAAAAGCACCTGACATAATTGATGTGACTGAAAAAGCTGTTATTGAGATTATGCAATCTTTTGCTGTTGAAACATTGATACATGGACATACCCACCGACAGGCAAAACATGACGTTACCGTGCAGGGAAGAAAAGCAACTCGCTATGTTTTGGGTGACTGGTTTGAACGTGACTGTGTATTAGTTCACGACAATGGCCGTTTCAGGTTTGAACGTGTTGCAGATTATATAGCGAATAATTAACCCAGAGTCCCGGATAAAGTCATGACACCCAATATAGCGAGCCAGATAATCAGGGTTCGATTAAGTAATGATTTGAGTTCGCTTATCCAGTAATATTTTTCTCGACCAGAACTTTTTATTTGTGCCGTATATTGCAAGGCACCCATGCCCGCAGTAGTTAATACCTGATTATTCACTTCCAGTGAAAGATGTTCAGATTTCCCCCAGCCCGGCATGGCATCAACCAGATTCCCACCCAGAGCCAGCCCTAACACCATTAACCTTGATGATGGCCATTCGAGAATATTCAGGAGGATGGTTGTGCTGTCCGAAAAACCGCTACGGATGTCGTTCAATTCATCGTGTAACTCACTCACCAGCCGATAAAGAAAGGCACCAACAATACCCAGCGTTAAAAACCAAAAGATAACAGCAAAGGTACGTTTGTGTGATTCAACCAAGGCTGATTTAATAACAGCAACTTCATTTGAATCATTTTCACTGATGACACGTTCATCAATTAATTCTTCGGTCAAAGCGGTAGCAGTACTAGTATCATCGTCATCAAGTGCCGTAATGTAATCGGCTAATCGGTTATCAAGATCCGCCGGCGCAAGACAATAGATCAGGACCAGCAATGCGATGATTGACTTAACAATCCATGACCAGGAACCGATAAGCGCTAACCCAATCAGCAGACCAGATAGTGAGATAGACAAGACGAGCAATAAACCAATTGTGCCATTCCAGAACCCGTATTGCGCCAAACGTTTCTCTAACCAGTAAAACAAGCCAATAAACCAGTTAAAGTTTCGAAAACGTTCGAGACCACCCAGAAAAAAATCCAGACCTAAAGCAATTAGAATAATTATTAATGTCATAATGTTAGTAACGAAAAGTAGTAGTCCTTGTCAAAAGCAGGCCCGGGATCGGTTTTTCTGCCAGGTGCAATTTCACTGTGCCCCACAATACGATCTTTTGTGATCTTGTTCCAGCGCTGGCAGATTAAATCTGTCGCCATTGCCAAAGTATAGTATTGAATATCACAATACGCTTCGTCATCACACCCTTCAAGTTCAATACCAATAGCAAAATCATTACATTGACGACGTCCGGCAAACGCGGATTCGCCAGCATGCCAGGCACGCTTCGTAAAAGGGACGTATTGCGTGATTTGTCCTTTGCGGTCTATGAACAAATGTGACGATACACGTAAGTGATGAATATCGGCAAAATAAGGATGTCTCTCAGGCACGAGAGTATTGGTAAATAACTGGTCAATAAAACCACCACCATATTCTTTCGGCGGCAAACTAATACCATGAATCACGAGCAGATCTATATCGGAGGTATCCGGACGCTCATCACAATTTGGTGACGCGACAACACGAGCGCCAATCAACCATCCGTCTTTGTCATCTATTTGGTAATCCACGTTCTGCAATTTCAATACCTTTGTTGGCCTGCTAAGCTTAGCCTTTAAAATAACATAACCGTGTTGAATCTAAAGAGAGAATTTTAATGTGTCGTTTAGCCGCTTATCTTGGGACCGAAATAACGCTGTCCCTGTTCCTGCAAGAACACGAACACAGTCTTGTGAAACAATCATGGGCACCGCAAGAAATGCAAGGCGGCACGCTCAACGCTGACGGTTATGGTATCGCCTGGCTATCCGATAAAAACATTGCCTGTACTTATAAAAATATCTTGCCCATCTGGTCGGATAACAACCTGGACAGCCTGGGACGCTCATTAAGCAGCGGCATGTGGCTGGCAAATGTACGCAGTGCGACAACGGGTCAGGCAATCAGTCCTGCCAACACGCAACCCTTCATTAAAGATAAACTCGTATTTACCCACAATGGTAGTCTTAAACCGTTCACCAGCGATATTAAAGCGCGTTTACTGGATCTCATCCCGAGCATGATTAGCGCCGATATTAATGGCGACTCAGATTCACTCTATATGTTTGCCTTGTTACAGCATCATTTACAGCATCAAAATTCAATTGCTGAAGCGATCATTAAATCCATGACAGACTTGAAAACAATCTGTCATGACAATGTTCTGGCCTTATTAAATTTCGTTATCAGTGATGGCGAAACGCTCTATGCTTGCCGTCATGCATTGAATAGCAATTGCCCCAGCCTTTACTATCTTCTAAAACAAGACAGCCTCTGGATTGCGTCAGAACCACTGTCACCTGCTGATGACTGGGTTCCCTTCCCGGAACACAAACTGATGCGCTTCAATCGCTCCGCGGTAATTGAAAATTATAATTTATGATGGAACTGCTAGAGAACTTACGCTTATTACAAAATGAAACCATAGCGATTGTCAGTGCTGTTGCTGAGAAAGATTATCACCGTCAATTTCATCCAGACTTAAGCCCCATCGGCTGGCACCTGGGCCATTGCGTTTATACTGAAAGCTACTGGGTAAGAGAACAACTGCTCGAGCAACGTGATGTTACTGCAGCGTTAAAATCGCTCTATGTTCCCGAATTATGTTTAAAAAAAGCCCGTAGTGCGGCACTACCAAACAGACAGGAATTAATTGATTGGGCCCGAAACACCCAAGTCGAAAACTGTGCCTTACTCGAATCGGCTATTGCTCAAAATAGATCGCATAAACTATTGCATAAAGATTATCTATTTCATTTCCTGATCCAGCATTATTCCCAACATATTGAAACCATGATGATGGTGCTTAATGAAATACAGATTCACTACTCAAAATCTGAAGACACGCCGGCCAGACAATTGAATCCAAAACCAGACAAAAACAGTCTCATCCTTATTGAAGCCGGAGATTACAGTATTGGTTCGGATGAAAGCTTCATTGCTTATGATAATGAACAACCGGCACACATAATAAAACTCGATAGTTTCAAGATAGCGAACTACCCCGTATCAAACAGCGATTATCTGGATTTCATGAAATCCGGTGGATACTCAACCCGAGAATTTTGGTCTACATCAGGATGGATTTGGTGCACCGATAACAGGATTACTTATCCACACCACTGGCAATGTGATAATGATCGTTGGTATGAAATAGATCATCGGGGTCCGCATGCACTGGATTATTCAACTCCTGTCTATGGCTTGAACTATTTTGAGGCAGCGGCCTATGCGAAATGGGCTGGAGCAAGATTACCGCACGAGTATGAGTGGGAAGTAGCGGACAAGATAAATAAACTACAACAGACAGCGATGGTGTGGGAGTGGTGTAATAATACATTCCATTCATACGAGGGGTTTTTGCCCTACCCGTATGATGGTTATTCAGTGCCCTACTTTGATGAACAACATTATGTTTTAAAGGGAGGCAGTCGCTATACAAAAAAACATATAAAACGATCCGCTTTCCGAAATTATTACATGCCTGATAAGCGCCATATATTTGCTGGCCTGCGCCTGGCCTATAATTAACTGATTTTATTCTGTTGCCGATTCCAGCAATTTCAGCAGCTGCTTGTTTTTTGTTTTTTCTGCCATGCTAAGCGCCGTTTTTTCCTTCTTATCGGTAAGTGTCGCATCGGCTCCGGCATTAAGTAATACTTCTACGATTGCCAGACGTTGGTTTACGACCGCCAACATCAGTGCCGTCTTCCCCTGTTCATCAACCAGATTGACATCAACGCCCTCAACCACCAGTTCCTGAACAATACTCTTATTACCATTATAAGCAGCACCCATTAACGCTGTGCGTCCCGATTTATTCTTGGCATTAACATCATATCCGTTCGACAACATGACTTTCACCTGACCAAGACGCCCTTCCTTGGCTGCTGTATAAAATTTTAGTTCATTGTTTTTTTCATCTGTCGCTTCTTCCGCGGTGCATGTGAACGATGAAAATAAAACCAGATAAAACACAATCACGTATTTATAAATTAATCGATGCATATTGGTGTCACCTGTTTAACTTTGTTGTTGCCCTAGTGCTGATAGCGGCATTTATGACAGAATCTGAAGTATGAATGAACATAATTTTCAAAAACGTATTGGTAAAGGCATGACCATTATGGGCTGGATCGTCGTCCTTGGATTACTCACATTTTATTTTTCCCGGTTTCTTGAGCAAGAAAACAACCCAAATCAGAATTTATCTGTTTCTCAAACAGGGAACTCCAGACAGGTACAATTGCAACGAAATCGCTATGGACATTATGTTTCCAACGGCATGATTAATAATAAAACGGTGGTCTTCATACTGGATACCGGCGCGACTAACATTAGTATCCCGGAGAAAATAGCGCAGAAATTAAAACTGAGAGCCGGTATCAGCATGCCCGTCAATACTGCCAATGGACAAATACAGGTGTATGCGACTACATTGGATAGCGTCAAGCTGGGTGCAATAGAATTACACAATATCAGTGCCAATATAAATCCCTATATGCAGGGCGAAGAGGTTCTGCTGGGTATGAGTTTTCTGAAACATCTGGATTTTTCACAACAGGGAGATCAACTCCTCATTCGACAATATTGATCAATAACGATTAAACTATTCTTTTTTACAAACCTTAACCAAGCGAATGAGAACAATAATATATGCCCTGGTTACAGGAAAAGCTTAATACAATCAGTAGTGTTATCTGGGGAGAGTATTTACTCATTCCCCTGCTCGCCATTGTAGGCATCTACCTGACGATTGGCCTGCACGCTATTCCGTGGCGAAAAATACCACTTGCGTTTCAAACCTTGTGGCATGGCCGTAAAACATCACCAGGAAATAAAGGTGATATCAGTCCTTTTCAGGCCTTGATGACGGCTCTTTCCGCAACTATTGGCACCGGTAACATTGCCGGTGTGGCCACTGCTATCTATTTTGGTGGCCCAGGGGCAATCTTCTGGATGTGGATTATCGCCCTGTTTGGTATGGCCACAAAATATGCAGAGGCGGTTCTCGCAGTCAGTTACAGGGAAACTGACGCACTGGGTAATTATGTCGGTGGTCCTATGTATTACATTCGTAATGGATTGGGTGAAAACTGGCGTTGGATGGCCTGGTCATTTGCTTTTTTTGCCATGATAGCCGCATTTGGTATTGGCAATATGGTGCAATCTAATTCTGTTGCCGATGTGATCCATTCCAGTTTTAATATACCGACATGGATTACCGGTTTGATTATGGCCACATTGGCCTCGCTGGTCATTATTGGCGGCGTGAAACGGATTGCCCAGGTTGCCTCAAAGCTCGTCCCTTTCATGGCATCAATTTATATTGTCTCTGCACTGGTGATCATATTATTAAACATTGACAAGCTACCCGCTGCGTTTTTGCTTATTATCAGTAGCGCCTTTACAGGCTCAGCTGCCAGTGGTGGTTTCCTCGGTGCCAGCATCTGGATGGCTGTGCGTTGGGGTTTCGCCAGAGGTATTTTCTCTAATGAGGCAGGTCTCGGTAGTGCACCAATTGCCCATGCTGCAGCCCAAACAAATGATCCCGTCAAACAGGGAATGGTTGCAATGCTGGGGACATTTATTGATACACTCGTGCTCTGTAGCCTGACCGCTTTTGTTATCATCATCACTGGCGCATGGGACAGCGGTTTGAAAGGTGCGCCCATGTCATCGCTCGCATTTTCAACCGGACTCTATGGTTATGGTAGTTATGTAGTGAGCTTTGGTCTGGTATTATTCGCCTTCACCACGATACTGGGCTGGAGCTATTATGGTGAGCGATGTGCAAGTTATCTGTTTGGTACAATCATTATAATTTACTATCGTCTATTATGGATAATTGCCATATTCATCGGTGCTGTAATCAAACTGGAACTTGTCTGGACCTTCGCCGATGTATTCAACGGATTAATGGCGCTGCCTAATCTTCTGGCATTACTATTACTGAGTCCCATTGTGTTTAGTAAAACACGACATTACTTTAATAATAAAAATTCAACATGGTCATTAACCAGAAACAAATAAGTACGAATGTAAGCGCGGCATTAGCCGAGGATGTGGGTGATGGCGATGTCACAGCCGAGCTGATTCCCGCCGGAGCGCGTGCTTCGGCGACATTAGTCACACGTGATCATGCTATTTTAGCCGGTTGTGCCTGGTTTAACGAAGTATTCAACCAATTGGATGCGACTGTCACGATAACCTGGACGGCAGCGGATGGTGACGTGATTTCTCCGAAACAAGAATTATGTAGTATTGAAGGTTCCGCCCGTTCACTCTTGACCGGGGAACGTACTGCTATCAATTTTTTGCAAACACTCTCCGGCACGGCAACAACGGTAGCAAGCTACGTCGACATCATAAAGAAAACCAGGACGAAAATACTCGACACACGTAAAACGATTCCCGGTTTAAGACTCGCACAAAAATATGCGGTAGGCTGCGGCGGCGGTATAAACCATCGCCTGGGTCTCTATGATGCTATCTTGATTAAAGAAAATCATATTGCAGCGGCCGGTAGTATTACCGAAGCTATCAGACAGGCTAAAAGCAAGAATGTGCCGGTAGAAGTTGAGGTAGAAACCCTGCATGAACTCGAAGAAGCATTAATTGCAAAAGCTGATCAAGTCTTATTGGACAACTTCAATCTCGCAAAACTGGTAAAAGCCGTTAACATTAATCAGGGACGCGCCAAACTCGAAGCGTCGGGGAATATTGATAAAGAGAACATACTCGCTATCGCTAAAACAGGCGTCGATTACATCTCCATCGGTGCCTTGACCAAAAATATTCACGCAATTGATTATTCGATGCGAATTACGACAATGTTAGAGGCCAGCTAGGTAGAGCCTGGCCAGACTTTCGAGACAGACTTTTATTTTTTGACTATAGTTTGCTTTTGACCAATCCATAGATTTCTTCTTTCAAGCCGTCCATCCCGTCAAGTAATGATTCCAGTTGCTTGCGTCTATCGTCTGCGAATTCTTTATCCTTAATGCCGCCAATATTAATATACACATTCAAGGCAGCGCTTCTCAGTCCGGCATAACCGGCTAAGACAGCTACACCAGCATCACTGATCACATTATTCTTTCCCTTCTCGGCAATCGGCTGACTGAGGTTGATAACTTCCCGACACAGACGCGCACATTGCAACGGCACATCGGTGGCCTCTTTCAAGGCCGCTTGTATTTCAGCAGAACGAACTGATTTTTCTTCATCCGTTTCTTTAGGCATGCCATAAGACGCCATAACACGATCAAAGACATCAACATCATCCTTAATTGCATCCGTTAATTTCAGCCTTAAAACTTCGGACTTGGCAAGTATTTCCTTGGCTTCATCTTCGACAGCTTCGTAGCCTTTTTTACCAATAGTAAAATTTGCAACCATGCTGATGAGCGCAGCGCCCATCGCGCCCGAAACTGCGGCTGCACCACCACCACCCGGTGTCGATGTCTTACTCGCAAGTCCGTCCAGGAATGCCTGAATTGTCATATCTTTAATCATAATTCCCCTCCGGAATTTAAAAAAAAACGGCGATTATATGCCAGAACTATAAAAATCAGTATGTTTTAGTCGGCCCTGGATCTAAATGAAAGACCTTGTTTTTGACCTAATCGTAAGCAAGTTAATCAATTCGCTAGTTGTCGCATGATCCAGCATCGGGTAACTTATGCGCTTTTATTTGGGCTGTCCGAAGGGGAATGAGTCCATTACCTATGTATCTAATTGATTACAAATGCATTATTTGATTTAGAACACTACTCAGAGGAATTATCCATCATGAAAAAATTACTTTTTCAGCTTGATACTGATGCTCATCCTGCCGTATTTGATACTGTTGTTGCCTATGACGGCGGTGCGGATCATGTCATCGGCCATGGTAACGTTACACCTGACAACGTCACGCCTTTGGTTGAAGGTGCCATTTTTACACGGGCACCAAAAGAAAAAAAATACACGGCATTATTTGTTGGTGGAAGTGATATGGTCGCTGGTGAAAGATTATTTAAGGCCGTTCAAAAAAACTTCTTCGCCAATTTCCGAGTCTCCGTCATGCTGGATAGTAATGGCAGTAACACAACCGCCGCTGCCGGCGTTGCAAAATTACTCAGTAGTGGCGCTATTAAAGGCAAGAAGGCAGTCGTTCTTGCCGGAACCGGACCAGTAGGAATGCGTGCTGCCATTATGTTGGCAAAAGAAGGCGCCAGTGAAGTCATTATCAGTTCTCGTCAATTAAAGCGCGCTGAGCAAGCCTGTACAGACATTAAGAACAGTTTTGATGTCGATATTATTCCTGCAGAAGCAAGTGATTGTGCTGCACGAGGCACGTTGATTGAAGAGGCCAATATTGTATTTGCAACGGGCGCAGCCGGAGTAGAATTACTCAAAGCAGAACATTGGGAAAACAATAACAACATAGAATTAATGGCAGACGCAAACGCAACACCACCTATTGGTATTGGTGGAACTGACATGATGGACAAAGGACAGGATCGACACGGAAAAATTATATGGGGCGCGATAGGATTTGGTACGTTAAAATTAGCATTGCATCGCGCATGTATAGCAAAACTGTTCGAAAGTAATGAACAAGTACTCGATGCAGAAGAAATTTTCAGCCTTGCCAAAACAATGGCATAGCATATGATTCGACCCCTAATTTATCGTGATAATAATAAAATATAAATGAACACGAATTTGCAACAGATGATCAGCGACAAACTATCAAGGATGGCTCTACGGTCATTTTTCTTATTCGTATTCTTTGTATTTTCTGCATCACTTTATGCCGCAACTTATGAAGATGGCAAACAGGCCTATCTTAATAAGGAATACGATCGGGCTTTAAGCATACTCAAACCGCTGGCTCAAGCAGGTGATTCCCAGGCTCAAATCACTATGGGTCTGATGTATGATTATGGTCATGGCGTAGAAAAAAATCCCTCAGAATCAATAAAATGGTACCGCATGGCAGCAGAGCAAGGCGTGCCGTTGGTTCAGCATGATCTCGGGGTGAAGTATTTTCAGGGTCAGGGCGTAGAACAAAATTACCTTGAAGCTGCTAAATGGTGGGAGCTATCGGCGAATGCCGGCATTGCTGATTCGCAATTCAATCTCGGCTTGATGCATTATCGTGGAATAGGCATCCCTAAAGATTATGTGAAAGCAGCACAATTGTTCGAGGCTGCTGCCGAGCAGGGACATGGCAACGCGCAATACAGTCTCGCGGTGATGTACGCTTTTGGTCAAAGTAAACCAAAGGACTATGCCACTGCGTTGACGTGGTTTAACAAATCTGCGGAACAAAATATTGCCCAGGCACAATTCAATCTCGGTGTGTTTCACGAGAACGGATATGGCGTGGCGAAAGACCTTAATAAAGCACGAGAGTGGTACCAACTTGCCGCTGAACAGGGTTTGCAGGAAGCCATCCAAAAATTACAAACATTGGGCAGTGAGAAATCGGTGATTGCAGGCAAATCACCAACTGTAAGCCCTAAATCAAGTACGCCTGCTTTATCAACAGCAAAAACACCGGGTTCAGCTTCAGCCGCTATAAACCCACCGGTGACATCTCAAAACCGTTTGAATATAAGTGACTGGCTCAGACAGCGAGCACCTGATAATTACACCTTACAATTAGCCAGCGTCATAAATGAAAATGATATTATTAACTATCTAAAACAATCCGGTCTCGACTCCAAAGCAGGCTATATCGTCGTTATTGTTAACGGGATCACCCGCTATACTGCTATCTATGGCCTGTATGATACATATCAAAATGCAGAGCTCGCCGTAAGTGAATTACCTCCAACAATTCAGAGATCAAAACCATGGATTCGGAACACCGGCATACTGCAAGGTTTGTTACAATAATTACTAAACGGGGATGAATAGTAATGGCCTCGTTTAAAGAAATTCTAAATTCAAGTGAAGAAGAACTTCTTCAACTTCTTTATAAATTCAACGTTTCCACAGAAAATAATGCAGAAAAAGCTGAAGCCATCGCAATGAAATTAAAATTGCGCGAGGCTCAGTTAATTTGCGCGATAGGTTTCAATACCTCGGTCAGGGACTTGCCTGAAATACCTCCCATTCTTGGCTTTGATAGTCTTGATAAATTGTTAAACGCGCGTAATGAGTACTTCACAACAGACATCTATAAGCTAATCAGTCTGGATAATATCCTGTCAATTTACGCAGTTGTAAAACACGATGTTGGCAATAAACAAATCATGGAATATTTACTGTCAAACAGGCTTAAATCAATAGAAAAACGAATCGATGAAACAGTAAATTCGTTGATAATTGATAAGTACAAGGAAGAAATGCGTGCCATTTATTCCGATGGTATTGTCGGCATAGATTTTGTTGAGAACCGATTAGAACTTTCAGATAGCGGCTTCCGTGCCTTGTTAAATGAAGTAACATTAATCGTGGAAAACAAGATTATTCCAGTTGGCGAACTTTTTTTTCGTGATACGATTTTGCCTCAGGAAAAAAGGAAGCTGCTTCACAAAGGACTGATTCCAAGGCCCTTAATCGAAACACGACTCGAAGACCCAAATATTTCGGATGTTGAGAAAAAGATCCTTTATGATTACCTGAAATTACATCGTGAGAGTTAATTAAACCGCTATGACCAGTTTCACAGAATTATTAACCGCTTCAGACGATGAGCTCGTCCGCTTATTTTACAAAACCAATGTCGGTGAAGAAAAAGATTTCATTAAACGTATTAACGCTGCTGCAGCTCAACTCGGACTTAACCATACACAACTCGTATGTGCTTTGGGCTTCAATAAACACATACGAGAATTAACAGATATCCAGCAGCAGCTTGGGTTTCGTTCGCACAAGCTATTAACCTATCGACAAAACGAGTTGTTCACCACCGATACCTATACCCAGTTACCGATAGATAATATTCTGGATATCTATTCCCAACGACTTGAAGATCAAGAAGTTCTCAACACTTTGCGCGAATTACTACAACCACGACTTGAGCATATCGAAACCGTGATCGAAAAAACGGACGACCCTGGTCATATCATCAGTTATAGAATGGAAATACACGCCATATACACAGCCGGTATAGCAGATAAAGCCTTTGCCGACGAACGCCTTAAAAAAGATATTGGCAAATTTCGATTAATGGCTAATGAGGCGAATGTCATTATCGAAGCCGGCTACCACCCTCCCAGCAATCTGTTTTTCATGGACTCACTGTCACCGGAAGAAAAAAAGAATTTGATAGAGGGAGGACATATCAATAAGGATATGATCAAAAATCGCCTGCAAAATGCAAAGATTAGTGAAGAAGAAAGAGATATTCTGGAAGAATATATCTAATAACTGCGCAGTAGAAATATTCAGGAAATTTTCCTGTTATTTTGATTAGTATTACCCTTTAATTAATTTTAGTAGCCCGCTAAGCTTGCCTTGCTCGTGAAATAACAAATAAAAACTAATCAATGAGGGTAGAACAGAATGACTGCTATTCGTATCGCAGCCTATACAATCTCTATTATTGCAATAAGCTCTGGACAAATTTGTTTAGCTGAAGCAACCACTGATAAAAAGAATGCTATTGAAGTTATTGGAATAACGCCGACACATGGCATCGGTTTACCAAAGCAGTTAATTCCATATAATGTTCAATCAGCAAACTCAGAAGATTTAGAAAAAAGCCAGACTCTTGATTTAACAGACTTTATGAACCGTAATCTGGGGAGCGTCTCTATTAATGATGCACAAAACAATCCTCTACAGGCCGATGTGCAATATCGAGGCTATACACTATCGCCTTTATTAGGATTACCTCAGGGTCTGGCCGTATTTCAAAATGGCGTGCGAATTAATGAGCCCTTCGGCGATTCGATGAATTGGGATTTACTCCCAGAATCATCTATCGCCAGTATCAACTTGAACGGCGGTGCAAATCCGATTTTTGGTTTAAATACATTAGGTGGCTCGCTCTCAATTACTACAAAAAACGGGTTTTCTCACCCTGGCCATAGTGTTGAAACCTATGGGGGTTCATTTGAACGCATAGTTACTACATTGGAATCAGGCGGTAACAACGGTACTTGGGGTTATTATGCGACGGCTAATTATTTTAACGAAGATGGTTGGCGTGATGCATCGCCCTCTGATGCCTTGAATTTATTCGGTGCTATAAGTTATCGTGGTGAAAGAACAACACTTGATTTAACACTGAATCAGGCTCATACAGATTTGATAGGTAACGGTTCATCGCCGGCAGAGTTACTCGAACTGGATAGATCGGCAGTATTCACATCTCCTGATCAAACCAAGAATGAGATGACCATGTTTAATCTCGAAGGTACTTATTGGGCAGCCAATACAATACTAATAAGTGGTAATGGTTTTTATCGAAGAAACCGAACAGAGAGTTTTAATGGGGACGGTTCTGAATATGAGGGCGCAGGTGGTTTTTTGCAAGAGAATGGTGCGAATATACAAGACCAAAATGGTAATTTTATTGCCGATACCAACGCTGATGGTTCTAAACGTAATGCGATAAATAATTTAAGTAATCGCGATCAAGAAGGATTTGGAGCAAACTTACAGACAACTTTTTTAAATAATCTATTTGGTCATAAGAATCAATTCATCTTCGGCTCTGGTTATCAACAAGGTCTGATTGATTTCTCATCGGCGGTAGAAATTGCATCGTTAAACTGCACGGTGAGTGGCACAGATTGCACATTAGCTAGTGCCGACAGAGGGACAGCCGGAACCGCCTTCTTTGTTCCTGAAGAGGGTAATAACATAAAAGCACACAATCGCGTTTGGTCACTTTACGCAACAAATACACTTTCAGTCACCGATAAACTTGCATTGACTGCATCAGTTCGTTACAACAACTCGCATATTGTTGTTGGTGACAGGTCAACTGATTTTGTTTTTGCAAATCCTGATGATCCTGCTGCGCTGAATGGTGAACATGATTTTGATCGGATTAACCCTGCATTTGGTATTAACTATAATTTCAATGATTCAACCGGTATTTATGGCAGTTACAGCGAATCATCAAGGGCTCCCACACCAATAGAATTACTGTGCGCAAGAGAAGATGCTCCATGTAACTTACCGAATGCTTTTCTTGCTGACCCACCTTTGGAACAAGTCGTCACAAAAAGTTTTGAGGGCGGTATAAGAGGCCTCTTTGCAAACGACATTACATACACGGTTAGTGCATTTCACAGCACCAATAATGACGATATTATTTTTGGTTCAACTGGTGGGACCACCTCCAGTCAGGGATTCTTCAGAAATGTGGGAGATACTGAACGTGTAGGTACTGAACTAGGCTTGTCCGGCGTTTTAAATAAAAAACTCAGTTGGAATTTGAACTACAGTTTTGTTGATGCCACTTTTCAGGATGCATTTGTTGGGGTAAGTGCCAATCACCCTAAAGCAAGAGATCTAAACGGTGATGGCAATGCCGCTGAGATTCAGGTTAATCCCGGAGATAGAATACCTGGCATTCCAGAGCACTCATTCAAACTAGGAGGTCTATATTCTTTTACCGAGAAACTATCTGTCGGTGTCAATATGATCTATAACTCAACCCAGATACTCAGAGGCGACGAGAGCAATGAACTTGGCACAGTAGATGGATATGCCATCGTCAATATAAATAGTACTTATAAAATCAATAAAACATTCACGCTGTTTGGTCGAGTAAATAATTTATTCGATTCAGATTACGAAACCTTCGGGCTGTTAGGCGAAGCTGATGAAATATTTGATGGTTCCGGTTCTACTCAGACATTCTCTGACGCCACATTTTTAGGCTCAGGCGCACCGATTAGCGGTTTTATTGGTATATCGGCAAGCTTTTAACTGCTGTCACTCTAAGCTCCGTATAGGCGGTTTCTATTTTCAGAAACCGCCTTTTTTATTGTAGAATAAGAAGTTACACACCGATTAAATACGTAGTATTAGATTAATCATGAAGAACACTGTATCTACAACATAAAATTAATCAAAAATAATTATGAGTAATTTATACGCTCTTTTTGAAGAACGATTCCCACAAGATCTCACACAATATTTTATCGAAACTAAAGCTGGAAAGCGCTACAGTTACAAAAACCTGGATGACATGACTTCTGCTATAGCTCATACCATGCAGAATGCAGGTGTTGGTCTCGGTGACCGGGTAATCATGCAAGTGCATAAATCTCCAGAAGCGGTTTTTTTATATCTTGCTTGCCTGAAGATTGGTGCTATAGCTGTTCCTTTAAATATTTCTTATACCGCGTCTGAACTAACTTATTTTTTAGATGATATTGAACCGGTATTGGTTGTCTGTGATCCTGCTTCACCAATAATCAGCGAAAACCTTTTAGCGTCACATAGTAAAACAAGCTTATTAACATTGGATAATGAAGGCCATGGCTCGTTAATTGAGCAGCTAAATACCGGCACTAAAATTAGCTCTGTCGCAAATGTAGAAGCAGATGACATTGCTTGCATATTATATACAAGTGGCACGACAGGAAAACCCAAAGGTGCCATGATTACACATGGGAACCTCTCTTCGAATGCTTTAACGGTCCATCAAAGTTGGGGCTTTAATAAAGATGATATCTTATTGCATGCCTTACCCATATTTCATGTGCATGGCCTTTTTGTTGCGTTGAACTGTGTTTTACTAAGCGGCAATCCGATGATATTTTTATCTCATTTTGATGTTAATGATGTCGTTGCCTGCTTGCCAAAATCGACCGTCCTGATGGGTGTCCCTACTTTTTATACTCGTTTACTCGCACATTCGGAATTCAATAAGCAGTCACTCAAGAAGATGCGTCTGTTTATATCTGGATCCGCACCCTTATTAAAAGAAGTCTCCGATAAATTTTACGCGCAAACGGGTTATAGAATCCTGGAACGTTATGGCATGACTGAAACCGTCATGATCGCATCAAACCCGTTAAACGATAAACGGCTACCTGGAACTGTCGGACAAGCATTACCGGGTATTACCATCAGGATTACTGCTGATGACGGCAACAATCTAAATCACAATGAAACAGGCAATATCCAAGTCTCCGGCCCCAACGTATTCAAAGGCTACTGGCGTAAAGCGGATAAAACAAAAGAAGAGTTTACAGAAGATGGTTTTTTTAAAACGGGTGATGTCGGTTTTCTCGATGACCAGGGTTACTTGACCATAGTTGGTCGTTCAAAGGATCTTATTATTTCTGGCGGTTACAATGTTTATCCGAAAGAAATTGAAAAAATCATCAACGACTTAGATGAGATAAATGAGTCGGCCGTTATTGGTGTGCCACACCCCGATTTTGGTGAAGCGGTCATCGCTATTATCGTTCTTGAAAAAAACAGCGAAGAAAGTATTGTGGAGTCGAATACAATCAGTTTTCTAAAACAGCACCTTGCCAGCTATAAATTACCAAAAAGAATTTTTGTTATAGATGAATTACCGCTTAACGTTATGGGTAAAGTTCAAAAAAATATTTTGCGTGAAAAGTATAAAAGTTTATTTGAAGAAACTGCTAATGCGCAATTAGCTTGAACGATGTTGAACCGGGCCAATGACCTTATTTGAATGCTTCGGCAATCTCATCAAGAATAGTGACATCGTCAATTGTCGCCGGAATATTATAGGTTTCACCGTCCGCAATTTTTTTCATCGTACCGCGCAATATTTTTCCCGAGCGAGTCTTGGGCAATCGGTTTAATATAATGACTCTCTTGAAGGCAGCAACAGGTCCGATATTATTTCGTACTCGCGCTATCAATTCGTTAATAATCGTCTCGTGATTATTAGATACGCCACTATTTAATATAACCAGTCCAACCGGAACCTGCCCTTTTAATTCATCATTCGCACCTATCACAGCACACTCGGCAACATCCGGATGTGCAGCCAGAACTTCTTCCATGGCACCTGTTGATAAACGATGTCCTGCTACATTAATCACATCACCCAGGCGGCTCATTACCCAGACATCACCGTCTTCATCAATATAACCCGCGTCCCAGGTTATATAATAGCCATCATAAACGGAAAGGTAAGCATCAATGTATCCTTGATCATTTTTCCACAATGTCTGTAAACAACCCGGCGGTAAGGGTAACTTCAGGGCCATTTTTCCCATTTTACCTGCAGCTAAGGCATGTCCTTTTTCATCAAGCACCTGTAAATTATAGCCAGGCATTGGCCTTGCAGCAGACCCATGCTTAACCGGAAATTTTTCAAGTCCGATACAATTAGCCGTTATCGCCCAGCCCGTTTCAGTTTGCCACCAGTGGTCAATGACCGGAACATTTAGTTTAAGCTCAGCCCATTCTATCGTTGTAGGATCACATCGCTCACCGGCAAGAAACAATGATTGTAATGATGACAGGTCATAGTTTTTAATTAATTTGCCGTCAGGATCATCACGCTTGATTGCCCTGAACGCGGTAGGAGCGGTAAACAGCAGATTCACTTTATGTTGTTCAATCACTCGCCAAAAAGCACCTGCATCCGGTGTTCCAACGGGCTTACCTTCATAAAGTACCGAAGTACAACCATGTAAAAGCGGTGCATAGACAATATACGAATGACCTACAACCCAACCCACATCGGATGCACACCAATACACGTCACCCGGCTTGATATCATATATATTGCTCATGCTCCACTTTAACGCGACAGCATGGCCACCATTATCCCGCATGACCCCTTTAGGTGTGCCCGTCGTACCGGAAGTATAAAGAATGTATAAGGGATCCGTCGCTGCTAGTGAAACGCAGTCAACGGCTTTCGCAGCGGCACTAGCTTTTTGCCAGTCAACATCTCTCCCCTCAATCATCTGTGCTTTAGATTGAGGGCGCTGTAAAATAATACACGCATCAGGTTTGTGACTAGCAATTGCAATAGCTGCATCGAGTAGCGGTTTATACTCAATTACACGATTGATCTCGATACCACAGGAAGCAGAAACGATTACTTTAGGTTGAGCATCATTGATACGCGTGGCCAATTCATTCGAGGCAAAACCACCAAACACAACTGAATGAATAGCGCCGATACGGGCACAGGCCAACATGGCAATCACCGCTTCTGGTACCATTGGCATATAAATGATCACCGTATCGCCCTTGACTACACCCTGATCGTTTAATACCCCGGCAAAGATAGCAGTAAGATCGCGTAATTCTCTATAGGTGAATCGCTTTATAGTTTCGGTAACAGGACTGTCATAGATAAGTGCAACTTGATCAGCACGCCCATTTTCAACATGTCGATCAAGGGCATTAAAGCAGGTATTTAATTTTCCATCGGGATACCATTTATAAAATGGCGGGTTTTCATTATCAAGCACCCGGGTGAAGGGCTTGTCCCAGACGATATCCATTGCCACATCAGACCAAAAAGCTTCCGGATGTTCCAATGACCGTTGATACGTTTCTAGATAATCAGACATGATACTCAAACACTGTTTATTCTAATTTTATGAAACAAACTAATTCATTTCGGCTTGTGAAACAATACAATTACAGCAAGAAATAGTATTCGGTACACGATTATGACCATAGCGCGAGGTATCAATAAATCACCTCGGGTAATAATCTACACTTGAGCCTTAACACCCGCTATATATAGCCAGGTATCAATCACTGTATCAGGATTAAGTGAAATACTTTCTATACCTTCATCCACCAACCATTTGGCAAGATCAGGATGATCAGACGGCCCCTGACCACAAATACCTACATACTTGCCCGCTTTCTTACAGGCCTGTATGGCACGACTCAGCATGAACTTAACGGCCTCATCACGTTCATCAAACAGATCCGAAACCAATCCTGAATCTCGATCCAGTGCCAGAGTTAACTGGGTCATGTCATTCGAACCAATCGAAAATCCATCAAAGTATTCAAGGAACTGATCGGCCAAAATTGCATTACTGGGTACCTCGCACATCATGATCAATTTTAATCCATCTTTACCTCTGGCCAAACCATATTTGGCTAGAAGCGCGACGACATCTTTCGCCTGTCCCAATGTTCGCACGAAAGGTACCATTACCCAGATATTTGCCAGCCCCATTTCTTCACGGACATAACGTAATGCCCGACATTCGAGCTCAAAACAGGCTTCAAACTCATCGG
Organism: uncultured Gammaproteobacteria bacterium; assembly: GCA_938084745.1. GTDB lineage: Bacteria > Pseudomonadota > Gammaproteobacteria > Eutrophobiales > Eutrophobiaceae > UBA7359. The sequence continues at coordinate 174,557 of CALKEZ010000005.1, forward strand.
ACAAATAGCGAGAGGTACCACGGTAGCCAATCATCGGATTTTCCTCTTTGGGTTCGTAACGATCACCACCAAGTAAATTTGCATATTCATTGGATTTGAAATCCGACAAACGCACAATCACAGGGCTTGGGGCAAAAGCTGCTCCCAATGTGGAAATACCTTCTGCCAGATTCTTCACATAAAAGTCTATTGGATCCGCATACGCCCTGATGCGTTCATCGATAATCGTTTTTATCTCTTCTTCTTGATCTGCATACTCAAGTAACGCACGTGGATGTATACCAATCTTGTTGTTAATAATAAATTCGAGGCGTGCAAGTCCAACGCCGGAATTTGGAATAGACGCGAATGACATAGCCTTACCGGGGTTACCCACATTCATCATGATTTTCACCGGTGCTGGTGGCATATTATTCAGTTCTGCGCGGTTAACTTTAAAATTCAACAAGCCTTCATAAACGTGGCCGTTCTCGCCTTCTGAACAAACCACAGTAACCAGGTCGCCATACTTAATCTGCTTCGTTGCATCACCACAGCCAACGACAGCGGGAACGCCTAATTCTCGTGCAATAATGGCGGCATGACAGGTTCGTCCACCACGATTAGTCACTATTGCTGATGCGCGTTTCATAATCGGTTCCCAATCAGGATCGGTCATCTCAGTAACCAGAACATCACCGTCTTGTAAATCATCCATATCTTCCAGCTTTTCGATAACTCTGGCTTTGCCAGCACCTATCTTCTGACCTATCGCAGCACCGCTGATGATTAATTTACCTTTTTCGTTTAACTGATAGCGCTCAATAACATTTGTATTTTCACGACTCTGTACTGTTTCGGGTCGTGCCTGAACGATATAAATCTTTCCATTTACACCATCCAATGCCCATTCAATATCCATTGGGCGTTTATAATGTTGTTCTACAATTACAGCCTGACGTGCAAGGTCTTCCAATTGCGCATCAGTAAGACAAAAAACGGTTGATTCTTCGGGTGATACATTAACTGTTTTTACTAAATCAGCGGAGTCCGGATCCTCGTTATAAATCATCTTAATCGCTTTGCTACCAATACTACGGCTGATGACAGCAGGCTTACCTGTTGCTAATGATTTTTTGTAAACATAATACTCATCAGGGTTTACTGAACCTTGAACGACGGTCTCACCCAATCCATAGCTACCCGTAATAAATACAACTTCTTCAAAACCGGACTCGGTATCCAGCGTAAACATGACACCACTGACACCGATATCACTACGTACCATCTGTTGTAGTCCGGCTGACAAGGCGACCTCTTCATGTGCAAAATTTTTGTGTACTCGATAAGCAATGGCACGGTCGTTATATAAGGAAGAAAACACTTCTTTAACTTTTAATAAAACGTCATCAATACCACGCACATTAAGAAATGTTTCCTGCTGTCCGGCAAAAGAAGCATCCGGCAGGTCTTCAGCCGTCGCAGACGAGCGAACTGCAATAGACATATCTTTATTATCAGTACCGCACATTGATTGGTATGCATCAATTATTGATTGTTCGAGTTCAGCCTGAAATGGTGCCTCAATCATCCACAAGCGGATTTCTTTACCTGCCGTGGTTAATTGTTTGACATCATTCACATCCAGGCCCTTGAGTCTTGTCTCTATACGTTCGCGTAACTGATTATGGTCAAGGTAATCCCAGAATGCTTTGGCAGTCGTCGCATAGCCATCCGGTACGCTGACACCAGCACCAGCCAGATTACTAATCATTTCGCCTAGAGAGGCATTTTTACCACCGACAAGGACCACATCATTCATGCTCAATTCGCGTAGCGGCATGATATATTGATTTGAAATCTGTTTATTCATAGACATAGTTACTCTGCTAAATATTTAAAGATAAATTCGCTATTTATTTTTTAATAGTTCTTTTTCTTTCACGATATTAACAGCGAGCTCTTCGATAGACATCGCTGTTGAATCAAGAATAAAAATACCCGCTTTTTCCATCATCGTTTCAGCACGTTTAACTTCATACTGACATTTTTTCAATGTGGCATAAATTGTATTAGGACGACGCTGCTGACGAATAGCACTAAGTTGATCCGCACGTATCGTCAAACCAACAACCTTGTCTACGTAAGGCAATAGAAAATGTGGTAACTCATCGGTCTCAAGATCATCGTCCGTCAGGGGATAATTGGCCGCCTTGATTGAAAAATTCATTGCCAGATAAAGACAGGTTGGAGTCTTGGCCGAACGCGACACCCCTAACAAAATAATATCGGCTTTACTAAACAGATTTGTCCTGATGCCATCATCATTTTTCAGCGTAAAATCGATAGCATCCATCTGATTCTTATAATCTTCATTACCAAATTCTTCATGTGCCTTACCAATAGTATGCGATGACTTGACCTGCAAGCTTTTTTCCAATGGTTCAATAAAGGCATTAAAGAGACTAATTACACAGGCGTCGGTGGCTGAAATAAACGCCTGTATCTCATCATTAACCAAAGTGCTGAAGACAATAGGTTGTTGTCCTGTTGTCTCTGCATTCCTGTTTATTTCACTCGCGACGAAATGAGCTTCGATTTCTGTACTGACAAAAGCGTAGGTTTTGTCAGTAAACTCAATCCCGTCGAACTGAGATAGCAATGATTGTCCGAGAGATTCTGCCGTCTTGCCTGTTCTATCAGACACGTAAAATACCGAACGTTTTTGTGACTTAATGTTCATTTTCTATCGGGTATTTTATTACAGAAAATAATTGAGTATAAAAACAAAGGCCACCATTATCGAAATTCTGGTGGCCTGTATTATTTATAGTCTTAAACACTTATTAAGGATTAAGTTAATTCTTTTATTTACGTTTACTGATGGGCACAAACTTTTGATTTTCCGGGCCAACATAATTTGCACTCGGCCGTATAATCTTCCCATCTTCACGTTGTTCAATCACATGTGCAGCCCAACCGGATGTGCGTGCAATAACAAACAAGGGCGTAAACATAGCCGTCGGCACATTCATCAATGAATATGAGACCGCTGAATACCAATCAAGATTAGGAAACATTTTCTTCTCTGCCCACATCACTTTTTCAAGTCGTTCTGCAATTTTGAACATTTTCAGGTTCTTGGCTTCTGTGCCCAAACGCTTGGCAACGTCACGTATCATTTTATTACGCGGATCACCCGTAGTATAAACGGGGTGTCCAAAACCGATCACGATTTCCTTGCGTGCCATACGTTCTTTAATATCGGCTTCTGCTTCATCCGGATTTGAATAGCGCTGCTGTATATCAAACGCAACTTCATTCGCGCCACCATGTTTTGGCCCGCGCAAAGCGCCAATAGCACCAGTGATACTGGAAAACATATCAGAACCGGTGCCGGCAATCACTCGACCGGTAAATGTCGACGCGTTGTACTCATGTTCTGCATACAGGTTTAATGATGTATGCATTGCTCTGACCCATGACGCCGAAGGTTTCTCGCCATGTAAAAGATGTAAAAAATGTCCGCCGATAGAATCATCTTCTGTCTCAACGTCTATACGTTTACCATTTACTGCATAGTGATACCAATAGAGCAACATGGAACCAAAACAGGCCATTAATTTATCGGCGATATCGCGCGCACCGGCAGAGTTATGATCATCTTTTTCTGGCATAACGGCACCCAATACTGAACAGCCGGTTCGTAATACATCCATCGGATGCGCAGATGGCGACAGTTGTTCCAAAGAATTCTTTACTGGCATAGGTAAACCACGCAAAGATTGCAGTTTACTTTTATACGCATTTAATTCAGATATTGTTGGCAATTTTCCATGCACCAGCAAGTATGCAATTTCCTCAAATTCACAAGTATCTGCAATATCAAGAATATCGTAGCCTCGGTAATGGAGATCATTCCCCGTTAAACCAACCGTACATAAAGCGGTGTTGCCGGCTGCTGTACCACTTAATGCAACCGATTTTTTTGGTTTCGGTTTTTGTATTGTTTTCTCAGTCATGGATTGTCTCCTGAAAATAATTCATCCAGTTTTTGTTCATAATCGTGATAGGCAAGATAGTCGTAGAGCTCTGCTCGACTTTGCATCATATCGACTACATTTTTTTGAGTGCCTTCTTCGCGCAGACTTGAATATACTTTCAATGCTGCGGCATTCATTGCGCGAAAAGCAGATAAGGGATACAGCGCCATACTGATACCTACCGAACCTAGCTCTTCTGTAGTAAATAAAGGTGTGGAACCAAACTCGGTAATATTCGCTAGCACCGGTACGCCGACTGCATCAACAAATTTTTGATACATGGCTAATTCTGTCATTGCCTCCGGGAAAATCATGTCCGCACCCGCCTCAACACAGGCACAGGCCCGGTCAATTGCAGCATCAAGACCTTCCACTGCCAGGGCATCTGTTCTGGCCATGATAACGAAATCCGGATCTGTTTTTGCGTCAACAGCGGCTTTTATTCGATCGACCATTTCGGCTTGTGAAACAACTGCTTTATTGGGTCGATGACCACAACGTTTTTGCTGTACCTGGTCTTCAATATGTACAGCACCCGCGCCAGCTTTGATCATGGAACGAATCGTTCTGGCAATATTAAATGCCCCACCCCACCCGGTATCAATATCAACTAACACAGGCAGTTCAGTCACATCCGTAATGCGGCGCAAATCAATCAAAACATCTTCCAATGTCGTGATACCCAGATCAGGAATCCCACATGATCCGGCAGCTACACCACCGCCTGAAATATACAATGCTCTAAACCCGGTAGCATCTGCCAGACGGGCATGATACGCATTAATTGCCCCGACAACTTGTAACGGCTTTTCTTCTTCAACAGCGAGCCGAAAACGAGCTCCTGGTGATACCAATTTATTACTCATTAAAGTATTTTCCTGTTTGACTAGTCTGTTATAGCGAGATGTTCATCAAGCATTTTCTCGACATTCCTACGAGAGCTACTGATATGCCGAGTCATTAGAAACTGTGCTAACTCACCATCTCGTTGTCGAATAGCATCGACGATTTGCTCGTGCTCAACAAAAGCTCGTGGAACGCGTTTACTGACCATTCCAAATTGATATCGATAAAGACGAATCAAGTGGTAGAGATCATTTGAAAACATGTCGATCAAATGAGAATTTTTGCTGCCCTTAATAATTCGAAAATGAAAATCCATATCACCTTCTTTTTGATAGTAACTTTGATCTTGTTTAATTTGTTGTTTATGTTTTTCTAGTAAGGCATCAAGTTCAAAAATATCCTTATCACTCATCTTTTCTGCAGCCAATCGTGCGGCCAGCCCCTCTAAAGATTCACGAATAAGATAGATTTCGACCAGGTGTTCGCGGGTTAGCGTAACGACACGTGCGCCTACATTCGGCGTCCGTTCGATTAAGTTACATGCTTCCAAACGGCTGAGTGCTTCGCGTAAGGGACCGCGACTAATACCAAACTCACTTGCGAGGGCTGGTTCACTGATTTTGGAGCCGGCTGGAATAACGCCTTCTACAATCGCATTTTGAAGTTTATTACATACTTTATCGGCGATGGTAGAGATAACCATGGGTTCATTTTCTTGCGTATCAGACACTGATTTCCAATCTCATATTGTTGACAATATTACTATTTATTCAGTTTTAACTGCTTCATTTTAACATTTAATATCAATATTGTCGACAATACACTGCCATGACCCAATTAAACATCCTAAAACAAAAACAACATCCCCAGTCCCATCACCACGCCAGACCATAACAATACTACGGTGCAATAACCCATAATATCCTTGATCCCTAAACCGGCTATGCCTAATAACGGCAATGCCCAGAAGGGTTGAACCATATTCGTCCAGGCATCGCCGAAAGCCACAGCCATGGCAGCATGGTTCAATGGCACACCTAGTGATTCTGCAGCAGGCATGACTATGGGTGCTTGTACGGCCCATTGACCACCACCGGAAGGCACAAAAAAATTGACTATACCTGCACTCAAAAAGGTAAAGAGACAGAATGTATCTGCTGTAGATATATCAACAAACCATTCACTGATAGAAACCGCTAAACCAGAGTTCACCATCATACCCATAATCCCGGCATACAAGGGAAACTGCAGAACAATACCGGAAGTACTCCGAATCGCATTGTCAAGGGCACCTAAATAATTGGCAGGCGTTTTCTGTAATAAAAGACCTAACACTAAAAAGATCAGATTAAGGCTATTAAGACCAAGTTTACCCCCTGCCATAAAGTAACCCACCAGATAATAAAGCCCCATGCCACCGAGTAATAACGATAAGACCATACTGTTTTCCAGCTTTTCGGCTGGCGTCATGTTGCCAGATAGCAATGGTTTCACTTTCACTTCTATTTTTGCAGCAGCATGAATTTCAGTCACATCAGCAGCAGCGGGCATCATCAATCGGAACACAATAGGAACCGTCAGTAATAACAAAGCACTTATCATCAGCACTGGCGTACTAAAGATGGTCTCACTAACTGGAATCGTCCGTCCTCCCATCAATTCAGCCAGAGTATCGCCATCTGCAACTGCAATCTTTAGCGGGATTGTGCCAGACAGTCCTGCATGCCAAATCAGCATCCCGGAATAGGCTGCTGCCACCAACAACGGGTAATGCACTCCTTTAACTCGCTGGGCCAGTTCTCTGGCGAATAAGCCACTGGCGATCAAACCAAAGCCCCAATTTATCCAGCCACAAATTAAAGCGATAACGGTCATCAACACTATCGCTTGTCCTGGCGTACTGGCTAATCCGCCAATGAAACGCAAGCCGCGTTTAACCAGAGCAGTCTGTGCCAATACATGCCCCGTCACCAACGTGAGTAACGCTTGCATCGAGAACGTCAATAAATTCCAGACACCATCGCCCCAAAACCCAACCATCTGATTCGGAGAATTTTGCTCTACAGCAACACCACCGATTAATACGACGAAAGTGAGAATTATCGCGAATAAAAATGCGTCGGGTAACCAACGCTGCATGATACGGGTAAAGAAATTAGCCAATGATTGAATCATGGCATCCCCCCTAAGGATGGAAAGTATTTTGGGTTTCTGTTTTATATGACTTTATTGTAAAAACCGGGCTAACCTAACCTGAATTATCGAACAGGTTATTTAGCCCGCATGTTATTCATGCAACAATTTTATTTAAGCCTTTGCGCTTGGTCTTGCTGACACCTCTGCATACCACTTTTTAGTACGGAGATTTGCTTCTGGAATATGAATATCAGACCAGGCAGCAAAATCAATCGCGCAGACGGCGGTAATATCAACCATGGAAAAGTTTTCTCCCGCCAGATAAGCGTCCTCTTCCAGATATGTCTCCAGCCACCAGAAAAAACGATCCAGAGTCTGCCTTCCTCTCTCAACCAAACCGGGAATAGCCGGGACAACATCCTTACCACACCCCGGAATACTTCGTTTTAAAAACTGCTCATGTTGATTACGAAATACTTCCGAAGAAGCGATCATGCCGTCGAATTCCATCTTGCGTTGTCGGCTGGTGATAATGGCTTTTTCGCGTAAATCATGTCCGAGTAAGACAGGTTCTGGCTGGACTTCTTCGAAGTAGCGGCAGATAGCCATAGCTTCATCGATACGAGTGCCGTCATCGAGTTCAAGTACCGGTAACAAACCGCGTGGGTTAATAGACAGGAATTTATCCTCCAGATTTTCACCACCCAGAATATCGACTTCAATCTTTTCTATTTCGATACCTTTTTCAGCTAAGAACATACGTGCGCGACGTGGGTTAGGCGCTACATGACAGTCATATAATTTCATCTAAATTCCTCAATGATTTCAATTTTAATTATTTGAACGGTGCTATCAAAAGCTATTCTCGATCAAGAATGAATTTATGATTAACGCGAATTGTAATTAAATTGCATTACTAAACATATCTAATTGATTATATTTTCAGGTCGATTACCAAGACCTTTTTTATATCCTGAATATACAGGAATATAAAAAGTGGCCAGTCTAAACTGTACTCAATAAATCCTAATCTCAAACAGGAAAGATTATTCCGTTGGAATTTCAGTAACTTCTTCCATCAGCACTTCAGTTACGTCAAGTTTCCAGACACCGTCAACAAAGATCAAATGGTCAATCTCTTTTTCAATAATCCCAAAGACATTAAAAACATCACTGGCCTTGCTCCAGACATTCACACGTGCCTTATCACCATTGATTTCAGTAGAGGTAATGCCGCTATCAATAATTTCAACCTGACCAAGCTTGATAACATTTTCCCAATCAGCCACATACTGTTCCCGTGTGCGATCATCCTTCATATTGTCGGAGACCATGTCATACATGCTACTGAAATCATTTGCCTTCATGGCTTTAAAATATTCGAGCATGATAGCTTCTGGCGAAGTATTTTCTGAATTACCGCCGCACCAGCCAACCTTTGCAAAAGACAGGAGTAATAACAACGAGATAAACATCATTTTTGTTATATTCATAATCATCTTAGATTTCCTTAGTTAATTAGACTTCAATTTGCTGTCTGCGTTGAAAGAATCATTTGCATCTGCTCGCCAGAGGGGGCGTGCTCATATTTATCTAGCCCCTCTTGCAGGCAAGTCCATGTATTAGCGCTACTGGTCCAGACTTCGACTTGAGGTGTAAAACGATTTGGATCATCCAGACTTGCTGCCCAAAGACCCATTAATTCGGGAACGAGCTCTGCATCGATAAACATTGGACAGCCGCATTCTGCACAAAAGCCTCGACGAACAGCGTTACCACTCTCCGCTTTAACTTCATAAAATTTTGCTGGCGCTGAAATTGTTAGTGCCGTCTTCGGTACATACATCACTGGACACAACATACTGCCACTGGCACGTTGGCAATCGCGACAATGACACTTCCAGGAAAACACAGGTGCGGCATTGCATTCATACTGAATTTTTCCGCACGCACATGCCCCTGTATAGATGTCATTCATTACTTATATCACCATGCTGTAAATAGTAAATTTTACGGTTTGATTTAAATAAAAAGCCACTCTATGCATTTCACAGTTAGATTAGCTCTATTCTTTTCAAACTTAATCTCATTGAACGTGTAAATGTCTTTTAAGTTTTGGACACACAGTAAACTCAGCTTCTGTCTTTTCCTTGATTTCTTCAAGATCAACACCCGGAGCCAATTCCGTCAATAGCGGCAATTCATTCTGAAAATCAAATACAGCAAGATTCGTAATCAACAAATCTGTCACACCTGAGCCAGTTAAAGGAAGATCACATGCCTTAAGAAGTTTTGGTGTCCCGTCCTTGGCAACATGATCCATAATCACCACGACCTTGTTTACGCCAGCGACCAAGTCCATGGCGCCACCCATTCCCTTAATCATTTTGCCCGGGATCATCCAATTCGCTAAATCACCATTTTGTGCAACTTGCATAGCGCCTAATATCGCCAGATTTATATGACCACCACGAATCATGGCAAAGCTATCTGCACTGGAAAAATAACTTGATTGAGGTAATTCGGTGATAGTTTGTTTACCTGCATTAATTAGATCAGGGTCAACCTGATCCGGATAAGGAAACGGACCCATACCAAGCATGCCGTTTTCGCTTTCTAATGTAACTTGAACATTTTCGGGAATATAGTTTGCAACTAATGTTGGTATCCCAATACCTAGATTGACATAAAAACCATCTTTCAATTCTTGCGCAGCACGTTGTGCTATTTCTTCTCTAGACCATGACATGTTATTAATCCCCTACTATGCTACGTATTCGCGTGTAGTCAGTATTTCTACCGGCTTCTTATAATCTGTACCGACAATGAAACTACTCACATAGATACCTGGCGTATGGATATGGTCAGGGTCAAAATCACCTAGAGACACATGTTCCTCTACCTCTGCAATGGTTACTTTTCCTGCAGTCGCCATCACAGGATTGAAATTTCGGGCTGTTTTTCGGTAGACCAGATTACCTTCATCGTCGGCCTTCCAGGCTTTCACCAATGATAGATCAGCTACCAGGCCGGTTTCCATAACGTAAGTCTCACCATTAAATTCTTTATGCTCTTTACCTTCGGCTATGATCGTACCAACGCCGGTCTTGGTATAAAAAGCTGCAATACCTGCTCCACCAGCGCGACACCGTTCAGCCAATGTGCCTTGTGGGTTAAATTCCAGTTCCAGTTCGCCACTCATATACTGCTTCTCGAAAGTTTTATTTTCACCGACGTACGATGAAAGCATCTTTTTTATCTGTCGGGTTTGCAGCAATATGCCCAAACCAAAATCATCTATCCCGCAATTATTGGATATGACTGTAATGTCTTTTACGCCTGAATCACGCAAGGCAACGATTAAATTCTCTGGAATACCGCATAGCCCAAAGCCACCAGCCATAATCGTCATCCCGTCAAACAAAACGCCTTCCAGCGCATTTGCTGCATTCTTTTTTAATTTTTTCATTTATAAACCCTTATCACTTTTTATAACTGACTCTAATGAATTGAAATATCAACTGTCTTACTACCATTGAACCATTCTTTCTAGCGCATGATTTTTATTCAAAAAATATATCCTGCGTTGTGCAATTTTATGCTGTTCACCATACCTGTTTCAGGTCGATGATACTGCCAGCTAACTCAATATTGAATCAACAATTATGCCAATGAATTTCAGTCGGCGACCTATCTGATAACCAGTTGTTTTATATAGGTTTATTATTTTGATTATAAAAACAGAAAATCTTAACGTCCTATATTCGAACGACAAGTCATCAACTTCATACGTTTATCATGTAATGTGTTAATTGAAATATTTTTATATATCAAATTTAAACTATTACATAATAAACATTGTTTTGAGAAACCTCCTCCTGAACAGCAACGCTGTGCAAGAGGAGGCAAAGTTCACACTACTTATTTAGATTATGCTGGTGCACTATCTGGTAACGCTTCCTCATTCGCAACGCTAGCGAGATTTCGTTCATCATCAAAAATAAATTTTGGTTTAAATATATATGCCATAGCAGGCATCAAGAACAACGCTGATAGTGCTGATACCGTTAACCACATACCGATTAACATACCCATTTCTGCCTGAAATCGCAGTGATGAGAATAACCAAACACCGACACTAACGATCAACACTAATGCGGTTACCAATACACCCCGACCCGCGCAATGGAGTGAAATTGCGATTGCCTCCATATGTGTTTTGCCCTGGTCATATTCGCCTTTAATACGATCACAAATGTACAGCGTATAATCAACACCCAAACCGATACCCAGCGCGGCAACCGGGACAGTATTAATGTTCATGCCGATATTTTGCCAGGACATGAATGCAAAGGTAACCAGATTCGCTAATACTACCGGTACCATAAAGAACATACCGGCTATACTGGAACGGTATACGATAATACACATCATCACCAGGATGAATAATGCTAGCGCAATCGACTGAATTTGGCCGGACAATATGACCTCGTTAACCGCTGCAATCACACCGATAATACCACCGGCCAATCTGAAATTAGCCATTTCCTGAAGGTGAGGATTGTCTTCAATAAATTGCTTTACTCGAGCTATTGCTGTCTGGATAGTTACACCTTTTCTATCGGAAAAGTACAAAAGTACTGATGCATAATTTATGTCGACATCGGTGAAGCGCAATAAATCGCCCGGCTCTGCAGCACGTTCAAACATAAACAGCAATTCACCATTCTGATCAGTATTAGTTCCCAATTCAGAATATCTGAAGTTACCTTCACGTAAGGTCTGGTTAACTGATGGCAGTACATCTGCTACTGATATCGTAGCGCCGATCTCATGTTGTTGTTCCATGTATTGCTGAAAACGCAACATACCATCAAGAATCTCAACATCTTTTATCTTACCTGTAACCTTACCACCAAACTCATTTTTAGCGCCTTCTTCAACACCACCGACCACGACAAACATTCTGTCTGCGCCAGGGAATTGGGTATTGATTTTAGCTGAATCTACATTGTAACGACCATCAGGCCATAGAATCGGTGAACCTGGGTTCGCATCACCCACTTTTAAATCGACAGCATAAATACCACTGACAACGAATAATAAAACTGCTAACGCAACAACGAAATACCTGGCCTTGGTTGCAACAATTCTGACGCAGAACTCTAAAAATGGTCGTATTACTAACTTATCAAGATTCAATGGATGCGCATATGACTTAGGATTTTTAACCCAAGATAGTAATACCGGCGTTACAATAATTGAACTAATCGCAACAGTACCTACCCAAACTACCGCGAGGACAACCAACTTTTGTAGTAAGGGGATCGGACTTATCGCTACCACTGTCACACAACCCGCATCTGTTGCAATACCTAATAAGCCAGGTCTCAACAAATCTTTCATGGTGGCAGTCGCAGCATCCAATGAGTTGAGATCTTGCTCGTGCCCTTCTACCTTATCAATCTCTTCGTGAAAACGTGTCATCATCTGCACGGAATGTGAAACTGCTCTAGCAGTGATCAACATCGCAACAACAACAACTAATGGGTCAAAATGGATACCGCACAATTGAGCTACCCCTAGCGCCCAGATGGCACTAATTGCACCTGATAACAGTGGCAAAATGGTCCCTCGCCATGTTCTGTTTATAACGAATAGTAAAACAAGAAATATCATCGCAGCTATACCGATAAGATTCATGGTCTCTGGAAGAAAATGGTCTACCCAGCCATAAAGAATTGGATTACCGACAAGACTGATATCGACGCTATCATCATCCAGTTTCTCTACCAGTTCATACGCTTGTTTATAGGCTAGATTGAAATCCAATAAATTATCAAAAAAGTCGACTGTTATAAGTGTTGCGGTGAGGTCTTTTGAAACAAATGGGCCATAAACTAAAGGACTACGTAATATAGCCTCTTTCATATAATCTATATCGGCCTGTGTCTCAGGTAAATCCGGCCACATATAAGGAAAACTCTCGATACCTACAGTAGAAGCACGAGTTTCTTTAAGTTTTTTCCCCGCTATAGAATAGATCTGGAACTCGTTAATCGCATCTATTTTATAAAGCCCCTGCGTAAGGTCACGAATCTTGGTCAAGACAGGCATTTGGAAGATGTCACCTTTTGTAGACTGAATCATAAAGGTGATGATGCTGGTGCCACCAAACGTGTCTTTAAATTGTTCGTGAACCTTGATGTATGGATGTGTGCTGGGCTGCAAATCTTCAAATACGGTTTTTACATCGATACGATAGGCAAAGTTTGCCAGAACAGCAGTAACAACAATGACAAGTGCAAGTACAGCTTTTCTGTTTCTCATGCAAAATAATGCAAAATTCTCTAACATTTTATTCTCCAACGAGTCGGCAACTAAATGCTTCGACTTCCCCTAAATTAAATTATTATTATTTGGATTTAAAATCTAATCTGCTAATAAAGTCCAGTTTTCGGTTTTCAGATCCAACTCACCTACAGTTTGACCAACAGCAAGAAATGTATC
>CALKEZ010000006.1 GCA_938084745.1 uncultured Gammaproteobacteria bacterium
TCTGTTTACAGAAGAATATCGTATAAGGCTGTTTCATTATTACTAGGAAATTGGCTTTAATAAATGCCTTGGTAGCTCAGTGGATAGAGCAACCGCCTCCTAAGCGGTAGGTCGCAGGTTCGACTCCTGCCCAGGGCACCATCATCAGGTAACTTTATCCTTGAATAACAGGCTCGCGATTGCCGGCAACAAAAAGATAGCACCTAGCATATTAAGCAAAAACATAAAGGTTAGTAATAAACCCATATCTGCCTGAAATTTGAGTGGTGAGAATATCCACGTAATCACCCCCACCGCCAGAGTAATGCCGGTAAAGATAATGCTATAACCGGTGGTCGATAGACTATAAAAATAAGCCTCCTTTATCGTCATTCCCTGTTTGATAAAATCATCAAAACGACTATAGAAATAAATACCATAATCTACTCCAACACCGACTCCCAATGCGACAACCGGTAGCGTATTTACTTTAAGCCCAATCTCCAGATACGCCATCAACGCATAAGCTAGAATTGAGACTAACGCTAATGGCATGATGATGCATAACATTGCTTTGAAAGATCTGAATGTTATTAGACAGAGCAATACAATAGCGGCAAACACATAGAGCAATATAGGAAACTGGGCGTCTTTTATTTCTTCATTTGTAGCCGCCATCACACCCACATTGCCAGTAGCCATTTTGAAGCTTACGTTTTCATCTGGATTATCTGCAATGAACGTCTCAATACTGGCAATAATATGCTTTATTGTCGTTGCCTTATGATCCAGGGTATAGATCATTACCGGCATTACACTGCAATCATTGTTTAACAAACCGGAGGATGTCGGTACATAGGCCACAGACTGTGTTAAGACAGACTGATTGCGCGGCAATACGCGCCATTTCATATTGCCTTCATTCCAGCCGGCGTTAATCCGTTTTGTAATAGCGGGAAGTGCAATGACAGATTGTACGCCAGCTGTATTTTTAAGATGCCACTCAAATCGATCAATCAAAGCCATAACCTCGTAATTGATACACGCTTCCGGAATGGATTCCGCTATTACCGTAATCACATCAACACCTATCGAGAAACGGTCTGCAATAATTTCCGAATCGAGATTATAACGAGAGTCGCTATGCAGCTCAGGCACGCCGCTATGTAGATCACCTATTTTTATATCTGCTCCTTTCCATAAGCCAAACGCAAACAACACTGAGGCAAAAATAACAATGGGAACCGAGATGTTCTTCTCGGTTAATTTGCTGGCCTGTTTCCATACCGGTATTAAATAACCGGCACGTTTATTTAGCTTATCCTGATAGATTTTCTCCATATCCAGGTATGACGCCAGCACGGGCAAAAGAAAAAGGTTTGTAAAAATAATCATTGCGACGCCGATACTCGCAGTGATCGCCATCTCTTGAATGATTTCTATTTTGATAAGGTAAATAGTGATAAAGCCAATGCAGTCACTGGCCAATGCAACCATGCCGGGAATAAACAACCTTCTGAAACTTTTTCTCGCGGCGTCGATATTATTTGAACCGAGGTATATTTCAACGCGTATCGCGCTGATCATTTGTACACCGTGACTGACACCTATAGCGAAAATCAGAAAAGGCACCAGTATAGACATCGGGTCAATGCCATAACCCAGTAGCGGTAAAAATCCCAGTTGCCAAATCACTGCAACGAGAGAACAGCACAGGGGCACTAAAGCTGTTTTAAATGATTGTGAATAATAATAAACAAGAACGCTGGTGATAAGAAAGCTGATGATGAAAAATAAAATAACACGTTTAGCACCATCTGTAATATCACCGATGACTTTTGCAAAACCGATAATATGGTAATCTATATTGATTTTAATATTATTATTTACATTGTTTCCCCTGATGTTGTTTTCTAACAGCTGAGCAACTTTCACATAATCAAGCTTTGCATGTGTGTTCGGATCTGTCTCCAGTAATTGCGCACTTATTAGTGCACCGGAAAAATCATTCGCGACTAATCTGCCAACTATGCCAGCCTTGATTATATTTTCCTTAACTCGCATCAGGTCAGACTCGGAACCCTGAAAATCATCGGGGATCACATTGCCCCCGGCTATACCCTCTTCTACCACCTCAGTAAAACGTACGTTTGGAGTAAACAGTGATTTTACTTTTGCCCTGTCTACACCCGGTATAAAGAACACTTCATCAGTAGCTGACTTCAACGCATTGAAAAACTCGGGGGTGAAAATATCACCATCATTCACAGTTAATGCAACCAGGATTCTATTTGCGCCACCAAATTCAGCCTGATGCTTTATAAACGTTTTCATATATTCATGCTGCAAAGGCAGCATTTTATTAAACCCGGCATCCACCTTTAAATGTAGGACCGACCACAGCATGAGTAAGGTTATTAAAATGAATAGTCCGATCACCTTCTTACGGTTGCCGAACAGATGATTTTCTATCGAAGAGATCAATTTAACATCGTTCATTTGCATTATTGACCTGACGTTATTTTATCCCGGGATAATAATTGAATCCCGAAATCACCCGTCAACAAAATTGAACTATCACTCATCTCGAGTACGGAAGCTAAACCATGTCGATGATGTAAATCAACTTTGGTGAAAGAATGACCATTGTCTTTGCTAAGCAATAAGGTCCCTGCCAGACCAACGACAATAATATCTCCATTATTAAGAACCCTGGCATCCGTTAACATTTGATTCGTAGTAGTGTCGATTTTTATCCAGGATAGCCCGGCATCTGCAGAACGATAAAGATGTCCACGTAAACCATAGATAAGCACCTCATCGTATGACAAGGGTAAAACACCAAAAAACGACCCCCTGTAGGGTGACGGCATCTCCAGCCAGAATTGCCCATCATTATCGGAGCGAAATATTTGCCCTGCTTCAGCTGCAATATAGAAACGATCATCACCAGCATGGGCAATCGCATTAAGATGAACATCATTAAATTCAGTGAAGCCAGAATCCAACTCATCGTCTGGCGCATTACTTTCTTGCTGAATACTCAACTCATTCTCTTGCCAACTCTCGCCACCATCAGGAGTAATATAAAGTAATCCATAGGCACCAATCACGATACCGTTTAATGCATCGCTAAAGAAAACATCAAGTAATGGCGCTTCCTTATCTATATCACTGAATATTTTATGCCAGGTTTTTGCACCGTCTTTTGTTTTTAAAATTACAGCATCATGTCCAACTGCCCAGCCTGTTTTGTCATCCAACATGAAGACGCCGGTTAAAGTGGTATTCGAATCAACACTTGCTTGCGTCCAGTTTTTGGCATCCCGCGAATACAGAATATGTCCTCGCTCACCAACAACGACACTCAGTGCGCCACATTGCGATGATGCCAGTAACAGTGATTTTTTAACCCATGGCGAAATTGTTGCTTGCTCATCCGCAACGACTAATGTAGTCAGAATAAAAAAGGAAAACAGTGGAACGATTTTGGAAAGTTTAATCATCCAGACACAGACATTTTATATTTATATTAAAGCCTGAGTAATTATCAGCGTACTTGGACTTTATAAAGAAAGATTTAAGCTTTCATGTCTAACGATGGCCTTCCCTACGCAGGGCAGAAGGCAGAAAATCACTATCATCAAACTTTACCTTAAAGTTGTATGGCGTAGTTTCATTACACAGTCCTATTGCAAGGTATCTTCCAGCCTGTAGATCAGAATGCACTTCCAATGTCGTCCATACACTTTGAACATCATAATAATTAATGGCAAAACCTTCAGACACACGCCAAAGCTGATCACGATTGTCATATTGATCAACAATTAAGATTTGCCAGGAATCTTCATCGATATAAAATGTTCGGCGCTTATAGATATGTCTCGCATCAGATTTTAAACTTGCTTCAACGACCCAGACCCGATGTAGCTCATAACGGGGATAAGCCTGATTAATGTGTAGGGGTGTTAAAATATCACTGTACTTTAATGATGGTGCCTGTAGTTTATAATTGTTATAGGGGACATAGATTTCTTTCTTACCCACCAGCTTCCAGTCATAACGTTCCGGACTACCATTGTACATATCAAATTGATCATTAGTGCGCATCCCGTCTGACGCTGTCCCGGGATTATCAAATGCGACATTGGGTGCGCGTCTCACTCGTCGTTGTCCGGGGTTATACAACCAGGCTTTTCGATTCTCGGCCTTTTGATTCATAGTTTCATGAACCAGCAGAATACCACCCGCTAATCTGGCCGGGGCTTTCACTTCCTGTTTAAAATATAAAATAGTATTGTTCAATTCATCTGCCGTCATTCCTGAATGGCTATATAACAGATTAAACTGATCCGAAAACTGCACCAGCGTGTAGCCCCCACCTCGGGTAGGCGCAGCTTGTGCGACATTACGTTCAGCATAGTCCCCACGCCAACGTAATAAATGATTCCATAAAACTTCAAGACCCTGACTTGGAATAGGAAAAGGTATCCCAATCGCAGCATTTTCAACACCATTGCCATCACTCGTCAACTTTGCTGTTGCAGCAATTCTACTGGTTGCAGCATAAATGCGTTCTGGAGCAGACGCACTGCGCCGGGTTGGATAAACGTTGAGTTTATATGTGTCTGGATAGGTGTTTAATAATGCCTTGTGACCCTCGCTCAGCTTGTCAGCATATTTAGACATATTGCTTTTTGTGATGCTGAACTGAATTGCATCATCCGCATAGGGGTCAATATAATGCTGTCCCGGTTTATAGCCTGCAGGTGGTGTCATTATTCCCCCATCCCAGGCCGGAATTGTGCCATCGGCATTCGCCGCTTTTTCGCCTCCGAGTGGGGTCAGGTCATTTCCCAGTCGGGCAATATCATCCGCTGATATTTCTGCATGCAGCGATAATGGGAACGTCATTACAATGCAAATGAAAGAGATAAAAATTATGTTTATTTTTTTATTCATAATATCGATTGTGTAGGCCCTAAAAAAATAAAAATCTAGAAAGCATAACTTAAGCTAAATGCGACGAAGTCCCGATCCTGTAACAGGTTTTGTGAGCCCGCACCATAGAAGCCGGTATAACTTAGATCGGCACGCCAGCTATTTTGATAATCGGCAGTCACGCCCAGCGTCATTTGTTTGAAACCTTCAATAAAATTTCCCCCGGGACCGGGAGTATTACCGGAAACATCATGTCGCCAACCAATTCTTGGCGATAAATTGACCGCACCAATGACATTATTATAAGTCAGTCGGCCAACAAAGCGGTATCCCCAGGAAGTAGAGTCAGCATAGTCATTTGTTTCAACAGGAACCGTAAAAAATCCGGCTGTTATCGGGTTACCGGGAAGGTTTGTTCCGGCAGCCTCTAGACGTAAATCACTTTGACTTGGCATGTCATGTATATGCGTGATGGCGAATTCACTCAGCATTACTGCCTGATTTGCCTTGAATACATTGCCAAAGACCTTGCTCGCAGTCATTTGAAACTGGCTTACATCACGTTCGATGAACCCCGGGATAGTGGCACCATTAGCAAACACGCCTAATTGACTCGTTGCGCCGCCGCCGGGTAATAGCTCGAAATGTAGTGCTGCGGCCAGAAGCTCAACATCGTCCACCTGCAGCGGCACATCATTACGATAGGAATATTCACCTTGCAAAGCGATACCGGAAGTCCCTAATTGTGTATTGAAACTGGCACCAAACAGATGGATATCTTCCGGGTAACTAATAAAATAGGATGCTGGTAATGCCGGATTATTTACCGGGAAAGTGGCTCCGGGGGTATCTGCTATTGCGTTAATGACCGGCAGGCGGCTATGGTACTTGATATGGTAAAAACCGAACTCGGAATCATTGAGTGCTTCTGAATAAATACGTAAAGCAACCCCATATTCTTCACCTTGATCAGGTCTGACATCGTCGGCACGACCCGCTGAGAATGCAGTACCCGGTGCAGCCCCACAGATAGCAGCCGGGAAGTTAGGTAATGAGGTCAGTGTACCACCCAATGTTAAGTAGTCGGGACATGCGCCAAAACCCAGTGCGACAAATGTTCCACCAGCCCCGACGAAATCATTAGTACTAAAATATGACCCGGTAGGATCAATCAGCGTACGCTCATAGTCATACTGCCAATACGCTTCCAGAGAGACATCATCGAATATTCCAAGCGAGGCAAAGACAATACCAACTGGTGTTAAGGCTTCTTTAAGTTGAGCACCCGGGACTCTTAACTTACTAACATCAACCGGGTTAATGACATTAATACTGTTTTGAATAAACGTACTCTCGCCCCAGCTAACAACCTGTTCCCCCACGCGCAAAGAAAAGGGCATTGAACCAATCTTAAAATCACCCCATACATAGGCATCTAATAATGAAAGATTTTCACCGTTTAATCGTATCGTAGTGTCAGACAAGGGCGTGCGTTGTGTATCACCAGTAATACCATTCGCTTTGCTATCCTGAAAACCGGTACCCCTGACAAAGACACCAAAGTTTTTATAATTGAGTTCGAGTTCGGTGGTAAATTTAAGTGTGCTGCTTACAAGACCGGTGTCTTTGTAGTTCAAATTACCATCATCACCGTTAGCAGAATATGCAGCACCGCCACTTGCTCTACTATGCAAGTCGGACGCCATGGGTTGGACGCGATGCAAAGTACCAAAAGAAATGTTGGTATCCCAACTTCCGGTTAAGTCTCCCTGATTTATTTCAATGGCCTCAACGTACCCGCCATTTGATAACACGGCGATTAAAAACAGGCTGATAATCCATTTCGATCTTACATGACAATTAGCAGTCATGATCTACCCCTTACTTTTGGATTATTATTACGATTTTTCCAAAAACCTCACTGTATCTGGAATTTAGTAAATAATTATATTTATAGCACAATTAATATTATTTTTTTCTATCACAACGGGATAGCCTAGACATCCTGAGACATTTTTTCTGTTGTTGCTGATAAACGATGGATTAATGTTCTCAAAAAAACCTTAAGGAACCTGACCTGACAATTCAATGAAACCTGGGAAATTACGGTTGAATTAATCTTCATCAAAGAGGTGTGATCAGGTGCTTTAATTGTGGCCGTTCGTTTCGTTTTAGCCAAATAACCCATCTCACCAAAACAATCGCCTTTTTCCAGGTTTCGTATCACCGTTCCATTTTTCATAACATCGACACTACCTTTAACGATAATATAAAAACAATCATCCATATCGCCTTCAACAATAATGTCATCATTAGCATTATAGTCCTGCCAGCTACTGGCACGGAGGATTTCCCATATTTCCGCATCCGGGAAGCCGGTAAAGAAATCAAGTTTTTTAACTGAATTAAACTTTTCTTCAGCGGAAATATCTTTCTTCGGTTTTTCCAGCGTATCAAATGCCTTGGTAAGATCGGCTGCCAGATCAAGGCCCATCTGATAACGGTTAGCGACATCTTTTTCTAATGCTTTGCAGACAATCTCGTTTAATGAATCCGGCAAATCAGTTCGATAGTCGCTCATAGGCGGCGGCTCATCATTCAGAATTGTATTGACCAGGCGCGAAAAATTATCTGCCGGAAAAGGTTGTCTGCCAGTCAACAATTCATACATCACCACACCTAATGAGAAAAGGTCACTCTGATTAGTAACATGTTCTTCTCGCAGTTGTTCTGGTGACATATACCTTGGTGAGCCCATCATGCCGCCCATTTGTGTCGTCGTTGAATCGGCATTGTAGATATGGGCAATACTGAAATCACCAATCTTTACATCCTGATCAGGCGTAAACAGTATATTCGAGGGTTTAATATCTCGATGCACCACTCCTTGTCGGTGAGCGTAATCAAGCGCATTAGCGCATTTGAAAATGATTTCAACGACCTTGTTTACCGGTAATAAATTATCCGAGCTGCAAAAGGGTTTTAAGGTATTCCCACCCTCGATGTATTCCATAACGATGTAACAGTTATCTTCATCAACACCCGCATCATAGATATTAATGACATTCGGATGAGTCAGGAGGCCCGCGGTATGCGCCTCATTAAAAAACATCTTCCGATAGCGCGCGCCTGATTCGACATTATTTAACGCATCAAGAAAAGCAACTTTTAATGCTACCGGACGATTAATGTAGGGATCATGACCAAGATAGACCACCCCCATACTGCCCCGATCAATTTCTTCACGAACTTCATATTTACCTAGTTTCTCAGGGACATTATTAGTCATGTGATTCTTCTGTTTATCTCTAATTTTATGTAACCAAAGGCTATTATGTGCAGTGCAACAAGTCTGTCACCTAATAACTTATCATAACGATGTAACTTATTGTCGTATATTAATCCATCTTCATTGATTTTAATATCTATCATAGTGTCATATCACAACGACATTAATGATTGCTATTAAACATAAAAGCGGCAATATTGACCATAATGTTCAGCCTACTATACTGGCAGATATGTACTAATATTAATCTGGGGCAAGGATTGCGCACAAATGGAGACTGACAATTATGACCACTACTGTTAATCAGCTACTTAATGCTAAAAAAAGTGAAATATTTTCGGTTACGCCAGACTCACTCGTGATTGATGCCATCAGGATGATGAATGACAAAAAAGTCGGCGCATTACTCGTTATGGAAGACGGAAAACTATCAGGGATTCTGTCGGAACGAGATTACACCAGAAAAGTAATACTTAATAACCGCAGTTCATCTGACACCAAGGTCGGGGAAATCATGACTGCCGAGCTAAAGACAGTCAACACATCGCAAACTATCGATGAATGCCTGGTTATTATGTCGCATAATCATATACGGCATTTACCCGTTGTTGATAATGATAAAACCGTTGGTATTTTGTCCGTTATGGATGTTGTTAAAAATATTATCTCTGAAAAGGAATTTATAATAGAACAATTGGAGCATTATATTACAGATACGGCCTAATCATTCCTTCACAATCCCGTAATCACCATGGATAGTGTTTAAAACTTGAGCCTTTAAAGTAAGAACCTTCGACGTTAGCTGCCATACATTTAAATATGGCAGCTATTATTTTTATAATCAAAATTAATTGGCTTTGGACGGATAATAAACCAGTCTGGAATCGATTTTTTGACTCTCGAATAAATAGATATTTACATAACGAACAGTATGTCAAAAACGAAAAAATCAGTCATTCACGAGCAATTAAGTTCGCATCATGCAGCGATGAAAAATATTCGCTTACGAGATCTGTTTATGCATGACCCGCAACGCGGCAAAACGTATACACAGCATTTTGGTGGACTGTATATCGACCTATCCAAGAATATCATTTCAAATGAAACACTGCCTTTACTGAACAAGTTTGCAAAAGTATCGGGTATTGAAGCATCGATTAAGGCGATGTTTGCCGGTGAAAAAATCAATAACACTGAAGATCGTGCAGTCCTGCATACCGCGCTGCGCTCCATGCCTGAGCAACAGCTTGAACTCGATAATAAAGAGATCATCAGTCAGGTACATGCTGAACTCGATAAGGTACAAAATTTTGTTACCCGCATTCATTCCAAAAACCATCGTGGCTGGACCAATAAACCAATCGATACCTTTGTCAATATTGGAATCGGTGGTTCTGATCTCGGTCCCAAAATGATAGTTGCTGCATTGGAAGAGTATCGACAAGGTGAAACGCGATCTTTTTTCATTTCAAATATAGATTATGAAGCGATTGATTCAGTACAAAAAAAGATAGATCCCGAAACAACACTATTCATTATTGCATCAAAGTCATTCAATACAATTGAAACCCTGACCAATGCCGAAACCCTCAAGACATGGATGCTAGCGTCGGGTTGTAATGATATAAGCAAACACTTTGTTGCGGTATCTAACAATCTTGAAGCCACCGGCAGTTTTGGCATAAAACCGGAAAATGTGTTTACTTTATGGGACTGGGTCGGTGGGCGCTTCTCATTATGGTCAGCAATTGGTTTACCCATTGCACTGGCTATTGGTTATGACAACTTCAAAGCCTTACTAGCTGGTGCACATGAGCTGGATGAACATTTTTCACATGCGCCACTGGAAAAAAATATACCGGTCACCCTGGCATTGATCGATTATTGGTACGCTCGTTTCTTTGACGCACCAACACATGCCTTCATACCTTACGATGAATCTCTTAAATTATTACCGGATTATCTTTCACAACTGTTTATGGAGAGTAATGGCAAATCAACAGACATAAACGGACATATTGTTGATTACAAAACCATGCCAATTACATGGGGTTCTGTCGGTACAAATTCACAGCATTCTTTTTTTCAATTATTACATCAAGGCACACACCTGGTGCCAATTGATTTTCTTGCGCCATTAAGAAAGAAAGGTGACCAAAAACATCATGCCTTATTGCTGGCTAACTGCCTGGCTCAGAGTCAGGCTCTGATGCAAGGTGAAAGCAGTACCGATCCAAATCGCCATATAGTTGGCAATAAACCCAGCACCACGATTCTATACACTGAACTTACACCCACCATACTGGGTTCTTTAATCGCGATGTATGAGCACCGAACCTTCGTGCAGGGTTTGTTATGGAACATCAATCCATTCGACCAATGGGGGGTCGAATTGGGGAAAAAACTCGCCGTGGACATCTATGACGTACTCGAGGGAAAGAAGACCGGCGATAACTTGGATTCATCCACGCAGAATCTGATTGACCTCTACCATAATTATCATCACTAGATTTCGCGGGCTATAAAATCAATCATGACGTGACACATACATTGCTGTTGTTTCAGAGAGTCGTTTAACCAGGGTCTGCATAAAGACACGACTAAAGTGTAACTGACATTCTACCGAGGCCTGTTCAATTAGTGTTGCATTAATCTTCATCAAGTCGACATGGTTTCTGGCGAGTATAGTTGCGGTTCGTTTGGCCTTGCTGAGATAACTCATTTCCCCAAAACAATCGCCGGCTTGTAAATTGCCAATCAAGGCGCCGTCCTTATAAACATCTACCTCGCCAGAGATAATGATATAGAACGAATCATCAATATCACCTTCAACAATAATTTGAGTGCCTGTATCAAATTTCTGCCAGATACACGCCCGTATAATCTCCCATATTTCAGATTCGGGAAACTCGCTGAAAAAATCCAGTGACTGGATAGAATTAAATTTTTCCTGAACTTCAACTTCTTCTTCCGGTTTGTCGAGGTAATCAAATGCCAGACTTAAGTCTGCAGCAAAATTCAAACCCATTTTGTAGCGTTTCTCCGGATTTTTCTGTAAGGCATGGTGAATAATCTTTTCGAGGATTTCCGGTACATCAGTCCGGTGAGCACTCAAGGGCGCATTATTTTCGTTGATGATCATATGGATTAAACGCGAAAAACTATCTGCCGGAAAGGGATGCTTACCGGTCAACAATTCATACATGACTATACCCAACGAAAAGAGATCAGTTTGATTCGTTATAACATCTTCCTGCACTTGTTCCGGTGACATGTATCGTGGAGAACCAACAAAGCCCATCGGCATGGTATTGGTTGTGTCAGAGGTCATGATATGAGCAATACTAAAATCGGCAATCTTCACGTCCTGCTCTTGGGTAATTAAAATATTGGTCGGTTTAATATCCCGGTGAATGACACCATTACGATGGGCATAATCCAGCGCTTTTGCGCATTTAAATGTAATTTCAATGACTTTTTCAAGCGGCAACAGATTCTTTGCGTTACAGAATGGTTTCAGTGTTTCGCCACCTTCGATGAGTTCCATCACTATATAGCAATGATCATCTTCCGCACCGGCATCCAGAATCTCGACAATGTTGGGGTGTCTTAATGTTCCTGCGGCATGAGCTTCGTTAAAGAACATTTTACGATAGCGTTCACCTGATTCTTTATCTTTCAGGGATTCAGATAGAGCAACTTTCACCGCCACATCGCGTTCGGCAAAAGGGTCGTAACCTTTGTAAACAATACCCATACTGCCACGACCGACCTGCTCTTTTATTTCATACTTGCCTAATTGTTCAGGAATATTCATTTGAAGATTAAAATACACTACTTATAATGAGTTATTTCATTTTATTAAAACATATTATTGATAAATTACTGAATCTTTCTCTTAAATTGTTGGCAAAGACGATTCCTTGATACAATTCGAAACTTCTTAATCGTTGTCAATAAACGACAAAACCTGCTCTACTTCTCTGTCAATTTACACAAAGGTATAACTAACATCATTATGAAGGCTATTATTCTTGCCGCGGGCATAGGTAACCGACTCGGCAATCATGCTGCAAACCAACCTAAATCGTTACTGGAATTTGATGGAAAAAGCTTATTAAAACGTCATATTGAGATTCTTTCGGCAAATAATATCGACGAAATTACCATTGTCACCGGCTACGAATCCGCGCTGCTGATGGATCATCTTCAGGGTCAAAGCATACCTATCAATTACATTTATAATGACCGTTATACCGAAGGCAGTATCATCAGTCTCGGCTGTGCACGGCCGGTAATAGTGAGTGAACCTGAATTTATCTTAATGGATGCTGATGTTCTTTATGATCAGGAAATGATTCGGCGTTTGGTCAATACCGCTATAAACAACTGCCTCTTGCTGGATCGCGACTTTATCCCGGGCGATGAACCAGTCAAGATTTGTGTTGATAAAAATGGACGCATAAATGAATTTAGAAAAC
This sequence comes from uncultured Gammaproteobacteria bacterium, assembly GCA_938084745.1. Classification (GTDB taxonomy): domain Bacteria; phylum Pseudomonadota; class Gammaproteobacteria; order Eutrophobiales; family Eutrophobiaceae; genus UBA7359. Next base: position 12,691 of record CALKEZ010000006.1, read on the forward strand.
ACATCGCTGACGATCTTGATTATACTATGCAGGGAGAATCAGTAGGCTTTTTCAAATTTAATAACCACATTGGCCAGTCCCTGCTTGAACGTATCGATGACTATCTTGCCAAAGGCGAAAACAAGACGCCCTATGAAGAAGCTATTCGCGATTTGTTATTAGAAGATGCGACACGATTTGGCTATGAAGATGTCACCGGTGTCCCCTGGATCGAAATTGATTTCCCTGAAGATATTGAACGTGCACAAAACGAGATAATACCCGCATTAACCCCTATCAATCATTAATCAGTAGTTAATATAAAAAATGTCTAAAAATAGCCATAAAGAAATAAGCAAATGCAAACAGCTGCGTACGCTGCTTGAATCAAACGAACTTGAATTTATCCTCGAAGCCCATAACGGCATCTCGGCAAGCATTGTAGAAAGCGCCGGTTTTAAGGGTATCTGGGGCAGTGGCCTTGCGATGTCCGCACAGTTTGGCGTACGTGATAGTAATGAGGCCAGTTGGACGCAAGTGGTCGATATGCTCGAATTCATGTCAGATGCCACCACCATCCCTATCTTGCTAGATGGCGATACCGGCTACGGTAACTTTAATAATATGCGCCGACTGGTGGTAAAACTTGAGCAACGTGATATCGCTGGCGTCTGCATAGAAGACAAACAGTTCCCTAAAACCAACAGCTTTATTGATGGCAATAAACAACCACTGGCTGAGATTGGCGAATTCTGTGGCAAGATTAAAGCAGGCAAAGATAGCCAGACCAATGATGATTTTTGTATTGTCGCCAGAGTCGAGGCCTTGATCGCCGGCTGGGGATTAACTGAGGCATTGAAAAGAGCCGAAGCCTATCATCAGGCTGGAGCGGATGGAATATTAATCCATAGCAAGTTATCCAGACCCGATGAAATCCTCGCCTTTGCCAAAGAATGGGCTGGACGTTCACCATTGGTTATTGTGCCGACCAAATATTACAGCACACCAACCGACGCCTTTCGTAAAGCAGGTATCGATCTTGTTATCTGGGCAAACCACATGATCCGCACCGCTGTGGCCGCCATGGAAAAAACCAGCAAGACTATTTACGAATCAGAGTCTTTAGTTGATGTGGAAGACAAGATTGCCGGTGTCGACCATATCTTCAAATTACAGGGTGCTGAAGAACTAAGTAAGGCACAGGATAAATACCTCGTCCAAAAGTCGGATATCCACGCGATCATTCTGGCTGCCAGCCGCGGCAATGAGCTACATGAATTAACGCATGATAAACCCAAGGCCATGATCAGTATTGGTGGCAAAACCCTGCTCGGTCGCTTAATGGACGGGCTTAAAAAAGCAGGCATCAATAAATCCACCGTCATTGCCGGTTATAAAGCAGAGGCAATAAACCTGCTCGGCATCGAAAAATGCATTAATGAAGATTATGAAAACGGCGATGAATTAAAAACATTGATCTGCGCACAAGAGAATTTCAACGATGACATGCTGATTCTTTATAGTGATCTTTTATTCCGGGAATATATTCTCAGGGACTTGATTGAAATAGAAGGCGAAGTGGTCATTATCGTTGACTCTGCGCTGGACAATCCAAATATTACCGGCTCACCAGACTATGCTTACTGTAGTAAAGATGATGACCGTTCACCCTTTATGCAAAATGTGACGCTAACCCAATTGTCTTCATCGGCAGATGCCGCTGCGAAACCACCCTCCGGTTACTGGATTGGCATGATGCGCGTCAGGAAAGAAGGTCGACAATGGATAGAAGCCGCACTCGATGAATTAAAGACTGCAGCAAACTTTAATGAACTGACTTTGCCCGATCTGTTGAACCATCTCATCAAACAAGGCAAACCCATTCATGTTCATTATATTGATGGCCATTGGCTTGATGTGAATTCACTGGACGATATTGATCGCGCTGGCGATTTCACACAATAATGAATCAATGCAATTAAACCTTAAAAGAGAAGTACATTGATAGAAGCAAAAGATTTTGTTGAAGCGGCCCGAGAACTCGGCTTCAGTCGTTATACAGGTGTGCCCTGTTCATTTTTAACACCGTTTATTAACTATGTCATTAATGATGATGCATTGGAATATGTCTCATCCGCAAACGAAGGCGATGCGTTGGCCACTGCCGCTGGCGCAGCCATTGGCGGTCAACGTTCCGTTGTGATGATGCAAAACTCAGGTTTGGGTAATGCGGTCAGTCCCATCACCTCGCTGTCTTATGTATTTCGTATCCCGTGTTTAATCATCAGCACGCATCGCGGGCAACCCGGCGTAAAGGATGAACCACAACATGAACTGATGGGACAAATCACCAAAGAACTGTTCGACACGATGCGTGTGCCCTGGGAAATTTTTCCCAGCAAGCTAGAAGATATTGCGCCTGCCTTGCAACGCGCCGATGAATACATGAAGAAAGAACAACGACCTTATGCCTTCATCATGGAAAAAGGGATGGTAGCACCACAGGCATTATATAAAAATCCTGTTGCCAATATTTCAGGACGCAAAGCCCTTGTTCGTTCAGCATATAATCCCGGTGCCATATCGATAAATCGTAATGCAGCATTACGGCGTATTATCGATCACACACCAGAAGAGAATACCGTCTTAATTGCGACTACCGGATTTACCGGACGTGAGTTATTCGCGATTAATGATCGACCGAATCAAATCTACATGGTCGGTTCGATGGGTTGTGCCTCATCGCTAGGCCTGGGGATTGCCCTAGCGAGGCCCGATTTAAAAGTCGTTGTGATCGACGGCGACGGTGCTGGCTTGATGCGCATGGGAAATTTCGCAACCATCGGCAGCTATGCTGGCAATAACCTGATACATATACTATTAAATAATGAAGTACATGATTCCACCGGTGCCCAGGCAACCGTTGGTGGCAATATTGACTTTTCAAAGGTAGCTGAAGCGAGTGGCTATGGCGTCTGTTTATCGGGTAACGAAATCGAAACGATTGATGAGGTGTTTGCATTGGAACCACAAGCAGGACCCGTCTTCGCTCATCTAAAAATAGCTGCCGGTACAATTGATGATTTACCCAGGCCGGATATCACCCCAAACGAGGTATTAGTAAGATTTATGCAACACATAAACAGCAGTTTTTAACTATGACAACTCTATTACTCAATCCGGGCCCTGTCGTTTTAAGTAAACGTGTGCGTGAGGCACTGTTAAAACCCGATCTCTGTCATCGCGAACAAGAGTTTATCGATTTACAAAACAAGATCCGAACTGAGTTGTTGAATATTTATCAACTCCTCGCTACCGACTGGGCAAGTATTGTCTTTACCGGTTCTGGCACCTCAGCAATGGAAGCGATGCTGACCAGCCTTGTGCCCGCACACGGCAAAGTACTAATCATCGAAAATGGCGTCTATGGTGAACGCCTGACCAAGATTGCCCAGATACATGATATTGCGCATGTCGTACTACATAATGGATGGGGTGATGAGATCGATCTCGTCAAGCTTGAAGGAGAACTCCAATACCATAAAGAAATTTCACATGTTGCCGTAGTCCATCATGAAACTACCACGGGACGTTTAAATGATATCGATGCCATTGCAGAACTCTGCAAAAAATACGGCAACATCCCTATGCTACTCGATGCTGTCAGCAGCTTTGGTGCAGAAGAAATAAAATTTGAAGACTGGAATATCGCTGCCTGTGCCGCAACCGCAAACAAATGTTTACATGCCGTACCAGGGACATCTTTCGTGATTGCAAATAGAACCGCGATGGCACAAATGTCGGCAACACCTCCCCGCACACTCTATCTTGATCTGGTTACCTACCTTAAAAATCAGGACGCCAATGGCACACCCTTCACGCAATCGGTACACACATTCTATGCTTTGGCCGAGGCATTAGATGAATTAAACGATGCGGGTGGTTGGAAAAAAAGACAACAACTCTACTGGCAACGCATGGATATCGTGCGTGATGGTTTACAACAACTAAACATCAACGCCTGCCTTGAACGAGAACAATGCTCCTGTGTATTAAACTCATTCCCGTTACCCAAAGGCATCAGTTACGAATTACTACATGACAAACTCAAAACAGCCGGCTTCGTGATCTACGCCGGTCAAGGCAGCTTTGCACAATCACGCTTTCGCATCTCTTGCATGGGAGAGATAAGTAATAGTGATATGGAACGGTTAGTTAAAGAAATTAAAAATATTGTTAGTGGTTAGCAATCAAGCGTCTTGATCATGAAAGTTGCCATCAGCCAGTACGCTAGTTAAATTGCAATGAAGCGATCAGGCATAATTAAACTAAGTATTTGGTTAATTATTTGTAGTGCTATTTTGTGCGTACCGTTGTTTGATATGCATAATAAAGAGGCTCACGTTTATTATGGGCTGCTTATGTTAGGGATAACATTTCCTTCAGGTTATTTATTTGCAATCTCTATTGCATTTATTGGGTTTTCTCTGGATAAGTGCTGCGGAATCTCATTGCCCGGTAATGAATTAATGCTAATTCCCGTTTGGATTGGTTTTGTAATAGTTGGCTATATCCAGTGGTTTATATTAACTCCATGGATATTCAAAAAATTAAAAGGGAATTAGTTTGGGCTGACTATTCAGTCCAAAGCGAAGTTGCCTAACTGAATGGCTGAATCCATTCGTTAATTTATCAACTAAAGATACTTAAAATTTTCAGTGAATAACAAAAAGCCAAGGGTTTTATCAATCGCACTTTCGAGTGAGGTTGTTGCTATATCGATAAAGATGTCTTTGGTCGTTGGAACACTATTGGCAATGATTAATCATGGGTCAGCAATACTGGAAGGTTCATTAAATCAAGAAAGAGTTTTTCAAATCGCATTAACTTATCTCGTGCCCTATTGTGTGGCTACTTTATCTTCAGTCAAAGCCATTCAAAAACGCACTCCCTAAAAATAGACTAATATTAATCATCTTGATTAATGTTTAATTCCCCCTTATAGCTTGCCTCGTCTTTATTCTATTTTGGAGGGTTGAGCAACACGGATGTTGCGAAAGCGTATTGACCAGAGGGACGTCGTCTATACGCGTGCCAGTTAAAATAGAATAAGGACGAGGGTATCCGCAGGACAAGCTATTGGCGTGGTCTTTCTTTTGCTTACTTTTCTTTGACCATTCAAAGAAAAGTAACTCGCTATCAAGCGAAATCTAAACTTAAAAGTAAACTAGAGAAAAAACTACGATGCTCTACTAATTTTTCGTTCCTTTTCAGATTGATCTAATTGCGCAGTAATAAAGTCAAGTATGCCTTCATAATCGAGCTTCGCATCTCTTAACATATCATCTCGGGAACCGTGTTGAAGTAATCTATCCGGTAAACCGTAGTTAGCCACTTTTTGGGTAATGCCATGGGCTGCAATAACTTCATTCACAGCTGCACCGGCGCCACCGGGTATAACGTTTTCTTCAACCGTAACAATCAGATCATGATCGGCACACATTTCAACAATCAGCATTTCATCGATCGGTTTAACAAAACGCATGTTAACGACTGTTGCATTGAGTTCTTCTGCTATACGTTCACAAGGTTCAACCATGGTTCCAAATGCGAGTATTGCCAGGTTCTTGCCTTTACGTCTTAGTTCAGCCTTACCAATCGGTAACGCCGTCATCTCTTGTTGAATTTCCACGCCGGGACCGGTGCCACGTGGATAACGCACGGCTGCAGGCTGATCGAGTTGATAACCTGTATATAGCATCTGACGACATTCGTTTTCATCTGCCGGTGCCATGATCACCATATTCGGCAAGCAACGCATAAAACTGAGATCGTAAGAACCGTTATGGGTTGGACCATCAGCACCAACACAACCGGCCCGGTCTATTGCAAACAGTACCGGTAATTCCTGAACAACGACGTCATGGATCAACTGATCATAGGCGCGTTGCAGGAATGTAGAATAGATTGCAACAACCGGCTTTAAACCGTCACACGCCATACCAGCGGCAACAGTGACACTATGTTGTTCCGCGATAGCCACATCGAAATACTTATCCGGGTGATCTTTTTCAAACTGAACCAGACCAGAGCCTTCACGCATCGCCGGGGTTATTGCCGCAAAACGGTGATCCAGTGTTGCCATATCATTGGCCCAATCACCAAAGATCTTGCTATAGGTTGGACCGGAAGAAGACGGTTTAGCGGGTGGAACAATACCCTTGTGTGGATCAAACGGTGTAACACCATGATATTTAACCGGATCATTCTCCGCCGGCTCGTAGCCTTTTCCTTTCTTGGTAATGATGTGTAAAAACTGGGGACCTTCGAGTTCTCTTATGTTCTTTAAGGTCGCGATCAGCGCATGCAGATCATGCCCGTCTACCGGCCCAATATAATTGAATCCAAATTCTTCAAATAATGTTCCCGGAACAATCAAGCCTTTGACATGCTCTTCTGCTCGTTTCGCTAATTCGACTGCATTCGGGATATTGGATAATACTTTTTTACTGCCCTTGCGCATGCTGGAATATATCTTTCCGGAGATTAACTGCGCAAAACGATTTGAAAGTGCACCGACATTGGGTGAAATCGACATATTATTGTCATTCAGAATAACCAACAGGTCGCTATGTTGTGCGCCGGCATGATTCAGCGCCTCAAAAGCCATACCCGCTGTCATACTGCCATCGCCAATAATGGCGACACATTTTCGATCTGAACCGGTTCTGGACGCCGCTATAGACATACCCAAAGCCGCACTAATAGAGGTACTGGAATGCCCTACTCCAAAGGTGTCGTATTCACTTTCATCACGTTTGGGAAACGGGGCTAAACCTTCCCATTGACGAATACTGTGCAGGCGATCTTTTCTGCCGGTCAGGATTTTATGAATATAGGCTTGATGACCCACGTCCCAAACCAGACGATCCTCCGGTGTGTTATACAGATAATGAAGTGCCACGGTTAGTTCCGTCACGCCCAAACTAGCCGCAAAGTGGCCACCACTCTTGCTCACAGAATGGAGCAAAAACAATCTGAGTTCTTCGACGAGCTGTTCTAATTGCGATTCGGGCAGCTTTCTGAGATCTGCAGGGCAATTAATTTGGTCAAGAAGAGGTGTATTTATTTCGTTATTCATTACTTATTTGCTTTCAAATAGCGCATTATGAATAGTGATAAAGAGCCATGCAAGGAGTTCGATTCATTAACACAACAAAGATGCCTTAATGACCGACCATGAAATTAACTAAACCCGAGGCTGTACATTCATGCAGACATCACTTATCTTGACGGGTTTTAGTGCAACAGCACATAAAATTGCATCAAAACTCGATAATTAACCAACAATCTGGAGTCTTTCTTAATGGGTGTACCTCTAATTCAGCAATTCAGGATGGGAAAATATATCCTCGGCAAAAAATTCAGTGGAGAAAAGAAATATCCATTGGTCTTAATGTTAGAGCCTTTGTTTCGTTGCAATCTGGCCTGTGCCGGCTGTGGCAAAATTGATTATCCGAAAGAGATACTGGATAAACGCCTGAGTTATGAAGAATGCATGACTGCTATCGATGAATGTGGTGCCCCGGTCGTGTCTATTGCTGGCGGCGAACCATTGATACACAAGGAAATGAAGCAGATTGTTGATGGTTATATTGAGCGTAAGAAATTCGTTTATCTTTGCACAAACGCACTCTTGTTGAAGAAACATATTGATGAATACACACCATCACCCTATTTAACCTTTTCTATCCATCTTGACGGTAATAAAGAGCGTCATGATGCGTCGGTCTGTCTAGACGGTGTTTTTGATAAATGTATAAATGTTATTAAACTGGCCCGTGAAAAAGGCTTCCGTGTCACCATCAACTGCACCCTGTTCCAGAACGAAACCGCTGATGAGGTTGCTGAATTCATGGATATGGCGATGGAATTGGGCGTCGAAGGCGTTACCATATCGCCGGGATACAATTACGAAAGAGCGCCAAAACAGGATGTATTCCTGAAGAAAACCGAAAGCAAACAACTTTTCCGAGACATATTCAAATTAGGCATCGGTAAAAAATGGCGTTTCAACCAGTCCTCCTTGTATCTGGATTTCCTGGCCGGTAACCAGACCTATGAATGTACGCCCTGGGGGAATCCAACCCGTAATGTATTTGGTTGGCAAAAACCCTGTTACCTTTTGGTAGGCGAAGGTTATGCACCAACTTTCTCTGCCTTGATGGCAGATACTGAATGGGAAAATTATGGCACCGGACGTAATCCTAAATGCGCCAATTGCATGGTTCATTGTGGTTATGAAGCTACCGCTGTTAACGACACGGTAAGCCATCCATTCAAGGCCTTGGGTATCTTCCTTAAAGGACCGAAGACGGAGGGCGAAATGGCACCTGAATTACCCATACTCTATGACGATGATGCGGTAACCGCACCGAAACTGGTTGCTGAAAATAAAGCGACAAAGAGTTGCGGTAGTAGTAAACAAGTCGCCTGATGGAATTTACACTCCTGGCAGTAATGCCAGGATTGCTTATCTGGGTCGCAATACTCTTATTGCCCTGGCGGCCCTGGAGTACCCGAGAATCTCTCGATAACCAAACCACAGAAAAACAGGACTTATCCGAAGTCACAGTCCTTATTCCCGCCCGGGATGAAGCTGACACAATAACTCAAACTCTCACTGCCCTGAAAGAACAGGGTGATGGACTGCAGGTGGTTCTGGTTGATGATCAATCTACCGATAATACCGCTGAGCTGGCTAAATCCGTCAATCTGGCCAACCTCAATATCGTCTCTGGCACAACACTGGCCGACGGTTGGAGTGGTAAGTTATGGGCGCTGGAACAGGGTCGACAGCATGTGAAAACCAAATACCTTTTGTTGTTAGACGCTGATATTGTTTTAGTACCGGGGCTCATTCCAACACTCGTCGAATTCGCACGAAAAAATGACTTGAAAATGTTGTCTTTAATGGCTCATTTGAAGATGCAATCACACTGGGAAAAGTTTTTAATGCCCGCCTTTATCTTCTTTTTCAAACTGCTTTATCCATTTCATCTGTCGAACAAACCTGCTTCATCAATCGCCGCTGCTGCAGGAGGCTGTATCCTGCTGGAATCGAGTATACTTGAAAAATTAGGCGGGTTTGATTGCATCAAAAATGCCTTGATTGATGACTGTTCATTGGCTAGGCAAGTTAAAGCAGACGGACATAAGATCTGGATGGGTTTAACTCATTCGGCAATTAGTATTCGAAGTTACGATACACTTTCAACGATCTGGCAGATGGTCAGCCGAACAGCCTACACACAGCTTGCCTATTCCCCGCTACTGTTAATCATTTGCACTATGCTCATGATTGCTGCCTTTGGTTTACCCATCGCCGCATTATTACAAACACAACTCACTGTCTTCATAGCCGGTCTACTCATACTCGGCTTACAAGTCGTCTGTTATCTGCCCACGCTACGCTATTACTCGATGAATCCTCTGTATGCCTTATCATTGCCCTTAACCGGTGTTCTCTACTTATTAATGACATGGAGTTCCGCATTTCATTATTATTTCGGTAAGGGCGCGGTCTGGAAGAACCGCCATTATAATTAATTGCAACAAAACCCAGTTGAACACATCTAATTCTCTGTAACTTGGAAACAATGATAAAATAACCCGATTGATCTGCATTATAATAACCATGGATTTCACCTGATGACATTAATGAACACTCAGTTTGTGCGACTTTTAAAATCTATATTATGCCTGGGCATGCTATTTCTCAGTTGTTTTATATCGGCTGAAGCCATCGAGGAAGAAGCGATTCAGGCTCCCGTCAATGAATTGCATACAACCTTAATCAGCATCATGCAGGCGGCTGAAAAGCAAAGCTTTCAAGAACGTTACGACATTATGGAAAAGACCGTGCTTAAGCACTTTGATTCGCCTCTGATAGCGAAAGTTATATTAGGTCGATACTGGAAAACGCTGGATCAAACTTCACAAACCGAGTTTATCGACTTGTTTAATCAACTGACGATAGCCACTTATGTCGACCGATTTGATTCTTACGAAGGTGAAACTTTTAAAAACCTCGCTGTAGAACAAATGAAAGAAAATCGGTTTATGGTAAAAACAGAATTTCTGCCGGTGGATGACGAGCCGATTTCATTTAACTACATTATTCAAAGTAATAAGGATAAATGGAAAATTATCAGTGTTATCGCTGATGGTATTAACGACCTGTCGTTGAAACGGGCAGACTATTCCGCGGTCATTAAAGATCAAGGCTTTGATGCCCTGATAACCACTTTGAAAGAAAAAATAAGCGCCTTGAAACCAAAATCCTGAACAAAACTAATATTAAAAATTGTCTCCAGCCTTAAGGTATGTCAATATTTGCCGATAGATTTTAACAACCTATTTGCATTGCAAGAGAGAGTAGAAAATGACTGGATGGCGATTATTTAATATAGCAAAACTCATTATTCCTACCTGGCTGATATTACTGGCGACGGGTTGTGCAACAACACAAAATAATGACGGTGCTAGTGACCCATTGGAACCGGCAAACCGAGTGATCTTTGATGTAACAGAGACACTGGATAAACATCTTATAAAGCCAATAGCAGAGCAATATGTCGATGTACTTCCGGTACCCGTTAGGACCAGCGTAACCAACTTTTTCAATAACCTCGGCTACTTGAATGTCATCTTGAATGATTTTTTGCAAGGGAAATTTGAACAGGGAATAACAGATATGCTTCGCTTTACCTATAATTCAACGTTTGGTATTGCCGGCCTGTTCGATGTTTCTACACCAATAGGAATGCCGGCTAATCAAGAAGATTTTGGCCAAACACTTGCTGTTTGGGGGGTAGATCAAGGCTCTTATCTCTATATAATCGCGCCAACCACAACACGTGACATAACAGATCAAGTACCAAGCACACTGTTAAACCCGTTCTTTTATATGCAAGGTCTAATTTTCGCTCCGATTAGCGCTCTAAGCGCTATAAATACCCGCGCCAATCTGCTTGAAGCAACTAAGATTCGTGACGAAGCAGCGCTTGATCCTTATTCGTTTACCCGTGAAGCCTATTTACAACAACGTGAATTTCTCATCTACGACGGCAACCCGCCGGATACTGGTTATGATGATATCTTCGGTGATAATGGCGATTTCGACGATTTTAGCGATGCCGGAGATAGTAACGATTCGGGAATACTGATCATCGAATAAGTTTTTAGCCTGAATTCAGATACCGCCGATATAACCATTACAAGTCGCTGTATTAGTTCATTAATGCAGCGACTTCTTCAATCCAATGTTTGACTGGAACCGGACTTTTTTCCTGCAAGTGTTTAAGGCAACCGATGTTGGCTGTCAGTATCATCTCCGGTTGATTGTGCATGAGCTTTTCAATTTTATTTTTTTGAAGTTGGCCTGATATTTCTTCTTGTAACAATGAATAAACACCTGCTGACCCACAACATAGATGTGCATCGGCCACCGGCTTCAAACTAAACCCTAATCGCGCTAACAAAGCTTCGGTCACACCGTTTAATTTTTGTCCATGCTGTAATGTACAAGGACTTTGAAATGCAACATCTTTTGGGCTATGTAACGTTATTTTGTCCAATTCACACCCTGTGACAAATTCGGAAATATCCTTCGTCAACTCGGAAATCTTCGCAGCCTTCTCAGCATAGTCTTCATCTTCTCGTAATAAATAACCATACTCTTTGATGTGAACACCACAGCCACTGGCAGAGACAACTATCGCTTCTACACCCTGTTCAATAAGAGGCCAATACGCGTCAATATTATGTCGCATAAATGATGTGGCCTGTTCTGCTGCAGTCAGATGCTGACTCAAAGCCCCGCAACATTGTTCTTGCTCTACTTCGATAACAGAAACACCAAGCGCATCTAAAACTTTTATTACAGACTGATTTATTCCTGGTGCCAATGCCGGCTGCACACACCCCGAAAATAGAATCACTTTTCGTGCATGCTCTTTGATATTTTTATTAGTGCCCTGCCCGGAATATTCCGGAAGCATCATTTTAATTTTTGCGGGAAGACATACCCGAACAACGCCCCCCAGCTTTAGCAGGAAATTAAATCGTTTTTTGTAAGGCAAGGTTTGTAATATCAAAAAACGAAACAAGCCTTGGTGCCACGGCCGCGATATTTTCGCTTCCACGTGCTGTCTTCCGATATCAAGTAGCTTCCCGTATTCAACACCGGAAGGACAGGTAGTTTCACATGCACGGCAAGTTAAGCAACGGTCCAAATGCTGCATCGTTTTATTTGTTGTTGTTTCACCCTCGAGCATTGATTTAATCAGGTAGATCCTTCCCCTGGGGCCATCAAGCTCGTCACCTAAGAGTTGGTAGGTAGGGCATGTCGCTGTACAAAAACCGCAGTGCACACAGGAACGTAATATCCGTTCAGCTTCCTGCCCATCCGGGGTGTTGCTTATCGATTGTTCTATAAATGTTTGCATATGGTTTAGAGTGTTGCGTACATTTTCCCGGGATTTAATATGCCGTGTGGATCAAAGGCATTTTTTAAACCTTGATGTAATGACAATAAGCCTTTCGATAATGGGTGAAATCTATCTTGTTCCTGATTCACGCCGCGAAACAACATCGCGCTGCCACCGGCAGCACTTGCCATTGCGAAGATTTCTTGCGCCGGTCTTTTTGAATTAAGCCAGTATAATCCACCACCCCATTCAATAAAAAAAGGCTCATTCTTTAAATCGAGAGTTGCATTTACCGGAATGGATATTCGCCAGACATTACTATCCGAGTTAAAGATAGCTGCTTTATAATCTCGCAATTCGTTCCAGAACAGTTGACCTTGTTCATATTCATCCATACCTAACATCTTGCATGCTTCTTTTACGACTTTCTCATTACCGGATAGTCGAATAAACAAGGCTTTCCCATCATAAGCACTCGCCGAAACGGGCAATCCTCGTGCTGATAAACCAGGCATTATGGACAACGCTTTAGCAACCGGCATCGCCTGCTTAAATGTCATCTCAAACTCAGGTAATGGCATGACCTTGAGAGAAACGTCCAGAATGATACCCAGAGTCCCGTATGCACCAGTCATTAATCGTGACAGATCATAACCAGCAACATTCTTCATTACCTGACCACCAAACGTCAGGTCTTGTGCAAGACCATTAATACATCGAATTCCCAAGACATAATCCCGTACCGAACCGCTATACGGACGTCGAGGCCCACTCAAACCAGTAGCAACAACACCGCCGATGGTCGTTTTAGCATTAATATGCGGTGGCTCAAATGCCAACATTTGACCTTGTTCAGTCAACGCATGGTTGATTTCAGTCAGTGTGGTACCCGCTCTTGCTGTGATGTAAAGTTCTGTCGGTTCATAGCTGACTATCCCGCTATAACCCGCCATTTCTAACGGTGTTCCTGTAATACTTCGCGCCAGAAATGCCTTACTATCACCGCCCACAATCTGCACTGGCCTGGCCTGCTCAATCGCGGAAGCAACCAGAGCCTGAATGGCCTTAATTTTATTATTCATAAGATTATCTACGATTCATTTTTAGATTTAATCATTTGACTATATAAACTTGCGATATAAAAACCTAACCAAAAAACTAAAGTTTTTTGGTTTTCGACCGAAATAGTCATCATAGATGAATATATCTGCATTATAAGAAGAACAATTTTACTAGTATAACTTGAAAGATAGCGATGAAAGTACTGCTTGCTGAAGATTCTGTGACGATGATGTTAACCACATCATCCCTCATCGAGGAATCCGGGCATGATGTAATACCAGCAAAGGACGGAAAAGAAGCGCTGTCGTTATATAAATCTGAACAGCCTGATTTAGTATTACTTGATGTTGAAATGCCCGAATACACTGGTTATGAGGTCGCAGAAAAAATACGATCTGACAAAACCGGAAAATGGGTCCCGATAATGTTTTTGACTGCCCATCTGGGTGATGCGCATTTGCTTAAAGGAATTAATGCCGGAGGCGATGATTACCTGGTTAAACCGGTCAGTAGTATTGTTTTAAATGCAAAATTAAATGCCATGCATCGCATCTCAATGATGCAAAATGAACTCATCGATTTATCCAAAGAACTGACCAAGGCAAACAATAAACTACAGAAGAGTATCATTACAGATCCACTTACCGGTGCTAAAAATCGACTTTTCCTGGATGATTGTATTAAACGTGAATGGAATCGCTGTAAGCGTAACAAGTTCGAATTATCGTTATTAATTATCGATGTTGATAATTTTAAAACGCTGAATGATACCAACGGCCATCAAGCAGGTGATGCATGCCTGATTGATTTGGTAAAACTATTCAACTCACATTTAAAACGTTCATCAGATGTACTTTGCCGTTATGGCGGGGATGAATTTGTCATTGTGTTGCCCGAGACATCCCCGGCTAGTGCCTTAGAGATTGGAGAAAGGATCAGAACCAGTGTAGAAAAATATACTACTCAATGTGTTACTGGATCATCTGTCGATATCAGTGTGAGTATTGGTTGCGCCTCGTATATACCCGATGACAGAATTAGTTTTGGTGAGTTTCTCACTTTTGCGGACAAGGCACTTTACGAGGCGAAGGATGCCGGTCGGAATTGTGTAGTCGAAGCAGATACCTCTAGAAAAACAATAGCGGCTTAATAACGTTCCAGATCGGGAAATTTGTCTTTACCTGCATGGACATGCATTGCGCCAAATTCTGCGCACCGATTTAAGGTCGGTACCGCTTTTCCTGGATTTAACAAGCCTTTTGCATCAAATGCTGCCTTTACTGCATGAAACTGTTTCAATTCATTCTCATTGAACTGGATGCACATCTCGTTAATCTTCTCTATACCGACACCATGCTCACCGGTGATGGTGCCGCCCATTGCGATACACAGTTTGAGTATGTCACTACCAAACGCTTCCGTTCGCGCTAATTCACCCGGGATGGCAACATCATATAAAATGAGCGGATGTAAATTCCCATCACCGGCGTGGAATACGTTAATCACATCAAGTTGATACTTATCTGACAAGGCATTGATACCGGATAAAACCTCCGCGATGTTTTTTCTTGGAATGGTGCCATCCATGCAGTAATAATCCGGTGCGACTCGCCCCGCAGCCGGAAAAGCAGCCTTTCTTCCCGCCCAAAACAGGTCTGATTCCGCATCATTGTGTGCAACTCGGACTTCACTCGCGCCATAGCGTATCAATAATTCTTCAACTTCAGCTAATCCAGTTTCAACTTCATCCTGAGTGCCATCCATCTCACATAATAAAATGGCTGCTGCATCGGTTGGATATCCGGCATGAACAAAGTCTTCAACGGCTCTAACACCAGCCTGATCCATCATTTCCAAACCTGCCGGGATAATCCCCTCGGCAATAATAGCCGCCACAGCGTTACCGGCTTTCTCGATATCATCAAATGTGGCCAACAAAACCCGGCTGAAAGCCGGTTTTGGCGTCAGTTTCACGGTAACTTCGACGACCACACCCAACATGCCTTCAGAGCCAGTCAATAGTGCCAATAAGTCATAGCCGGCTGAGTCAAAGGCATGGCTACCGATAGTCAGTATTTCGCCTTCGATAGTAACGATTTTCAACTGCATAATGTTGTGGACTGTCAGGCCATATTTCAGGCAATGAACCCCGCCTGAATTTTCAGCAACATTTCCGCCTATCGTGCAGGCGATTTGTGAAGAGGGATCGGGGGCGTAATAGAGGCCGTGTGTTTTAACCGCTTCGGATATGGCCAGATTACGTACGCCGGGTTGAACTGTTGCTGTTTTCTGTATGGGGTCAATGCCAATAATCTTGTTAAATTTCGCCAGACTCAGTAAGACACCCTCTGCATGCGGCATAGCGCCCCCGGAAAGTCCTGTGCCCGCACCACGCGCGACCACCGGTATGTCATTTGAGTGACAATAGGACATTATGGCTTGAACCTGTTCGATGGAATCAGGCAGAAGAACACAGCCCGGCATCACCCGATGCGCCGAGAGTGCATCACATTCATAGACCCGTCGTGATTCCTCAGAGAGTAAAACAGCCTGGGTTGGGAGAAACTCGTTAAATTTGCTGAAATTCATAGTTTT
Source organism: uncultured Gammaproteobacteria bacterium (assembly GCA_938084745.1). Classification (GTDB taxonomy): domain Bacteria; phylum Pseudomonadota; class Gammaproteobacteria; order Eutrophobiales; family Eutrophobiaceae; genus UBA7359. The sequence continues at coordinate 28,818 of CALKEZ010000006.1, forward strand.
GTATTTTATGCTCATTTGACTGAGATGACAGCCTGCATATATCACTGTTTTATGACAATTTCCTGAACACATCTAAAACAAGATAATGATATAATGTATGACTCCTAAACGTTGTAGTTAAACATAATTGCGGTCATTAAAACGCTGAATCCCATGAGTGAAGAAATCCTGATTAATGTTACTCCGCAAGAAACACGTGTTGCTGTTGTTGATAATGGCGTCTTGCAAGAGGTTCACATCGAGCGTTCCCAAAAACGCGGCCTCGTTGGCAATATTTTTAAAGGGCGAGTATCTCGTGTTTTACCGGGGATGCAAGCAGCATTCATCGATATTGGCCTTGAGCGAACAGGCTTCCTGCATTCATCAGATATTGTTGCCAGCAATACTGAATATGAAATTGAACGAAACGAAACCGAACATATACAACCGATAGAATCAATTATCCGGGAAGGTGAAGAAATCCTGGTTCAGGTCATCAAGGATCCGATCGGCAGCAAGGGAGCTCGACTCACAACACGCCTGTCAATTCCTTCCCGTTATATAGTCTTCATGCCGGATTACCCATCGATAGGTATTTCACAGCGAATAGAAACAGAAGAGGAACGGGAGAGGCTCCGAAACGTTATACTAGGGTATCTGTCAGGTATTGAAAAACTGGCTGTGGGTAACGAGGACAATGTTGTCTTGCACAGCGCCTTGCGTCAATCTGAAATCTTAAAGAAAGGCGGGTTTATCGTCAGGACAGCGGCCGAAAACATACCTGATGAAGATATTTGTAAAGATATCGACTTTCTCAGAAAAATCTGGGAATCGATTCTGGTTCGTGCAAAAAACACATTCCCACCCAGCATAGTCTATGAAGATTTACCCCTGGTAATGCGCACAATGCGGGACCTGGTTCATTCTGAAGTTGAAAAAGTGCGCATTGATTCAAAAGAAACCTATCAACGCGTAATGCAATTTTCAAAACACTTCATTCCCGAGTTTCTAGCCAGAATAGAGTATTACACCGGCAGTCATCCGATACTCGACTTGTATTCGGTAGAGGATGAAATACAACGCTCGCTTAATAAAAAAGTACCGCTGAAATCCGGCGGATATCTGATTATTGATCAAACTGAAGCCATGACAACGATCGATGTCAATACTGGCGCCTTCGTTGGCCATCGAAATCAGGAAGAAACAATCTATAAAACTAATCTCGAAGCTGCACATACGATAGCCAGACAGCTCAGGTTGCGTAATCTTGGCGGTATTATCATTATTGATTTTATTGACATGAAAGATCCTGAGCACGGTCGCCAGGTATTACGTTCGCTTGAAAAGAATATCGAGAAAGATCATTCCAAATCAACACTTAGTGAACTTACCTCTCTTGGACTCGTTCAGCTAACCCGAAAACGAACCAGAGAAAGTCTGGAACATATCCTCTGCGAAACTTGTCCTACTTGTGACGGCAGGGCTTCTATAAAGACCCCTGAAACAATTTGTTATGAAATATTTCGGGAAATTTTACGTGAAGTCAGGCAATTTGATGCAAACAAATTATTGGTAGTAGCATCGCAACGCGTTGTCGATATGTTGCTAGACGATGAATCAACCAGTGTTGCCGAACTGGAAGCCTTTATTGGTAGGCCTATTAATTTTCAGGTAGAAACTTTTTATACGCAAGAACAATACGACATCGTTCTACTTTGATTTATCTTTAATGTTAAATAAAATTTTTACAGGTCTATACCATTTTTGCTGGTATGCATTTGCCTTTATTATTCTGAATGCGGCTGTTCTGGTTACTGTTGTGCGTCTGGCATTACCCGAGATTGGCACTTATAAAACCGAGATACAATCCTGGGTTAGTCAACAGATGGGGCATCCGGTGGTCATAACTGATATCAGTGCCGAGTGGCAAGGCTGGACACCGAATCTTTATCTCGGCAACATCGATCTATATACACAAGATAACAGCAACATCATCACGAAGTTAGACTCTGCACACATAGGCATAGACCTGATCGCCAGTATTCAAGCCGTTGAGATAATTCCAAATCACTTATCTGTTTCAGGCCTCGACCTCGGTATAAGCCGACATCGCGACGGCTCGATATCCATAAGTAGTGATGATCCGCAGAGTCGTGATAGCAACAACACCGCATTGTCGGGTTGGCTGCTAAAACAAAAATACATCATTCTTGATAATGCATCTGTCAGGTGGAAAGATGAGACGTCTGCTAGCAAGGAAAAACAGTTCTCGAATGTACAAATCCAGTTAAGAACCGACAAACAACGTTTACAACTTGAAACAAGTATTGGCTTACCTGAAGAATTTGGGCAGTCGCTTAGTATGAAGATAGACGTAACAGGCAATATTCTGACGCCCGACTGGAGTGGCTCTGTTTATGTCGCAGCGGAAGAATTTAAACCCTCCGGCTTACTTCATGCGATTAATATTAAAAGCGTTGGTGGCAATGGGAATTTTAAAATATGGACCCGTTGGGAAAAATCAAAGTTAATTGATTTCAGTGGCGAAACAACCTATTCCGACTTTTTACTTAGCAATGGAAATCATAACCTGCGCATCGACACTCTTGCGCTGAAGTTATTCGGCGAACGTCAATTGGACAGCACCTGGTTATTAAACGCAAAACTGGATAAGTTAAAAACGAAAAATGGGGCATGGCCTGCTTCGACTCATCAGCTAATCTTTACAAAAGACTCAAGTAAAAAAATACAATACAGTGCTTATTTTTCTTACCTGAAACTGGAAGAAGTTCTGCCTTTTGTAATATCTGCTAATGCTATTCCTGATAAATTTAAAAAAGCAATTCAATATCAATCAGTCAAGGGGGCGCTCATTGATTTGAAGATTGCTCATGGTACAGATTCAAAATCAAGTGACATGTTTCAGGTTGAGTCTGGCTTTAAAGATATTGAGCTCGTTTCCCATGACAATAAAAATGCTGCTTCCGGACTTGACGGCACTTTCAGCGCCAACAACGAACAGATAAATGTTCAGCTCAAAAGCGAACTGCCACAATTAAAAATCGGTTTTCTTTTTGATGAGCCACATACTCTTTCAGCACTCAATGCTCATTTTGAGATCAGTAACAATGAGCTTGGTATTCAAGACCTGGAACTCAAGTTCACCGAGCTCTCTATAAGCTCATCTGGAAAAATACGCTTTGAGGATGAATCACCCTTTGTCGATATGGTTGTGCATCTTGATGAAACAAATATAGAAAACATTCCTTCTTATTTACCAAAACAAACCAAGCCCAAATTAAGAGACTGGTTTAAACGCGCTTTGGCAGGAGGAAGAGTATTACCCAGCGATTTAATTTTTCGTGGTTACTTGAAAGATTATCCATTTAAGGAATCAGAGGGGCATCTTAAAGCCATTATTAATATTGCTGATACGACACTTGATTATAATGAGAAGTGGCCAGCGATTGATAATTTCACAGCAGAAATCATTTTGAACAACGACAATCTAAAAGTCTTGTCTCATTCAGGGTATATCTTTAATGCTAAAATCAATGACCTTACAGCAGAAATAAAAACCCTGGCCACGGCAAAACGTGAAATTGATATTAGTGGCAGATTGAATGGTCACACCAGCGACGCGAGAAATTTTATTGTACAAAGCCCTATAAATAAAAATAAATCCGTCAGCGATTTAATGAACAATATAGCAGGTGGTTTTAATCTCGATCTGAAATTAAATATCCCGTTATTTCCAAAGCAGCCAAAAGTTGAAGGTCTGGTTTCTTTTACAGACACCACCATAGAGTCGAGGCTGCCCGGACTTGGACTCGAAAAAGTAAATGGCGATGTTCATTTTACCAAAAATAAGGTTTGGGCAAGTGAAGTGGATGCATTGTATTACGGCACCCCGGTAACATTGACCATTCCCAAAATTGAAGAAGGCGCGCCTTATTCAGAAATATTCGAAATTAGCGGTTCTGCTGACAAGGCATTTATTATTAACCAACTAGGAAGGTTCTTTCCCTCGTCCAGTAATGTTGGTGCAAAAATAAATGATTATTTCAATGGGGAGAGTAAATGGACCGTTGCCTTAAAAAAGTCAATTTCTGAAAACAACATCAGCAGCAGCGACGTTGAATTAAGCTCTGACTTAAACGGCGTTCAGGTAAGCCTGCCTTATCCCTTTGGCAAGACCAAACTAGAAAGTCGCCCCTTGACCATATCGACCAGATTAACTGATGTGTCGATTAATAAGATCACCTTTAATTATGACGACCTCTTTTATACTGACGTCATCGTCGACAACAGTAACAACTTGCTGATCAAAAATATATTGGTTGGTTTGGGTCAACCACATAGTGAAATAGAAGATACTAGCGATGTGTCAATACAGGGCAACCTCGACTCATTAAACCTGTCAGAATGGATGAGTACCATTGCTGCCGCTAGCGCCGATAAATCACCAACAGATAGTTCAACACAGCCTCGCCATGTATCAGGCAATATCAATATTAATCAACTAAAAATTCTCGACAATAATTTTAATAATGTAAATGTAAAACTGGCCAACTCAACTGAAGGCTGGAATGTTACTTTTGACGGTAATGAAATGAAGGGAGATACCCGTTTTATCAAAGGTATAGAAAATCGACCGAATAAATTGAATGTCGATCTGGAAAAATTATCATTAGAAGGACATGAACAGGAAGATACCTCAACTCCGCCGGATATAGATAAAATTCCTGACCTCGTTGTCAATATAGATGAGTTCACTTATAAAAATAATCAGCTTGGGAAATTTAATCTGCTAACCCAGAAAATTGAAAATGGCATCAATATCAGCAACCTTGCTATTAACAAGCCTGGCTTTAGCATATCAGCAAACGGAATTTGGAACCGGGTTGATGAAGTCGATCGCTCCGAGTTTAATTTAAAACTCGAATCCGATTCAGTTGAAACCATGTTAAGTACTTTTAATTATAATTCTGCCAACATCAAGGATGGTCAAACAACTATTGAGATGAATGCAAGCTGGATGGATACGCCGATGAATTTCGCCATGGGAAAGGTTAATGGCGATCTTGATATGAAAATTGAAAAAGGCCAATTTCTTGATATTAATCCTTCCGCTGGCAGAATATTTGGACTGCTCAGTATACAAACGCTGCCCAGACGACTTGCGCTTGATTTCACTGACCTGTTCAACAAGGGTTTCTCTTTCGATAGCATCAGTGGTCACTTTAGTCTGGACAAGGGCCATGCCTATACGAATGATCTTGAGTTACTCGGACCCGCCGCAAACATCATCGTCAGCGGACGTACGGGATTTATTACTGAAGATTATGATCAAATTGCGACCATAACGCCGAAGTTCTCCAATAGTTTACCCGTCGCCAGCGCATTATTTGGACCAATAGGTGTGGGCGTCGGCGCGGTTATTTACCTTACCGGGGAACTGTTTAAATCGATTCCCGATAGAATAGACGAAATATTACAGTATCAATATAGCATCAAGGGACGTTGGGATAATCCCGATATTGTAAAACTCAAAAAAGATAAGAAGAGTGGCTGAACATTCACTAGCTGCTCGACAACATGTATAAAGATCACATTCGTTAAAATAATATCATTTTAGCAGAGACTATATAATGCAGTGGAAACCAAACACGACTGTTGCAGCAATCGCTGAGCACGACGGCCGCTTCTTGCTTGTTGAAGAATCAATCAACGGGAACATTGTCTTTAATCAACCGGCAGGACACCTGGAACAAGGCGAAACATTAATAGAAGCCATTAAACGTGAAGTAATGGAGGAAACTGCCTGGGAATTTGAACCCTCATCACTAGTGGGTGTTTATCTTTATCCGAATCCGCATCAGCCAGATATCACCTATTTACGATTTTGCTTTTATGGCAAATGTACCAATGAACACAAAGGACAAGCCCTTGACGAAGGAATCGTCCGCGCTGTGTGGTTAACGCCCGCAGAGATAGAAACAGAACATCAACGTATGCGTAGTCCATTAGTGCCGCGTTGTATCAAAGATCACCTGGATGGAAACAGCTACCCACTTGAACTATTACATCATTATTTAGACCAGTGACTGAGACTTCTCACAATAAAATTATTGTCGGTATATCTGGCGGGGTTGACTCATCAGTAACAGCAATGCTGCTGAAAGAACAAGGTTATGAAGTTGAAGCCTTGTTCATGAAAAACTGGAATGATCAATCAGAAGATGGTGCCTGTCTTTGGGAAACGGATGTAGAAGATGCCATGCTGGTTTGCGATAAGCTCGATATCCCGTTAAACACCGTTGATCTTTCATCGGACTACTGGGATAAGGTCTTTAAGAACTTTCTGAGTGAATACAAAAATGGACGAACGCCCAATCCGGATGTGTTGTGTAATCAGGAAATTAAATTCAAGGCCTTTCTGGAACATGCAGAGAATCTCGGTGCAACAAAAATCGCCACGGGTCACTATGCCAGAATCAAGGAACAAGGTAAGTCGTTCCAGTTATTAAAAGGACTGGATCAAAATAAGGATCAAAGCTATTTCCTGTGTCGTCTAAATCAAGCACAGCTGCAAAAAGCCCTGTTCCCTATAGGTGAACTTGATAAAGCAGACGTGAGACAGCGTGCCGAACGGGCTGGATTAGTGACGCACGATAAAAAAGACAGTACCGGAATTTGTTTTATCGGGGAACAGCCCTTCCGCCAATTTCTCAGTCGCTATATCCCACCTGATCCGGGTTTTATCAAAACTACCGATAATAAAACCATAGGCAAACATGAAGGTGTCTTTTATTACACTCTGGGACAACGGCAAGGCCTTGGTATTGGCGGCGTCAAAGGTGCCAGTGATGCGCCCTGGTATGTCGTGCAAAAAAACATTGAAGAAAACATACTGATTGTCGCACAGGATCATGACCATCCCCTGTTACACAGCCATGGTCTCACGGCATCCGATATAAACTGGGTTGCAGATGAAATACCCGAAATTCCCTATAAATGTCAGGCAAAAAACCGTTATCGGCAAGCGGATCAGAGCTGCACGATTGAAAAAATTGAAAATGGCCGTTACTACGTCAACTTTGAGTCTTCTCAAAGAGCCATTACACCCGGTCAATTCATTGTATTTTATAAGGAAGATTCCTGCCTCGGCGGTGGAATTATCGATTCAGTACACTGACTTTGCACCAAAATAAATCATAAATTCGATTAAACATTACATCGAACTTCAATTATACTAGCCGGCCTTCGATCTGGTTGCTAACCAAGCATCCCATCCAAGAATAACTAAAGGAGAATTGTTTTGCTCGAAGCTTATCGCCAACATGTAAAAGAGCGGGCCGACCAAGGTGTCGTACCACAACCATTATCGCCAGAACAAACTGCAGCACTCGTTGAATTATTAAAAAACCCGCCTGCTGGTGAGGAAGAATTCATTCTCGATCTGATAACAAATCGTATTCCAGCGGGTGTGGATCAAGCCGCTTATGTCAAAGCCGGTTTCCTCGCAGCGATTACCAAGGGTGAAGCAAAATCACCGCTGATCGATAAGGTAAAGGCAGTTGAGCTTCTGGGCTCTATGCTTGGCGGTTACAATATCGTACCTTTAATTGATTGTCTTGATGACGATACACTGGCACCGACAGCTGTAAAAGCATTGTCACATACGCTGTTAATGTTCGATGCTTTTCATGATGTGAAAGAAAAAGCGGATGCCGGTAACGAACACGCGATAAAAATTATTCAATCCTGGGCTGATGCAGAATGGTTTACATCCAAGCCACCATTGGCTGACAAGATAACCGTCACGGTTTTTAAAGTTTCCGGCGAAACCAATACCGATGACTTGTCACCTGCTCCGGATGCCTGGTCACGACCCGATATTCCACTGCATGCTCTTGCCATGTTAAAAATGGAACGCGAAGGCATTACGCCTGACAAACCCGGCGAAGTTGGTCCGATTAAACAAATTGAAACATTAAAAGCAAAAGGATATCCACTCGCCTATGTCGGTGACGTAGTCGGTACCGGATCGTCACGTAAATCGGCAACCAACTCTGTACTCTGGCACATGGGTGATGATATCCCCTTCATTCCAAATAAACGCGATGGCGGTTATTGCCTTGGTGGTAAAATTGCACCGATCTTTTTCAATACTATGGAAGACGCGGGTGCGCTGCCAATTGAATGTGATGTTAGTAAGTTGAAGATGGGCGATGTCATCGACATTTATCCCTATGAAGGCAAGGTGAAGAACGCCGAAACAGGTGAAGAATTGTGTGACTTTTCACTGAAAACCGACATTATCCTTGATGAAGTTCAGGCCGGTGGACGTATTCCCTTAATCATTGGTCGCGGTTTAACGACGCGTGCGCGTGAAGCCCTGGGTCTGGAAACCAGTACGCTATTTCGTGTACCCGTACCTGTCAATGATACAGGCAAAGGCTATACTCTGGCGCAGAAGATGGTCGGTAAAGCCTGTGGTGTTGAAGGTATACGTCCGGAAACATATTGTGAGCCTAGAATGACGACGGTCGGTTCACAAGATACCACTGGCCCAATGACCCGTGATGAATTGAAAGATCTGGCCTGCCTTGGTTTTTCTGCCGATCTGGTTATGCAGTCCTTTTGCCATACCGCCGCTTATCCAAAACCAATTGATGTGAATACACACCACACCTTGCCTGACTTTATCCAGACTCGAGGTGGTGTCGCATTACGTCCAGGTGATGGCATTATCCATTCCTGGTTAAACCGTATGTTATTACCGGATACCGTCGGTACCGGCGGTGATTCACATACGCGTTTCCCGATTGGCATTTCTTTCCCGGCGGGTTCCGGCCTGGTGGCGTTTGCCGCAGCAACCGGCGTTATGCCATTGGATATGCCTGAATCTGTATTGATACGTTTTAAAGGTGAGATGCAACCCGGTATTACCTTACGTGATTTGGTCAATGCGATTCCTTACGCTGCAATACAAAGTGGTGATCTCACGGTAGCCAAGGAAGGAAAGAAAAATATCTTCTCCGGTCGTATTCTTGAGATTGAAGGTTTGCCTAACCTAAAATGCGAACAAGCCTTCGAATTATCCGACGCCAGTGCCGAACGTTCGGCTGGTGGTTGTACCATTCGTTTAGGCAAAGACCCGATCATTGAGTATCTGTCATCGAACATCACGCTGTTACGCTGGATGATTACTGAAGGCTATGGTGATGCCCGTACATTGGATCGTCGCGCTAAAGCCATGGAAGACTGGATTGCAAATCCGGTCTTAATGGAGCCGGATGCGGATGCCGAGTATGCCAAAATCTTTGAGATCGATCTCAATGAAATCAAGGAGCCACTATTGGCTTGTCCAAATGATCCGGATGATGTTAAACCCTTGTCAGAAGTTGCGGGAACCAAAATTGACGAAGTATTTATTGGTTCTTGTATGACCAACATTGGTCACTTCCGAGCCGCAGGTAAGATGCTGGAAAAAGCAGCAACGACATTACCGACACGACTGTGGATATCACCACCGACCAAAATGGACCAACACCAACTAACCGAGGAAGGCTATTACAGTATCTTTGGCAAAGCCGGGGCAAGAACAGAGATGCCAGGATGTTCCCTTTGTATGGGCAACCAGGCACGTATTGCAGCAAAATCAACTGCTGTCTCGACCTCAACCCGTAACTTCCCGAATCGCCTTGGAGATGGTGCGAACGTGTTCCTGGCCTCGGCAGAGATTGCAGCGGTATCTTCTATCCTCGGTCATATACCAACGATGGATGAATACATGGCGTTTGCCGCCGATCTGAATCCAATGGCAGCAGACGTCTACCGCTATCTCAACTTTGATGAAATCGAATCTTTTCAAAAGAGTGCGTCACAAGCACATTCCAAGCTTGAGTCGATTCCGGTCGCAGTAGTGAATTAAACATCGTTTTTGTATTAATAAAAAAGGCGACTTTTAGTCGCCTTTTTTATTGCTTGGATATCATTTTCGTCTAATCAGAGACCACCGGCATCAGCGATAAAGCTGTCGATCACTTTTTCAAGCTCCCTCATTTCCATGTCCTTTACGATATAATCGTCGCAACCCGCGGCTAATGCTGCTTCCTTGTCTTCATCTTTATCCAGAGCCGTCAAGGCAACAATGGGATTTATAAAACCCCGTTTCCTTAATTCTTGGGTAGTCACAAGGCCATTCATGCCAGGCATATTCAAGTCCATCAGAATCATATCCGGATTATTATTTTGACAATACTCTAATGTAGCCTGACCACTGGTTAATGAATCGAGTTGGTATCCTGAATTAGCCAACACTATCCCAACGAGTTCGATCATCTCTTCGTTATCATCTACATACAATATTGTTTTCATAAGAATCTCCTTTTCAGTTACACGATATTGAATAAACAAAAAAAGATAGTTTTTTATCATATCTATCTTTATAGACTAAAATTTGGTGAATACTATTGAATTACATCAAGAAATAACGATTTTCGCGCTATAATGACCGAATTAATAAAACAGTTAAGAACTTAATATGACCACAATTAAACAAGATGATTTGATCGAAAGCGTTGCTGACGCCCTGCAATATATTTCCTATTACCACCCGGTCGATTTTATTCAGGCCGTTAATGCCGCCTATGAAAAAGAAGAATCCAGGGCTGCTAAAGATGCGATGGCGCAAATATTAATTAATTCACGACTCTGTGCAGAAGGACATCGCCCTATCTGTCAAGACACAGGCATCGTGACGGTGTTTATTAAAGTGGGTATGGATGTGCGATGGGATGCCGATTTATCAGTAGAAGATATGGTCAATGAAGGCGTGCGGCGCGCCTATAATCATCCCGATAATAAATTACGTGCCTCCATCATGTCAGACCCGGCGGGAGCAAGAAAAAATACCGGTGACAATACTCCGGCTGTCATTCATATGGAAATAGTCAAAGGCGATAAAGTCGATATTCAAGTTGCGGCCAAAGGTGGTGGCTCGGAAGCGAAATCAAAATTTGTCATGCTAAACCCGTCCGATGATATTGTTGATTGGGTCGTTAAAACTGTGCCCAGCATGGGGGCCGGCTGGTGTCCTCCCGGCATGTTAGGTATCGGTATTGGCGGTACTGCTGAAAAAGCGATGGTCATGGCTAAAGAAGCATTAATGGATCCGGTTGATATCCAGGAATTAATAGCCCGCGGACCCAAAACAACGACTGAAAAATTACGCCTGGATATTTATGACCGCGTTAATGATCTCGGCATCGGAGCACAGGGACTCGGCGGATTAACAACGGTGCTGGATATAAAGATAAAAGATTATCCAACTCACGCCGCAAATAAGCCGGTGGCCATGATTCCTAATTGTGCTGCAACACGTCATGCGCATTTTGTGCTGGATGGCTCTGGTCCAGCATTACAAACACCCCCAAATCTTGATGATTGGCCCAAAGTTAGCTGGGATGTAGGTCCTGCAGCCAGACGTGTCAATCTGGATACCATTACGGCCGATGATATTAAAGAGTGGCAACCGGGAGAAACCATCTTGTTATCCGGCAAGATGCTAACGGGACGAGATGCTGCACATAAAAAGATTCAAGACTTGCTTGATAAGGGAGAGCCATTACCGAATGGCGTCGATTTCAAAAATCGTTTTATCTATTACGTCGGCCCTGTCGATGCAGTGCGTGAAGAAGTCGTTGGTCCTGCCGGTCCTACTACAGCAACACGCATGGATAAATTTACCGAGATGATGTTAGATAAAACCGGTTTAATTGGCATGGTAGGTAAAGCGGAACGTGGCCCCATGGGTATCGATGCGATCAAGAAACACAAAGCAGTTTATCTAATGGCTGTCGGTGGTGCCGCTTACCTCGTCTCAAAAGCGATAATTCATTCAAGAGTGATCGCTTTTCCTGAGCTAGGAATGGAAGCAATCCATGAGTTTGAAGTAAAAGATATGCCCGTAACTGTTGCGGTAGATGTGCATGGTAATTCGGTTCATCAATCTGGCCCGAAACAATGGCAAAAAATAATCTTTGATAGAAAATCAGCATGATGAATAATCAAACAATGGCCTTTCAATTATTGAATTTATTACGATAGAGATTGTCTATTAGAAAAATATGCCATTAACTGATCTTTAACATTATGTTCAGCTTATTAATTATGGCAATCAAACTTCCAGAGAGGCGTTAATGAGAATCCAACTGTTTTTCATCATTATATCTATCATTATATCCGGCCATGCTTTTGCAGTTAGTGCTGAAGAAACCACAGCAACATCATTTGAAGCGACGGAAGAGAATTATCTGGCTTTATGGAATAAATACTCCAAGAACCCGAATAATCAAATGCAGGAAAATGAGTTGTTTTATCGATTTGTTGCCGTTGATGAAGATAAAGCCTGGTTCTATTTTACCAAAGAGACAAACCCGGCCTATCCCAGTCTGTTTAAAATTGGAACTAAATATGAAGGCAAGGAACTCAGATTTTTTCTGGAAAGTTTTACCTTAGGCAACAAGGATGAATACAGCAAAGTTCTCGATTATATGAAAAAGTTTACAGCCGCATTAACTAAAAATTATCAGGAAAACCTGAAGCAACAAAGCAAAGGTCAGCCAACTAAAAAATAAATCAATCTTATTTTCAGGCCGTCATAGAACAGACGTGATCGGATCAATTGGAGGAAGTTAAATTACTTGGTTCGTTTTGTCCAGATTGAATCTTTTGTGGACACTTGCTTGTTACTTTTATTTGATTTTGGCTCTACACTTTTGGCAGTCACTTCGCTCTCAGCTTTAGCTTCTGCTTTTTTAACCCGAATTTTACTTCCATCAAGCTCTTTACCATTGAGAGCTTTCATCGCCACTCGTGCTTCACCTTGTTTAGGCATATCAACAAAAGCAAAGCCTTTGGAGGTTCCAGTGTCTTTATCCAGAATCAGGGAACAGGATTGTACTCTTCCATAGTCAGCAAACATGTTCTGAAGATCTGCTTCTGTTGTTGTACGGGAAAGATTGCGTATTAATAATTTCATAAATATAAAAGCAGGCCATATAAAAAGGGTTAATGTCGCTAGACGAAGAGTTTATCGTATTTCTATAGGCCATGTTTCAGATTTAGATTAAATAGCATGGCTGCTGCTAACAATACCGAATTTCGTTCTGTTTAGTTCGCCACAGATTGATTTATAATAGCCAGTATCATTCTCTGACACCTATTCTTAATCAATATGAACACATACATTAATACTAAACACATGTTTTTAAAGTGGTTTATTCCTTCAATGGCTGTTTTCACTTTAACTGCATGTGATACACAGACAGAAACGCGTGAACTTAGTGCCTTGCCTGAAAGTACTGTCGAGCTAAAAACCGTGCCCGCTGAAGAACAGGGTTCGATGTCACCGGCTCCCATAATTGAAAACAAGAGTTATCTGTTTGATGTCAGTAATCACAGCATTGAGGAACTTGAAGCTCTACTGGTACGTGCAGAAGAAGTCTCCCAAACACATCCCAAAGACTTTGAAGACCTTGAGATCGTCATGATTATCCACGGACCGGATATAGATTTTTTTACAAATCAGAAATATGAAGAGAATCGAAAGCTGATTGATTTGGCGGCACGACTGGATGCCTATGATGTCATTGATATGAAAGTTTGTGAACAGACCATGTCAATGAGAGGCGTTGCCAGAGATGATATACCTCAATTCATAGAATCTGTTCCTTATGCACCAACAGAAATCAAACAACGATTGACCGGTGGGTATATAAATCTTTAATTTATAAGAACTGATTAACAGGAGGTGGACTGATGTCTAAACAAGAAAAAAGTTTACATATGACTGTCTTGATGACACCTGATTTGGCTAATTTCTCCGGTAATGTCCATGGTGGATCAATTTTAAAATTGCTCGATCAAGTTGCCTATGCTTGTGCAGCACGTTATTGTAAATCCTATGTTGTCACCATCTCTCTTGATCAAGTTACCTTCAGGGCACCGATCAAGGTCGGAGAGTTGGTCAGTTTCAGGGCCCACGTAAATTATGTCGGCAAATCATCACTTGAGGTAGGGGTTAAGGTTTTTTCTGAAGATTTACAATCAAAACAGATACGACATACCAACTCATGCTATGTGATCATGGTTGCCATGGGAGAAGATGGAAAACGTATATCCGCACCACCGTTAGAACTGGAAAATGAATTTGAAAAAAAGCTTTATGAAGCAGCGTTAATGCGCAGAGAGTTACGCGAGGAAGCGGTGAGACGTAACAAGGAAATTACCGATGGTATACCTGATTACAACTCGGATTTAAACCTGAGCTAAAAATGGCGATATGCTTCAGTCTTGATATTGTAAGGTTCATCATTTTCATCCATTAGCAAAAGCTCTGCTGACTTGCTGGTAATTGTACCAATGCAATAGACCGGGCATATAGACTCCAGCTCATCTAATACGTCCTTTGGTAGACCTGCCGTAAGCGTGAAACATAGTTCATAATCGTCTCCACCTGTTAATGCCAGTTCGATAGCCAGATCTTTATCAATTTTCTTCAAGCTATCTGAATACGGAATATCCGCTATATTTAGCTCCGCTCCTACCTTGCTTGCTTTCAATATATGACCCAGATCGGACAGCAAACCATCTGAAATATCGATACAACTTGTTGCAACATCGCGTAATTCAACCCCGGTTTTTACTCTTGGTGTTGGTCTATGCAAGCGTTGCTTTTCACTCGCTGCGGGTTCCGGTAGTGATGTACTATTTTGTATATATTGGAGTGCATACGCTGCCGCACCAAGCTTGCCACTGACATAAATCAGATCCCCAACATTGGCACCACTACGACGTAAGGATTTTCCCTTCGGACTTACACCATGGACCTGGACTGTGATAGCGAGTGGCCCTTTGCTCAGATCACCGCCTATCAATATTAATGAATACTCTTTTGCCAAGGCGTTAAAACTGGAAGAGAAACGCTCTATCCAGGTCATGTTTTTTTCGGGCAATGTCAGTGACAGAGTGATCCAGCGCGGTGATGCGCCCATAGAAGCGATGTCGCTCAAACTCACAGCGAGTGACTTGTAAGCAATATCTTCGGCACTGGCATCTTCAAAAAAGTGCACCCCGGCAACCAGGGTATCCATTGAGATGACTAATTCAGAATCATTTGGGACATTAATAATAGCCGCATCATCACCTATGCCTAAAACAAGATCCCCTTTACTGGAAGGATAGGCTTGCCTGAAGAAATGCTCTATTATTTCGAATTCATTCAAGACTATGACTATCTGATATTATTAATTTCAGTGGAACGTAACTCTCTAGCAATCTTGTCGAGGATGCTATTAATATATTTGTGTGATTGCTCTGCACCAAACATCTTTGCAAGTTCAATAGACTCGTTAACAACAACGCGCCAGGGTAATTCCAGATGATGTTCAAGTTCATAACAACCAATGTGCAAGATAGCGCGTTCGATTGCATCAAGTTCGTCAACTGGTCGATCGATTAAACCGGCAATTCTTTCATCCAGTTCAGTGTTGTGCCTTATTGTTCCTCTCAGAAGCAACTTAAAATATTCCACATCAGTTTTTGCAAGTGTCTGTTCATCACTTTCAAACTCGGCAATCACGTCACTGACGTCTTTACCCGTCATAAACCATTCATATAATGCCTGCACGGTATTTCGTCTGGCCTTGATACGGGCACGCTTGCTTATTGCAGGGGCATTCACGCTCATGATTTTATTTGTTCCAGTACACCAATCATTTCCAGAGCGGCGGCAGCTGCCTCTGAACCTTTATTACTCTCCTCATCTCCCGCTCGATCCATTGCTTGTTCAGCATCGTCTACGGTTAAGACACCAAAAATTACCGGTACGCCTGAATTTATAGCCAATGTTCCTATGCCACGCGTACACTCAGTCGCGATAAAATCAAAATGTGGAGTCTCACCCCTAATAATAGCGCCTAGGGTAATAACTGCATTGTATTCATTTTTATCAAGCAAGGATTGCACGGCGACAGGAATTTCAAATGCGCCTGGCACTTTGACAAGTGTGATAGATTCATCATCCACACCATTACTATTAAGCGTCCTAATCGCACCGGCATATAACCGGTCAACGATAAAACTATTAAAGCGACTGGCAACAATCGCTATCTTGACGGCACCTTTATAGGCGTTTTTTTGTTCGATAACTCTTATGGAAGACATTGTCATTTATTATCTAGTTAATTTACGTATTCAATAACTTCAAGTCCAAAACCGGATAAGGCATGGATACGTTTAGGTGCGCTGAGGACACGCATTTTTCTGACACCCAGATCAGACAGAATTTGTGCACCCAGACCTATAGTACGCAGGTCTTTAGTGTTTCCATTACTACTTGATTCCTGTTGCTGTTTGTTCGTCTTGTAAGATTCGATCTGATTGATTAATTCCACCGGCTCATATTGGTTGCATAGAATAACCAATACGCCCGAGTCTTCATCAGCAAGCCGTCGTAATACATCATCGACAGGCCAGCCACGATCCTTCGCCAGACTGCCCGTCAGATCTGAAATAGGATTCTCTAGATGAACCCGGACCAAGGTTGGCTTATCCGGATCGATCTTGCCTTTTACCAGGGCCAGATGCAGTTTCTTTTCCAGCTTATCCTGATAGGCATGTAAAACAAAATCGCCATAAGCTGTTGGCAAAATTGATTCCGTCATATGCTCGACTGTTTTTTCGTTTTCTATTCGATAGCGTATCAGATCTGCAATAGTACCCATTTTCAGATTATGTTGTCTGGCAAACTTTTCCAGATCGGGCCGTCTGGCCATTGAACCGTCATCGTTTAATATCTCAACAATTACCGCCGATGATTGCAAACCGGCGATTCTTGCCAGATCACATCCCGCCTCTGTGTGACCGGCACGGGATAATACGCCCCCGGGTTGTGCCATCAATGGAAACACATGACCTGGTTGTACCAGATCAGTCGGTTTTGCATCAGGAGCCACCGCCTTTTGTATCGTCAGTGCACGGTCTGCGGCAGAGATACCGGTCGTAACACCTTCAGCGGCTTCAATTGAAACGGTAAAATTGGTCGAAAAATTTGAATTTGAATGGCTCGTCATTAATGGCAGATTTAATTTTTGACAATGCTCACCCGTCAATGTCAGACAGATGAGTCCACGTCCAAACCTGGCCATAAAATTAATATCTTCCGAGCGAACACAGGATGCTGCAATGATTAAATCACCTTCATTCTCACGGTCTTCATCATCCATCAAGATGACCATACGGCCATTGCGAATTTCATCAATGATTTCTGAAATGGTATTAAGCGACATAGTTTTCTTCAATTATTTAGCAACTACTAACTATACATTATTCTTTCGTTATTAACTGATCTAGATAACGTGCAATCAGGTCAACTTCTATATTTACTCTCGTGCCCGGCCGGTATTCCGAAAATAATGTTGCAGATAATGTATGTGGAATAATATTAACATTGAATGTATTCCCTTCGACGGCATTAATCGTCAAGCTGACCCCATCGACCGTGACGGATCCTTTTTTTGACAAATACCTGCTCAATGTTGGTGGGATTTTAATAACATAACGAATTGAACGCGCGTCATTAGCCATATCAACAATCTCGCCAATACCATCTATATGCCCACTGACCATATGACCGTTGATTCGATCAGACAATAGCATCGCCTTTTCCAGATTGATGCGAGAGCCTACTGTCAAATCACCGAATGTTGTCAGGCTCAATGTTTCTTTGGATAGATCGGCTATGAAAGCATGAGGCCCTTTCTCAATAATCGTTAAACAGGCACCATTAACAGCAATGCTATCGCCGACACCTACATCAGATAGATCCATATTGCCGACATCAAATACGAAACGGCTATCGCCACCACGTTCTTCAATGGAACTAATCTTGCCGGTACTCTGGATAATGCCTGTGAACATAACTGTGTTTTAACTCGTTAGTATCATTGTAAAGCGCAGGTCTTTCCCCACTTGTCTGACATCATTAATCTGAAGATGCCTTGCTTCGTTGAGTGTTTCAATTTTCGTTAATTTTAACAATGGATTTGCATCATGACCCAGTAAAACAGGGGCCATATAAACTATCAGTTCATCAATTAAACCCCGTTCCAGCAAGACGCCGCAAAAACGTGAACCGGCCTCAACCATAAGCTCATTTATCTGAATTTCATTTGCGAGATGGGAAAACACATTGCTTAACCATGACTCGGATCCGGGTAAGGCAACTATCTCGGCACCGGTACTACTTGCATAAGTATTAATACGTTCAGCATTATTATGTTCTGTATAAATGATTATTTGTCCGGGGATACTGAATATTTTTGCTTGTGTTGGTGTTTTCAGCTGCCTATCAACTATCACGCGTACTGCTTGTTTAAATTCAAAGTCCAGGCCTCTTGCATTTAATGCGGGGTCATCTTTAATCACAGATTCGGCAGTGGTTAATATTGCACTACTTGCGGCACGCAAACGATGCACATCATGTCGCGCTTGCTCAGAAGTTATCCATTGACTCTCACCGTTAGCCAGGGCTGTGCGTCCATCGAGACTCATTGCCATTTTGCAACGAACGTAAGGCAGACCCGATGTCATGCGTTTAATAAAGCCCGGATTAAGTTTACGTGCCTCGGCATCAAGCAAACCCAGCCTGACACCTATGCCTGCTTTTTCAAGCGTTTCAATACCGGAACCTGACACCACTGGATTCGGATCGACCATCGCAATGACGACATCATTTACTCCGGCATCGATTAAGGCATTTACACACGGTGGCGTGCGACCTTCATGGGAACAGGGTTCGAGTGTTAAATAAACACTAGCGCCAGCAGCATTACATTTTGCAAGTGCGTTAATTTCTGCATGTACTTCACCCGCGACTGCGTGCCAGCCTTCGGCCAGTAACTGATTATCTTTCGTTATTACACATCCAACACGCGGATTAGGATCACAGGTATAACGACCACGCTGTGCCAGTTGAATAGCCTGCGACATAAATTGAAAGTCTTGTGCTGTCCACGTCAACTCTCATCACCATCAGTATTGAGCAGATCCATCTGGCTCTCTTTTAAATCTGGCGGAAGTTCATGCTCAAGGCGTTCTATCTCTTCAAGAAAAGCGCGCACATCCTCAAAGCTTCTATAAACAGATGCAAACCGGACATAGGCAACCTGGTCTATTCCTCGTAATTGTTCCATAACCCAATCACCAACCTGCAGTGATTTAACTTCCCTATCACCTGTCGCGCGTAATTTATGCATAATATTGGAAACGGCAAATTCGACACGCTCCATTTCAACCGGACGTTTTTCAATAGCACGCAAGATACCGCCACGTAGCTTTTCTTCCTTAAAGGGCTCACGTCGGCCATCAGATTTAACAATGCGAGGAAAATTCAGTTCAGCTGATTCGTAGGTCGTATAGCGTTCTTTACACTTTGTACATTCACGACGACGACGTATTTGATCACCCTCACCAACAAGACGTGAATCAATAACGCGTGTATCAGGATCGGTGCAGAATGGGCAACGCATCTATTGTCTCAATTATTTCAGCTTCAAAAATGAATGAGGGATTTTAGAACAATCCCTCAAATGAACAAACATTTACAGTCTTTTTACTTTAAATCATCATTGGACTCATATAAAGGTCGGCTCTTACAAAGCGTAAGCACCTCACTTTTAACGCGTTCAATAACAGATTCATCACCCATGTTATCCATAATGTCACAACACCAGTTTGCCACCTGCTTTGAATCGGCTTCATTGAAGCCACGCGTGGTAATAGAAGGTGTACCGATACGAATACCACTGGTCACAAATGGTGATTGAGGATCATTAGGAACAGCATTTTTATTAACGGTAATATTGGCGCGTCCCAGAGCAGCATCTACTTCCTTGCCCGTCAGTCCTTTCTCAACCATGTCTACCAGGAACAAGTGATTATCAGTACCTCCGGACACAATCTTCAGACCACGCTCAACAAAGGTTTCCGCCATAACATTCGCGTTCTTTTTAACCTGTTGAATATAGGTCTTGAATTCAGGTTGCATCGCTTCCTTAAAAGCGACTGCTTTGGCCGCAATTGTGTGCATCAAAGGACCGCCTTGATATGCCGGGAAAACCATGAAGTTGACCTTTTTTTGAATTTCTTCATTGGCTTTACCCATAATCAGGCCAGAACGTGGACCACGCAGGGTTTTATGTGTAGTGGTAGTTGTAACATCTGCAATCTGAACTGGGCTAGGGTATTCACCAACAGCAACCAGACCAGCAATGTGAGCAATGTCGGCCATCATTAATGCACCCACTTTATCCGCGATGTCACGGAAACGTTGCCAATCGACAATGCGTGAATAAGCAGAAAAACCGGTAATGATTAATTTAGGTTTATGCTCCACTGCAAGGCGTTCTGCTTCATCATAATCAATCTCGCCGGTATTGGTATCGATACCATATTGCACTGCTTTATAAATTCGACCAGAAACATTCACTGAGGCACCATGCGTTAAATGACCACCATGTGCCAGGCTCATACCCATAATGGTATCACCGGGTTCCAACAGAGCATGGTAGACCGCGCCATTCGCTTGTGAGCCGGAATGTGATTGAACGTTTGCCCAGTCTGCACCAAATAATTCCATCGCACGATCAATCGCAAGTTGCTCGGCAACATCGACATACTCACATCCACCGTAATAACGCTTGCCAGGATAGCCTTCAGCATATTTATTAGTCAGTACCGAACCCTGACATTCGAGGACCCTGGGACTTGCCATATTTTCTGATGCGATTAATTCGATATGCTCTTCCTGCCGGCGTCGCTCTCCTTCCATTGCGATAAAGAGTTCGTTATCAAACCCCTCCACTTTAGTATCTTTAGTAAACATAAGTTGCCCTCAATTATTGATTTAGAAAAAAGTATTAAAATTAATGAATTCGATTCGTTCTTATTATTATTTACCTGATCATGTATACAGGGTTTAACCCAAAGACAGTTTGCTTAAGCTATCTTTAAAATTTGTTCTTTTGACATTTGCATCCGGCTCAATTCAGTCCTGGCATTCGTTGAGCAATATCTGATTACTCATTTGTAAACCGGTTGCGTCACACCATCGTCATATTATGCTCTTTCCCAACAGACGCGGATATTACCAAAAGCCGCCTGACTGTGCATCGCTGAGAGGAGCTTAAATTAGTATTGTTTTCAATAATCTAAATTCTCGCAAAAACCCCTACCCATTGACTACTTAAGATAATGAAAATTAAAGGAATTTTATTTTCCCTGATCAATTTATTTTTATGAAGATTTTTCTAGTTTGGTCGATAAATTGATCAGGACTTCTTCTGCACCCAAAAGCCCACTGCAAAAGAGCGTCAAATACTATAAATAAAACAATATTACTATATAAAACAATGAGATAAGTAATTAAAGCTAATCTAAAACATACTTCAGAATTAGATCTTCATAGTATAGAAGCACGTTTTCTTAAGATTAATCAGCAACGAATTGAGACCATCAGGCAGGGACTAAGCGAACGTCAGGCTCGATTTATTGAGCTTTTGCCACTCCTTTTTCACGAAAATAATCCCGATCTACCCGGTTATATTAATGATGACGTCCCCGCCGGAGTTTCGGAATATGCGCCAGAACAAACCGCCATAAAAATTGCCAAGAGTTTTTTCAATACCTACAAAACCGTACGACGCGCCCGACGAATCATGGATTTGAATGGCATCTATTTTATGGGCAGTAGTGGATCGATTGCCTATAACAGTAAAAGTGATTTTGATGTGTGGTTATTACATTCAACCGCGTTGGATGCCGATGCGGTAGATTTGATACAGCAGAAAGCCTATGCCATAGAACAATGGACTGAAAAAGAACTGCGTCTTGAAGTTCATTTCTTTATTTTTTCAGCCGAAGAGTTCAAACAGGGAAAACAACAGGGTCTATCCTCGGAAAGTAGTGGCTCAGCGCAACATTATCTTCTGTTGGACGAATTTTATCGTTCAAGTTTACTTATCGCAGGCAAGATTCCTACCTGGTGGTTAGTACCACCGGAGCAGGAACAGGATTATGAATCGTATATCAATAACCTGGCACAACAAGGAGTACTGGATCTCACCAACAGTATAGATTTTGGTGCTGTGGCCAATATACCGGCATCGGAGTTTTTTGGCGCTGCCGTCTGGCAACTTTATAAAAGCATACGATCACCCTATAAATCACTAATGAAACTGATCTTGATGGAAGTTTATGCCAGTGAATACCCGTCCATATCCTTACTAAGTTTGATGTTCAAAGAAGCTGTTTATCAAGGCGTTGATACGAAGGATGAACTTGATCCTTATTTAATGATGTATAAAAAAATTGAAGAATATTTAATGATTCGAAATCAGCGAGAGCGTCTCGAATTATTTCGACAATGCTTTTATGTCAAGATCAAGGAACCACTCAGCCATCAGCTCAAGAAAAAAAGCTGGCGTCGCGATCTATTTAAAAAAGTTGTTCTGGATTGGGGCTGGACACAGCAACAGTTTGAAATGATGGATACGAAGAAAGAATGGCAAATCGATATGATTTCACAACAACGAAACCGTCTTATGAATGCGTTGACGGAGAGTTATCGTTTTTTATCCGCATTTGCCCGGCGCAATACCGAGGTATCCAGAGTAAGTCAGACGGAACTGAATGTTCTTGGCCGTAAACTTTATGCCGCATTCGAACGAAAAGCGGGCAAGATAGATATCATCAATCGTGACAATCAAACCAGCATGCAATATGCAAAAGTTACGATTTCCCAGGTAAGGAACCAGTCAGGTCAGGAAAGCTGGCAAATGTATCAGGGGCATATTACGTCTCATATTATTAAAGATAATAAGCCGATTAAACGAACGCAAAGTGTCATTGAACTGCTGGTATGGGCTTATTTTAATAATATTTTAGACTCACATTCTGCAATATCACTGATCAATAATGATGATCTGACAGTAAAGGAAATCAGAGAATTACTGGTCTCATTTGAAAAAGAATTTCCGACCAGACAATTACCCGAAGCAGATTTCAATGATCTGAATCACTCGGCACGTATTCAACAAGCCTGCGTCTATATAAACGTAGGTCATATGCCCATCTCAACAAGAAACGAGAATCATGGTCATTTGTCTAGCGTCAGGGACAATGTACTTAGTTATGGCGGACAGCACACCAACCTTGTTTATAGTTTTGATTTGTTGATATGCACAACATGGGAAGAATTGCTGACGTTTCGATTTGTTGGCTCAGATGCGTTACTACAATGTATTTCTGAGTATTGTCGATGGACGACTCTGGATGGATCTTCCCGACCACCAAAACTGAATGCCTACAGCTATTCATCCAGTTACGCTCCCGCTATTACACGACGCGTTGAAGAAATTGTGGCCGATGTAATAGGTGAATATTATGGAAAACAAACCTCCTGTAATAGCCGCTACCTGATCGAAATTGAAGACTGTTACCATATGCTATTCAACGAAAACAATTATCTAAAATATAAATACATTGGATCTAAAAGTCATTTATATCGTGCTCTTGGAATGCCGGGAAATACTTTTAGCCCTGTTCTGTTTGAACAACAGAGTAAGGGCAACAAAATTCTCCAGCAATTATTCAGGTTAAATAGACCCGATTACATTCAGTTATTCTATGCCACGAAAGATAATATGGCAGACATCTATATTTTTGATGAGAATGGCGCCTTGTTTTTTCAAAGTATTCCTTTCCATGATAGCAAGGCATTAATTAATCACTTTGATCTTTTTTTCAAGGCCAGTATTAACAGGCGTAGCTTTCTCGCATTAGATACTGAATCCAATATAGAGAATATGGAAATTGAGTTTTACTCAATCAATTATGACAAAACAGAAAAATTACAAATAAACAAACACGATAATGCCATAGAAGACAGTAATGGGGGATTCTTCAACATTCAGGTCATAGGTAGTCCGGATGATGAACACAATTCCTTATGTGTATTCTGTGGCGATAGAGAGTTTTCCTATATCGAACATGGCAAGGAATTGTTTAATGTTGTAGCTACCTACATTATTCAACAACGCGCCAGCGGCCAGAAATATCCGATTTATATTACCGATATTGATATTTCGCGGGGACTAATTAACCAGATAGAATCGGACAACTTACAAACCATACATTATCTGAATTATAAAAAACGAATCGAGGACAAACTAAATCAGGCCATAGCGATAAGCTAGCTCATCATAGGGGAGAATATCTACATCGACTGACGTATAATCCGTCCCTGGATAAAATACTTTGGTGAACCCGTGACAGAGACAGATAGACTATTAAAACGGCTCGACTCTTTGCTAGATAAAGTCGAACCTTTAATCCCTGACTTGCCTGAAGGCATCACTGAATTTAACGGTGGTGCATTTCGTTGGCAAAACTATGGACACAACGGCCTGTTTCATAAAGTTAATCAGCCTGCCAGAATAAGCTTGACTGATTTACAATGTATAGAACGACAGAAAGAAAAAATTGATCTCAATACGCAACAGTTTCTTGCCAAGCTGCCAGCCAATAATGTGTTGTTGTGGGGGCCCAAAGGAACCGGTAAGTCTTCTTTAATAAAAGCCTTGTTGAATGAGTATCAAGCCAAGGGCTTAAACCTGATTGAAGTTGAGCGAAATGATCTGGGTGACTTAAGAAAAATCATCGAAACACTGAGTCTCAAACAAGCGCATTTCATTCTTTACTGTGATGACCTCTCGTTTGAAGCTGATGATCTGAGCTACAAGGCCATCAAGGTCGTACTGGATGGATCACTGAGTAGCACACCGGAAAATATTCTGATTTATGCCACATCCAATCGGCGTCATTTAATACCCGAGATGATGAGCGATAATATTGCCAGTCAAAATATCAGTGGTGAATTACATCTGAATGAGGCCATTGAAGAGAAATTATCGCTCTCCGAGCGTTTTGGTGTATGGCTGTCGTTCCATCCTTTTAATCAAAACCAGTATTTACAAATAGTTGACTACTGGTTGAACAAACTTGGTTTTAACAGTCCAGATATGGAAACTGTTCATAAGGCGTCTCTGAAATGGGCACTTGAACATGGTTCGCGTAGTGGTCGATCAGCATGGCAGTTTGCGAGAGACTGGACCGGACGTCATCAACTAAAGTCTAGAACCTGAAAAATTTTTCGGAAACTTTATCATCATGTCAAAAAATCACATTACTCTGGAACAAGCTCAAAACGCACTCGATATTGCTGAGTTACTTTATAGCGGAGACGAAGTGGAATACGCCATCAATACTATGGCGGCATCAATTACAGAACAATTGAACCATAAGAATCCGTTGCTTATGCCCGTCATGGTCGGCGGCTTGATTCTGGCAGGAAAATTAATTCCACAACTCAATTTTCCAGCACAGATCGATTACATCCATGCAACGCGTTATCGTGGTGGTCTCAATGGCAATGAATTGCATTGGATAAAAAAACCGGAAAAACCACTACAAGACAAAACGGTTTTACTAATAGACGATATTCTTGATGAAGGCATTACGCTGGCGGCAATTATTGACTATTGTTACGAAGCGGGCGCAGATAAAGTACTGACTGCCGTCTTGGCAAAAAAAATCCTGAAACGAGATCCTCCTGTCATGAATGCTGACTTTACCGGCTTGAACGTCCCTGACCGATATGTTTTTGGATATGGGATGGATTATCATGAGTACCATCGCAACCTGAACGGTATTTACGGCATATGAGTAAAATAGGAATCATTGGTGGCAGTGGACTGACCGAATTACCCGGCCTGGAAATTACTGACGAGATAGAATTGGACACGCCCTGGGGGAGACCATCAGCATCAATCACTGTTGGCAAAATTAATAACACTGAAATACTGTTTCTGCCGCGTCATGGCAATCCGCACACTATTCCGCCTCACAAAGTTAACTACCGCGCTAATCTGTGGGCCTTACATAAATCAAATGTCAGTGAGATTATTGCCGTTAATGCTGTTGGTGGAATCACCACGGCAATGACACCCTGCCGTATTGTGATACCCAATCAACTAATTGATTATACTCATGGTCGTGCGGACAGTTTTCATGAGGAGGGCCTTGATGAAGTGAAACATATCGATTTTACTGATCCCTACTCTGAATCCTTGCGACAACAATTAATCCAGGCGGCAGCAGAAAAACATATCGATATTGTACCCACCGGCACTTATGCCGTCACACAAGGACCAAGGCTGGAAACAACCGCAGAGATCAATCGCCTGGAAAAAGACGGTTGCGATATCGTTGGCATGACCAGCATGCCTGAAGCCAGTCTCGCCAGAGAATTAGACATCGAGTATGCCTGTTGTTCGCTGGTGGTTAACTGGGCGGCCGGAAAAACCGATGAAATGATTACCATGGAAATCATCGTCAACAATCTAAAAGATGGTATGGGAAAAATACAAAATTTAATTGCCGCCGTCATGAGCAATAAATAATGAATCAACTGGCAAATGAAATTATTTCATGTCCTTACTGCGGTGAAAGCATTGAATTACTGATTGACTGTAGTGTTCCAGAACAGGATTACATTGAGGACTGCGAGGTATGTTGTAGACCAATCAATTTAAATATAGCCATCGACGGTAATGGCAGGCCACTTGTTCATCCCCGTCATGAGAATGAATAGCTGTACTTACCCTCTCGCCTGCCACGATGAAATACAAATATCTTCTTTTACTTTTTCTTCTGTTAGGTGCCTGCCAACGTGACACCTTAAACTGGGAACAACTTAACACCGAAATAAAGCAGACGTTTCCTGCTGTAGAACATATTTCTATTGATGAACTTAGTGCCAACAACAATAAAAATACATTTCTCGTTGATGTTAGAGCAGATGAAGAGTATGCCGTAAGCCATATTCCCGGTGCATTAAATCTCACCAATCCAAAGACCATCGCCAAACTCGCTCAACAGTCGAAGAAGAATGTCGTTGTCTATTGTTCAGTCGGATATCGATCGGCAATCATGGCAAACGAATTAAAAAAACTCGGGATTACCAATGTCAAAAACCTGGAAGGATCCATCTTTGCCTGGGCCAATGCCGGACTCCCACTCATTAACCAGTCGGGAAACACCCGCGAAGTACATCCTTATGATGAGTATTGGGGACAATTATTAGTGACCACTGCACCATAAGCCGATATAGGACTTCCCGGCCTGTAGCATGAACTTAATCGATAGCTGCCAGCGAGAAATCTCCTACTGCAGGCGGCTTACCTGAAGTATCACGCCTAACATCGGATGATCAAAATAATGGATTTCATTGAGCTTTATCTTGCGTGATTCTTTTAGTGCTATCACCGTCTTATCCGTTGCCCCTGTGAATGACTCCTCACTGCTGCGCAGGATTTTATTCTCGGCCGGGAGATCTTTGAAATAAGACAGATCAACATCAGCATGCAGATAAAAACCACTTCTAATCCTGATTGAACCATCAATGATTCTATTTGACATGATTATTTCATCCAGAAATTCTGGTTCTGCATCGGTTATATTCGTATCAACAACGGGAATTGCCGCTTCGCCATCAAGTTTTTGCAGATGCACGAAACGTGACTCCCGTCGTTCAGTTGCAGGTTGTTGCCAGGTCAAATGAATCAATGGTCGATATTCACTGGATAATTTTAAGACACGATAGACACCATTTAATCTCTTGCGTCTGTCATCCAATAACAGATAGGCCAGCAAACCCTCTGCAGAGGTTGAGGCTACATTGGCTGCTTGTAACTCAACCAGATTTTTTCTAGGCGTGAATACTTCATTTTGCCATTGCTCTCCGTCAAGATTGGGATAAAGCCTGTCAAAAACGATCACTTCAACCTGATACCAGGATTCCGCCTGAACGCTATAGGAGAAAAGCAGAACAAAAAGTACAAAATAGAATTTGATTAATTTCATAGTCGTATTATGCCGCGATCTTCAAACCAATTTCATTAAAAAGATATTCCAGTATCTCCAGACGTGATTCAGCATCGGGCAATTCCTTGCTTATTCTTAACTTATCCTGTCCATCAAGTTTATAACTGAGGGGATCTGACTGAATGAGATGAATGATACGGCCGGGATCAATATTAGCCTTGGGTTGAAAGAATATACGTCCACCTTTGGGTCCCAGATCAATCTTACGAATACCTAATGGCTTTGCTAATTGCTTCAGATTATTAATCTCAAACAGATTTTTTACTGCGTCAGGCAATAGACCGAAACGGTCAATCATTTCTTCCTTTAACTCATTTAATTCTGAATTCGATTTTGCACTCGCGAGCCGTTTATACATTATCAAACGCATATGCACATCCGGTAAAAAGTCTTCCGGAATCAATGCCGGTATATGTAAATCAATCTCTGCACCATGATCAAGTGGCCGATCCAGTTCAGGATGTTTACCTTCTTTCATAGCCTGTACTGCCCGGTCGAGTAATTCCATATAGAGGCCAAAACCGATTTCCTGTATGTGACCACTTTGTCCTTCACCCAGGATTTCACCCGCACCCCTTATTTCAAGATCATGTGTTGCGAGTGTAAAACCAATACCGAGCTCTTCCAGAGCTTCAATGGCTTCCAGCCGTTTTACCGCATCAGCAGTCATTGCTTTACGTGGTGGCACGATTAAATAAGCATAAGCTCGATGGTGTGATCGCCCTACCCGTCCGCGTAATTGATAGAGCTGTGCCAAACCAAACTTATCGGCACGCTCAATAATAATGGTGTTGGCCGTGGGCACATCAATACCGGTTTCAATAATGGTGGTACAAACCAGCACATTAAAGCGACGATGATAAAAATCGAGCATGATCGATTCAAGTTGCTTTTCAGGCATTTGACCATGTGCAAATTCAACCCGCGCTTCGGGTAACAGTTTTTCGATTTCAGCCGCGGCTTTTTCTATTGTTTTGACTTCATTATGCAAATAGAAAACCTGACCACCTCGTTTTATCTCGCGCAACATGGCTTCTTTCAATAGCACATCGTTGCGTTCCCGCACAAACGTCTTTACTGCCAACCGACGTGACGGTGGTGTCGCGATAATGGAAAGCTCGCGTAAATCCGACAGGGCCATATTCAATGTTCTTGGTATAGGTGTGGCCGTCAACGTTAAGACGTCTATTTCTGCACGTAAGGATTTAAATTTTTCTTTCTGGCGCACACCAAAACGATGTTCTTCATCAATAATGATTAAACCCAGGTTTTTAAAGTTGATGTCGTTTTGTAATAACTTGTGCGTACCTATCACAATATCAGCCTTGCCATCAGCCATAGCCGCTAGAGCAATGTCCTGTTCTTTTTTTGATCTAAAGCGGGACAACAATTCTATCCGCACTGGCCAATCGGAAAATCGATCAAGAAAATTCTGATAATGCTGTTGTGCCAGTAAGGTCGTCGGTACCAGTAAGGCGACCTGCTTGCCATTCTGAACAGCAATAAATGCAGCGCGCATCGCCACCTCGGTCTTACCAAAACCGGCGTCACCGCAGACCAGACGATCCATGGGTTTATCATTGCGCATATCGGCAATCATGGCCTGAATAGCTTCATGCTGACCGGGCGTTTCTTCAAAGGCGAACTTTTGCGTAAATGCATAATAGGCATCCTGATCAAACTCATAGGACTGACCTTGTCTTGCCGCACGGCGTGCGTGTAACTCCAGTAATTCCGCCGCAACGTCATAGACTTTCTCGGCTGCTTTACGCCGCGCTTTTTGCCATTGCCCACTACCCAGCTTATGTAAAGGAGCGTGTTCCGGATCGACGCCGGTGTATCGCGAAATTAAATCCAGTGCCGCAACAGGCACATACAGCTTATCGCCATCGGCATATTCCAGATGAATGAATTCGCCGGGAATTCCACCCGCTTCTATCGTAATCAGACCGCAATATCGACCAACGCCATGATCTTCATGCACCACTGGCGCACCGACACGTAATTCAGTCAGGTTACGAACAACGGCCTCTGCGTCTTGTTGTTTACGTTTACGCAAACGGCGTTGCATTACCCGCTCACCAAATAATTGCGATTCGGTAATAATCGCAATATTGGGTTCATGCATGATCAACCCGTTTTCAATCGGCATGATGGCGATACCAAAATCCACATCGCCAGCTAAAAAGCTGTGCCAGTTTTTCACCTTGGCTGGCAAACCGCTTTGTTTAAACAACTCCATGATGGTTTCGCGACGACCCTGAGTTTCTGCCGCGATCAAGACACGACCATCAAATTCTTTCAAAAAACGTTTCACCAATGACAGCGGATCTTTAGCACGTGCATCGATAGACATGTTCGTTGGTAGATCCGAGTCATACTCAATTACGTCGGCAGTCGAATCTGTTGAAAGCTTTGCGATATGAACCTGCTGATAGGGTTTTAAGGCAGTATAAAGATCGTTTGTATTAAGAAAAATATCGCGCGGCGGCAAAATGGGTCTTTCCACGTCGTAACGTTCCTGCTCGTAACGTGACTCAATATCCTCCCAAAATAAGTCCGCTGCTTCTTTAACGCCTTCATCGAGTACCAGAATCGAACCATCTTGAATATAATCAAACAGGTTACTGGTTTCTTCATAAAATAAAGGCAGGTAATATTCAATTCCAGCTGGTGCGAGCGATTGACTCACATCACGATAAATCGGGCATTGTCCTGGATTACCTTCAAATCTTGCGCGCCAACTTGCGCGAAAACGTGCGATGCCTTCATCGACCAGCGCGACTTCACGCGCCGGCAAAACACGGATTGATTCAACTTTTTCGATAGAGCGTTGTGTATCTATATCGAATGTGCGAATGCTGTCGACTTCATCATCAAATAAATCTATCCGATAAGGATTAGTTGCGCCCATTGGAAAAATATCAAGCAAAGAGCCTCTTTTTGATACTTCACCGTGTTCCGTCACCTGCTCAACAAAACGATAACCTTGTTGGTTGAGTTGCTTTCTAAACTCATCCAGTTTAATCGATTGCCCGATATCTAAAACCAGACTGTTTGCCACCAGATAATCATTGGGCAACAAACGGTGCATGACGGTAGTGATGGGAACAACCAGTATCCCCTGTTTCATATCCGGCAAATTAAACAGGGTTTGCAAGCGCTCAGAAATAATATCCTGATACGGTGAAAATAGATCGTAAGGCAAGGTTTCCCAATCAGGAAACGTAAGCACCGGGGTTGAATTATCGTCGTTGAGATAAACACGCAGTTCATTAATCAGGTTCACCGCACTGATCGTGTCGGGCGTAAGTACGATAATCGGTTTTTGTGTTTGCATTGCCATGTTGGCAATAGCAAGCGATCGGGCGCTACCGTATAAACGAGACCAATTTACTCGTGCATGGTCTTGCGCGGGCAGTTTCGGGGACAATACATTTTGTCGTATAGACACTGACATTAAACTGAAAGGTTAGATAACTGAATTTATCTCAGCATTAATTGCATTCAAAGCGGCAAGCGGATCAGCAGCTTTTGTAATTGGCCGACCAATCACGAGATAATGACTACCGGCGTTGATTGCTTCTGCGGGCGTCATAATACGTTTTTGATCATCATTGCTTGAACCTGCGGGACGAATACCCGGTGTTACCAGGCAAAACGATTTGCCTAATTCAATGCTTAACTGATTAGCTTCTTTTGCTGAACAAACGACTCCATCCAGCCCGCATGATTTTGCCAGCCGGGCTAAAAGTAAGACCTGTTCTGCAACTGAATTCATGATCGCCAGTTCACGTATGTCTTCATCGGACATACTGGTCAATACAGTGACGGCAATGAGTAATGGTTTATTTGGTGTTTTGTCCAATGCTTCTCCGGCTGCCTCTAACATGGCTCGACCACCAGAGGCATGCACATTGACCATCCAGACACCCAAATCGGCAGCTGCTCGACAAGCGCTGGCCACTGTATTTGGTATATCGTGATATTTTAAGTCGAGAAATATTTCAAAGTTGGAACTCACGAGCTTTTCAACGAGCCCCGGGCCTGCTCGGGTAAATAATTCTTTACCAATTTTAAGCTTACAATTTTCCGGGTCCAGTTTTCGGGTAAGATCCAGTGCCTGTTTTGCATCGGAAAAATCCAGTGAAACGACAACGCGACTGCTATTCACCGGCCACCCCAAAAACGGGTTTGACAGTATCCCAATGCTTGCAACCGGGACATTGCCAATGCAACTGTTTAGCATCAAAGCCACAACTATTGCACTTATACATTGCGCGACCCTCTATGAGCTGGGCGGTTAAATCCTTAATCGTTTTCAGGTGATCATACGTTTCACCTTCAGATTTGGATAAGGCATATTCGATCAAACGATCCACGCCTTTAACGGTAGGTCGTGTTTTCAACTCATCGGAAATAAAACGAATCGCGGCATTTTCACCTTCACGTTCGGCAATCAGTTCCGTTAACATCAAGAGCGAGCTAATGCCGCCATAAATATTAACCAGCATCCTTAGGTATTCGACAAACTCATCGACACGATCCAGTTTTCGATAACATTCAAACAGGGGTCCAATAATTTCAGTAATGTAATCACTGTCCTGTGACTCAACCCTCTTATAGGATTTAATCGCCAGTTTCTCTTTTCCGGTTTGTTTGAACATTCTCGCTTCAATTAAACTCGCACGGACACAATCAGGATTAAAACTAATGGCTCGGCGTATATTGTCTTTTACGACCCGAATATTACCTTCGTTTAAAGCTGACTCAGCTCGCTCACAATAAAACTGTGCAATAACCGGGTTCAATGAATTACCGGAAATAAGTTCAAGCTTTCTGGCTATGGCAATGGCATTTTCCCAGTCTTTTTCCTGCTGGTATATTTCCAGCAGTTCAGTGTAGGCCTGATTGAGATGTAAATCAGAGTTTACCAATTCAAGAAATAAACCTTCAGCACGATCCAGCAAACCCGAGCGCATATAATCCATACCCAGTTCCAGTAAGGCGTGCGCACGTTGTTCTCTGTTTAAAGTAGGTCGTGCAATCAAATTTTGGTGAATTCGTATCGCGCGATCAACTTCGCCACGCCGGCGAAATAAATTACCAAGTGCGAGATGCGTTTCTACCGTTTCACTATCGACTTCAAGCATCCGGATAAAAACTTCAATTGCTTTATCAGGCTGTTCGTTTAAGACGAAATTCAGACCTTTGAAATATTCAGGATTGATAGAACTTGAAGAATGATTTTTTTTCGATTGACTGGCACGCCAACCTATCCACCAACCGCTAAAAGCAGCAACGGGTAATAACAACCAAAGCGTATAGATTTCACCTTGCATTATTACTACTAGTCCCTCACTGGCATAACACGAAGGTTGTTAATCTCTTTTTCGCTATTTCTAATCTGTCTTTCAAGCTTTGACTTATCTCGCTTTAATTTAATGATAATCGGTAAACTGGCAAGGACGCCGAGCATGGAACCGATAAACAAAACCAGCACAACTAACCACGATAGTGGCAGATTAATTACACCGATATAATAATTCAGTTCGATTAGTTGATTGTTTTTCAGGTGAAAGGCGAGACCAATCAACAAAATAACAAACACCAGAATCAATTTGGCAATACGGGACATGTCATCTCCATTGTTATATCTAAATCAAACTCATAGGCAACAGACTATGAAAATAGTTATAGCACGCAATCAGATTATCAATTAGTTACCAGGAAAAGTATTTAATTTTCTGACACTTGATTTCAATGGAATTGGCCAGTAATTCACAATAGACAGCATGTGATGTCTCACCAGGATAACAGCAGGAGTTTAAAAACGATTGAACTATTTCAGCTAACAGGAACGATTAGTCTGTAATGGGACTATGGCAGTTATTAACCCGTTCACGCATCTGCTTACCTGGTTTGAAATGCGGGACATGCTTGGCTGGTAATGAAACAGGTTCACCAGACTTTGGATTACGTCCGACCCTTGGTGGGCGATAATGAAGTGAGAAACTACCAAACCCACGTATCTCGATACGCTCTCCATTGGAGAGCGTACCAGACATGTGTTCAAGTATCGTTTTAACCGCCAACTCAACGTCTTTGTAAGCGAGTTGAGATTGTCGTCTTGCCAGTATTTCGATAAGTTCAGATTTTGTCATGCTTGTAATCTCGGTTAATGTGTTAAGAACACTCGTTCAAACACGTCCAAGCCATTGTTATTATTCCTAAATCCTATCAGAAGATGGGCAATTTGTAACAGCAATTTTTAATTATTGTCCAAATGTTCCTTCAAAAGGTCGCCTAATTTAGCTCCGCCGCCACTTTCAGGAGCATAATCCTTGACCGTTGCCTGCTCATCATCAGATTCTTTTGCCTTGATAGAGAGGTTAATTGAACGTTTTTTACGGTCAATTGCCGTTATCTTGACTTCCAGTTCTTCCCCTTCCTTGATAACAGCGCGGGCATCATCAACGTCTTTTTCCAAGGAAATTTCGCTCGCTTTTAAAGTCCCTTCAACACCATCACCCAAAGCGATGGTAACGAATTTCTGGTCAACATTCTGCGCAATACCCTTAACAATTGTGCCTTTTGGATTTTCTGCCACAAAATTTGTGAACGGATCTTTTTCCAGCTGTTTAACACCTAACGAGATTCGTTCTCGCTCCGCGTCAACCGCAAGTACGACAGTTTCCACTTCTTCGCCCTTACTGAAACCACGAATTGATTCGTCTGCATTTTCAGCCCATGACACATCAGATAAGTGGACTAATCCATCAATACCGCCTTCAAGTCCGATAAAGATACCAAAATCTGTAATCGACTTGATGACACCGACAACACGGTCACCTTTATTGTGTGTTGCGGCAAATTGTTCCCATGGATTTGACTGACATTGTTTCATGCCCAGCGAAATACGACGACGTTCCTGATCGATATCCAGAATAATAACGTCACATTCCTGACCTATATGAACCAATTTTGACGGATGCACATTCTTGTTGGTCCAATCCATTTCCGAAACGTGTACCAGGCCTTCAACACCTTCTTCTAATTCCACAAAACAACCGTAATCTGCCAGATTGGTAACTTTACCGTGCAGACGTGCGCCTTCAGGATAACGACGGGTCAGGTCTAACCATGGATCTTCACCCATTTGTTTCAGACCGAGCGATACACGGTTTTTCTCGCGATCATATTTTAATACCTTGACTTCAATTTCATCGCCAATATTCACAATTTCGCTTGGATTTTTCACACGTTTCCAGGCCATATCGGTAATATGCAATAGACCATCGATGCCGCCTAAATCAAGGAATGCGCCGTAATCGGTAAGATTTTTAACCACACCTTTAACCAAAGCACCTTCTTTCAAGGACTCTAGTAATGCATCACGTTCGACACTGCTTTCATTCTCGACCACAGCACGACGCGAAACAACGACATTATTTCGTTTTTGATCAATTTTGATAACTTTAAATTCGAGTGGCTTGCCTTCCAGATAGGAGGTATCGCGTACTGGTCGAACGTCGACTAATGAACCGGGTAAGAAGGCACGGACCTTGTCTACATCGACTGTAAAACCACCTTTAACACGTTCAGTAATGACACCAATAATAGTTGCATTATCTTCATGAGCCTTTTCAAGAACAGTCCAGGCAATTTTGCGTTTTGCTTTTTCACGAGAGAGATGGGTAACACCATACCCATCTTCAATAGAATCAAGGGCTACATCAACTGCGTCGCCAACGGCTACTTCAAGCTGACCATGCTCGTCATAAAACTGATCTATTGGGATAATTCCTTCGGACTTGAGACCCGCATTGACAATGACATTGTCAGAGGTAATATCGACGACATTGGCGCTGATGATAGCACCGGAGGTCATTTTATGTTCTATTTGGCTTTCTTCAAATAATTCTGCAAAACTCTCGCTCATGAAAGGTGATTCCTGAACCCTGCTTAAAACTACGACAGGACTATGTATGTTAAGTTAATCTTTGGTTAAATACTCATGGCGAGCATTTAACCGCCTATTTCGGCAAACCCGGGACCTTGTGACGGACTAATTCCGAGATATTTGCCAGAACTGCGTCGATATCAAGCAAACTGGTATCGATCACAATTGCATCTTCTGCAGGTTTCAATGGCGAAATGGCACGTGTGCTATCACGTTCATCGCGCTCAGCTATAGCTGCTGAAAGGTCGCGGAGATTAGCACTAATCCCCTTTTCCTTCAACTGTTTGTAGCGTCTTTTCGCCCTTTCTTCAGCACTTGCCGTTAAATATATTTTCAGGGTTGCTTCCGGGAAAACCACTGTCCCCATATCACGGCCGTCGGCAATCAATCCTGGTGCCTGATGAAACGCTCTTTGTCTGGCTAATAAAGCCTGGCGCACACTGGCAATCGGTGCTATAAGTGAAGCCGCATTACCACAGGTTTCAGTACGAATTTGATCGGTAACAACTTGACCATCCAACACTACTTCGACCAGTGAACCAGCTTCGGCAACCTTAAACTCAACATTCAAATCTCCTGCCAATCGCCCCAATGCCACCTCGTCATCATTGGCGATATGGTGTTTCTCGGCAGCCAGCGCCAGCACCCGGTACAGTGCCCCACTATCAAGGAAATGCCAATGTAACCAATCGGCAAGATAACTGCAGATCGTCCCTTTTCCGGTACCACTTGGGCCATCAACTGTAATGACCGGAATATCAGACATAGTCGATATCCATCCCGGCCTGTTTGGCTAATTCGACAAAACCGGGAAATGAGGTCGCTACATTGTCACAATCGTTAATCACCATATTTTCAGCCGACACCATTCCGGCAACTGCAAAAGCCATGGCAATACGATGGTCACCATGACTGTTTATTTCGCCTCCCTGAAAACGTCCACCCTCGATTATCATGCCGTCGTCAGTCGCTTCGGCCTTAATCCCGGTTGCGATAAACCCATCCAACAAAGATTGAATACGATCACTTTCCTTGACCCGCAATTCAGCAGCGCCACTCAAGCGGGTTGTCCCTTGCGCGTTGGCGGCGGCGACCAGAATCACAGGGAACTCGTCTATCGCAATGGGTACCAGTTCTTCCGGAATATTGATGCCCTGTAGTGGGCTACTTTTGATATGAATATCTGCAACGGGCTCACCAGACTGTTCGCGTTCGTTCAAAAGCTCAATATCTGCGCCCATCAATGTCATAATCTTTAACATTGCATCTCGCGTCGGATTAACGCCAACATTCCCGATTACCACATCCGAACCCGGTGTTATAGTCGCCGCTACAATAAAAAAGGCCGCGGAGGAAAAGTCTGCCGGGATATTCATATCTGTCGCGACAAGTCTATTGGCCTTGTTTATCGTGATTTTATTTTCCTCTCGTATTACCGGGTGCGAAAAAGCCTTGAACATTCGTTCCGTGTGATCACGCGTTGCCTGAGGTTCTATAATCGTAGTGGTGCCTTCAGCATAGAGACCAGCAAGAAGTAAACAGGATTTTAACTGGGCACTGGCAACGGGCAAGACATATTCAATTGCTTTTAACTGCCGGCCGCCCGTTATGTGTATCGGTAAAGTGCCTCTATCAGAACATTGAATCTCGGCGTTCATAGTACGTAACGGCTCGATGACACGCAGCATAGGCCGTGTCATTAATGATTTATCGCCAATCAATTCAGAATCAAATGATTGGGCGGACAACAAACCGGTCATCAAACGTACTGACGTGCCCGAGTTACCAAGATCGATAGGCCTATTACTCTGACACAAGCCCTTTAAACCGACGCCCTGGATACGCACCAGATTGCCATCATTTTCAATATCAACACCCATCTGTTGAAATGCTTTAGCCGTTGCTAAAGTATCTTCGCCTTGTAAGAAACCCTGTATCTTTGTTTCGCCTTCAGCGATGGCACCTAGCATTAAGGCGCGATGAGAAATAGATTTATCACCGGGGACAGTGATGCGACCACTAATCAGCCCTCCCGACGTGACGCGAAATCTGCAATGATTTTTTGAACTCATATAGGTTTGTTATCCGGTGAAGGCCACTCGTTACTCGCGAGTATCGTCTAATCGACTTCTGACCTTGGTGAATTTATCTCTGGCAGATTTGGCGCGTTTAAAAATCGCTAATAATTGTTCACTATCTGAATTTTCAATCGCAGCCTTAATTTGATCAATATGACCAGAAAAGAGTTCTAATGCATTCAATAATGCATCGCGATTGGAGAAACAGATGTCATGCCACATTTCCGGACTACTGGAAGCAATCCGGGTAAAGTCAGCAAACCCACCAGCTGCATATTTAAATATCTCTTCGCGTTCCTGCATACCTGCCAGGCAATCCACCAACGCATAAGCCAGCATATGCGGTAAGTGACTGGTAGCTGCGAGCACATCGTCATGATGCTTAACGCCAAGATCGATTACATCAGCACCCACTGCCTGCCACATATCGGTAATGAGTTTATGTGCTTTGGAATCGGTTTCTTGCAACGGTGTCAGTATCACCCGATGGTCTATAAACAATTCTGCAAATGAAGCTTCCACACCACTTTGTTCTGTTCCGGCAATAGGATGTCCGGGGACAAAGCGAGGAAGCTTGTCTCCCATAATTCTTCTGGCCGCACTGACGACACTGCCCTTGGCACTGCCGACATCGGTTAAAACCGCGTTTGGATTTAACGCAGCAACAATTGTAGGCAGCAGTTTTTCTGTCGTCGACAATGGGGTGCCGATCACAACCACATCAGCAGCAGCGACAGCTTCAGCGATATCTAATGAGTAATCATCAATAACGCCTAATTCGAGCGCCTTTATTAAGGAGTCTTCGTTGCGATTACAACCCGTGATGCGATTGACAAGCTTGGCTTTACGTAAAGCGCGTGCCAATGAACCACCGATAAGACCAACGCCAATAATAGATAAATGGTCAATTAACATAATTTAAGCGGCCATTATTTTAGTAAGTTCATTAATAAAGCGCGTATTTTCAGATTCCAGCCCAATACTGATTCGCAAATGATTTGGCATACCATAGTTTGTTACAGGACGCACAATTACTCCGGCCTTCAACAAGGCACGATAGATTTCTTCAGCGGGCTGTTCAAAATCAACACAAATAAAATTTCCCATCGATGGTATAAATTTTAGCCCCAGATTATCAAAGCCTTGGATCAACTGCCTCATACCCGCGTGGTTTACTTCAATACTACGCTCGATATATTGACCGTCCTGTAATGCTGTTTCAGCGGCAACTAATGCCAGGCTATTATTATTAAAAGGTTGGCGTACACGATTTAACAAATTCGCAATATCCGGATGTGACATGCCGTAACCAACGCGCAGCCCTGCTAATCCATAGGCCTTGGAAAAAGTTCGTGTGATAATCAGGTTGTTAAAGTCACTTAACCATAAACTACTATCAGGGTAGTT
Organism: uncultured Gammaproteobacteria bacterium; assembly: GCA_938084745.1. Taxonomy (GTDB): domain Bacteria; phylum Pseudomonadota; class Gammaproteobacteria; order Eutrophobiales; family Eutrophobiaceae; genus UBA7359. The sequence goes on from CALKEZ010000006.1 coordinate 68,319, forward strand.
CTTTTCATTGGTGGCATATTCAAAATAGGCCTCATCCACCAGCACAATGACATGCTCTGGAATATTTTCCAGTAGATTTCTCAAGCAGGCGCTATCCACCCAGGTGCCCGTTGGATTATTCGGATTGGCAATAAACATTAACCGGGTTTTATCAGTCACGGCGGCTAGCATGGCGGGCAAATCATGCCCCCAATCATTGGCTTGAACGACCACATGCTCGGCTCCAACAGCTTGCGTCACGATAGGATAGACAGCAAATGAATGTTGTGCGTAGATGACCTGATGTTCGCTAGTCACAAAGGCACGCGCTACCATTTCCAGAATGTCATTCGATCCGTTACCCAATGTAATGCAGTCTTTTGCAATATTATGTTTATTTGCCAGGGCTTGCTTTAACTTAAAGCCATTGCCATCTGGATAGCGTGACAAGTCTTTAGTGGCCGCAATACTCTCCAACACGCGTTGACTGGGTCCTAGCGGATTCTCATTGGAAGCGAGTTTGATAATTTCATTCAAACCAAGCTCACGCTGTAATTCATCTATCGGTTTGCCGGGTTGATATGGCTGTAAACCAGCCACACCGGGCGTGGCAAGAGCAAGTAGATCACATGACATACAAATTAATTTCCGAATATTTGATATTTTTTTTTCAAAACGAAATGTGCTGCTATTCAAAAAACCTGGCGTTGAATGTTGTTATTCGTATTTCACTAAAGTACGGCTTTAGGATAAGAACCCAGTAACTTGACCATAGCAGCGCAATCTTCAAGTTTGGCCAACGCTTTTTTAACGGGCTCATCTTCAGCATGCCCTTCGATATCAACAAAAAAAACATAATCCCACATCTCTCGACGAGAAGGTCTGGATTCAATTCGTGTCATGCTGACACCATTGTCTGCGAAGCAACTTAGCATCTTATGCAATGCGCCGGGTTTGTTCGGTGCTGAAAAAATCAATGAGGTTTTATCATTACCGCAAGGACGGCAGACTTCTTTGCCAATAACTAAAAATCGAGTCGTGTTATCGGGTTCATCTTCAATATTACTGGCCAGATTATTTAACTGATATAATTCACCTGCCGCACTGCTCGCGATGGCAGCAACATGTTTTTCATTACGTGCGATGCGGGCAGCTTCGGCATTACTACTCACGGCAATACGTTCAGCTTTAAGAAGATGTGTGTCTAACCAGGCACGACATTGTGCCAATGACTGTTGGTGTGAATAAACGGTGGCTATCTCATCAAGTGATTCATCTTTACTCAAAAGATGATGATGAATACGTAATTCAACTTCACCACAGATGCTCAAACTCGAATGATTCAACATATCCAAAGTATGATTAACGACACCTTCAATAGAATTTTCTACCGGCACGACACCGTAGTGAGAAGCCCCCGATTCAACTTCACGAAAGACCTGATCGATAGTCCCGAACGCTGTCGTATTAACTGAATGACCAAAATGTTTTAATGCTGCGGATTGGGTAAACGTACCTTCCGGTCCCAGATAGGCGATATCCAGTAACTGTTCCAATGCCAGACAAGCTGACATAATTTCCCGAAACAGACGTGCCATCTCTTCTTCCGACAGAGGCCCTTTATTCTGTTCTATAACTTTTCTTAATATTTGTGCTTCGCGTTCCGGTCGATAAAAATTGGCTGGCTCCGGCGATGAATTTTTTACCTCGGCGACAGCTTGTGCCAGACGCGCGCGAGCACTGATTAGATCAATGAGTTGTTTATCTAATGCATCTATATCAACACGCAGTTGCGCTAATTTTTTTTCATCGGCCATGGTTGGGTACCAAGCTGGTTTTTAATTATTTTCAAAGTCTGACAGCATACGGTAGAGACTGACACTTGTTAAGGAATCACTAATATAATTATTCTAATTCCCGCCTAAAACCGATTTTTCCTATACCTAATCACTGACAATTCATTATAGACACTTGTCTATGTATGAACTATGTCTGGAATGAGGAAAGCTTGTGGCCGGGGGAACAGTATCAGGTTTGATAACCGATCCTGAATATGATGCACTCTATTCTGCGATTGGGCCGTCTTCTTGTTCATCATCGCCATACTCAACAATACGTTCAAGACCAGCCAAATGTTCTGATTCATTCAGATTAACCAGTCTTACACCTTGAGTATTACGACCAAAGACAGAGATATCTTTTACCGGTGTTCTGATCAAAGTACCCTGATCGCTGATCAACATAATCTCATCATCATTTTCAACGGACACAGCACCAACAACGGCGCCATTGCGTTCGGAGACCTGAATAGAAATAACACCCACACCACCACGCGATTTCTGCGGATAATCTTCAACCGCTGTTCGTTTACCATAACCATTTTCTGTGGCAGTCAGAATTGTCACGTCTTCATTCTCAACGATGATTAAAGAAATAACATGTTGATCTTTTTGCAAACGAATACCGCGCACACCTTTAGCCGTTCTACCTGTTTCCCTGACATGTGATTCCGGGAAGCGAACCACCTTGCCGGTATTACTGAACAGCATAATATCCTGTTTACCATCAGTAATTTCAACGCCGATAAGTTTATTACCTTCGGCTAATTCAATGGCGCGCTTACCGCTTGGGCGTGGTCGTGAAAATTCCTGTAGCGATGTTTTCTTGACCGTGCCATCAGCAGTCGCCATAAAAATATACTTATCCTGTGCATATTCACGTATAGGCAAGATAGCATTAATTTGCTCACCATCTTCCAGGGGCAGGAGGTTAATAATCGGTTTGCCACGTGCTGTACGACTGGCCTGCGGCAAGTCATAGACTTTTAACCAGTAAACTTTGCCGCGATTAGAAAAGCACAAAATCGTGTCATGGGTACTGGCAATAAATAATTTATCAATAAAATCTTCGTCTTTTACCGAGGTAGCAGACTTGCCTCGGCCACCGCGTTTTTGTGAACGATAGGTATCCATCGGCTGTGACTTGGCATAACCTGCGTGAGATAAGGTCACGACAACGTCTTCTTCCGTAATCAAGTCTTCCATGCTCAGATCTTCCTTAGTATGAACGATCTCGGTTTTACGCTCGTCGCCATAGCGTTCCAGGATATCTTTTAATTCATCACGAATGACTTGCATTAATCGTTCTGGTCGCGACAGGATATCTAGCAAGTCCGCAATCGCATCCAGCAAGTCGCCGTATTCTTTCAGTATCTTGTCTTTTTCGAGACCCGTCAGCTTTTGCAAGCGCAACTCAAGGATGGCCTGTGCCTGCTCTGGTGATAAGCGGTAACCTGCATCGGTCAAACCGAATTCTTTCGGCAAATAATCCGGTCGTGATGACTCGGCACCAGCACGACTCAGCATCTCGACAACAGCGCCCGACTCCCAGGTTTCTGCTAATAAACTTATTTTTGCATCTGCCGGACTGGCTGATTGCTTAATCAGTGCAATAACCGGATCAATATTGGCCAGGGCAACGGCAAGACCTTCTAATAAATGAGCACGTACCCGCGCTTTGCGTAAATCAAAAATAGTCCGACGCGTAACCACTTCACGACGATGACTAATAAAGGCTTCAAGCAAATCCTTCAGATTCATCAAGCGTGGACGATTATCAGCCAATGCCACAATATTGATACCAAACACAGACTGCATCTGGGTAAACTTATAGAGGTTATTTAAAATAACTTCGGCTACTTCACCACGCCGCAATTCGATGACAACGCGCATACCATCTTTATCAGACTCATCACGCAGTTCACGAATACCGGTTACTTTTTTATCTTTTACCAGTTCCGCTATCTTTTCGACCAGACGTGCCTTGTTGACCTGGTAAGGAAGCTCATTGATGATGATTTTGCCACCCGAATCATTTTCTTCAATTTTAGTTCGTGCACGCACGTAGATACGACCACGACCGGTTTCATAAGCTTCTTTAATGCCCGATGAGCCGTTAATAATAGCTGCCGTTGGAAAATCCGGGCCGGGTATGTACTGCATCAAATCCTGAATCGTTGCTTCCGGGTTTTCAATCAAGGCTAAACAGGCAGACACGACTTCCGTCAGGTTGTGGGGTGGAATATTGGTCGCCATTCCCACAGCAATACCACTGGAACCATTAACAAGAAGATTAGGAATGCGGGTAGGCATAACCACAGGCTCATGTTCGGAACCATCATAGTTAGGCGAGAAATCAACGGTTTCTTTATCAAGGTCTTCCAGAATCTCATGCGCAATTCGCGTCATACGAACTTCGGTATAACGCATTGCGGCAGGGGAATCACCATCTACCGAGCCGAAGTTACCCTGGCCGTCGACCAGCAAGTAGCGCAAGGAGAAAGGCTGCGCCATGCGTACCATTGTATCGTAGACCGCAGTATCGCCATGCGGGTGATACTTACCGATGACATCACCGACGACGCGAGCTGATTTCTTATAGGGTTTATTGTAATCATTGCCCATTTCTTTCATCGCAAACAACACCCGGCGATGAACCGGTTTCAGTCCATCACGGACATCAGGCAAGGCGCGACCGACGATAACACTCATGGCATAGTCCATATAGGACTGCCGCATTTCGTCTTCTATATTGACGTGCGAAAGAGCACGGGCGAAATCAGAATCGGACATAGTTTATTGATGGAAAAGGGAGCAAAAAAGGCCTTAATTTCAAGTAATTTTTCAAGCCGAAATACTAACATAATTCAGCCATTTACCCTACTTAATTTTTACATTTTAATGCTGAATTTCAGGCTGCATTTATCCAAACATTGCAAGCATTTTTTCTACATTCGGACTACGTACAATTCCCTTTTCTGTAACGATGACATCAACCAGTTTTGCCGGGGTAATATCGAAGGCTGGATTTATTGCCTCAATATCATTTGGCGCAATTCGAATCGTATTAAACTCCGTTATTTCCTCAGCGCTACGGTTCTCAATCGGGATGTTTGCACCGGACTCAATCTGCATATCAATCGTAGATGAGGGAGCAACAACCATGACTTTTATACCATGATAATAGGCAGAAACGGCGTGTGAATAGGTACCAATCTTATTGGCAACATCACCATTTGCAGCAATGCGATCGGAACCCACAATGAGCCAGGCAATTTTTCTGTTTTCCATCAGACTCGCAATGGCTGAATCAATCACCAGATTCACCGGGATATGATCCTGTTGTAATTCCCAACTGGTCAAACGTGCACCTTGAAACCAGGGACGGGTTTCAGAGGCAAATACCCGTTTAATTCTGCCTTGATTGAATGCCGTTCTGATGACACCCAGTGCGGTACCATAACCGCCGGTTGCGAGTGCACCTGCATTACAATGCGTAATCACCTGACTATCAGGCACGATCAACTCAGCACCTAAACGCCCCATTTCATGATTCGCCGCGATATCGTCAGCATGAATTTGCTTTGCGCGCTCTAATAAAAACGGTTCCGGCTCACCTTCGATGATAGCGAAAACCTGACGCATCTCGGCTATCGCCCAATGCAAATTAACGGCTGTCGGTCTCGCCGCTGCCAAATTCATCAAATCTGCTTCTATAGCTTCACGCCAGCAATCGGCATTCTCCTGCCAGGCTGATCGTGCGGCTAAAACCACTGCATAGGCGGCAGCAATACCAATCGCCGGCGCCCCACGGACGATCATCTCCTTAATCGCAGCCGCCACTGCTGATGCTGAATCGTAATTAAGGTAGATAATCTCTCCTGGTAATTTTCTTTGGTCCAACAAGGTCAACATTCCCGCGTTCCACTTAACAGCAGAAAACGTCTCGGTCGGATATTCTGATTTATTACTGTTCAATTCGTTTTATCCTGTCAATGAATTATCATAGTGCTAATTAAAAATAAGGATGCCGTTTTCACGATGAAAATTGATACCCTGATCCATGCCAAATGGATTATACCGGTTGAGCCGGAAAATACTGTTTATGAAAATTATTCTATCGCTATTAAAGGCGACAAAATAGAAGCCATCCTTCCATCTGCTACGGCACGTAAAAAATATACAGCCACAACAGAACATAATCTGGACCAGCATGCGCTCATCCCCGGTTTAATTAATGCCCATACGCATGCAGCAATGAGTTTGTTGCGCGGGCTTGCTGATGATCTACCGCTGATGGACTGGCTTAATCATCATATCTGGCCAGCCGAACAAAAATGGGTCAATGCTGAATTCGTTAAAGACGGAACCGAACTTGCCGTTGCCGAAATGATTCGTGGTGGCACAACCTGTTTCAATGATATGTATTTCTTTCCCGATCATACAGCAGCCGTTTGTGCAAACGTAGGCATGCGTGTCGTAGTCGGTTTAATCCTGATCGATTTTCCCACTGCCTGGGCCGATGACGCCGATGAATACATCCTGAAAGGTGAGCAAGTACATGATACCTATCGCCATAATCCGTTGGTCAATACCGCATTTGCACCTCATGCGCCCTATACCGTATCCGATGAACCGTTACAGCGTATTAATGTGCTTGCCGAAGAACTCGATATTCCGATACATATGCATGTCCACGAAACGGCATTTGAAGTTACGCAAAGCCTTGAACAACACAAGAAACGACCTATACAACGCTTGACCGAGCTGGGTGTCATGAGTCCACGCATGCTGGCCGTACATATGACGCAATTGGAACAAGCTGAAATAGACCTCCTCGCTAAACTCGATGTTAGTGTTGCCCATTGCCCGGAATCAAATCTGAAATTGGCCAGTGGCTTTTGTCCCGTCGGAGCACTGGTGAAGGCAGGAGTTAATGTGTGTATCGGTACTGATGGTACTGCCAGCAATAATGATCTCGATATGATTGGAGAAATGCGCACTGCGGCCTTACTCGCCAAGGGTGTAGCTAATGACACAACCTGTCTGGATGCTCACACCACATTAAAAATGGCGACACTGAATGGTGCCAGAGCACTTGGCCTGAATGACACGATTGGTTCCTTAAAGAAAGGTAAACAAGCTGACATTGTAGCAATCAATCTCGATCAACTCGAAACTGTACCGATGTACGAACCTGTTTCACAAATCGTCTATGCGGGAAACCGGGAACAAGTCAGTGATGTCTGGATTGCCGGGAAGCAGCTATTAAAAAATAGAAAATTAACTACGCTGGAATATTCCAGAGTGATGGAAAAAACAAAAGCCTGGCAAGAAAAAATAAACGGATAAAAACAAAAAATTGCTGTGATAAACCTTCAAAAATTGATGCTAGAAGAACACATAAATTCAAAAACAAGAGGGCATCATTAATAAATAAAGTAAGGTCTATCCCCTGTATTCTGATAACCCTGTATTTTCATCCTCTACTGGCTTGTACTTATCAATATAACGCTGAATAGTTTTAAATGAGGGGTTTCCTGGCATCATATAACCATAAACATCAAAGACGGGCACTGTATAATGGTTCGATTTGATTCCTGCTGCTTTTAACTTCTCTATCATTTCATTTTCTTTGTTACGGTCTCTATCAACAAAGTATTCTGTATATTTAATATGATTATCATTAAACACGTTTCTTTTTTTAGTGCAATACCCACATGTCGTTAACGAGTACATAACTATCTCGTTACTACCCCCCGAAATATAAGGTTTATATCTTTCTATATTTAATTTTTCCAGCACTTCATCTTCATAATGAGCAAACATTAAAACCAGAGCGAAAATAATAAAAAACCAGGTCAGATGAAGGAGTATTGTTATTGGTGACTTATCTTTATAATACTCAATTGTAGCGGCATATTGATTTTGCATTAAAAACCGCTTAATAAAACCATCGCTATTCATTTTCGTCACGTAAAGCTTCCCGAAAACTTATTCCACTTATTAACAATTTCACAAAATAATAATGCGGTTTGTTCTGCATCATAGCGAGCGGAGTGAGCTTCTTTACTATCCCAACTCAGTCCAGCTTCTACTGCTGCCCGAGACAAGACTGTCTGGCCATAAGCAAGTCCTGCCATAGTCGCAGTGTCAAACGTACTGAAAGGATGGAATGGATTGCGTTTGATCTGAGCGCGTTCAACAGCCGCATTTAAAAATCCTAAATCAAAAGATGCGTTATGCCCGACAAGAATGGCACGGCTACAGCGGTGTTCTTTTATTTTTTTTCTGATTGGTTTGAATACCTCGTGTAAGGCTTCGGTTTCGCTAACAGCAATCTGTTTACGAAACGGATGATTAGGATCAACACCAATAAAATCGAGTGAGGCCTGATCCAGATTGGCGCCTTCGAATGGATTAACATGTTTGGAGACAACCTCATCAATACACCATTGCTGCTCATCATTAACGGTCACTGTTACGGCCGCGATTTCCAGGAGTGCATCTGTGGCCGCATTAAAGCCCGCAGTTTCAACATCAACGATAACCGGCAAAAAACCACGAAAACGTTTTGCAACTAAGGATACTTTTTTCGATTGTGCTTCGTTTAATTCTTCAGTTGCCATGAACACGTTCCACCTGCGCGAAAGGGAACCAGTTCATTATCACCCAGAGGCAATGTCGCTGGTATTGTTTGGGTTTGTTTTATCAATGTAATCTGTTCTTCATTGTGTGGTAAGCCATAGTAATCAGCCCCGTATCGACTGCTAAATGCCTCCAGCCTGTCGAGCTTACTGGCCTTATCGAATGCTTCCACATACATTTCGATTGCCGCATAGGCCGAATAGATGCCGGCACAACCACAACTGGTTTCTTTTGTGTTGCGTGCATGTGGCGCACTATCGGTGCCGAGAAAAAATTTCGGGTTGCCACTTGTCGCGGCATCCAGTATGGCTAATCGATCAGTTTCCGCCTTTAACACAGGTAAACAGTAATGATGCGGTTGCAAGCCGCCTTTAAATAAGTCATTTCGGTTTAATAACATATGTTGCGGTGTAATCGTTGCAGCAACCTTGCCGCCTGATTGCAGCACAAAGTCGACTGCAGCATGTGTCGTAATATGTTCAAACACGATTTTTAAATCGGGAAAGTCCTGCACCAACGGTGCTAACACTCTATCAATGAATACCGCTTCACGATCAAATACATCGACATCATGATCAGTAACTTCGCCATGCACCAACAGTGGCAGACCCTTTCCCATCATTGCTTCAAGCGCAACAGCTGTCTTCCTGATATCAGTGACGCCTTGATCAGAGTTGGTTGTCGCACCAGCAGGATAATATTTTAAGGCCTTGACCACTCCAGACTCAGCAGCAACCTTTACCACTTCTGCTGATGTATTGTCAGTCAGGTATAAGGTCATCAAGGGTTCGAAATTATATTTTTCGTCAACACACTTTAAAATGCGATCACGATAAGCCAGAGCCATTTCTGTATTAACCACCGGTGGTTTAAGATTAGGCATGACTATCGCGCGCGCGAATTGCGCAGCGGTATGGTTTACTATGCTGGCCAGAGCAACACCATCTCGTAAATGAAGATGGAAATCGTCGGGTTTGGTTATGGTTAATGTTTGCATATCGAAAGCAAATTATTACATATTAATACTGAAAGGTATCTAGACACTTTAATTAGAGAGCACATTATGGAATATACAAAACTGGGCAGAACCGATATCGATGTGAGTCGCATCTGTCTTGGCACCATGACCTGGGGCGAACAAAACACCGAAGCCGAGGCACATCAGCAATTGAATTATGCTGTGGAGGCCGGAATTAATTTTATTGATACTGCAGAGATGTATCCGGTACCACCCAAGGCAGAGACACAGGGATTGACTGAAACCTATATTGGCACGTGGTTGGCAAAACGGCAGGACCGCGACAAATTAATTATTGCGAGTAAGGTTTGCGGACAAGACCTGTTCGTGCCCTATCTACGCAATGGTCAGACCAGGCTGGATAAAAAAAATATCCACGCGGCATTGGATGCATCACTTAAGCGACTACAAACAGATTATATCGACCTTTATCAACCGCATTGGCCGGATCGTGATACCAACTACTTTGGTAAGTTAGGCTATTACCATGCACCGGCAAAAGACGGAACACCTATCGCCGAAACACTGGACGTGATGGATGGCTTGGTCAAAGCCGGCAAGATTCGCATGGTCGGCATTTCCAACGAGACGCCCTGGGGCTGTGCAGAATACCTCCGCATAGCCCATGAACAAGGCGTGCCGAGAATAGTGAGCGTGCAAAATCCTTATAATTTATTGAATCGCACCTTTGAGATTGGACTAGCCGAATTTGCACATCGTGAACAAACCGGCCTGCTCGCCTATTCGCCGCTCGCATTCGGTGCATTAAGTGGCAAATTTCTAAATGGTGCAAAACCAGCAGGCACCCGCCTGGTTATGTTTGACCGGTTTACCCGGTATTCGAGTCCAGAAGCGATCAGAGCAACCGAGGCCTATGTCAAACTGGCTCAGGAAAATGATCTGGATCCGGCACAAATGGCTCTCGCCTATGTCAATAGCCGCCCGTTTCTGACCAGTAATATTATTGGTGCTACATCGATGGAACAACTGAAGAGCAATATTGACAGCATTGCTATCAAACTTCCGAAAAATATTGTCCGAGCTATAGAATCCATACATGAAAAAATTCCAAATCCATCCCCATAAGCTATTTTTCGGTGATTCTCTGCTTATTAAACTATGTATAATCAGTACCCATTAAACATTATGGTTTGAGAGATTATGGAATTATCAGCATTAACTGCCATTTCACCGATTGATGGTCGTTACCAAAACAAAACCGATTCACTAAGACCCATATTCAGTGAATATGGTTTGTTTCGTTTTCGCGTGCAAGTCGAAATAGAATGGCTGAAAGCGTTGGCAAATCACTCGGCGATTGTTGAAGTAGACAATTTTTCGGCTGCGGCGCTTGCTGTACTCGATAATATTAAAAACGATTTTTCTGTGGACGACGCGGCGGCGATCAAAGACATTGAAAAGACGACTAACCATGACGTAAAGGCGGTTGAATACTTCATTCGCGATAAAATAAAAAATGATACGTCACTGCAACAGGCAAGTCAGTTTATCCATTTTGCCTGTACCTCTGAAGACATTAATAACCTAAGCCATGCGTTAATGTTAAAAGAAGCACGTGCAACGGTATTAGGCCCGGGGCTACAAGCACTGATAACGCATTTACAAACGCTAACACGTGAGCATGCTGCATTACCGATGCTATGCCGAACACACGGGCAAACCGCATCACCGACAACCCTGGGCAAGGAATTTGCCATTTATGTACACCGCTTATTACGACAACAGGCACAACTGGATCAAATAGAGATACTCGGCAAGATGAATGGTGCCGTCGGTAATTTCAATGCGCACCTTTCAGCCTATCCCGAACTTGACTGGATGGCGCTTTCAAAAGAATTTGTTGAAGGGCTGGGTCTGGACTGGAATCCACACACCACCCAGATCGAATCGCACGATTACATGGCCGAATATTTCCATGTGCTATCGCGTATCAACACTATCCTGATCGATCTCAGCCGAGATATCTGGAGTTATATTTCCTTAGGCTATTTCAAATTGAAACTAAAGGAAGGTGAAATCGGTTCTTCCACCATGCCACATAAGGTCAACCCCATTGATTTTGAAAATGCCGAGGGCAACCTTGGCCTGGCTAATGGTATTTTTGAACATCTCGCACAAAAACTGCCAATATCACGTTGGCAACGTGATTTGACAGATTCAACCGTATTAAGAAATATGGGCGTAGGTATTGCACATACGCTGATCGCTTTTGATTCTTGTGCCAAGGGATTGTCCAAACTCGATATCAATCCAACGGCGATTAATGATGATTTAGAGCATTCATGGGAAGTATTAGCCGAACCGATACAAACGGTAATGCGCCGATATGGCATCGATAATGCTTATGAACAATTGAAAGAATTAACTCGTGGTCAAAACATTAATCAGGAAACACTGCATAAATTTATAGCGCAACTCGATCTACCCGATAATGTTAAATCACAATTACAACAACTTACACCGCAAAACTACATCGGGAATGCTGCAGCTCAAGCGACACTTGTTTCCAGCAAATAAAAGGATATTGGAGAAAAGGTAGCGGATATGAAAAACCTGGATGACTACATTCTGGGAGAATCGACCGAAGAAGTCATAAAAGTCGAGACTCGACAGGATAATGCCGATGCTGCTGTAGCATTGGTAAAACAGTGTAAATTGAAACTCGCGATTATCTCCCACGACCTCGACCCATTTGTATATGACCAGCCGGATTTTGTCGAAGCCGTCAGGCAATTGGCTCTCAGAGGCCGAAATGTCGAGATCCGTATTCTGGCCTTTGAGCCACAATTAATTGTACGAAGAGGTCATAAACTCGTTGATTTAGCAGGAAAAGTGAGTAGTTATATCGAGCTCCGCAAACCGTCTGAACAATACAAATCATTCAATGAAGCGGTATTAATTGCCGACGAAATAGGCTACTTGTTTCGGGAAAGCACTGAGCGTTATAAAGGCAGACTAAACTTCAATAGCCGACGCGAGTCAAAGTTTATGCTGGATGTATTTAATAGCATGTGGGCAACATCCAGACCCGACCCTAATTTTCGAAGGATGCACATTTGAAAAAACTGATCCTACTTGTCCTGACAACTCTCCTTATAACCAGCCCCGCGATAATGGCGGAAGCCATGAGGATTGAGACCATACCCATGAACAACAGATCCGTCGATGATGTCATTCCGGTGCTTAGGCCATTAGTCGTAGAAGGTGGCACTGTTACCGGCATCAATAATAAATTAATTGTTAAGACGACACCGACCAATCTCAAACAAATAAAACAGGTATTAGCCGAGATCGATAACACGCCACGGCGTTTGATGATCAGTGTCAAACAGGATGTTGATGGCAACCTCAGCGTGACGGAAAGCGGCTTATCCGGACGCTATAACTCTGATAATGTCAAAATTCAATCCCCGGACAATGGCCGCGGTGGAACAATCATCCAGGGTAAGGATAGTGACGGCAATGTTATCCGTTATCGCCAACTGAATACGCGCTCACGACTCGAAGACAAAAATGTCTTTCGTGTACAAACACTCGAAGGCAATCCTGCTTTCATTAACACTGGCCAATCCATCCCTATCGCCAATCAAACTACCTATGTAACGGGTGGCGGCGTGGTTGTTCAGGATGGTGTTGAATACCGCGACGTAAGTTCAGGCTTTTATGTACTACCCCGATTGCAGGGAGACAATGTCACATTATTAATTGCACCGCATTTATCGCGTGTGAGTCCAAATCAGGCAGCCATATTTGACATTCAAAATGTTGAAACCACCGCTAGCGGTCGATTGGGCGAATGGATACAAGTCGGTGGCGCTACCCAGCACTACAATGACGATTCAAATAGCAATACCATATCGACAAAACGACGTGGTCAAGAACAGCGAAAGGTTATGGTTAAGGTAGAAGAAGTTAAATAGTTTTCGCGTGTTTTCCCATAGGCTGATAAAATAGCCGTCTCAATATTCTTCACCACATAAAAATCAAAAACCTGATGTTAATACTGCCAGGCTGCAATGCCCTTTCTGACTTTCGCGTAAATAAACTTCTTTCTGCATTACAGTTATGTGTGCCTGAAATTATTTCGGTTCAGTCTCATTACATCCATTTTGCCAAGACCACGTCAGAACTTGACATTAATGAACGAAAACAACTTGATGCGCTGCTGGATTATGGCTCGAACACACATCGTATAGAGACAGAATCCACCCGCCTGATTGTCATCCCCAGACCCGGCACTATTTCTCCCTGGTCGAGTAAGGCGACTGATATTGTTCATAATTCCGGGTTGGACAAAATCAAACGCATTGAACGCGGCAGCGTTTTCTCATTCCAGATAAATGAGCCTAATGCGCTGAAAGCAGATCAAATAGCATTAATTAAACCTTTGCTACATGACCGCATGACCGAAATTCTTATCGGCAACGAAAAAGACGCCAAGGCATTATTCACCACTACCGAGCCCGCCGAACTGGAACAGATAGATATACTGAATGGCGGTAAAAGTGCATTGGAAGCAGCCAATAGCAGACTGGGACTCGCCTTATCAATCGAGGAAATTAATTATTTATTTAATTCATTTGCAGCACTGGGACGGAATCCGACTGATGTCGAGTTGATGATGTTCGCGCAAGCTAATTCTGAACATTGTCGACATAAGATCTTCAACGCGGAATGGGTGATCGATAATGCGAAACAGGAACACTCATTGTTCAAGATGATAAGACAAACGCACGAGACCAGCCCCGGTAACGTATTGTCAGCCTATCATGATAATGCCGCTGTTATGTCAGGTTACAGTGGCGCACGCTTTTTTACCGATCCGGACAATCATCATTACCACTATCAGGATGAACCGATTCATATCCTGATGAAGGTCGAAACGCATAATCACCCCACAGCGATTTCACCATATCCTGGTGCGGCCACCGGCTCAGGTGGCGAAATACGCGATGAGGCAGCCACGGGTCGTGGTGCAAAACCGAAAGCCGGTTTAGCCGGTTTTGCTGTTTCAAATTTAAAAATACCCGGATTCGAACACGCCTGGGAAACAGATAATGGCAAGCCCGATCGTATAGTTTCAGCACTCGATATTATGCTCGAAGGACCGATTGGTGCTGCTGCCTATAATAATGAATTCGGTCGTCCGGCCTTATGCGGATATTTTCGCAGCTATGAACAACGTCAGGATGAAGCCTTAATCTATGGTTACCACAAACCCATCATGCTCGCCGGTGGTTACGGCATGATTCGTGAATCACATGTTGATAAACAGGATATACCGGTCGGCTCTAAATTGATTGTGTTAGGTGGACCGGCAATGTTAATCGGGCTCGGTGGTGGTGCCGCCTCATCGATGGCATCCGGCACGAGTGATGCCTCTCTCGATTTTGCTTCGGTGCAACGCGATAACCCGGAAATGCAACGTCGCTGCCAGGAAGTGATTGATCGATGTTGGTCGCTGGGCGATCAGAACCCCATTATCAGTATTCATGATGTAGGTGCCGGGGGTCTATCCAATGCCATGCCGGAACTGGTGAGTGCGAGTAATCGTGGCGCACAGCTGGAATTACGTAAGATACCCAATGATGAACCCGGCATGTCACCGATGGGGGTGTGGTGTAATGAATCACAAGAACGTTACGTGCTCGCGATCAGTAGCGAGCAGCTTGATCGTTTTATTATGCTTTGCGAACGCGAACGCGCACCGTACGCCATACTCGGAGAAGCAACCGAAAAAGAACAACTCGTCCTGAATGATGCACACTTTAATAATCAGGCGATTGATATCCCAATGTCTGTGTTGCTGGGCAAGATGCCTGCCATGCAACGTGAAGCACATATGGCTGTTAATGATCTTCCTGATTTCGATACATCTACATTAGAACTGGAAGAATCAATCAACCGAATATTGCACTTGCCGACGGTTGCCAGTAAAAATTTCCTGATCACCATTGGTGACCGCTCTATCTCTGGTCTGGTTGTGCGTGACCAAATGGTTGGTCCCTGGCAAGTACCTGTTGCCGATTGTGCTGTAACCAGTGCTTCTTATTTTGATTATATCGGTGAAGCGATGGCGATCGGTGAACGCGCTCCTATCGCCATCGCGAATGCACCTGCTTCAGGAAGAATGGCAATTGCAGAAGCGATTATGAATATATCTGCAGCGCGAATTCTGAAACTCGATGATATTGCACTTTCGGCAAACTGGATGGCCGCCTGTGGCGAGCCTGAGCAAGATGCAAAACTGTACGCGACCGTCGCTGCCGTTAGTTCACTTTGTAAAGAACTCGGTATCGCCATTCCGGTCGGCAAAGATTCCTTATCGATGAATACAGTTTGGTCGGAGCATGATCAGCAGCAGAAAAAAGTGACTTCGCCCTTGTCATTAAATATAACGGCCTTTGCGCGCGTTGCCGATGTACGCCAGTCTCTTACGCCACAATTATACCGGGATGACACAACGGTGCTTATCTATATAGATTTGGCTAACGGCAGACAACGTCTTGGCGGCTCGGCCTTATGTCAGGTCTATGAACAATTCGGCAATGAGACACCTGATCTTGAAGACGCGGCAGTCTTGATAAACTTTTTTAAAAGCATGCAGATTCTAATCGAGTCAGATTTGTTGCTCGCATACCATGATCGATCCGATGGGGGACTGTTTGTCACCCTGGTTGAAATGGCTTTTGCTGGACACACCGGTATTGATATTAAACTGGAACAGGTTGAGGACATCATCGCATCGTTGTTCAATGAAGAACTTGGTGCCGTCATCCAAGTCAGGAAAGAAGATGAAGAAAGTGTAAAACAAACTTTCATCAGTGCAGGTCTGGATGAAAAATCGATACAGTCGATAGGCTCGATTAACAACGAATATACATTTAACCTGACACATAATGATAATGACATTTTAAATTTGTCCATTAGCGCGTTACACAAAAAATGGTCGGCTACCAGTTATCAGCTTCAGTCATTACGCGATAACCCCGAGTGTGCCAGACAGGAATTTGAGCATGTGGGTGAGAAAGACGATTCCGGTTTGTTTTTAGATGCCACATTCAAACTTGACAATAATCCTCTTGTCTTTATTAACACGGGTGTAAAACCAAAAATAGCAATACTGCGCGAACAAGGCGTTAATGGCCAACTGGAAATGGCAGCCGCATTTGACCGTGCCGGCTTTGAGTGCGTTGATGTGCACATGCAGGATTTAATTGATAAGCGAATTAAACTTGATTCGTTTAATGGCCTGGTCGCCTGTGGCGGATTTTCTTATGGTGATGTGCTGGGTGCTGGCGGCGGTTGGGCAAAAACTATTCTATATAATGATCAACTCAGCAGGATGTTTGAATCATTTTTCAATCGTACAGATACATTTTCACTTGGCGTTTGTAATGGTTGTCAGATGATGTCGCAGCTGCGCGATTTAATCCCCGGTGCTAAAGACTGGCCTGACTTTTTGCGTAATCAATCAGATCAGTTTGAAGCACGTCTGGTCATGGTAGAAATAATGGAATCACCTTCCCTCTTATTAAAAGACATGGCGGGTTCAAAAATACCGGTAGTCGTTGCGCATGGTGAAGGCCGTATATCGACAGTAAACCTGAATAAAAATACAGCGCTGCGATATATCGATAATTCAGGGCATACAACAGACACTTACCCCTGCAATCCTAACGGTTCACCTGGTGGCTTGACTGGATTTACCAACGATGATGGCCG
The DNA here is from genome assembly GCA_938084745.1 of uncultured Gammaproteobacteria bacterium. Lineage (GTDB taxonomy): Bacteria > Pseudomonadota > Gammaproteobacteria > Eutrophobiales > Eutrophobiaceae > UBA7359. The sequence continues at coordinate 85,548 of CALKEZ010000006.1, forward strand.
TATTACGATCATGATGCCGCACCCGGAGCGGATTTTCTTGCGCAAACAATTTTCTTATTTACCCCCGGAGTGGAATAATGAATACAGCCCCTGGATGAAGCTGTTTTTAAATGCACGGCAATGGTTGAATTAAACGTTCAGTTATTTCAATAACATTAAAACCGAATAAATATATTAACGAGAATCATAGACTGAACGTCAGGGCTGACATAGATAAAGTCATACGCTAGACTTGTTTTATATAAAACGTTACGACTGTTGATCTCATGAAGAAATTTTCAAATATTTCAGACGAAGATAGCGCACTATTTCGACAAGCAATTGCTGATGCAAAACCATTAAAGCAAGATAATTTTATTGCTGAAAAAGTTAAACCTAAACCGTACCCCTTAAAGACTGAAGCCGACAATCTCGCCGTCATCGAAGAAATGCTTGATACCGACTATGACACTAGCGTGTTGGAAACCGGAGATGAACTGCTTTATGTTCGACCCGGTATACAAAAAAGTATATTGAAAAAATTACGCCGCGGTCATTACAATATTGAGATGGAACTTGATCTGCACGGTTATACCGTCGATATGGCTAAAATAGCACTCAATGATTTTCTTAAACAATGTGCAAGCCGTTCTATACGCTGCGTCAGAATTATTCATGGCAAGGGACTCGGCTCAATCAATAAACAACCGGTATTGAAAAATAAACTTAACCAATGGTTGCAAAAAAGAGACATCGTGCAAGCATTTTGCTCTGCACGACCCGTTGATGGAGGAACAGGCGCAATTTATCTACTATTAAAACGAGTATGATTCGTTATACTTAATAATTAACGCATTCACAATTCAATAGTAATAATCAAAAAATACAGGGAAGGCTCATTATGTTAGCGCGCCTCGATAACGTAGTACAGAATATGACTTCATCAACAATTTTTATTGTAGATGATGAATCAGTCAGCAGGAAGCTCCTCAGCAAAACGATAGCGAATATTGACCCGGGAATCACAGTCAAGACATTTCAGAGTGCGCCGGCAGCAATAGCTGCCATTGAAACAACCCCGCCCGATTTAATCATCACCGATTATCGAATGCCATTAATGGATGGCATTCAATTTACAAAACGCATTCGCTTATTACCAGGCTGCAGAGATATCCCTGTCATAATGATCACTATTATAAATGATCGCGCAGTGTTACACGACGCATTAAAAAATGGTGTTACCGAGTTTCTCAACAAGCCATTTGATAGCATTGAATGTGAAGCCAGATGTAAAAATTTATTAGACATTGGAAAAAACCAAACCCGATTAAAACATCGACGCTTACAACTCGAAAAAAAAATTAGTGAAACGACAGAACAGATTCTTATTCGAGAAAAAGAAACCCTTTTTCGTTTAACAAAGGCATGCGCTTTTAAAGACTGCATCACTGGCGAACATCTGCTTAGAATCGGTAGAATCAGCAAAATACTTGCTCTTGAATTAGGCTTCGATGAAGAAAGCGCCGAGATATTGGAGACGGCTTCACCGTTACACGACATCGGGAAATTGGCTATACCAGACGACATCTTAATGAAGAAAGGCAAACTCACTGAACTAGAGTTTGAAACCATGAAAACCCATACAACTATTGGCTATGAAATTCTGAAAGAGAGTCCCTCTCCCTACTTACATACAGGCGCTATTATTGCTCTTAATCATCACGAAAAATTTGATGGCACCGGTTATCCATATGGTCTATCTGGAAATACTATTCCTATCGAAGCCCGGATTGTAACTGTTGCAGATGTCTTTGATTCACTAAGCAACCATCGACCTTATAAAAATGCCTGGCCTTTAAATGAAACACTTCAATACATTCAGGAACAGCAGGGCAAGCACCTTGACCCCGAGTGCGTTAAAGCCCTACTCAGCAAAATTGACAATATTATTAATCCTCGAATACTGTAGCTTGAGTCATTGGCATAAACTGAATTGCATTAAATATGGTACAGAATTTATTTAACCAGCTAACTTCCCGACTTAAAAATCGGAAAGATTCTGAACATGAACAAATGCTTGTTAAATTTGTTATGGGCATTATTTGGTTAAGTTATCTTCTATTAATGGCTAATCACCCGGATGTGAAGCCATTGTCCATCACCTTCTCAGTTCTTTATATTGCCATTTCCCCCCTATTTTTTTTATGGATCATAATCAAACCAGATATCTATCCTTTGCGTCGGCTTATGGGAATATTTTCAGACGCTGTCATCATTACCGGCATTATGCTGATGTGTGGTGAAGTCGGCACACCCTTATTTGGCGGATATTTATTTATGACGTTTGGCCATGGTTTCAGGTACGGTAATAGATACCTGTTTACCAGCGCCTGCTTGTGTATCATTGGCTTTGTTTTCCTTATGAACTACAGTGATTACTGGTATAAGGAAAAAATATTAAGTTACGGGGTGATATTTTCTATCGTTGTTTTATCACTTTATGTCTCCACCCTGATTTCAAAACTACATCTTGCTGTAAATGATGCAAAAGAGGCTAATGAGGCAAAGAGCCAGTTTCTTGCCAACATGAGCCATGAAATAAGGACACCGTTGAATGGCGTGATCGGCATGAGCTCATTACTCTCTGATACTCAACTTTCGTCAAAACAACATGATTATACCTCGACCATAAATGCGTCAGCGAAAACCCTGCTGGCACTAATTAATGATATTCTCGATATTTCAAAAATTGAGGCTGGGAAAGTCACAGTTGAAAATATCGATTTTGATTTGCATGCTGTAATTAACTCGACAGCTAAAATGCTTTCAATACAGGCAAGAAATAAAGGACTCGCATTTAACACCTATATATCACCTGATGTACCATTTTTATTGCGAGGAGATGCACAACATCTAGGCCAAATATTAATCAACCTGGTCAGTAATGCCATTAAATTTACCGATAATGGCTTTATCAATATTAATGTCTTTCATGAAAGCTCCCTAAATAAATCAACTCGTTTAAAGTTTGAAGTTATCGATTCCGGAATCGGTATCGCTGATAATGCAAAATCGAAGTTATTCGATAAATTTACCCAGGCAGATGAATCTACCACAAGAAGGTTTGGTGGCACCGGACTCGGAATGGCGATTGCAAAACAACTGGTCGAGACTATGAATGGAGTGATTGACTTCACTAGTAATATTGGCGAAGGCTCATCATTCTGGTTTGAGCTTGAGTACGAACTACAAGCACCGCAGTCAGAAGAGATCGCGAGTCAGTCTGATTTCAGCAACATTTCAATTCTCCTGGTCAACCCTATCAGGAAACATAGTGAGTATATTGAAAATCATTTAAGTACATGGAACATCATCTATGATGAAGCGGAAGATATAAATATAGCAATTAATAAAATTGAAAATGCTGTCGATAATTTTAATTTGTTACTGGTCTTCAATAAATATCTGGCCAGCGACCCGATACAATTTCTGCATTTAATAAAGGAAAAAGCCGTACAGAAACATTATCATTATATACTGGTTAATGATGAGCATCTGACCCAAGCGGATAAATATAAATTCATAACTGCTGGTTATAGTTCAATTATAGACAGTAACCCTGAACGCAATAAATTATTCAGGGCAATACACGCATGCAGTTTTGATATCGATAGCAATTATTTTAATACTGGTAAAAATAAAATAGCCGAGAGTGCTGCTCAGTATCAAGCCGCAACCAGGCAACTCAATATACTCGTTGGTGAAGATAATGAAACCAACCAGAAAGTCATTCGCAATATCCTCGAATATGGACAGCATCATGTTACGATCGCCGCGAATGGTGAAATGGTATTGGATATTCTCGAGACTCAGGATTTTGATCTGATTATTCTGGATATGCACATGCCTGTAATGGGTGGTGTAGAGGCGGCTAAAATTTTTCGTTTCATGTATCCCGATAAAAAGCATATACCAATATTAATGTTAACAGCCAATGCAACTAAAGAAGCTATTGATGCCTGTAAAGAAGCCCGGCTGGATGCCTATTTAATCAAGCCAGTTGAACCTGACAAGCTACTCAACACCGTCTCTTTACTTGTTCAGAAAGGTGATAAAGAGATAAACAAAAATAATACAACAGTGAATATCGTCGATATAAATGACCCGGATAATTTGCCACTTATCGACAAGAATTCTCTTGCTACGTTGTTTTCAATGGCAAACGAAAAAAGCTTTATGCGTAAACTGATTGATGGCTATGTCAATGATGCAAGCAACACCCTTGATGATCTGGAAATTTCTGCAAAGGACAAAGACTATGCCAAAATGGCAGAACTTGCACATGCACTGGATGGCAGTTCACGTTCAATTGGAGCGAAAAGGATAGCGAAATCTGCCGATAAGCTCTTCAGACTTATCAATACTGCCGACAGAATAAAGGCCGATACCAGTATTAAAGAATTAAATGTGTTGTTCCTGAAAACAAAATCCGAACTCTACGCCGTTCTGGAATTGGAAGGTTCAAAAAACACAATATAACCTCGCTTAAAAAAGACATCCTTGTCTTTGCCTGGTGTTATTACTAGTGGTTTAAATCAAGCTGCATCAGCGTATTTGAATTCCTGGCAAGGAATAATTATCTGACTTGTCGTATTACCATTAAAATCAAGCCAACAATGATTTTCGTAATCATATAACTTGCATTTATTCATCGTCTTTAAAAATTCTTTAAATGAAAATTCTGTCGTAACCAATGCATCGCCCAATAAACTGGAAATAATTCTTTGTGCTTTAGCCAGGTTATAGCTAGGCACTCTTGGGTCAACATGGTGCACGGTATGCTCCATTGCATTATGGCTTACCAGGTTATACCAATGTGGAAATCGCATATACATGGTCAAGTCTTCTTGCCCACGACCGGCTTTATCACTCTCTTCTTTTGATATAAACCAGGGAATGGATTCATGTGTATGTTGTGCATAAACTGTAAATCCCATGATATAGGAACCGATAATCACAGGTGAAAAAAAGGACAGTATAAACAAACCCAAAACACTGATGTTCGCTGATGTAGTCCCGGCATAAACGATAAGGCTTGTGTATGAGATGGTATAGGACACTACCAGCAAGAGGTCCAGCCAATAGATAGTTTTAAATTCCCCTACTAAAGACTTGAAGGGGATGAATTTATTTTTCCACCAACGCTCAAGTAGATAATTAAACCATATTCCTGTCGGATGGCGATAGAAACGTTCTCTTAACTTACCTGCTGCTGTCAACGCATTGTAGTCTTCGATGGCAAGTGGCGACCATGAGTTATGCCCTTTCACATTCGGCGTTTGATGATGAGAACGATTATGCGCATTCAACCAGAGGCTATAATTATGTAAAACCGGTAAAAATGATATGCGTGCAATAATCTTGTTCAACAACTTATTGCTGGTAAAGCTATCATGTGCGGCATCATGTGCAATAGCAAAAAGCGAGGCAATCTTTAACCCGGCCAAAACACTACAGAGTATTTTCATGGCCATACTCTCCAGTAAAAATACGCCTGTGATTGCCAACAAGTAAACTGAAATATCTGCTAGAAAAAGCATCATTGCTTTTTTAGTTGACGGTCTGGCGTACATCCTTATTGCAGATCGAAGCTGCTTTATATTTGATTTTTCCATTAATAACCTCCAGGTTATATTTGATTTTCGTGCATCAGCAAAACTACTTGAGTTGCTAATTCACGTTACTAAATCAAGTTTTAATTATTAACGCGCATTCAATCTTGATAATCGAAGTTCAGCTTCTTGCTCAGCAAACTTATGTTGTCCTCGAACTAAACGTGACATTGTTCTGAGATCTTTTTCCTGAATAGCAAACGCTGACTCAACCCAGATATCTGCAATATCCAGAAGTTGCTGATAATCGACCGGATAAACCAACTGATGAACTTTTTTCAGCACAGACATCGTTGCCCTTCTCTTTTGATTTGCACGAATGAAGGAATCGACAGCAGCTTTTCCTGCGCCGTCTTCAACAAGATGGTCAACAATCCCCATGTTATGAAGTTCATCTGCACTATATAAACGACCGCAGGTCATCATCTTTTCTGCGATAGCCGGACTTACTCTTTTAGTAAGCAGATTGAATGCGCCCATGCCCGGAAACAGATTAAACAGAACCTCGGGGAAACCCATTTCCGCACTTCGTTCAGCGATTAAGACATGCCCTGAAAGTGCACATTCAAATCCGCCACCCAAAGCATTACCATGAATTAAAGATATTGTCGTTAGACCAAGACCACGTCCGATATGATTTGCGTATAAACCATCAATACAAAGACGTGCATAATCTCTGAGTGCTTCCCGGTCATTGTTCTCTATGCAATTAACGAACAATTCCAGGTCGCCACCAAAACTGAAAACAGGATGACGTGATGTAAAAACACTAAACTCAATATCAACTAACTGACCATCGTAAGATAACTTGCCATCATTATGTTTTAATATGGACTGGAATTTTTTTAATTCTTCTAACAACGTAACGGTAAAACAGGAACGTGGTTGTGAATTAAGGTATAACCAAACAGCCTTTTGTTCCGGGTCAACCTGAACTTCAAGATGTTTGAAATTTTGAAATGAAACTTCACTACTATATCTGATAGTACTCATAGTATTACCCCTTTAATTATTTTCGGCGGATACTTCAATCAATTTAAATATGCACAAGTACAAAACCAGTACGTGTGTATATCGACACAAGCCGTAATGACTCTGTGTCAAAAACTAAATTAAGATCAGGAAAATTAAAAGAGAATAATTATTTAACGAACTATGAAGAAATGATTAAAACAACAGCGTAAACAGCAATACCTTCGCCGCGGCCAATAAAACCCATTTTTTCTGTAGTTGAAGCTTTGATATTTAAATCTTTGATATTTATATCAAGATCTGCGCAAAGATTTTTACGCATGGCTGTAATGTGTGGAGCCATTTTTGGTGCTTGCGCTAGAATAGTTATGTCGGCATTACCCAACACATATTTATTTTGTTTCATTAAATCATAAACTTGCTGCAGCAAAATTCGACTATCAATATTTTTTAAATCGGGATCAGAATCTGGAAAATGTGTTCCAATATCGCCCAAGCATAGTGCACCTAGAATTGCATCACAAAGTGCATGTATTACTGCATCAGCGTCAGAATGGCCTTCCAAACCCTTAACATAAGGAATAGTTACACCACCTAAAATTAAGGGGCGGCCTTCAACAAGACGGTGAGCATCATAACCATGACCAATTCGCATATTTTTATATCACCTTATCGAGGTATAGTTTTAGATATTTAAGATCATCTTTATGGGTTATTTTAATGTTTTCCTGATGACCCTGAACAAGCTTGGGTTTATAGCCAGCTAACTCCATAGCCATTGATTCATCTGTCACTACGATTTTTTCCTGTAGGGCATGTTCAATTGCCTTCACAAGTTTGCCATATCTAAACATCTGCGGTGTTTGTGCATGCCATAGCGACTCACGCTCAATTGTTTTTTCTATTTCTATGTCTGTATTTGCACGCTTCATCGTGTCCCGACAGGGCAAGGCGAGAATACCACCAACATCATTCGTCGATAATTCCTGTAGCAGTCGATCAATTGCAGATTCATTCAGACATGGTCTGGCCGCATCATGAACCAGTACCCAATCATTTTCATCAGCCATATTTGCTATGGCATGCAAACTATTCAGCACTGATTGATAACGCTCTGCACCGCCTGGCGCTGTTATTATTTTTTCATGACTTGAGATTGATAATGTTGGCCAGAACTCGTCTGCTTTGGATATTGCGACAGTAATTTTTACTATTTCTTCGCGTCCCAGGAAACAATCAATCGTATGCTCGAGTATTGTTTTATCATTTACCGAAATATACTGTTTGGGTATGTCCACACCCATGCGTGTACCGACTCCTGCTGCCGGGATCACTACCCAGTATTTTATACTCTCTGCCATGATGCCTATTCCGATTTGGTTTGCAGACCAGAGTAATCGACAATTTGATAAAATGTTTCATTGTATTTAATCATGCCCATTTCACTACGTGCGCGTTCTTCAATTGCATCACGACCTTGTTTTAGATCATTTACTTCTGCGGCTAATGCGAGATTACGTTCTTTAAGACTCTTGTTCTCTTGTTCGATTTGACTGATCTGATTTTGCAAACTGTGTACTTCCGTCATACTGCCATTACCGATCCATAAACGGTATTGTAAAAATATCAGTAACAAAACAAAAAGAGCCGTTGTTATTTTCATATCAAGTGACGTCAGTAATCAATTTTTATTTTGATAGATTATAAAATGCATCTCTACCGGGATAGCTGGCGTTACTACCCAATTGCTCTTCTATCTTCATCAAACGATTATACTTGGCTACACGATCTGATCGTGACAGCGAACCTGTTTTTATCTGACCCGCAGAGGTAGCGACGGCAAGATCCGCGATCGTGGTATCTTCCGTTTCACCGGAACGATGGGAGATGACTGCCGTATACCCTGCTTTTTTAGCCATGTTGATGGCTGCCAGTGTTTCTGTCAGCGTTCCGATTTGATTGACTTTAATCAGGATGGAATTACCAATACCTTTATCAATGCCTTCTTGCAGGATTGATGTATTTGTCACAAACAGATCATCACCCACTAATTGAATATCTTTACCTAAAGCATCGGTCAATAATTTCCAGCCATGCCAATCATCTTCCGCCATACCATCTTCCATAGTAATGATGGGATACTTGTCAAACCATGGCATGAGATAGTCCAGAAATTGCTGTGCATTAAGTTGTTTGTTTTCTGACTCAAGTGTATAGATACCCTCATTATAAAATTCGGAACTTGCTACATCCAGACCTAATAAAATATCTTCACCGGCTTTATAACCAGCGTTCTTTATGGCTTCGAGTATGACTTCAATGGCTTCCTCATTAGACGATAGATTGGGGGCAAAGCCACCTTCATCACCCACTGTTGTACCGAGGCCACGCTTTGACAACACTGATTTCAAGGAATGAAATATCTCTGTACCATAACGTACTGCTTCTCTGATACTCGGTGCACCCACTGGCAAGATCATAAATTCCTGCATATCAACACTATTATCCGCATGCGCACCGCCATTGATGATATTCATCATCGGTACCGGCATCTGGAATGGTCCTTCGCCGCCGAGATATACATATAGAGGAACACTATTTTCATTAGCGGCTGCATGCGCCGTTGCCATCGAAACCGCTAAAATAGCATTTGCGCCGAGGTTTTCTTTATTCGCTGTACCATCAAGGTCAATCATGGTTTTATCGATTTCTGCTTGCTCTGATACTTCTATTCCGGACAGCGCAGGCGCGATAAGTTGATGGATATTATCAATGGCAGTTAGCACACCTTTACCCATGTAACGGGTATCATCCATATCACGTAATTCCAATGCCTCGCGCACACCGGTTGATGCGCCCGAAGGTACCATCGCACTACCCACGGCACCGCTAGCAGTAGTCACCTCGGCTTCAATAGTAGGGTTGCCTCTGGAATCAAGGACTTCACGGGCATTGACTTTACTTATAGCTGTCACTCTTAAACCTCCATTACAGGTTAATTTATATTTTTAGTAATTTGATCAATTCTTTTTAGCGTTTCCAATAATTCACGCATCTTGTTTAATGGCCATGAATTGGGGCCATCACTCAATGCTTTATCCGGATCGGGGTGTGTTTCCATAAATAATCCGGATATCCCGACCGCCATAGCAGCGCGAGCTAATGCCGGTACAAATTCGCGTTGACCACCGGAAACCTTGCCACCACCACCGGGCATTTGTACAGAATGCGTCGCATCGAATACAACAGGTGCACCGGTTTCTTGCATGACAACCAACGAACGCATATCTGATACTAGGTAATTGTAGCCAAAAGAAGCACCGCGTTCACAGACCATGATCTTGTCGTTACCCACAGCCCGTGCTTTTTCGACGACATGTGTCATATCCCAGGGGGCAAGAAATTGACCTTTTTTTATATTAACCGGCAAACCGGTTCTGGCGACGGCTTGAATATAATTTGTTTGTCGACAAAGAAATGCCGGCGTTTGCAATACATCAACCACACTGGCGACTTCATCCAGAGGTGTATCTTCATGTATGTCGGTTAATACCGGCACACCGATTTTTTCTTTTACAGCCGCTAGTACTTTCAATCCGGCATCAATGCCGGGGCCACGAAAACTATCATGTGAACTACGGTTGGCCTTATCAAATGATGATTTATAAATAAACGGAATTTGTAATTCAGTAGTTAATTCCTTTAACAGTCCGGCAGTATCCATGGCAAGCTGTTCGCTTTCGATAACACAGGGCCCGGCGATTAAAAAGAAAGGTTGCGTTGGGCCAACTTCAAAATTACATAACTGCATTCTTAATAGTTCCTGATTTAGATTTTTTGTATGCCAACGCCGCTTTTATAAACCCGGTGAATAATGGATGGCCATCTCTGGGCGTAGAGGTAAATTCAGGGTGAAACTGACAACCGACAAACCAGGGATGGTCGGGTATCTCAACAATCTCGACCAGTTCGTCATCCATTGAACGACCCGCAATCCGTAATCCGGTTGCTTCCAGTCTATCCAGATAGGTGTTGTTAAATTCATAACGATGACGATGACGTTCCCTGATGGTATCTGCCTGATACAAACGCTTTGCCAATGTGCCTTCAAGCAACTTACATTCCTGACCACCCAGGCGCATGGTGCCGCCTAAATCAGAATCTTCACTACGTTTCTCACGTTTACCACTGGTATCTTGCCATTCTGTAATCAGGGCAATGACCGGATGATCGGTATTTTTATCAAACTCGGTGCTATTCGCATTTTCAAGGCCGGCAAGGTGTCGTGCCACTTCAATCACAGCAACTTGCATCCCAAGGCAGATGCCAAGATAGGGGACGCCATTCTCCCTCGCATACTTGACGGCAGTGATCTTGCCATCGATACCACGATTACCAAAGCCGCCGGGAACCAGTATCGCATCCATATCCAGCAAACAATCAACGCCCTTGTTCTCGATTTCTTCCGAGTCGATATAGATAATATTAACTTGCGTACGGGTTTGCACACCGGCATGGGCCAGTGCTTCGGATAAAGACTTATAGGAATCCGCCAGATCGGTATATTTACCGACCATCGCGATATTAATTTCGCCCTCGGGGTGTTCTAGAGCATCAATAACATTATCCCACTCGACCAGATCGGCCTTGGGCAAATCCAGACCAAACTTCTTAATGACAACGTCATCAAGTCCCTGTTTATGCAATTCATTGGGTACCTTGTAGATGTTATCGACATCAACTGCAGAAAAAATTGCGGCTTCTTCCACATTGGTAAACAAGGCCATCTTCTTCTTTTCGTTATCAGGTATAGGATGATCCGTGCGACACACGAGACAATCCGGTTGTATACCGATAGAACGTAATTCTTTAACCGAGTGCTGTGTCGGTTTCGTCTTGATTTCACCAACGGCAGCAATATAGGGCACCAGCGTTAAATGGATAAATAGCGTATTTTCCGATCCAAGTTCAATTCGCATTTGTCGAATCGCTTCAAGGAACGGTTGAGATTCGATATCGCCCACCGTTCCACCAATTTCCACCATCGCTATATCAGCATCACCCGCTCCTTTTTTGATACAGCGTTTAATTTCATCCGTAATGTGTGGAATGACTTGTACAGTGCCACCGAGATAGTCCCCACGACGTTCTCTTTGGATAACGTTCAAATAAATCCGACCAGTGGTGTAGTTGTTTTGTTTGCCCATCGTGGTACGCACAAAGCGTTCATAATGTCCCAGATCCAGATCGGTTTCGGCACCGTCATCAGTGACATAGACTTCACCATGCTGAAAAGGACTCATGGTGCCGGGATCAACATTGATGTAGGGATCGAGCTTTATCAGTGTGATATTCAGTCCACGCGCTTCGAGAATGGCACCGAGAGAGGCAGAAGCAATGCCTTTGCCAAGAGACGACACTACGCCGCCAGTGATAAATATATAACGCGTCATATGATCATACCGATAAGAACAGAAATTTTAGAGGGAGAAATATTGCCCGGTTTATTTAAACCGGTTTGTGGGGTAAAAAGTAGCCTAAATAATGTCATATTCAGGGGAAATTATGCTAACAGAATCATAAGAAAGACACCATCACAGAAATGCAATTTTCAGCATCTAAACCGTTTTTAAAATCCAGCTGGAATAGAGTAGACCGCATAGCAGCTTAGTGACTGACAATACGATAATGTTTTTCGATGTCTTCCTGGGTAATGATGCCGTAGATGCGATCAGCCGAGGGACCTAATTTTTTGGTGACATACAATGCTTCTGCCTCTGAATCCGTTATCACCCGTTGTGCATGTTGCAAGGTAGATTCAAGACTAATTTGGGCTAACTGACGCCGCTTTGCCGGAATTTCCAATAAGTTAATTTCTTCATCATCTTCTTTTTCCAGGTAACGGGCGAGATCAGTTGCCGGCATTAGCTGGTTCCCTTCAACACGCCGGATTAACAACCAATCGGGCCCCTCTTTTAAGTGATTATTAGCAACATTACGCGGGATTACAGGTTCAGTCATGACATAAGCCTTATTCATTACGGACTCTACCCCAATTCGTCTAAGCGATTGCGCGATGGGATCATTGCGCTAATCCAATCCAAAACCCCGGAATTGTGATAAGAAGATAGAATCACATTTGAACAACTCTCTTGCTGTCAGGTTAGCACTCACGACCGCGAGCATAGCCGGAAAGATGATGTTCTGATTACCGGTTAATTCGAGCAAACACAGTAACGCTGCCAACGGTGCCTGCAACGTGGCGCTCATCATAGCGCCCATACCCAACATCACATATAAACCCACATCAGAATAATTACTGTCGAATAACTCGACACACTGACCAACGATACCACCCGCCAACGCCCCGATAAAAATAGCCGGACCAATCAAACCAGCCGGGATACTAAAACCGACACAGAGCGCTGTTGCGGCAATCTTGGTCAGTAATATCAAGCACAATGCGGCGATGCCTATCTGGCCCAGTAGCGCGGCATCAACCGTATCATAGCCGATACCCATGATCTCCGGGCTGATGATGGCCAGCAGTCCAACCCCGACGCCGGCCAGTGTCATACGTAACCAGATATCAAATTTCTGTCCGAATTTTGTGATGGCTCCGGTCAAGCGTATAAAGCCGGCAGCAATAGCGCCAATAAACAGCCCCATTAATACGATAATAGGTAATTCAACGAATGACTCGAGATCAACCGCCTGTACACTAAAGAGGTGCTCGGTATCGAACACCAGACGACACATTATCGTCGCACTTACTGCTGATAAAATAACCGGGGTAAAGCCAGTGATGGTGTATTCCATTAAAATCACTTCCATCGCGAAGATGACACCGGCAAGGGGTGTATTGAATGAAGCAGCGATAGCCGCAGCGGCACCACAACCCACCAAAGTGCGGATGCTATTATTAGGCAGGTGCAGGTATTGACCCATTAAACTCGCACTCGCTGCCCCCAAATGGACACTCGGTCCCTCACGACCAACTGATTGGCCGGAGACTATGGCAACAGTCGCACCGATGAATTGCAGTAAAAGATTCTTTAGTGGTAAATTACCCTCGTTATAGGATAATCGTTCGAGCACATGAATTACGCCAACCCTTAGGGGAGTGCGTGAAACAACATAAAACAATAAGCCCAGAAATAATCCGCCGGCAGAGGCCATGTACAAGCGAAACTGCCAGTTGAGGGCTTCATAGTTTTCAGGATCTGCTCCGGGTAAAAACGATAGTTGTGAAAATTTCTGTAGCGAATCGAAAAAGAATTATCACAGAACCCGCAACGATACCGGTCGCAAGACCAAGTAAGGAAAGCGCAAACAATGCGCGTGTCCCTGCCAGTAGGCTTCGGGTACGGACCAGATATTCCAGTAGGATATTGATATTCAACCCCTGTAATTAATGGGAGGTTTTATTAAATACGGTATTATTCTGCGCGGTAAATGAAGATATTTACCCACAGAAAAAACAATTACGCAACGCCGTTCTCAGTCATAAAAAAATAATAATCTGGGAACTCATCGAATTCTTAATCATTTTATTTTTTATAACTTTTTGTATTTTATACATTTTTTGGGAGGGCGTCATGTCTGATATTGAAATTGCTCAAAAGGCAAAAATGAAACGCATTGTTGATCTGGCTCATGATCAATACGGAATAGCGAGCGAACACCTCGTACCCTATGGTCATTACAAGGCTAAACTTTCGCTGGATTACGTCACGAATCTTGATAGTAATAATGATGGCAACCTGGTTCTGGTAACGGCAATTAGCCCTACCCCGGCAGGTGAAGGCAAAACAACCACAACCGTGGGGTTGGGTGATGCTCTGAATCGCATCGGCAAAAAAACAATCATGTGCCTGAGAGAACCTTCTTTAGGCCCTTGCTTTGGTATGAAAGGTGGCGCTGCAGGCGGTGGTTACGCCCAGGTTGTACCGATGGAAGATATTAATCTGCATTTTACCGGTGACTTTCATGCCATTGGTGTTGCCCATGCGCTGCTTTCCGCCATGATTGATAATCACATCAACCACGGTAATGAACTGGGTATAGATCCGCGTCGTATCCAATGGAAACGTGTTGTTGATATGAACGACCGCGCCTTACGTCATATTACTGTTGGCATGGGCGGTCCGGCGAATGGTTATCTACGCGAAGATGGTTTCGACATTGTTGTCGCTTCCGAGATCATGGCGATTCTATGTCTTGCCACAAATCGTAAAGATTTAAAAGAACGCCTGGGTCGGATTGTCATAGGTTATAAAAGCGACAATAAAACACCGATCTATGCCCGCGATTTAAAAGCACATGGCGCCATGGCTGCTCTTTTAAATGACGCCATTAATCCAAACCTGGTGCAAACGCTGGAAAACAACCTCGCCATTATCCACGGTGGGCCTTTCGCTAATATTGCGCATGGCTGTAACACCGTTACCGCGACCAAGACCGGGCTTAAGCTCGCTGACTATGTCATCACGGAAGCTGGTTTTGGTGCTGATCTGGGAGCAGAGAAATTCATCGATATAAAAGCACGCATGGCCGATCTTCATCCTAAAGTGGTGGTTCTGGTAGCCACAATACGGGCCCTGAAATTCCATGGCGGTGTCGCAAAAGATGACTTGAATAATGAAAACCTGGCTGCATTGGAAACCGGTATGGCGAACCTTGAACGTCATGTGAATAATATTCGTGATGTCTACGGTTTGCCCTGCGTAGTTTGTGTTAACCACTTTACCTTTGATAGTGATGCTGAAATTGCATTGTTAATGAAGAAGTGCGAAGCACTGGGCGTGAAAGCCGTCGTTTCCAAACACTGGGCCGATGGTGGTGCAGGTGCTGAAGAATTGGCAACCACGGTGGTTGATATAGTTGAAAACAGTCCTGGCAAACACACTTATGTTTATGAATCGGACATATCTCTTTGGGACAAGATTGAAGCAATTGCGACCAAGGTCTATGGTGCCGCAAGTATTTCAGCCGATCCTAAAGTGAAGAAGCAACTGTCAGACTGGAGTGAAGAATATGGTTCTTACCCGGTTTGCATGGCCAAGACGCAGATGTCTTTTTCAACAGATCCAAATGTTAAAGGTGCACCAAGTGGTCATAATGTGCATATCACAGAAGTACGTCTTGCGAACGGCGCCGGTTTTATTGTGGCCATCGCGGGTAATATGATGACCATGCCTGGTCTGCCTAAATCACCGGCTGCGGAAAGAATCGATGTCGATGATGACGGTAAGATTGTTGGCCTGTTCTAGAAACCGTATAACATTACACATCAAAAAATCACCACAGCGTATACAGGGCAATATTCCACTAACACTGTATGCGCTGTGGCAACATTAAGTAAACCTTAAAGAATTATTAATAATGACAAAAATTAAATGCAATATTTATCGCTGTTCAAAACGCGATGAAATGTATCTCTATCTGCCTGATGAAAAGACCATAGCCGATCTTCCGGAAGAGTTAGTCGCACTGGTAAAAGAGCTGACTCATGTAATGGATCTGGAATTATCACCGGAAAAAAAACTCGCCAGAGAAGATGTCTTGCTGGTCATGAAAAATCTCGAAGATAAAGGTTACCATCTTCAAATGCCGCCCGATCCATTAAAGCCTTATTTGTATGCGGGCGATTAAACCTGACTAACTCACAACACGCAGGAGTGCTTTTTGTAACTTAATTTCGTCTAAAGGTTTAGGTTTTGCGATCGCATAGCCCTGTGCATAATCGATACCCAGTGTCTTTAGTTCATTAAATATCTCGATATCTTCTACAAATTCGGCAATCGTCTTTAGACCCATAACATGTCCGATTGCATTGATAGATTCGACCATGGCTTTATCTATCGGATCATTCATCATGTCCCTGACAAATGCCCCATCAATTTTTATAAAATCGACATTGAGATTTTTCAAATAGGTAAACGAACTCATACCACTACCGAAATCATCCAGCGCAAATTTACAACCCAATGTTTTTAATTCCTGAATGAAATCACTCGCCTGCATAATATTTGAAATAGCCGCTGTCTCGGTAATTTCGAAACATATTTTTTCCGGTGAGATATTAAACGTACTGAATTGATCGCGTAAATAGCCAAGAAAAGTCGGATCATTAAATGATCTGGCAGAAATATTAATTGTACAAAGATTCAAGCCTATGGCCTGCTGCTTTTGAAGAAAATCGTTAAAGTAATTGAATGCTGTTTGAATAACCCACTTATCGATAGTTGTCATTAAGCCATAGCGTTCAGCCGCAGGGATAAAGGACATCGGAGAAATAATAGTGCCCGACTCATCCACCATTCTTATCAGCAGTTCACAATGCAGTCCGGGCTCACCTGTTTGTAGCGGTTCAATGGTTTGATAGTAGAGACGAAAACGGTCTTCTTCAAAAGCAGCATTAATCCTTGAGACCCATTCCATTTCACCCAGTTGGTGCGCTTTTTCCTTATCCTGCGGTTTGTGTATATAGACGCGATTACGTCCCAGGTCTTTTGCTGTAAAACAGGCGACATCCGCAGCACTCATAATTTGCTCGGGAGTGTTGGACGTATCATGCACAGACACTAAACCAATACTTATTGAAACGCTGAACAGCTTCTCCTTCCAGGCGAAACGAAAATCCTGCACACTACTACGGATCTGTTCCGCCAGTTCGATAGCTTTTTGCATCGGACAGTTTTTCAATAGAATAGCAAACTCATCACCACCAAGCCGGGCGATAGTATCTGTCTCACGCACCCTGGAGTGCAACATATAGGCTAGCTGACGTAACAACTCATCGCCGGCAACATGCCCGCAAGTGTCATTAACAATCTTGAATTGATCCAGATCCATATACAGTACGGCATACTGGTTGTTTTCCCTGCGTGCCAGTTTGTAGATGGTTCTCAGCCGTTTATCGAATTCATGTCGATTATAGAGGTTGGTCAACGCGTCATGTGAGGCAAGATACTGTAAGTGTTCGTCAGCTTCCTTACGTTCGGTCACATCCATTACTATACCAACAATATATTCCGGAATGCCTTTCTCATCTTTGAATATGCGCCCTTTGGCAGAGGCCCAATGTATGCTGTTATCTGGCCAAACAATACGAAACTCTGTTTCGAATAATACATTCGTATCAAGTGCTTCCTTATAAGCACTGTGAATAAGTATGCGATCATCCTTCTGTATCAGTGATTCAAAATCATTATAGTTTTTAAATCGTTTGTCGGCATCAGTACCGAAAACCTGGGCGATATTATCGGAGTGATCGATGGTTTTATCGGGCAAATTCACATACCAGGTACCAATATGCAATGCATCCATAGTGAGATGTAATTTTTCTGCATATTCACGTACCGATTTTTCTGCCGACTGTCGGCTATGCAACATGAAATTGAATTGTTCAGCCAGGTTTTTAATTTCCAACGGCCCATCAACAGCTATCAGTGAACTCAATTCGTTATTAGCCACTCGACGTGCCGTATCAGCAATAGTACTAATCGGTTTTTCAATACGATCGGAAACTTTCATTCCGATCAATAATGTGACCAGTGTAATTAAAAAACCAATCAGGCCGTTTATTTTAGCTTTGGAGTAGGCATTACTCAGCACGTTTCCTACCGGGATACCAACCAATACGGTCCAGTTAGTAGACGCTACCGGACTATAGCCATAGATCGTCTCCCGTCCATGTAAACTACTATCAAAGCCAATGCCTGCCTGTTTTTTTAGCACGAGTTCCATTATGGATTTATCAGCAATTTCTTTACCTATCCAGTCATCGGCGTGACTTGAGCTGGAGATAACAAGTCCATTATCACTGATCAGCATCAGATTCGCCTCATGCGGCAAGCTTATTTGATCGTAACCGGGAGAAAGAGTAGCAAGGTCTATGGCTGCGCCGATCACACCTATAAGGTTTTCATTTTTCATGACGGGATACGCAAGTGGCAATATCCATTTCTGACTAATCCTGCCATAACTGGGCTTACCCACAATAAACTTGCGTTCTTTTAATATAGCGTTATAGGTATAACCCTTGGCATAAGACATTGGTTTTGTTATCGGTATTGCTGAACAAACCACATTCCCATCCACATCCAAGAGAACAACATTATTCAACTTGGCATCGAGATCTTTAAAGTCATTCAACAGTGGATCGCAATTATTGATGTCCATATCCTTGACCAGAGCACGCTGCGTTATGCTGGCCAGACTGTGTCGATGATTATCGATAAACCGGTACATATTTACCGATGTTATCTCGGCAATGCTTAATGCCGTAGCGCTCGCATCAGTCAGATCATCCTTAACGTTCGAATAGACGGTATATACAAACAGGGCAAACAAGGGCAACACCAAAGAAAAGATGAGTAACAATAATAGCTTGCGGATATTCCAAATTCTTTTCATCTAGGCACGGCTGTTTAGATTTGATATCTCATTAGTATCGGGTAATTAAGATTATACTTTAAGTTGTAGATAAAGCATGTCGCGGCGCAGCATTTTTGCTCAATATCTTAACTTACCTCGTGCCATGGAGAGGATAATACCGGGAATACATAGCAATGCGGCTATCATAAATGTCGTACGAATCGCATTTTCCAATGCGGGATAATTGTCCGGTATAATTTCAACCGAGCCGATCATCAATGCGAACATCAATGTGACTAATACCATACTGGTCATCTGTCCGATGATCCGCATAGTGGCCATTACGCCGTTCGCACTTCCATACAATCGTTTTTCGACTGAACTCATAATCGCATTCACATTCGGTGATGAAAAAAGACTAAAACCGAAACCCGTGATGACGAGTGAAAAGACCAAAAAGTTCAGGTTTGACTCAATCCGCAGGTTTGACAGTAGCAACAAACCACAGGCACTAATAAACATACCCAGACTGGCAAGACGTCGGGGTTCAAATTTATCAGACAAACGACCTGCCAAGGGCGAGAAAATCGCCATCGTCAATGGCTGGCACATCATTATCGCACCAGCTGTCGTTGCACTCAGTCCCTTTAAATATTGCAGATAAAGACTGACCTGAACCACATTAGCAAACGTGGCGGTATACATGATGAGTGATGCCAGACAAGAAAAGGTAAACACCCGATTAGAAAAAAACAGGCGCACATCGAGAATCGGATGTTTATGTGCTCGTTCAAATAAAAAGAAAAAGATAAACCCAAATACAGACACACCCAGAAAAATAAAACTCAGGCTTGAAGGCAACCAGGAAACACCAATACAAACCATTAAGATTGAAAAGGCATAAAGCATCGCGCCAAATAGATCAAAGCTACCGCGCTCCTCTGCAGACCATTCACCTTTAACAAAGAACAAACCGACAACCAGGACTATAACAGCAAGCGGAATATGAACCATGAAGCTCGCGCGCCAACCCAGTGTGTCGATAACATAACCACCAATCAACGGGCCTACGGTTAGCCCAAGATATATTGTGGAGACGGTCAAACCTATTGCTTGACCACGTTTGGCTGGAGGGAAAACCGATGAAACAATGGCGACCTGGGTTGCATACAGCATTGCCGCACTCATGCCCTGTAGAAAACGTGCCATAATCAACATAGTGCCATTAATGGCGAAGGCGGCAATTAAAGATGTGACTATGACGCTGCCAGTTCCAATCAAAAACAACCGTTTGCGCCCAACCATATCGGCGATGCGACCAAATATTAAAACAAACATCGCACTCGCCATCAGATAGGCCATCGGCACCCAACTTAATAACACGGCATGCATAGACAGGTCGGTAGCGATAGCCGGTAAAGCGACATTCACCGCAGACAACATGAGTGGTGTTGTAAACGCATTTAACAACACCATTAATAATGTAACACGTTGCAGGGAATGTTCAGCTTGCTTGTCTTGCATAACTCTTAGGCTAATGACTGTATAGACAGGAAGTTTACGATGATTGTGTGCTTCTGCACAAACGACATTGCCTGAACGTGAATCGTGACGCTAATGATGCTGGTACATTTTTCTACCTCTAGAAAGACAGACATGACACGATTGATCCTGCACACACCCCCTCAAGGTGTTACCGAGATCCATGCGCTCGCAATATACGAGCGCCCTGTTTAGCAGCATTTATTTTCCAGCCAGCCACCCACTGCTTGTATCGGCGTCATATCATTTTCCTTATTAAGCCAGGCCGAAATAGCCATCCTCGGCGCAGTTTCAACAATATCCGGTAATTCAGTCATCACCTG
Organism: uncultured Gammaproteobacteria bacterium; assembly: GCA_938084745.1. Classification (GTDB taxonomy): domain Bacteria; phylum Pseudomonadota; class Gammaproteobacteria; order Eutrophobiales; family Eutrophobiaceae; genus UBA7359. The sequence continues at coordinate 106,417 of CALKEZ010000006.1, forward strand.
GTAGGTTGAGAGTTCCTTATACAATGGAACCGACTTAAACCCCAATACGGTAAAGTCATGTCGCAATTCTTTATTTCTGTTTTCACCAGCCTCTACCTCGGTTTTAATATCAAAACCGAGCACAGCAACGTTCAGAATTAATGTTTTATCTTTAATTGCATCAACAGGATTATATTCAGCAGTTAACGCCATATCATCGATCTTCAAACTAAGCATTCCCACTTTCTGATCTGAAACGGTTGATAGTTTTTTTATGCCAAAAAATGAACGCCATTCCTCACCATTCATCAAAAAGCCGGGAGTGTAAACTGTCTTCAAACTTTTCGAATGTGCATAGCGGCGTTGTCTGGCAGAATACTCGGGAGAGGAGAATCGGTCCTGCCAACCAATATAATTCCAGTAGTCAACATGAAAGGCTACTGGCACCAATGAACTCCAGAGACCCGGATGCGACTTCAGTTTGCTGATCCATCGATCTGCCGGTGGACAGCTACTACAACCTTCAGAGGTGTAAAATTCAAGGAGACTGACGCGAGTACTGGGGCTGGTAATCAGCACTTCTGCCGGGAGTGATGTTGCTGATAAGAGAAAAAATACAATTAATAATGAATTAGCTTTAAACATTATGTTTAACCGTCAATTTAGTGATGCCAATTTGACTAGAATGAGCACCTAATGTTCAATGCCTTTTAAACATAATAAGAACAATCAACAGCATGAATCAATTTGAGCAATTCTGGTCTACCACGGTAGATCTGTTGTGGGGTTTACCACTCGTTATCTTTATTTTATTGAGTGGGGTTTACTTCGCCTACATTTCTCGACTTAAGCCCTTCACCGGTTTCTTTCATGCCTTTGCTATCCTGTCTGGAAAGTATGAAAGTAAAGCCAGCCCGGGTGAGTTATCACATTTTCAGGCGCTGAGTGTCGCTCTCTCCGGCACCATAGGCATAGGTAATATTGCCGGTGTCGCTATTGCCATCAATCTCGGTGGTGCCGGTGCTGTATTCTGGATGTGGGTTGCAGGTCTATTTGGCATGATCATAAAATTTTTTACCTGCACACTCTCATGCCTGTATCGGATAAAGGATGAACATGGTGTTGAGCAAGGTGGTCCGATGTATTTTATCGAGCGCGGCCTTGGAAAACGCTTTAAACCCCTCGCCATTCTGTTTGCTATTGCCGGCTTGATTGGTTGCATTCCGATGTTCCAGGTAAACCAACTGGCGAGTTTATTACACGTTAAATTTTCGATATCACACCTTTATACCGGCATCGCCGCATTATTGTTCATTGGCTTTATTATCATCGGCGATGTTAAACGTATCGGCAAAGTAACCGGGCGCATCGTTCCTTTTATGTCAGTGGCATATTTCTTAAGTAGCCTGGTTGTAATCATGCTCAATATCGATTCCGTACCGACAATATTATTGGATATTTATCATAGCGCGTTTGGTTCAGAGGCATTGTATGGAGGCGCAACCGGCGTGGCTTTTAAGGAAGTACTCGTGACCGGAATAAAGCGCGCCATTTTTTCCAATGAGGCTGGTGTGGGTACCGAAGCGATGGCCCATGGTACCGCAAAGACACAAGAGCCTGTGCGCGAAGGACTCGTTGCGATGCTGGGGCCGTTCATAGACACGCATATCATCTGCACCTGCACGGCACTGGTAATACTGAGTTCCGGTGTCTATTCAGGCGAGAGTGGTATCATCATGACCGCGTTATCTTTCAATCAGACTTTACCCGGTATTGGTGAACTGCTTGTTTACCTGATCTTTATACTGTTTGCGCTATCAACCATGGTGACCTATTCCTACTACAGTATAAAATGCGCGCGCTATTTGTTTGGAAATAAATTCGGAGGCAAGTTCATCTATGTCTACCTGGGCATTATACCCTTGTGCGCAGTATGGACACAGACAACGATCATCAACATCATCGACAGCATGTTTGCCTTGATGATATTACCTACCCTGCTATCAACCTTACTGCTTTCCAGAAAAGTTATTGATGAAATGCATCGGTATTTTGACAAGCATTGATACCCGCTGCTTTAAAATAGTTAGTCTAATCGCGCCTGCCACTCGGCGTTTATTAAAATTCGAGATGTTTGGGTGTGCGTGGGAAAGGGATAACATCGCGGATGTTGGAAACACCCGTTACCAACATTAATAGACGTTCAAAGCCGAGGCCGAATCCAGCATGGGGAGCAGTGCCATACTTACGCGTATCCAGATACCACCAGTAATCTGCTTCATCAAAATCCATCGCTTTAATTCGTTGTTGCAAGACATCGTAACGTTCTTCTCGCTGACTACCGCCAATAATTTCACCAATGGCTGGCACCAGAATATCCATCGCCGCCACCGTCTTTTCATCATCATTCATGCGCATGTAAAACGCCTTGATATCTTTTGGATAGTCATGAACGATAACCGGTTGTTTAAAATGTTTTTCCGTCAAAAAACGTTCGTGTTCTGATTGCAGATCACTGCCCCAGGCAATCGGGAATTCAAATTTTTGGCCGCTTTTTTGTAATAGATCAACGGCATCAGTATAGGAAAGTCGGATGAAATCGTTATCAAGAATGTTCTCCAGCGTAGCCATAAGATTCTTATCAACAAATTGCGCAAACAATGCCAGATCTTCGGCACATTCGTCCAACGTGTACTTAATAAGATATTGAACAAACTCCTGGCCCAGCGCCATATCATCTTTTAAATCAGCAAATGCCATTTCCGGTTCTATCATCCAAAACTCGGACATATGCCGACTGGTATTTGAGTTTTCGGCACGGAAGGTTGGACCAAAAGTATAAACATTGCCCAAACTCAAACAGAACGTCTCGACTGACAACTGGCCAGAGACCGTCAGGCTGGCCTGTTTACCAAAAAAGTCTTGTTCATAATCTACCGCACCCTGTTTCTTCGGGATGTCATTAAGATCAAGCGTCGTTACATTGAACATTTCACCCGCACCCTCACAATCAGAACCAGTAATGATAGGTGTGTGTATCCATTGAAAATCACGCTCTTGAAAAAACTTGTGGATGGCAAATGACAGTTTGGAACGAATACGAAAAATTGCGCCATACTTATTGGAACGTGGTCGCAGGTGAGCAATTGTGCGCAGGTATTCATCCGTATGGCGTTTCTTTTGTAACGGAAAATCATCCGGCGCAACACCGAGGATGTCTATCGATGTTGCACGCACTTCCCATTTCTGGCCCTTGCCGGGAGATTCAACTAGCTCACCCTGCACGGAAATTGCTGCGCCTGTTGTGAGTTTTGTAATCTCTTTATAATGATCGATAGTGCTATCGACAATAATCTGGATATTCGATAGACAGGAACCATCATTCAATTCAATAAATGAAAATTCCTTGCTTTCTCTTAATGTTCGAATCCAACCTTTTAACAAAACCGATGCCTGTGCCTGCTCGGATTTTAATAAATCAATAATTTTTATTCTTGCCGTCATTATTTAATCTCTTACTTTTTATCAGCGATACTTAATTTAAGCAACGTTAGTTTCGATGAATATTGTTCAGGTTTCAATTTCGTTGAAGTCCCTAACGAAAGGATGTTTTGTCGAGGGTGTTGTCTCATCCCTTAGCAGTTGAATCGTGTTCATTCCGGCTTCTTTAGCTGCATCCAGTTCTTCTTCAATATCAGACAGAAACAGAATCTGGTCCGCCTTTACACCTATTTCAGCAACGATATTCTGGTAAGCCTCCGGATCACGCTTGTTGCCGATACGCGTATCAAAATAACCATTAAACAAGGCCGTTAAGTCACCTGCCTCACTATAACCAAAGATTAGTTTTTGTGCTTCGACCGAACCCGATGAATAGACATAGAGTTGTATATCAGCGTCATGCCATTTTCTGAGATTAGGTTCTACATCCTCGTAGAGATGGCCTTTGAAATCGCCTGACTCATAACCCGCTTTCCAGATCATTCCTTGCAAGGCCTTCAATGGCGTAATCTTTTTATCTTCATCAATCCATTCGATTAACTGTTGTGTTATCGCCTCAAGATTACTATCAATACCAGTAAGCCTGACAACTTCGTCGAGTTGTTCACGCACTTTTTCTTCGCTTGCACGTGATTGTATAAACTCGGCCATATGCGAACGCGCATAGGGGAACAACACATCAACAACAAAACGAATAGAGGTCGTTGTGCCCTCAATATCAGTCAGGATTACGTGAATCAAAATAATCAGGCCGTCAGTGTATCGAAATCAGGGAAATTCCTGGCTATCTCACTCCCGGTAAAGTTACCAACCCAACCTTCATCCGTAGTAAAGAAACGGATACATTTAAGATACGGTGCTGTGCCCATATCAAACCAGTGGGTCGTGTTGGCTGGCACACTGATCAGGTCTCCTTTTTCACACAGCGTGGCATACACCTTACCATCAACATGTAAGTAAAAAATCCCACTACCTTCGACAAAAAAGCGCACCTCAAAATCAGCATGGGTGTGTTCAGCTAAAAACTTTTGTCGCATTACGGCTATATCGGGATGGTCCGGATTCAAGCTAATGACATCAATAGTCTTGAAATTATATTTTTCATTCAATTTTTTGATCGCCTCATCGTAGGCTTGCATAACCTCTTCCGAGCTTGCCTCTTTAGCTAAGGCTTGCCCCGTTTCCCATTTTTCAAGTAATACGCCGATGTTGGCTAATGCCGATGCAATGTCACTGTAATTGGTGATTTTTTGACCTTGTTCAGGTTGGTCGTCAGGGTAAATTGTAAGTTGAGTCATGGTTTCAGAACTCCTTGAGTCGTTAATTCACATTTAAATAAAAATTCGAGTGCTTCTGTATATTTTAATGCATCGTCTATTGATTTTCCCCAGGTATAAAAGCCATGGCCACGAATCAGGTAAGCGGGTATGAATTCATGACACGCCATATATTCATCTACCTGCTTTGCCAAACGGGCGATATCCTGATCATTGTCAAATACCGGAATAACAATTCGCGTCTCGTGTGTCGTAATTCCAGGGAAGGCTTTTAATAATTCATAATTTTCCAGTATCAATTCATTTCCGACTGTTCGGGAAATTAGTGTCGCACCGATAGAGTGTGCGTGCAGTATCGCAGCAGTCTCGGGATAACGCTGATAGAGTTGTACATGTAAACCTGCTTCGGCAGATGGCGTATGACCATCAAGAGACATGCCGACAGGATCGATACGCATGATATCTGCCACTGTCATTCGTCCCTTGTGTTTTCCGGAAATGGTAATAGCGATCTCATTTGGATCAATCCGGGCAGAAAAATTCCCACTCGTCGCCGGAACCATGCCCCAGTCGTAGAGTATTTTTCCCGCGTTAACGAGTTGTTCGGCCGATTCATTAAAATTCATAATACAAATAAAGGTTCGAATTAATTTACCGCGAAATATAACACGAGGACGCGATGTGACCCTATGAGTATTGGACAAACTTCATTTCAGGACTCGCAGATACTCACCCTCTGCTTCACGACTGGTGCCGATTAACAAACGCTTTCTTCCATCACGGCCCTGTTCAATATATCCGGCAGCCTCAATTTTTTCACCTCTCTTTGCTTGTCCAGTATAAGTGGCCGTGTAGGAAACGATCTGTTCAAGCGTTTCATGCTCAATAAAATAACGCGAGGGAAAATCATACGCATAGGAATCATCTGTGACAATGCATACGACATTGCCTCGACCTGTTTTTTTATAGGGCCCACATTCCTCAAATCGCTCATAATTTTCAGGGATCATGCTGATATCGACCTTGCTGTCCCCGCACAGAAACTTATTATATTTTCTTAGTTCATGCGTATGGTATTCAGCAAAGCTCAATGTGCAATTTCGGCGTTGATATGACTCACGCCAGAATGTTTCATTTAATGGAGACAAGCGACCCGATTCCAGAAGTATTTTTAGCTGCTGTCTTGCCTTGAAAAAAAGTTCACGGCCATAGATAACGAGATCGATATCAGATTCCGGGTTGTGGGCATTTAACATTAAGGAGCCGGTAACACCGATACAATCCTGTTTAAGCCCGGTATCAATAAGTAGTTTAATAATATTGATAGCATCTTCTTGTTTGGCATCAGGGGATATATCGCACAACAGTCGTTCAACTACCTGCTCTGGCCGATAGACGTGTTCAATTAATTCCAACGGAATGCCATGCAATTCAATATCGGCATAGTGGCTGTAGTAGAGAAGTTCAGGACGCGTATCTCTAATAATTTGATCGGCCTGCGTGGTTTCAATCTTCTGCATGACATTACCCTCTTTAATGTAACGCAGCCAGCATAATGCGCGATCATCTTCCTGATACTCGCTTACCACAGCAAAAAAGTATTTATTGTCAACCGAGATGTAATCTTTGGGCCGGATAAACATGCTTATTTCTTTAGCTCACGATGTCGAAAGCAATCAACTGTATGATCATTCACCATGCCTATGGCCTGCATGAAAGCATAACAAATTGTGGGACCGACAAAGGTAAACCCACGCTTCTTTAAATCTTTCGACATGGTCTCGGAAACGTCAGTATAGGCCGGCACATCAGGTAAATATTTCCATGCATTTTGAATAGTTTGATACTCGGTAAACTGCCATATATATTTATCAAACGTACCAAATTTCTCGCGTATCTCAATAAAGGCGCGTGCGTTTGTAATGGCGCTTCTGATTTTAAGCTTATTTCTGATAATTCCAGGATTATTCAATAAGACCTGGATTCTGGATTCCTTGTAAGCAGCCACCTTATTGAAATCGAATTTATCAAATGCCGTTCGATATGATTGTCTTTTCTTGAGCACAGTAATCCAACTCAAACCTGCCTGGGCACCTTCCAGAACAAGAAATTCAAATAATTTGACATCGGAATGTAAGGGGACACCCCACTCCTCATCATGATATTGCGTATAGAGAGAATCACCCTCACACCATTTACATCTGGAAATAATTTTTTTCTCCGGGTAGCACATGCATTTCTATCAAGCCCAAATACTCTGGGTATCGTTTGTTTTATTATGAATAAGACATTGTTAAAGAATTCTCCTGCTGAGCCGATATGGCTATGGATACTTCAGTATATGTAATTTATTCAATATTTTATAAAACACGATGTCGACAGCCAAAAGTTTACAGCTGGTACTAATAATAACAATCCTGTTTGGTTTGTCATCAATGGGATCCATTATTCAATTATCGAAGGCAACAAAACTGCATCGTTTGAATTATGCTTATATAAGCAATGTTTCTTTACTCAATGAAGACGTGAAGAATTACTCAAACATACCCTTGCAGACGGAAAAAATCATAGGCCGGATGGAAAACATCAGGAACCTGACCGGTGAATGTCTTACTTTAGTAAACGCTCTGGATAAACTTATTATCAAACTGATAAAGAGTAGCGATATTGTCTCATTATGCCAAAACGATAATAATCTGGCTGAACAACTATTGACTGAGCTATATGAAAACAACAACGTCATCATCTCTGAAAACACATTAATTGATTCAATAACAGACTCGACCTATGTGTTTACACGCAATTCGAAATTACTGGAAAAACCGGTAAACTCGATTAGTGCTTCCAATATAAAAATGGCTTTTGGATTGATTGTGCCTTTTTCTGTTTTCATTGTTTTTTTAAGTATCTATATCTTTCGGAAAATTAGAATAAACACAGCACGTTTGACCAATGCTATCGGTGCGCTGGAAAGAAGCGAAGAAGAGAAAAAAGTCCTCGCTTACTATGATGCGTTAACATCTTTACCGAATCGAAATCTTTTTGCAAAGATCCTGGAACACGAGATCCATCAGGTCAAGCGTTACAATAAATCGTTCGCCTTACTATTTATAGATCTGGATCGCTTCAAATTCATCAATGATACGCTGGGTCATGAAGCCGGTGATGACTTGCTGTTGCAAGTTAGTCAACGATTAAAAGCCTGTGTTCGTGAGAGTGATACATTAGCACGTTTTGGTGGTGATGAATTCCTATTGATACTGTCAGGCAATAATTCTGATAAATATGTAAAAGTCGTTGCTGACAAAATCATAAAATCTATTTCCATGCCTTTTATGCTAGACGAACATGAAATGCATATATCGGCTAGTATCGGTATCTGCTTATGCCCGTTAAATGGTGTTGATAGTACAACATTGTTAAAAAGAGCTGACATTGCAATGTATGAAGCAAAGTCAAACGGGAAGAATCAGTACTGCGCTTATGCAGAAGATAGAATCAATCACAATACGGAACATCGTCTATTACTTGAAAAAGATATACGCCATGCATTAGAAGAAAATGAACTGCAGATTCATTATCAACCCGTTATCAATCTAAACAACCAATCCATGGTCGATGTAGAAGCTTTATTGCGCTGGAAACATCATGATAAGGGAATGATTTTAACAAGTGATTTTATCCCTATCGCTGAAGAAACCGGCATGATGAAAGACATCGGCATATGGATGATCGAACAGGCCTGTATACAATGCAAGGAATGGCGAACGGCTCCGGAGAAATCAAACTTTCATATCGCCGTCAATATATCTGCGAGTCAGTTGACTGATAACAACCTGCCTGCTTTCATCAGTGACACACTAACTCACTATGACTTGCCAGCGGATGCTATCAATTTTGAGATCACAGAAAATATCCATTACGCCAATAATAAAAGAATTACTAACAACCTTAATAGTTTAAAGGAAATCGGTATAAACCTGCTATTGGATGACTTTGGAACAGGTTATAGCTCATTAAGCACCTTGCATGGTTTGCCCTTCGACGTAATCAAAATCGATCAGAGTTTTATGGATATCAATCATCCAAAAAAACGAATTATGACTCAAACTATTATTAATCTGGCGAAGAATTTTGATATGGAAACCATTGCCGAAGGTGTAGAAGATCAGATAGCCATCGATTTTTTACGCCGCTGTGGATGTAATTTTGCACAGGGATATTATTTGCAAAGGCCCGTCCCGGCAGAAGAACTTGATATCACAAAACTATATGGTCAAATTCAAATGCCGGCGACCCATATTAGAACCAGCATCCAGCAAGGCTCTGATTGAGAAATCGATAGATTACAAAATCTCTATAGTCTTTATATTGTTTCTTGTTTAATGACTGACCGATCCCTCTGAGCCTAACCCTGTCTGGGAACGCACATACTGATCTTCAAATGCTAACGCTTCTGCCTGACCTGATTCTGAATTATCCAGTATCGATATAATATAAATCGATATAAATGCCGCACTCACTGAAAAAAGAGCCGGGTGTTTATAGGGAAAGATGGCCTCGGCATTACCGAGTATATCGACCCAGACGGTGGGACCTAAAATCATACACAATACTGCTGTTATCAAACCGATACTGCCGCCAATAAATGCCCCTCTTGTGGTGAGTCTCTGCCAGAACATCGATAGAAATAAAACGGGGAAATTAACACTGGCCGCAATGGCAAAAGCAAGCCCAACCATATAAGCCACATTTTGTTGTTCAAAAATGATACCTAAAAAGACCGCAGCAATGCCAAGAATTATTGTTGCTATCCTGGAGACACGGATCTCCTCGCCTTCAAGCACTTCACCATTACGTATTACACTTGCGTAGAGATCATGTGAAATAGCCGACGCGCCGGATAAAGTTAAACCGGAAACAACCGCCAGGATAGTTGCGAATGCGACCGCAGATATAAAGCCCAGAAAAATCTCACCGCCAACGGCCTTGGCCAAATGAATCGCGGCCATATTATTACCACCAAGAATACCGCCTGTTTCAGGATCTAGAAACTCAGGGTTGTTGACTAATAAGACAATCGCACCGAAACCGATAATGAATGTCAGTATATAAAAATAACCGATAAATCCAGTCGCGAAGAATACTGACTTACGTGCTTCCTGTGCATCTGGCACGGTAAAGAAACGCATCAGGATATGCGGTAAACCAGCAGTGCCAAACATAAGTGCGATTCCCAAGGAAATAGCCGAGACCGGGTCCGAGACCAATCCACCCGGCGACATAATATTAATCCCGCTTTTGTGGACTTCCACCGCACTGACAAACAGTTTTTCAAATGAGAAATCCATTTGATACATCACTGCCAATGCAATGAATGTTGCACCAAACAATAATAGTACAGCCTTGATGATCTGTACCCAGGTAGTGGCCAACATGCCACCAAAAGTCACATACAAAATCATGAGTATGCCAACAATCACAACAGCATAGTGATATTCAAGACCAAATAATATCTGGATCAATTTACCTGCACCCACCATCTGTGCAATCAGATATAACAGGACTACTGTTAATGTCCCGCATGCAGCCAGACTCCGTATCGGTAGCGGTTGTAATCGATAACTGACTGCGTCGGCAAATGTATATTTGCCGAGGTTTCTTAAACGTTCAGCTAACAAAAATAAAATAATAGGCCAACCGACCAGAAAACCAATTGAGTAAATAAGCCCATCAAAGCCGCTCGCGAACACCAATCCGGAGATACCCAGGAATGAAGCAGCGGACATATAGTCTCCGGCAATGGCCAGACCATTTTGAAAGCCGGTAATCTGCCCACCAGCGGCGTAAAAATCCTTGGTGCTTTTGGTTCGTCGCGCAGCCCAATAGGTAATGCCTAATGTTGCCATGACAAAAACCAGAAACATTGATATTGCTGTGATATTGACCGGCTGGCGCGTTACTTCTCCCTGAATCGCATCGGCAGCAATCAGGAGTTGCGGTAGAAATAATAAAAACAAGCAGATAGCAAATCGCTGAACGGAATTAATCATCACTTCCATTCCTCGCATGTTCGACAACATCTTTGACTAATTGATCAAACTCGGTGTTGGCACGGTAAACATAGATGCCCGTCAGTAAAAAACTTAAAAGGATAACAAACAAGGCCACAGGAATTCCCCATGTAATTATCTGGCCTTCGATAACAGGCGCAGCAAATACTGCTGGTGCAAATGCGATAATCAAAATAAAACTAAAATAGGTAATCAACAATACACTGGCCAGCAACCAGCTAAATCGACCACGTTTTAGCTCGAGTTCATGGAATTCAGGATCGGCATAAATCCGACGATAGAGATGTTGCATAACGCGCCCTCTTATTCTTATTATTTTATATATATGGTAACACAGGCAGTTCGCGTCTGACGCCGCAGCAATATGCAACGTAACCGCTGACACTATTGATTGAAAATTGCCTATTCATAGTTTGCTGCATTTTGTCCGATATTGGTTAACGACTCTCCACCATCTACGGTGAGTATTTGTCCACACACAAAATCATTGTCTAAAAGATAATGCAGCGCCTGTGTAATATTATCCGTTGTTCCCTGTCTCTGCACGGGGATTCCCTTTACACGCCAGTCAATATAGTCCTGTGTGCGTACACTGGCAGGCAAGACAACTCCCGGTGCGAGACCATTGACTCGTATATGTGGCGCCAATTCCAGTGCCGCAAGTTTGGTGAATTCCGCTAATGATTTTTTAGACAACAAATAGGCCGAGTATTGATACTGATTAAATGCAATTTTATTATCGATTATATTGATAACAGCACCGGCCTTACATTGTTGCGCGAAGGCCTTGGTCAGAAAATAAGGTCCCATTAAATTAACCCTGAATTGTTTTTCAAATATATCCACAGAGGTATCCATCATCATCGCCTGATCATAAACCGACGCGCTATTTATCAACACATTCAGGTCCGGGAAACGTGTATACACATGAGTAATTAATTCATCGATCGAGTTTGACCGGGATAGATCAAATTGGAATATCTCACACTCTACGCCCGCTTGCCTTATCTCTTGCGCCGTTTGCAGGGCTTCATCTGACGAAGAATTATAATGTATAGCCAGATTGTAGCCCGCATCAGCCAGACTTTTGCTAAACACCTTGCCTAGACGAACAGCTCCGCCCGTTACTAAGGCAGTACCTTTTGACATTTTTTTTGATTTCGGCATATTAGAACTCTTTCCACAATTTTTATGTTAATCACTTATAGTAACTCATGACATCAACTATTATTTCAGTCGGCTCTAATATCGAACCTCAAAAAAATTGTGACGCCGCTGAAAGTATCTTACAAACAGAAACTGACTTCAAAGCAAGCTCAAGCTATATCATAACCAAGCCCTGGGGATATACGGACCAGGCCGATTTCCTGAATGGTGCATTCTGGCTAGAAACACAATCTGACTTTGACACATTCAATATGTATTTAAAATCTGTCGAAAAAAGACTGGATAGAATCAAGCATGGTAATAAAGCTGGCCCACGTACAATTGATCTCGATATTGTGATCTGGGACAACGCGATCATCGTAGCTGATTTTTATGATAAAGATTTCGTACGGGTACCTGTCACAGAGTTAATTGAAACACACCACCTGAATATCAGAGGCTACTCTGGATAGCTAATATAAAAGCAATCTTTTGCGAATTATTTCCTGGTTCGAATCAGCGCAGCTTCAATACTCTTATTGCGGCTACCGCATCAATCATTTCACAGTTACACGTTCGCCTTTTTGCGCTGTGAGAACAGACCAATCTTGCCATACCCATTAACGGATAAAGATTCGGTAAAACCATGAAAAGAAAGCAACGCTATCTGGTTTTTCAACCAAATATCATGATTACTTATTTTGGATATTCATCGTGCTTGGTCAGTTCATGTGTTTCTTTTAACCATGTAGCATGTGATCCCCAAAATACATTCCACATCGGTTTGATACCCGGATCATCATCCAACGTCCCGGCAGAGACAACAATGTTCTTACCACCTTGCACTGTCCAGGGTAATGATGAGCCACATTGTTTGCAGAAACTGGTCGCGAAGTATTTTGCTTGCTTTAATTCATAACAGCCGAGGAATTGTCCACCCTTTGTCCACCTAAATTGTTCAGGTGGCACAAACAGGTTTGCCGAGTGTGCGCTTCCGGTAAATTTTCTGCACCGGGAACAATGACAATACTGGAATATTTTGAACGGTCCTTCTATTTCATAGGCTACTTCACCACAGAGACAGCTACCTTTAAAAACCTGTTCGGTCATAAACTACACTCAAACAAGACCGCTTTAATACATGTGTTGACCACCATTGATACTCAAGGTCGATCCAGTAATAAAGCCGGAGGCATCTTTTGCCAGAAACAGGACACCATCAGCGATTTCTTCGGGCTTACCGAGTCTTTTAACAGGAATTCTTGCGATGATTTTTTCAAGTACATTTTCTGGCACGGCGCGAACCATATCCGTATCAATGTAGCCCGGTGCGATTGCATTAACAGTGATGCCTTTGCCTGCGCCTTCCTGTGCGAGTGCTTTAGTAAAACCGTGTATACCTGATTTAGCCGCCGCGTAGTTTACCTGGCCATACTGACCGGCCTGGCCATTGATAGAACCAATATTAATAATCCGGCCAAAACCTACTTCGCGCATATGTTCTATAACCAGTCGACTCAAATTAAAACATGAGGTGAGGTTTGTTCTAATCACGTCTTCCCATTGCTGCGGATCCATTCTGTTGATAGTGGTATCACGAGTAATACCGGCATTATTGACCAGAACTTCTATAGGCCCGAGGTCGGCGGTAATGTTTTTAACTCCTTCCTCACACGCTGCAAAATCACCGACATCGAATTTATACGCAGGAATCCCGGTTCGTTTTGTAAATTCTTCAGCGGCTTGATCATTCCCTGCGTAATTTGCAGCAACGTTATAACCATTTTCTTTTAAGGTGAGACTGATTGCTTCACCAATGCCTCTGGTACCACCTGTTACCAATGCAACTCTAGCCATATTCCCTCTCCTCATTATTCGCGTGTATTAAAGATTAATTAAATTTTTATAGTTGATTTTCAGGCTTTGCGCCTATCTTTAAATTTAATACAACTTTACACTTCTGTAACATTATTTGGTAGCGCAACGAGAATCTAATTAACAGGCGCTAGATGTTGCAGTGCGGTATCATCGACCATCATAAAACGACGAAAATCATCCCCGCGTACGTACTGGTTTTTAAGATTCTATAGACTGAAATTTCCCACATTTGATATAGCCGATAATTTCAAAGTCAAACATTACCCGTCGAGTACTTTACCTCGCAAAGCCTTGGTCTTGCCGCGTTGAGTTTTGTTATCCAGTCGCTTCTTCTTTGAGTTTTTGCTTGGCTTAGTGGGTCGTCTGACTTTTTGCACCACAGCAACTGCTTTTATCATGTCTTTTAAACGTTCAAGTGCATCGATCCGGTTCTTCTCCTGGGTCCGGAACTGCTGTGCCTTGATAATAATCACTCCCTCGTTATTTATTCGTCGGTCACGATGGGATAACAAACGCTGCTTGATAATCTCAGGTAGTGAAGAAGTAGAAATATCAAAACGAAGGTGTATTGCTGAAGAGACTTTATTAACATTTTGGCCGCCTGCACCCTGAGCCCTGATGGCGATCAACTCGATCTCATCGTCGGGCAACATGATATGACCCAACGGACCAACATCGATAGTAATCATTTAAATATCACACGTAACAAAATCATCTATCTTAATCAAGAGTATGTTTTTAGACTTCTGGTTCAATTAGCGTGCCGTCAGGGTTAATAATATATCGGCATACCATGAACAATTGAGGCCGAGCGCTTCATCGACTTCGATGTCACGTGTACCGACATCAAGACGGGCAGAATGAATACCCAGCAAGACCCACGGAAGTTGCCCGGAATCTACGTCAGGTTCTGCAAGACGCATTACAACTGGTGCGCCACTGATACCTCTATGTGTGCGGGCATCAGTCAGGAAATAGCCCTGGCCTTGAAAGCGTAAGCCAAAAGAAGAAGCAATCAATGCATGCCGGACAACAGGCATATGATGCAAGGTATCGTGAAAGCCCAATGGAAAACCGACAACAAGCAATGAGGAGCCCACTTCAACCTGATGAGTTGCTTCAAGTAAATGTCCCGGTGTAAATGCTTTATAAACAGTAGTCGCTGGCAATGCACTACGCTCAATTTCGATTACCGCAACATCAATCTCACCAGCAGTATCCACAGCCTGTCGCCACATACTTTTACCATTACGATATAACGTAATAGAGAAGCCGGTAGACTGAGTCATGTTTTTGGAATCAATATGCAACTCTATTTCTATCCGATCTGGAAAATGTTTGCTCGGCTCATCAGCCATCACATGCCGACTGGTTACCAGAAACAAACGTTCATCGCGTTCAAAGAAAAAACCCGTCGCATTGGTTAACAGTTTTTGCTGTTCAAACGTGTAGATACGTACAGCAGTCAGAAGTATGGATTCAATCATGGTTTTTATTCTATCCCGGAACGGCCTCTACAGTTATGATGAAAAAAACAAAATATATTGAGATTCACGAATTACGCTGATTTAAACTCACAAAAATATAACATGAAAAAACTAATACTCACTATGCTATTTCTACTCTCCAACCCTGTTATGTCTGCAAATTTTTATAATGGCAGTGAACTACTGGAATATTGTGAGTACTATTTAAATGAAACAAACGCATCTTTGGCAAATGCCTGTTATGGTTATGTAGCTGGTCATCATGATACTGAAAAATTCCTTTCATTTGAGGCAATAAATTATTATTGCGTACCACAAGGCACAGGCTCAAAAGAACTGATTGAAGTTGCTGTTAAATATCTGAAAGATCACCCACGCGACTTACACTATGCGGCATCATCATTATTGTTCATTGCCTTCACTCAGGCATATCCCTGTCAATGATACTATTCCTGAAATGACTGTCTTATTCTTTCGAGTCGACGTCGATTAACACCAAAATCACTGTAACCTGACCGGGAAGCGGAACGTATATGTATCAAGCCTTTATCCGGCAATAGTGTAAATTCCACATCATCCACAAATCTGAAGAGCAGACTTCGGACTTCAGCATGGAGATAACCGGCAGTCTCTTTAACAATCGTCACACGTTTCTCATTAAGCAAGGCTGCTTTAAGCCGTGACATTGCATTTGTTGGTTTATCCTTAAAAGTGAATGGCTCAATAAAGTGGGCCGGGTCCGCCGCCTGACTGGAAACACAATTCGGAGAATCCGGGCAACTCATATCATCCACCACAATTTCTTTTGTTTTGGCACATGAACATAATACGAGTAACAAAGTCATTACTAATAATGCTTGTTGTTTTAGTAGCACGCGGAATCATCCTGTTAAATTGATCGTAGACGAATCGAGATAGCCTAATCTGGCCGTAATCAATTCGCTTATTTATGGGCGATCGGTTTGTCGGTAAATAAATAATCTTTCAACTCTTTATCCATAGTGGCATCTTGTCTACGTATCCACTCCAACACCATCGCAGCATGTTCTTTTTCTTCGTCTCGGTTATGCGCGAGTATTGCTTTTAATTCATCGTCTTTACAGGCATCGACGCGCTGGTTATACCAATCAACCGCTTCCAGCTCTTCCATTAATGACGTAATGGCACGATGCATATCGCGTGTTGCGTCAGAAAGTTCTTCTATAGGTTCGTGATAGCCTTCATTCGACATGTGTTATCTCCTGGTTAGTTGTTTTTTAATGCTTAAGTTTAAGCACGAGACATAAATTTTCCAGTTCCGGTATTGATGCGTATGATCTCGCCTATCTCCATGTATTCAGGCACCTGAACTTCAATGCCCGTACTCAGTGTTGCCGGTTTGGTCCTACCTGCCGCTGTTGCACCTTTCATATTCGGTACAGTTTCAACGATTTCCAGATCAACCGACTGCGGTAATTCAATACTTAACAACACATCATCCATAATTAAGGCCGTCAAACCTTCCAGACCCTCGGTAATATACCCCATCAGATCATCAACATCATCTGCATTGACATCATACTGAGAGTAATCCTCGGAGTTCATAAAAATAACATTATCGCCGTCCTTATATGAATACTGCACAGATACTCTTACGCAATCAGCTTCTTTTAAAAGCTCATCACTTTTATATGACTCTTCCAGCTTCTGCCCTGTTTGCAGATTTTTAAAACGAATTTTATAAAGCGTTGTCGCCCCACGGGAAGACGGACTCTTGGCATCAACATTTTTTACGGCATGAGGCACACCATTAATATCAATCACCATTCCCCGTTTAAGTTCACTGGCCTTAGGCATCTGGACTCCTGATTTGATTTGTTAGCTATGAAAAAAGTGATTATAGAAGATTAAGCCGCTCCGTTAACAATCTAAATTAACCCTCTTGCCCGGAGCATGCAAGAAGCAATAAATCTTATGAATACTTAACAAAAAAGTATTTAAATCGAGTTTAAACCTGATTCAAAAATTAATAACAATCGCGTTCCAATAAATGATCCAGACTATCTATCACACCTTCCAATGAGGAGGCGAAATGATCAGAGTTCATATTTTCCCAGGCAGTTTCCAGACTATAGACATTACCAGAGAGATAACTCTCGCCTTCAGATGCTGCGATCAGGTGTAATGCATCAAGTACTTCACGAAGCGCACGATCCAATGGATCATCTTCCCGAATAATATCTGAAGCGGCATGGAAGCCATCAGCAATATCATCCAGAACATTGGCACTGTCTTCCAAATCTTCACAAGAAAGCTTTTCAACAGCATATATATTAAATGAAAAACAAATAAGGGTAATCAAAACAAAAAGCGGCAGTTTATTAATCATAATATTATATATCGGTGTCATGACGATGGAGTGGCAAGTATAGAAAACAAATCTGTCAAAAACTATTTATTATCACAGCCAAACTATAGACTGATTCTGATTCGTAGAAGCTACTGTTTCCGTGGCTATTATGGATTTACCCGCTAGTATTTTCGGCCGCTGTTTAATACTTTTGTATAAATTCGCCTATACGCTCTAATGCCTGGTTTGCTTCGGGCAGAAAAGGCGCGAAGGCTTGAAAAACATGAGGCATTCCCGGGTAAACTTGTAATGTCGAATCAACACCAGCAGTTTGCGCCTTATCAACAAAACGAATGGCATCATCGAGTAAAATTTCCGCATCACCAACTTGAATTAACAATGGCGGTAAGCCCTGCAAGTCACCAAACAAGGGCGAAGCATAAGGTGTCTTGGCATCAACTTTATTCTGTAAATAGGCGAGGGAAACCATCGGCATCAAAGAGGGGACCAACGCCACATCCTTTTTAGAATTCGTTTTTATTGAATTTGCAGACCAACTCATATCGGTTACTGGCGAGAGCGTAATGCAAGCATCAGGTTGTGCGATGCCCCTGTCTTTTAGTACAAGCAAACTCGCAAAGGTAAGATTACCACCTGCAGAATCCCCCACAATGAATCTTGCCTTGGCGGTATCTGTACTCTCGGGACCGTGCTCACACATCCAGCGATAAGCCGATACACAATCTTCCAGGCCACTAGGAAAAGGATTTTCCGGTGCCAAACGATAATCTATCGCCAATACAGCACATCCGGTCGCCGCTGCAATTCGGGCTATATGGGGTCGATATTTTTCAACACGACCGGCCATCCAGCTGCCACCATGTATATATAAAATTCGTCTATCCGGATCGGCATTATCAGCCAATACCCATTCGCCGTGAAACTGGTCGCTTGCAACCGGAATAACGTCTGCATTTACTTCCAGTATAGAAGGATGAACAGAGGCATATTCATCGACCAATGCCCTCTTACTCTTAACGCCACCCAGAGGATTCATCGCACGCCGTGCGATGCCCCGCAGATGTTTGTTTACTACTGCTAATGCGTCTGTTGTCATGCCTGAGTCATTATCATTTTTTATTCCAGGAATAACATGATCAATAGATCATGCAAAGTATTTGATCTTCGATGCCATCTTATATGAAGATGGGGTTATGCTCATATACTATAAATTAATTATTTTTTAATGTCTGACATGAGTTCAGTCGAAAACGACAATAAATCATATGGCACAAAACATCGGCTCTATCAGACCATACCGCCGCTACTCATGCTATGCGTCTTATTCACTACTGACAATGGTATTGCTCTGGTATTTTGTGTGGAATTATAATCTTTCCTGTAATTATTAGCCTACTCTCCATTTTTGCCAAGCTGTTTAAATTGAAAAAGAAGAAGTATTACCTCGTCAGACCGCTGCTGACGATAATCTGCTTCATGCTGATTTTCGCAACTGCACAATGGACCTATAAAATTGCCCTCGATCAAGCAACAACTGCGGCCAGACTTATTCACGCAGAATGTAATACCAATTCATTTTATCCAAAAATTCCTGACGGCTGGAAATCAGATGGTTCCAGAATAATAAAACGGTATTCAGGGCTTTGGCTCGAATATATAGCGTCATACACCCACAAAACAGAGGGCTTCAGCATACGTGTTTACCAGGGTCCGGACTTGGGCGAGACCATAACTGCCGGGATTAACATACCAATGACGATGGAACGCTATCGAGAAAAATAATTCTGTTCATGCTGACATCAGGATCATTTAATCAGGCTTTTTGATTGTTTGCTTGCAATACAGGTAGCGGTGACTGCGCCACAAGACGTTATCTTTGGAAAACTAAAGATATTACCGGTTATTTTTTATTGACGAGGAAGGCCAGTAGTCAAATCAATTGTTGGAAATAAAAGTTTGTGTTTAATTTAACGGATACTTGTGCTTTGAATAACGTGACGAGATATGATTACAATAAACATGAATACGTTAATCTTACAAATAATCATCAAGCAATGGGATAAGAGCCAACGAACAGAATTGCACACCTCTGAGAGAGCTAATAGACCCGATCGATATCCGATAATATTACCACCTGCTTTTTATGCATTTAATGAACAATGCCTCATAGACCTGCATGGTGATGATCGGCAAGGTAACCGAGTGACATATTGTCTGACGGCAGATAAGAAAATAAGACTGGACCGATTTCAAATTTGCACGACCAATAATACCCTTGAATATTCTGACACATCAAAACCGAATCCCGATTCTCAATCTATCGGTTCGCTCGATAACAACTGGATACAGGCAAGATATAACTGGCGCTACAGCGTCTTCGAGGATGAGATGTATTATTGGCTGTATGAAGAGGTCACACTGAATGCTATCGCTGTAGATGCCATCAATAAAAATGTATTTCTGGAGACGGCGCCTGCACTTATTTTTGAGAATTTGACGCTGGCAATATAAACGCAGCAGAGGGAGCAGAGACCTACAATACTTATTGTGCGGTGTGTCATAAACTCGGTTTGAATGCTGCTCCTAAATTAGGCAGTAAACCGTTGTGGGCAAAACGAATCGCACAAGGTAAAGAAACTGTTTACTCAAACTCTATTAACGGAATCAGAGGAATGCCGGCTAAAGGTGGTATCGCCAGCTTAAGCGAAGACGATGTCAAGAGCGCAGTTGATTATATGGTTGGCCGTAGTGGCGGTTGGGGAAAATAATACTATTCCCCCGATACATAGCGGGTAGCGTTAGATATCAGGCCGTATGATTAGGGATGTAATCTGTCACTTAAAAACGAAAATAAAAAAGTCCATATTGGATGGGCTTACATCTGTTCAGATGTTTTATGCCATTGCGAAAAAGCCTGCCCAGGAAGGATTATTCTTTAGCGATAATATCGCACTTAAAACACTTTTCATTAGTGTCACCAATAACCTGAGCAAGCCTGGGCAGTAACGTGGACATTTTATCAAACAGATTCCAGGGAGGATTAATCACAAACAGTCCAGCGGAAGTCATTCCCCTTTCGTCCGAGTCGGGCGACAGCCCTAATTCAAAACGCTGAATATTTTTAATCTCACTGGCAATCAATTTCTTTTTTAATCGGTCCACCTTCTGTCGATCAACCACCGGATACCAAACCGCATAAATACCGGTGCTGAATTTTTTGTGCGCTTTTGATACGGCATCAAATACTTGTTCAAACTCATTTTTCAGTTCATACGAGGGATCTATCAACACCAGGGCTCTGCGACTATGTGGCGGTAGTAATGCCGACATTCCTTTTAATCCGTCCTCGCAAGAAACTCGTATCTTTTTGCTTTTGCCAATCTTCTGCTTCAGCGACGTATAATCCTGGGGATGCATTTCACACAGCCAGGCTCGGTCTTGCGGTCGCAGGAAATATTTAGCTATAGATGGAGAACCGGGATAGAGCTTCAATGCACCCGATTCATTATATGAATTGATTACATCAAAATAGCCTGCGAGTTCAGGAAAGTCCCCGGGTTTTAATTTACCTATCCCATTAGTATGTTCTTCCAGTTTTTTAGCATAAACGGACTCGAGGTTGAAAAGCCCGGCCCCGGCATGAGTATCGATATATTCATATGGCGCGTCTTTCTTTACCAGATGTTCAAGAATTTCTACCAGCACAATGTGCTTGAGAATATCGGCAAAATTTCCAGCGTGAAATGAGTGTCTATAACTTAGCAATGGTTGCCCCTCTAAAAATCAGGCTTGAAGAATACGCGCTTCCCTGAAGGTCGCACTAACTTTAATAGTTTTATTAGGTATTATTTCGATCAATCCATCGATCTACCACGGGAGGGTGGTAGTCTTGCATTACTACGAGTAACTTTTCAGGGGTTTCTTCAATTAATAGCATCTCTCGATGCAATGTTTTCACAAACTGCTCTTCTACAGCATGATCCAGAAAGCCGCATAATTTATCATAGTAACCATCAACATTAAGCAGGCCGCATGGTTTTGTATGCAGGCCCAACTGCGACCAGGTGAGAATTTCAAACAGCTCTTCGAGTGTACCTAACCCACCCGGTAGCGCGATAAAGCCATCAGCAAGGTCTGCCATGATCGCCTTTCTTTCGTGCATCGACTTGACGATTGTCAATTCCGTTAGCCCACTATGCGACACTTCTTTATCAACAAGTGATTGTGGAATGACGCCGATGACTTCACCACCGCCTGCAAGAACTGCGTCAGCGATGACTCCCATTATGCCGACACTGGCACCACCATAGACCAAGCCGATATCCTGCTCGACTAGCATTTTGGCCAAGCGGTTAGCCGATTCAATATACTCCGGGCGTTTTCCCGAACTTGAACCGCAATAAACACAGATTTTTTTCATCATGGATTCGTTGTCTGTTGAGTAATATTATTCTGGTACGTCAGCATAACGGAATTACTATAGTGTAGATTTGAATTTGGCAATAATAGCCGAATTATATTGCTCAGACTGCTTTATTTAGTATAAAAAATACTCAATTAGGCTTGTAGGTTTTGTTTAAATGAGATTTACTTGATAGGTACCTACAAGAAAAGATATGAACCAAATTCAATATTCTTTATTCATCAAAATTATGCGCACTCAAAATAAAAATATCGGCACTATTCTTTGCTTTTTTATATTGATTACTGCTTGCAGTAATGGCCCATCAATTCGCTCTGTTAAAAATGACAAGGTCGTGATTAGCGTTGAGCCAAAAAGTTTTGTTGAAGCATACGACCTGGCGCAAAAGGAGTGTCAAAAGACCGACCAGAATGCTACATATATCGCTGATGCCGCTATCAGTTTAAAAGAAGTTGTCTTTGATTGTGTCGGAAATGAAGAAGTAGCCGCAGCAACAGCGGAAACAGAATCATCAAGCGACACAGAGACAGCGGTAGCAACTGAAAATACAGATACACAGGAAAATTAAAGAGACCTACCTTCTGTTTTCATGTCTGGTCAGGGAAAATTGCACAGTACTATAAAGACAATAAATTATCCCTTTCTGTTCTTGATATAAAACCTGAATTAGCCTGGGAATCCCTGAAGGAGATTCAAGTTCAGAAAGAAAATACACCTTTCTCAATTATTGAGTTTGATAAATACCAGAGTACCGACATACAAAACCCCATACTCTGGTTGAGCTTGATACCTGTGAGGCACTTGAAGAAGCAAAGAATTTTGAAACATGGCTTCAGACGCTTGTTACCCCTTACTAATAATTTTTGCTCATTCAAAAAATAAGTACTGAGTATTTCTTATCTTTCATTCAGGTAATTCATCAATACCATATAAGTAAAACCCCAAAGTGGTTTATCTACCATCCGTATATAGGGAAACTCCCGATCAGCATACTCCGGTGCGATGACGCCCTTGTCATGGTTATTCGGATCGGCCAGATAAGACAGCTCCAGCCAACATGCCGAGGCAATCTCGGACGCCTCTGGATACAAATCGACCCGGGCAGGTATTTCCCATAGGAAAGGTGCCACGATGACCGGGTGTTTTTGCCTGCGGCCTGCTTTCGAGATGGGTAAAGGGCGTTCGTACTGATCAGACGTCAGTTGACAGCCACATTCTTCCATAACTTCGCGCTGGCAAGTAACCAATAGATCGGAATCTGCCTCATCCACCTTCCCGCCAGGGAAGGCCCACTGACCAGACCATGGATCAGAGGGATTGTCTGCCCTGCGCACCAGTAATATAGACGGCTTCTGGCGCGTAACAACAAGGGCTACCGCCGCACTGGGATGTTCAGATTTATTGACTTCACTCACAGCCATACTTTATCCAATACTGACTGGAAAGAGTACTCCAAGTTAATAATGCAATGAAAAGGTCTTTTGATTCAATATTTGAGAAATTAATCACACTATAAATGATTAAACTGTCCTCTCAGACAAGCATTTTGATCTATCCAATGACTATACTGTAGATTCTATGCTACAAAAAATATTCACAAAACCAGTAGAGTTAAACATTGATGGCAAGCTCATCACGTTTAAATCTATTGATGACTTTGAATTCGCCCTGGGTGCACGGACGACCATTCCGTTGGAAAAAATCACTGATGCCATTAAAGCATCGCCTAACGAGTTAGATCTGGAAGCAAACGCCATTCTGGTTGCTATTGAACAACTTTCCGAATTAGACCATCACGCTTCCGGTAAGGGTGAGATAACAAAAAGTCTCAAAGCTATCAATACGGTGATCTTTTCTAATGATAATGGTTGGCGGGATATATTTTTCGCACTGAAGAAAGATCATTCAGCTGAATCCAGTCGATATAAACAAATAGCACTAGCCGTCTATTTGCAATATTTAAAAAATCGGCAGGCAATGATCCAATCATTAAAAAGCACGATTAGGCGAAGCCAGCGATCATGGAGAAAACGCTGAAGTTGCTCAATTCAGATCAGGTGAACTGGAATTTGATGAAGACTTCGACTCTAAAGTTCTTGGCGAAAAACTCGGGATGACGAGTTTGCCAAAAGGCGAACCGGTGTCTTTAGAGCTAAAAGAAGGCGATGAAATAAAACTGCTACTAGCTGATTATCAATGCACGTTAATCCTTAATGATGGTATTAAATTCGTTGATAACAGTAATGTTACGTATCCTATGACAATAGGCGAAAACAAGATCGGACGAGGCAGTGAATGCAAAGTCCGATTTATGGACGCGATGCAGCGCATCTCAAGATTGCACCTGATGATCATTAATCATGATGACAATAAACTAGAATTAACCGACCTATCCACTTACGGCACGCACTACCTGCAGCAGACATCCTGATTAAGGTTAACCTAGCAACAGGTCGTTTCCTGGTCTTCCTAAGTATCAGATGCAACATCATGTTTCACTCTTAACTGCCATTTTTATATTATTAATTAACTCAATAACAATTTATTGAGAAAAGCCTGCTTCTGTTGCAAATGCTGCCATGCCTTATCCCGTGACACTAACAACCAACTCATTTTATCGCCCGGCTTTAATTGCCCCAGAATATTGAGATCTGAGCTAATGACATTCGCTATTCTGGGATAGCCACCGATGGTCTGACCATCAACCGAAGATATTATCGGTAAGCCGGAAGGAGGAACCTGAATACTCCCCTGAATTAAACCACTCGAAACAATATCCTTTTCCGTGTTGCACGAAAGTGGCTGACCTTCGAGGCGTAGCCCCATTCGATTCGAATCATTCGATACTTTATATGTAGAATGATAAAAAGCATCCAGACTCTCCCTAACAAAACGCTCTGTTTCAAGACCATGACAGCATCGCAACTGATAACTCCCGGTGAAACTTTGCCGATAGGCTTCAGGTAAGCTACGCCCGCTTATTTCTTTTGTTGAATGAAGTTCTACTACATCATTGGCCTTGAGTTGGCGTCCTTCATAACCTCCTAAGCCGGCAGTGAGGTGCGTCGACAGGCTTTCAAAGACTGACTTGATGTTAAATTTTCCGCTAATAGCGAGATAAGCTCTTGCGCCATGCCGTAAACGCCTAAACTCCAGAATATCGCCTGTTTTAACATTGATAGTTTCATGGTTGAATATTGGCTCATCATTGAGCGTCAGTTCAAATTCAGCACCGCAAATGGCAATCGACAGGTTTTGGTTAAACTCTATCGTTGGTCCGACCAGGGTTATCTCTATAGCGGCTTGGTTCAACGGATTAGACACCAGCCAGTTTGCTAACTGTAACGACAACGGGTCCATTGCCCCGCTTCTTGCAATCCCCTGATGCATAAAACCAATGCGGCCCGCATCCTGAATGCTGGTCTGCATTCCTGCTTTAATAAAACGCAGGCTCATGTTTGCTCGCTTTTCAATTGTTCAAATTTCTCAACCGCAATCGGAACAAAACGAATCTTATCGAGTGGTTGTGCAATAAACGGTTCCTTGGCGTCAGGATTAAAGATAGCGATCGGTGTCTGACCAATGATATACCAGCCGCCAGGACTATCGACTGGATAGACCCCGGTTTGATTTCCACCAATCCCGACAGATCCGGCAACCACTTTTAGTGACGGGGTTTCCTTGCGCGGGCAATGCAACTGTTCAGATAGTCCACTTAAATAAAGAAACCCGGGGAGAAAGCCGAGCATGTTAACCAGGTAGTCTTTTTGGGTATGCTGTTCGATTACCACGGCAGGACTCAACTTGCAGTAATCTGCCAAGGACTCCAGATCGGGAGCATAAGCATCCTGATAACACACTGGAATTTCTATTAACCTGGACGCAGCTGTCCTGATGTTTCTAGTTATATGATTATCGACCACCTGCCGAAGCGATGCATCGATAGTGTCGGTTTCGATAAGCAATGCATTAAAACAAATCGTCAGACTTTGATAGGCGGGAATCGCTTCACTAATCATCCCCGGAAAAGCCGATTTAAATTCCTCCGCCAAAGACAGGATGTGGCGGGTTAATCCTTCACCAGTTTTGGTCTCAAAAGACAGCGTTACCGCACTATCCCCGTTCCATTCGATGTTTGTTTTAATGTTCTCTGGCACATTCATTGGACGAGAATGCCGTGGGCAGCCAACTCCTGCTGTAGATGGCATGCTATTGTCAGTGCATTTTCGTTATCACCATGCAGACAAATAGTGTCTACGCTGATCGATATAAACTCACCGTTTGATGTTTCTATCGCCTGTTTTTTTGCCAGAGCAATTGCTTGTCGGATACAGTGTTCATTTTGCACAATGACTGCGTGAGGCTGGATGCGGGGCGTTAATTTACCATCCGGCTGATAGCGCCGATCCATAAAGCCTTCGGGAGTAAAGTTCAGGTTTTTCTCAATGCATACGTTCTGAAAATGCCCTTGAGCCAAACCATAGATATGAATATCGGGAAAATCAGTAGAAAAGTAATCTGCAATATTATCGGCAAGTTCATGATCATGTTCAACATCATTATAAAGTGCGCCATGGAGCTTGATATGATTCAGTCTGGCATTATTCTTATTAACGACAGCAAGAAACAATTCCAATTGTTGCCGTACTGATTCCACTATTTCCTTGGCAGAAAGCGTCATGCTGTTTCGCCCAAAATTACCCTGATCGGGATATCCCGGATGCGCACCAATCTTGAGCTGATGCTGCAATGCATTCTTGATAGCGACCTCAATTGTTTGCAAATTGCCTGCGTGGCCGCCACAGGCAATATTACAACTGGATATGTAAGGCATTAATAAAGCATCTTTATCGCCATCGGCGAGCGTGCTTCCCTCACCCAGATCACAATTGATATCAATAGTTAGAACGGTTTTCATTAGAAATGCATCAACACTGACCCTTTTCGATTATTTTGATAAAAATAATAACGATCAGTGCATTATTTAACCAGTAAAGATAGTCTTTATCTGCAAATTGCTATATTATTTCATCATTAGTAAATTTTTGTAGCGGTACCCGGTAGTTCCTCGCAGTGTAAAGCAGCAGCTCCTCCCGTAGTATATCCACAACAACTAGCATGCTAATACATTGTTTTTTAATAACTTAAAGAGGTAACTCAAAATGGCTACAGGTACAGTAAAATGGTTTAACGATAGTAAAGGATTTGGATTTATTTCACCTGCTGATGGCAGCGCTGATGTGTTTGTTCATCACAGCGCAATTAAAGCAGACGGTTTCAAATCACTTGCAGAAGGTCAAAGTGTAACCTTTGATACCGAGCAAGGTGCTAAAGGACCTAGTGCAATCAACGTGGTTGCATAATAGACCAAACCAGACAGTTTTTTAGTCTAAAAAGCCTCGCTAACCGCGGGGCTTTTTTATTTGTTTGTAAATCAGCAAAATATTCTATTTATTAACGCTTTAAGAAGCTTAATAAGATTTTTACTTCCGTCCCAATCTAGTCCATAGTGCTGGCAGAATTAAGCTGCTAAATTTAATTAATCCATCCATGAGAACGCAAGCAAAAGACCTTTTATCCTATCCCTCCTACTGGGCTGAATGCTACGGTGTCGCACCGTATTTGCCGATGTCGCGTGCAGAGATGGAACAGTTGGGCTGGGATAGTTGTGACATCATTCTGGTAACTGGCGATGCCTATATCGACCACCCGAGTTTTGGCATGGCGGTAATGGGACGCTTGCTTGAGGCACAGGGTTTTCGGGTTGGCATTATTTCTCAGCCCGATTGGCAAAATACTGATGATTTTATGCAACTGGGTGAGCCGAACCTTTATTTTGGCGTAACGGCCGGGAATATGGATTCCCTGATTAATCGTTATACCGCCGATCTGCGTTTGCGTAGTAATGATGCTTACACGCCAGATGGTGAGGCCGGTAAACGTCCGGATCGCTCCGTTATTGTTTATAGCCAACGTTGCAAAGAAGCCTATAAAGATACTCCGATTGTCATTGGCGGTATTGAGGCCAGCCTGCGGCGTATTGCACATTATGATTACTGGAGCGATAAGGTCCGAAAATCGGTATTGATTGATTCAGCAGCGGATATTTTATTATTTGGTAATGCCGAACGCGCCATTGTGGAACTGACGCATCAAATGTCCCGCGGCGTGAAGATTAATGAACTTGGCAATATTCGTGGTACTGCCATTATTCGCGAACACATGCCGGAAGATTGGACCGAGATCGATTCCAGTCGGATTGATTGGCCCAGTATGTGGCCAAAAGCAGTGGCTCCTAACAAAAACCCCTATGATTACGATCATAGTCCAACCACTAATGAAAGCTGCGCTTCAAAAAATGAAGCCGGTAAAAATAATGCGGCTGAAGTAAAGGAAATAAAAATAATTCCAATGCCTTTAGCAAGCAAACAAAAACTGGATTTGGATAAAACCTATATTCGTTTACCTTCTTTCGAAAAAGTCCGTAACGATTCTGCCTTGTATGCACACACATCGCGCATATTACATCTGGAATCGAATCCCTATAACGCCAGGCCTTTGGTACAACGGCATGGCACGAAAGATGTCTTGATAAATTTACCGCCAATACCGTTAACGACAGAAGAAATGGACGCGGTATTTGCATTACCGTATCAGCGTAAGCCACACCCAAAATACGGTGATGCAAAGATTCCCTCATATGACATGATCCGTTTTTCAGTCAACATTATGCGCGGTTGTTTTGGTGGATGTACCTTTTGCTCTATTACAGAACATGAAGGTCGTATTATTCAAAGTCGTTCACAAGAATCGGTGTTGAAAGAGATTGAAGAAATCCGTGATAAAGTACCCGGCTTCACCGGCACTATTTCTGATCTTGGTGGACCTACAGCCAATATGTATCATCTTAATTGTAAAGATGATGAAATCCAGGCAAGTTGCCGTCGACTTTCGTGTGTCTATCCTTCTGTTTGTAAAAATCTAAAAACGGACCACAGTGAAACAACCTCCTTGTATCGAAAGGCCCGGAAAATAAAAGGCATTAAACGCGTCATGATTGCTTCCGGACTGCGTTACGATCTAGCAGTCAAGGATCCTGAGTATGTAAAGGAACTTGTAACACATCATGTTGGTGGTTACCTCAAGATTGCACCGGAACATAGCGAAGAAGGTGTATTAAACAAGATGATGAAGCCGGGCATGGGAAGCTACGATGAATTCAAGCGTATGTTTGAACGTTTTTCAAAAGAAGCCGGTAAAAAACAATATTTGATTCCTTATTTTATTGCCGCACATCCGGGTTCAGGCAATGAAGACATGCTGAATCTGGCGATGTGGTTGAAAAAGCATGACTTTAAACTGGATCAGGTACAAACCTTTTATCCCTCACCAATGGCATTGGCAACGGCTATGTACCATTCCGAGAAGAATCCCTTGAAAAAGGTACGCTATAAGAGTGAAAAGGTATTTGTGCCGAAAGAACTGGATCAGCGACGCTTGCAAAAAGCGTTTCTGCGATATCATGATCCTGAAAACTGGGATGCCATACGCAATGCTTTAAAAGAGATGAATAAATCTGAGTTAATCGGCGATGGTGAAAACCAACTCGTCCCCGCGCCAGATAAAACGCGAACGAGAAATCATAATAAATTACGTTCCAATACAGGACGACGCACTAAACCAACAAGAAGATAATCTACTTAAACTGGCAATATAGAAATAAGCATCTATAGTTATACAGTATATGATATCCATTCTGGATGATGTTTATGGTAGCTGACAGGAAACCTGCTGATACTCTACCCGTCGTTATCGATTACCTGAAAAGCAATCCGGATTTCTTTCTAGACAACCAAAATCTGCTGTCAGCATTAAACCTCCCGCATGTCACAGGCAGAAACATCAGTTCATTGATCGAATATCAGGTTGACCATTTAAGAAAAAGTGAACAATTGCTGCGAACACAGATAGAAACCTTAAACAAGAACAAGGAACACTGTGACAACCTCGCAGAGAAGGTCAATAAACTGAGTCTGGCATTAATGGATGAAACAAGCATAGAGACGCTTTATGACAAATTATTTCTGTTCTTTAAGCGTGAATATCGATGTAGTCATTTACTGATTTTCTTCTTTTTAGAAAAACGACCCTGTCAGGACTATCGCAATCTTCGATTCAAACCCATTCATTCAAAATTACGCTATTTATTCTCGGGGTTATATCACGTCAATAAACCACTTTGCGACAGTCTCCCATCAGAATATTTAGACGCGCTGTTTGACGCCGAATCGCAAAAAATAAAATCCACAGTCTCATTACCAATAAATAACGAGGCGCCACTTGGTTTATTTATATTGGGAAGCCAGCAATACAATGCATACCAACAAGGATTTTCAATCAATCTTTTAAATCATGTGAAGAACGTATTTGTAAAACAGTGTATTAGGCTAATTAAATAGAATAACAAAGGGACTAAAGGTCACTACGCATTTTAATTCAAGATTCATTCCGGTATGGGTGCAGGGGATGGAGTCAAGACATGAGCACACGACTCGCGGTGATGAAATTTCCACACATTGATGAATCCTCATCAATAAATCAGCCTTTATTAAGTGATTGGCAAAAAATTAATCCCTGCTATTTTGATAATATTATAAGCTCTAACACCGAAGATTGAGACACTGGTCACAGAGTTTGCAAAACAATGGGCAAATCCCTGTCCTACCCGAGTTAACACCTTTGAATTGGCATCCGTGTTGCATTAACTAATTTATTATTAATTTTTGGAGCAAGAAGATGAAAGATTTAAACTTGAATATACCACTCTCTATTTTTTCAGTAGGTGCCGTTCTATTTCTTTTAGCACCATCAAAATTATTTATCACAAGTATCAGTCATGAAGTATTTATGTCTGGCTTAATGATTGAATTGATTGGTATTACAGCAGGCTTGGTTGTATTTTATAGATACAAAATAACCGAGAAGTATATGAAAGATATCTGATCAATAAATTTAGACGGGTTCTAACCCTTTTAAATTTTACCGGCAAGAAGTTCAGCTAACGATTAAGACCTTTATTGGATTAAATGAAATTATTCGTGCCATGCCTCAAACAGAATGAATTTCTTTTCGTTCATATCTTTGTTGTCTACCTACCACTTCAATCAAGTTACTTAGTTCATTCGCCAAAATTTCAATCAAGTCATCCATAGTAACAATACCAATCAGGTTGCCCGCGTCATTAATGACGGGCATACGTCTAACTGATTCCATATACATGGTCTTTATTGCACCCATGATATCGTCATCTTCCCTGACGCATATTACCTCTCGCGTCATTAGGTCTTTGACGAGAATATCTGTTGGCTTAATATCCTCTGCTACTATTTCTAGCATTAGATCGCGGTCAGTCAGAATACCAACCGGACGAACCTTAT
Source organism: uncultured Gammaproteobacteria bacterium (assembly GCA_938084745.1). Taxonomy (GTDB): domain Bacteria; phylum Pseudomonadota; class Gammaproteobacteria; order Eutrophobiales; family Eutrophobiaceae; genus UBA7359. The sequence goes on from CALKEZ010000006.1 coordinate 137,969, forward strand.
GTTGCCTGGTAACTACAATCAACAGAGAACCAACATGCTCTTCTCGCATCAATTCTGCCGCCGTTAATAGATCAGCATCTTGACTGATAGATACCACATTTCGATTACATATACTTCCTACGTTCATACCCTTTTTATCCATCTTTATGTTCATATACAATTTAATTTTGTTTTACAAAAAAAAGAATCGTTATCTATATTTTTCTTGATTTAGATCATTTTTTTCCTATCAGAACTACATAGAATAAATAAGTAGTTTTTAGCAGGCATAACGGAGAAGGTAATGAAAAAAGGTAACGGTCTGGATTATGACTTCTTTGATGTAAGCCGCGAAAAATTTGAGCGCTATCATCAAAACAATATTGAAACCCTTAACGAAGTTATGGAAATAGGATTCAAATACGGGAGTTTATGGCAGAACTATTTAAACGATAATATGCAACGACTCTCGAATGCGACTGAGTTATCCGATGTTATTGCCGCTGAAGCAGAACTCGCAACAGAGTATACGGAAAAATTCAACGAAACGGGGCGTCATTTATATGAGGTTGTTATTAATTCGGTAGCTAAGCAAATTGATGATCTGCAACTATCTACTGATATCAAAGCTTGACGCCACTCACGATTTCGGAAGATGAGAAAAACTATGCCGGGGAAAATAAAACATCAGAGAAAAGCATGCCTTAGAATTTGATAATAAAATAATTATTATACTATTTAAATCTGGTATTTATATTAAACAGGAAGGAGGACGTTATCATGGCTATTTTAAAAGTTATCGAAGTGCTGTCAGAGTCAGACAAAAGCTGGGAAGATGCCGCAAACAATGCCATCAAACAGGCAAGTAAAACGGTTAAAAATGTCAAATCGATTTATATCAAAAACTTTGAGGCCACTATTGAAAAAAACAAGATTAAGAAATATCGAGTCAATGCCAAGATTTCATTTTCTTTGGCTAACACTGACCTGAAAGCATAAAGACAGACATTGGTTTAAAAAATGAAGGCGCTGCTATATCGCTTATCAATTATGAACCTCTTACTTTGGTTAATCACCTGCGTCATTAAACTGGCCATTTAGATGATCCTGAGTTATTAGTTTCAATATGGGAGCCTGAATCCACTATAACACAAGTAATTGGTCACCCCGTGTTGATATTAAAGAAGGAGATGACTCGTATCTATTTATCGAAGATATTCCCGCTTTTGAACCAAAGGAAATCGAGCTTACAACTGAAAAAGATTTGTTAATCATTAAAGGTGAACGTAGATCAGAACATGAAAAAAGTGCCCAGGGTTTTAAGCATATTGAATGTTCCTATGGCAGTCTTTCTCGTCGATTTGCATTACCGGATAATGCTGATACTTCAAAGATAAAAGCCCAGAGTAAAAATGGTGTACTGGAAGTAAGTGAAAAAAAAGTAGAACACGTTAAAAGCAAACGGATAAAGCCTGAAATTAAACAATCGCAAACTATTGATAGTTTGAGGTTTCATTCTATCCAACTGATTCTGGTCCAGCATTAGTCCGACTCCGAATATCGATAGTCACTTGAGCTGTTGGTGATCAGCCTGCTTATCTCTAGCCAGCGAACATGAGCAGATTGCCTTAAGGAAAAGGATTTTTTCTAAATTAGACGCCTGCTCACCTGTTTGTATGCTCTCACCCAAATTACAATTAATATCAGAAATTAATCATGTTCTTTCAATTGCGATCACTTATTTCGTAGCCAATCATCCTGTAACAAATTCAAGGTTCATGACTGCATGAATGTAGGGGGTAGAGTCGAGTCAGGAACTACGACTGAGGTAGCGAAACAGGAAGCCAGAGCAGAAAGTATTACAATACTTATTGACCATAACTAGTGACCTTTTGATAATTCTATTAACGATTTAATATTGTTAGATGGTTTTAAGGCTTGCTTCAAGTATTCTCCATGTTTCCAATAAACGAAAGCAGAAAAGATTCAGTTTAAAGAGAAGCGTCTCCTTTAATTTTAGAAATCAAACTTGACCTGATCATCTTCAAAATATTGTTTTTATGTCCCATCAGAATACGATTTTTAGCTAACCCTCTATTTTTAATAGATAAATTACTCTAGTTATCACAATTAACAAGCCTGTTCCCTCGACAAATAACACCTGTTAGTAGATGTTTGTTTAATGTTTTCATTTTCTTCACAAATTTTTCACAACTCAGTTCATAGATTGCTCCCAGATTAAAAAACAAGGAAATTAACTATGTCGATTGAGAAGGCTATAAATAATTCGAAGTACATGAACGCCATTACCTTTACTTTAATGGCATCAATAATTTTATTGAGTACCCTGGCAAGTGCCGCACAAGATACTCATAGTGAAAAAGCTGATGATGACATTGTTGATGTTGCTGTTGCAAATGGCAACTTCAATACACTTGCTGCAGCTCTGAAAGCAGCCGGTCTTGTGTTTGTACTCAAAGGTGAAGGGCCGTTTACCGTCTTTGCGCCAACCGATGAAGCATTCGCAAAATTACCGGAAGGTACAGTTGAGTCCTTGCTAAGGCCCGAAAACATTGAACAACTTAAAGCCGTACTGACTTACCATGTTGTTTCAGGAAAAGTAATGGCACAGGATGTTATTAAGCTAAGTACTGCAACCACGGTAAATGGTGCTGATGTCAAAATCTCAATTGTTGATAAAGCAGTAAAATTAAATGGCGATAGTACAGTTGTAATGCCTGATGTAAACGCAAGCAATGGCGTAATACACGTCATTGATACGGTAATATTACCACCAAGTTCATAACCTCTTCCCCTAAATAGTTTCTATACTTCCCCTTAAGAAACTAAAACTTATGGCCGGCGATAGCTGGCCTTTTTTTTATCTATCACTAATTCAATAAAATAACGCTATACACAATCTAAAAGCCATCCGACGCCTGATTATTTAACCCAAAACTAATGTCTTTTTGATAATTCAATTAACGATTTAAAATTGTCAGATGGTTTTAAGGCTTGCTTCACGTATTCTCCATGTTTCCAATAAACGAGATACGCTTTCTTGTTTTTCTTTGATGCAAGAATACGATATTTATCATCTTTAATATGTATAGCGGCACAATTTTCCAACGCAACAGCGACACCTTGCGTTGTTATCATCATCGCTTTTAAGGCAGGTTGGCGATGTTTTTCAACATCATAATGCGGACATATCAACAAATCAGCATAATTTAAGCCAGTGACTTTTATTAGGGTCTTATTACTTTCATCTTTGAACTTACGGGAATCGCTATTGCCTTGTCGAAACCAACAAATCGCACCCGCACTCAAACCGCATAATACAGCACCCCGTTTTCTGGCTTTATCTAAATAGTTATCAATACCTAACTGACGCCATAACTTAATCATACGCAGCGTATTACCACCACCGACATAGATGATATCGCTTTCTGAAATAAGTGCTTGAATTTTTCTGTTAGAAGGTCGATTTCGATACAGCAACAACGCCTCTACAGAACAGCCTAAGTGTTTTTCATACTGCTTGCGGAATGCATCACAATAATCCACATTGTCTTCACTCGCAGTAGGAATGAATAATACCTTAGGTGATTTTTGTTTTACCTGCTGAACAATACTTTTATCAATCAGTGAGGTTTGTGGCTGACGATGTGCAGGAACACTTATCTTTCCACCACCAATGGCAATAATATTTCTTTTCATTTTTTTTGGTCATTAATTTATATGGCTTTCATGATAGAACGATAAACGAGATATGACACCTTTAGCAGAAAACCTTAAAACAACTACTAACTTGAACCTGCATCAATAACTAGATAATCACGTTTCAAAACCGCAGGGAAGAATACAAGGATGTGATCGGTAGTGCCGCATTAGGACGCCTTCATAAGAGTAGGTAATAAACTATTATAGGCTCATACCTTCGGGAACAGTGAACATACTCTTATTATAAGTTTTTGATGTTACCCTGATAATTTACTTCCAAAATTCCCACCAACCTTTTTGTTTATCTTTAGCATCGGAGCCATCTAAATCATCACCCCTATCTCCTCGTGCAGATTCTGATTGAGATTGACCAAATTCTCGACCATCTTCTTTTGCTTGGGCAGAAGTTTCTTTACCATGCTTATTAGCATCGTTGTTTCTTTCTGGTTTTTTATCTTTTTTAGATTTTTTATCCTTATCCTTTTTGCCTTTGTGCTTTTTATTATCGTTATCGTCGTCTTCCTCATTCGAACGAGAATAACCAGTACGTTTTTCGATTTCCTTATCAACCTGTTTTTCTATTGCATCTTCTGTAGCATTAACAACTTCATCTACAACTTCACCAACAACGGAACCACTATCATCAGCATAGAGTGAATTCGATAACATGAACAAAAAAATAGTAGGCAGGAAAAATTTCATGTTGGCACCTCTTAATTTTTGATTTATTAGTCTAATTCGAATTTAGAAAAAAATATGTGATTATTATCTCAAACTTTCATGATTTTTTATTCAAAAAATAAATGATACGAAAACAATCTATGGGACAACTATAGAGAAGATAACCATTAAAAATTCTTTAAAATGGGAGTCCGCAAGGATTCGAAGCTCAGACCCCCTAGTTCGTAGTCAGATACTCTTAACTTCATATATAAGAGAACATTTTTCCTTCAAGTGCTAGTTGCACTGCTTCAGGAAACACGCATGAAGTGGGCCAACGATGCATTAAGCCAGTAGAACTTTCTTTACCCGGTCCAACCTAATCCCGCACTAATACAATTAATAGACAACAGCAAGGGTATTAAATGACTCAATGGATCGTCGTCTTCGCTTCTATTTCGGAATTCCTTAACCAACTGTACTTGTTCCATGCCCGCTTGATAGAGTACCGGCGAACGACGACTGAGTTTTCGACTAAAACGTTTAAAACGTTCGCAGAGTTGCTCTTCACCGGTGATCCTCAAAACCATTTCTACAGACAAGTTATATTCTTCAACCACCATATTGAATACTGTATCGCGCAGTTTTTCATCTTCAACCAGCATGGAATACGATTTGGAGACATCCAGGTCAACCAGCGATAAGGTTTTTTCTGCTTCGTCGATAATCAAGCGAAAAATGCGCGTCTCATTGAACATCTTAATGATTAACTGTTCCCCTTTTTCGCCGTGTTCATCAATGAATTGTTTCAAGGCTGTACCTACACCATACCAACCGGGAACCAGATGTCGATTTTGTGTCCAGGCAAATACCCAAGGTATCGCCCTGAGGTCACTCAAGGATTTGGCGCCAAAACGTCTGGCCGGCCGCGAACCGATGTTCATCTTTGCGAGTTCTTCAACCGGACTCGCTGCACTGTAGTAATCAACCAGATCCTCGGTTTCGGCAAGTTCTCTATACTTCTTGAACGCAAGTTCGGACAAGTGCTCCATGGCCTCGTCAAAATCGGTATTCGGTTTTAGAGCGTCTTCATCCAATGATTTCAAGGTATGTTCAAACACACTTGCGGCCAGAAGTTCCATCTGATATTGCGCTGTACCTTCGTTGGCATACTTGGATGACACGACCTCACCTTGCTCGGTGATGCGCATTTGCCCATGAATCGAGCCTGCAGGTTGTGCTGCAATAGCATGACCGGTAGGTGCGCCACCGCGACTGACAGAACCGCCTCTACCATGAAAGAAGGAAAGAGGAATGCCTGCTTCCCGACCTGTCTTGGTGAGACTGGCTTGCGCCTTGGTTAATTCCCAATTAGCTGTGAAGTAGCCGCCGTCTTTATTCGAATCGGAATAACCTATCATGACTTCTTGTACGCCGGTTTGATGTTTAATCGATTGCTTGATGATTGGAATACGTAATAACTCTTCCATCATTTCCGGCGCACGTTGCAAATCATCAATCGTTTCAAACAACGGCACAATCGGTAAGCGACTGTAGGCCTCATCATCTTCAACTTTAAACAGACCTGAATATTTCGCCAGCAGATAAACGCCAAGGAGATCGCTAACAGATTGCGTCATGGATAAAATAAAATGTCCAAATGCTTCACGATCCAGTTGATCCATCATCTTGGCAGACATCTGAAATAAACCCAGTGTCGATGCTGAAGACTTATCCAGATTTGAAAATGTGGGTAACTTTGCCAGCGGTTTATCCAGTTCCTGTAATAACCAGGCTTTCCACTCATCGCTACGTGGATCAGGATTTGTATCATGCCCATGAATTGCTCTATAGATAGAAACAAGCGAGTTATTTATTGTTGTTGAGTTCTCGCGCAGATCAAGCCGCACGGTACGAAAACGGAACGCCTCTGCTTCCTGCAGCAATGGCAAGATATAGGTGCGTGCAAGTTGTTTACAATCCGCTTCTCTTAAACCAAACATGAGTTGTTTGAGATGTTTAATAAACTCATCGGCATCAATATAACGAATCGCGCTGTAATGACCTTCTTTATCATTTTCGACTGTGCCACGTAATTTGAATAGCATACAGGTGAGAAACTGACGGAACACTTCTCCCGGATTTCTTGTTGAGACATGTTCGAGTTCATCGATCCCTTGAAGTACCGTTTCCAGATTTTTTACAAAGGTATCTGACAAGGTAATATTTTCCTTGGACACACTGAGCTTATGAACGAGATCTTCCATGCGCTTGATGTAGTGTAGCAACACCATTTGTCGATTTTTAAGCAAAGTATCTTTTGTAACGTCATTCGTGACAAACGGATTACCATCGCGATCACCACCTATCCAGGATCCAAACTGAAAGAATGGTTTAATCGAAAAATCACTATCGGGATAACTTTGTCGTAAGGCCCATTTTAATTTTTCATGTGTTTCCGGAATTCGTTCGTATAAGGATTGTTCGAAGAAATGTAAACCCCATGCCACTTCTTGTGCAACGGAAGGTTTCTCCAGACGTAACTCACCGGTTAACCAAAGTAGATCGATCTCGTTACGCAAGGCATCAATAAACTTTTCACGTTCGCGTGCTGTCCAACGCGAGCCTTCCAGACGATATAACAACACATAGATGCGACGATGTATCTCAAGCACGGTTACACGTTTCGCTTCGGTCGGATGTGCGGTCAACGTAGGACGGATGTGCGCCACATCCATTAAACGTTGAATCTCTTCTGAATTAATTCCCGCGTCCTTTGCCTGTTTGAATACATTGGCAAAGGTGCCTGGCATATTTTCCAGACCATATTCCTTTTCAGCCATACGGCGACGACGCATGCCGGTATTTTCTTCCGCTACATTCAGTAACTGAAACCAGATGCCCCATGCCTGCAGTATACCCAACAGCAATTTGTTTTCGCTCGGAGGTATCGCCTGTTCACCGCGCACATAAGGCAATATTTCTTTATGTCGATGTTCAATAACCTGAATAAGTTGATCGGTTAATAGACCAACCACTTCTTTAGCGTATTCGGCTGAAGCTTCGTCTATAGCTTTTTTATTCAATTTAGCTTGTGCTGGCGTCATATCAATATTTACCCACTTATGAGTTTAAGCAACACGGTCACCGGGTTCATTACCATCAAAGAATGCTTTCACATTCGATAATGCCCGTAACCCCATAGCAACACGGGTTTCTGTAGTTGCACTGCCCAGATGCGGTAATAGAACTACATTTTCCATAGTAAGCAAGTCTTCTGTTACCGTGGGTTCTTTTGCAAATACATCGAGCCCCGCGCCTGCAATCACACCGTCTTTTAATGCCTGAACCAATGCCGGTTCATCGACAACATCACCTCGGGCAGTATTAATCAGGAAAGCTGATTTTTTCATCATACCCAAACGTTCTTTATTCAGGAGATTAGTATTAGAACCACCGCCCGGACAATGTAAGGTAACAAAGTCTGAGTCTTTCAATACGGCTTCAACACTGTCCATCTGTTTGGCGCTGTATTTTTGAATGACTTCTGTCGAAGGTGGATAAGGATCAAAGAAGCTGATCTCCATACCAAACCCAAAATGTGCTTTTTGGGCGACGGCCTGTGCGATCCGACCGAAACCAATAAAACCGAGTTTCTTACCGGTGACTTTAGTTGCCAACATATGTGTTGGACACCAGCCATCCCACTCTTTATTGCGAACCAGGCGCTCGCCTTCACCTATGCGACGCGCAACGCATAACAATAAACCCATCGCAATATCCGCTGTACAGTCGGTTAGAACTTCAGGCGTATTGGTGACTACAACACCGGCTTTTTTTGCAGCTTCGGTATCGATATTATTAAAACCGACACCAAAGTTAGAGACGATCTTGCACTTACGATTTTCTGCGCTGAAGATGTCGTCATTAATCTGGAAATCAGATACTGTTGGGCAAATCGCGTCGGCTGTTTGCATTGCCTGTTTCAGTTCTTCCACAGACATCTTGTGATCGTCTTCATTCAAGACAACATCAAACAGTTCCTTTGCCTTGGCCTCTGCTTCCGCCGGCCATTTACGAGTAAGAATAACTTTTGGTTTGCTCACAGGACTACTCCTAAATCTTTAATTAAAATTTTCTGTTACAAGTGCAGTGTGAAGGGTGATAGTTCACCCTTCACTTGCCACAATCATTAACCAAGCTTAGCTAACACTTCTTGTATAACAGAACCAAACGATGAAGGATTAGGAACAACAGTTACACCACATTCCTGCAGTATCTCTACTTTTTCTGCCGCGCTTTCGCCAACGGCAGAAATAATCGCGCCAGCATGACCCATGCGACGACCTTTCGGTGCGGTTAAACCCGCGACATAACCAATGACCGGTTTTGACATATTGTCTCTGGCCCACATGGCTGCATCAACCTCCTGTGGTCCACCAATCTCACCAATAATGACAACCGCCTTGGTTTCAGGATCGTTTTCAAATGCTTCGAGATGATCCCGGAAAGAACTACCATTGATGGGATCACCACCGATACCGATACTGGATGAAACACCAATACCCAGTTCTTTCATTTGTGAGGCTGCCTCATAACCCAGAGTACCGGAACGTCCTACGATACCGACATTGCCCGGAATATAGATATGACCCGGCATGATACCCATCATACATTTTCCCGGACTGATGGAGCCGGCACAGTTGGGACCGGTTAACAGCATCTTTGCTTCCGCTCTATAACGGCGCATATAACGTTTAACACGGATCATGTCTTGTGAAGGGATACCATCAGTAATCGCAACACAGTATCGAATACCGGCATCGGCAGCTTCCATAATACTGTCTGCTGCGAATGGTGGTGGCACGAAGATAATGCTCGCGTCTGCGCCGGTCGCTGCAACAGCATCTTTCATCGTGTTAAAGACGGGTTTATCCAGATGTTTGGTGCCGCCTTTACCCGGTGTAACACCGCCAACGATATTGGTACCGTATTTGATCATGTCTTCTGCGTGAAAAGAACCAATCTGACCGGTAAAACCTTGAACTAAAACTTTTGTATTTTCATCTAAATGAATTGCCATGTTCTTATCCTCCTCATTTACCAGTCGCTTCTTTCCAGGCAGCTACAGCTTTATCTGCAGCCTCTTTTAGTGTCTCTGCCATGATAATTGGCAGACCACTATCGATCAGAATCTTGCGACCCTCTTCGACATTTGTGCCTGATAACCTAACAACAAGGGGAACCTTTAAATCGATTTTTTGCACGGCTTGAACAACACCTTCTGCAATCCAGTCACAACGGTTTATACCCGCGAAGATATTCACCAGGATACACTCGACCTTTTCGTCAGAAAGTACCAGGTTGAATGCCTTGGTCGTACGTTCGGGGGACGCACCACCACCTATATCGAGAAAGTTTGCAGGTTCACCACCAGCGTGCATGATCATATCCATCGTCGCCATTGCCAGACCCGCACCATTGATAATACAACCAATGTTACCGTCCAGGCCGACATAACTCAGACCACGATCCGCAGCACGCATTTCACGAGCGTCTTCCTGTGATTTGTCACGTAACTCTGCAATATTGTGATGACGAAATAAGGCATTGTCATCAAAACCCATCTTTGCATCGACCGCCAGGATATTGCCTTCTTTGGTAACGACTAAAGGATTGATTTCAACCATGGTCGCATCCAGATCACGCATCGCCCGATAACAACCCAGTATCGTTGTTACTGCCTGATTCACCTGGGTCTTATCCAGACCTAATGCGAACGCAATTTCACGTGCCTGAAACGGCTGCATACCCACTGCCGGTTCAACGGCAACTTTAATAATTGATTCAGGTTTGCTAACGGCGAGTTCTTCTATCTCCATACCGCCCTCAGCTGAGGCAACCACCGTGACGCTTTCTTTCGCACGATCCAGTACAAAGGCGAGATAGATTTCGCGCTCAATGTTGCAACCAGCTTCAATATAAAGCCGATGACAAATCTTGCCTTGTGGACCGGTTTGATGCGTGATCAGCTTTGCTCCGAGTAACTCTTCAGCAGCTTTGGATACTTCTGCTTCTGATTTACATACTTTTATACCACCCGCTTTACCACGGGCACCGGAATGTATTTGTGCTTTAACAACCCAGACTTCACCACCAATTTCTATCGCACGATACGCCGCTTGTTCAGGGCTATATGCGAGTCCACCGGCAGCAATGGGGATACCATATTCTGCAAGTATTTCTTTAGACTGATATTCATGAATATCCATGAGTTCAACCTCCTGATAGTTTTAGATTAAATTCTTTTGTTTTTACTTTGCTGCGATTTGATCTGCTTGCGCGATCACATTGCGCGCCATACGCTCGGAAGCGATATCAATCATCTTGCCATCGAGTTGGGCTGCACCTTTGCCGGCCTTGGCCGCTTCTTCCAATGCTTCCAGTACACGACGTGCGCGTGTTACTTCGGCATCAGGTGGAGACATGACTTCATTCGCCAATGCAATTTGAGAAGGATGAATAGCCCACTTACCTTCATAACCTAAGGCAGCAACACGACGCGCGGCTTCTTTAAAGGCTTCTGCATCACTAAAGTCACCAAACGGACCATCAATTGCACGCAGGCCGTATGCACGACACGCGGTCAACATTTGGACTTGTGCAGCATGCCATTGATCGATTTCAACACCTTTACAGGTGTAGTCAGGATTCAGTCCACCTATAACCGTGGTACGTGAACGCAAGCTGGCAGCATAATCAGCAACGCCAAAATGGAATGCTTCCAGACGCTTGCTGGCTTGGGCAATGGTAAAAACATTAGCGCCGCCCAGAGCAGTTTCGATTAAACATTCCAGACCAATTTTTTTCTTCAGCCCCATCGCTGTTTCAATCTGGGTTACCAGCATATCAACGGCATAGACATCTTCAGCGGTACCTACTTTTGGAATGAGAATGGTATCGAGCTTGTTGCCGGCCTGTTCCAGAATATCAACCACATCGCGATACATGTAATGTGTATCCAGACCGTTGATACGGACAGACATGGTCTTGTTGCCCCAATCAATATCGTTTAAACCTTCAATTATATTTTTGCGTGCCTGGGCCTTGTCATCAGGGACAACGGCATCTTCACAATCGAGAAAAACATAATCTGCATCACTTTTGGCAGCTTTTTCAAACATGCCTGGATTTGAGCCGGGAACGGCCAGTTCACTACGTTGTAGACGCGGGCGCGCCTGTTCATATTGTGTAAAACTCATAAGTTTTTTACCCTCCGTTTTTGCTAACAATCAAAGCAATTCATTAGCAAAAGCTTAATAAACACTATCGTTAAATAACAGAATGTCCCGGCACCTTAGCAGTGCCGGGATTGCATTACGGTAAAGGCGCGCATTAAGGCACGCCATTAGAGCTTGGTTATTGCTGAATTCTTGGTTTAGCCGTAGAACGCAGGTATTCCTGCGCAGCAGCCACACCACTACCTAATTCAATCGGGTAACCCAGATCTTTCATGGACATTTCAGCACCATTGATTGGAGTCAGAACCATCAACTCGTTCATATCACCAAGGTGGCCAATACGAAATGCCTGACCGGCAATCTTGGCAAGACTGATTGAAAGAGCGAGATTGTAGTAGTTATATGCGTGACGGACGACTTCATTGCCATCAAAGCCTTCAGGGACTTTAACGGCAGTAACTGTATCGGAATACCATTTTTCTTCGTTGGCGATCGGTCTCATACCCCAGGCACTTACTGCAGCGCGAACGGCATTAGCCATCCGATGATGACGGGCAAAGACATTGTCCAGGCCTTCTTCGAATAGCATATTCAGTGACTCACGTAGACCACGGAGTAAATTCATAGGCGGGGTGTAAGGGAAAAAACCAAGATCATTGGTTTTAATTTGATCATTCCAGTCAAAAAATGTTTTTGGTAAGGTTGAACCTTCACGACAAGCGAGTGCTTTTTCACTGGCGCAAACGATACCCAGTCCGGTAGGCAGCATGAAGCCTTTTTGTGAACCGGAAACACAGATGTCTACGCCCCATTCATCCATGCGAAAATCGATAGAACCGACAGAACTAACACCATCAACAAATAATAAAGCAGGATGATTACAGGCATCGAGAGCCTTGCGTACGCCGGCAATGTCAGAAGCGACACCGGTTGCTGTTTCGTTTTGTGTGGCAAAAACAGCTTTTATTTCATGTTTCTTATCTGCAGCCAGAATTTCAGCATACTTTTCGACAGGTACACCATCACCCCAGTCTTCTTCCAATGCGTGAACATCCAGACCCCAGCGTTGGCATAAGTCTACCCAAAGATTTGAGAAATGACCAAAGCCTGACATTAAGACCTTATCACCCGCGTTCAGGGTGTTAGCGACAGCCGATTCCCAACCACCGGTTCCTGAAGCAGGAAAAATAAACACGCGGCCCGTCTTGGTCTTGAAGACTTTTTTCATGTCTTCGTAAAGTGGTTTAGTGAATGCAGGCAAGTCCATGGCGCGCATGTCTTCCTGCTCGATGTTCATCGCGTTCTGAATGCGACGTGGCACAGTAGTTGGGCCAGGGATAAATAAAAAATTACGTCCAGGCATGATTAATACCCTCCAATGTTGTGAAAAAATATCTTTGCTAATAAAAAAGCGAGTGCGCTTTTCTATTTAAAACGTTCTGTTGTTTCAGGGGCTTTCGCTAAGACATCTCTTCAGCAGAGAGCGCATGTATCAATTCTTAATTATTATTATATTTTTTTAGCGCGATTCGGTCATTACCATAAATCGCCGAATCACGATGATTGATATCAAGCAGAGTAGTCTAACTAAAAAATAGCGGGGAGATCAATCTTCAGACGATATTCTATATATTCGTCAATTATCTTGCCTGCATAACTACGTCATCAGGAGGCCTGCTCAAGATCATTAATTAAATCTGACACATCCTCAAGACCGACCGAAAGACGTATCAATCCCGGGTTTATACCTACCTCTAAACGCTGTTCATCACTCAGTTTGTGGTGCGTCGTACTACCGGGATGAGTAATTGTGCTCTTGGTATCACCCAAATTAGCGGTAATGGAGAACAATTTAATCGAATCAATAAATTTCCAGGCTTGTTCTTTTCCACCTTTCACTTCAAAACTGACAATTCCACCGAATCCAGATTGCTGTTGGGTTGCAAGTTCATGCTGCGGATGAGACTTTAATCCCGGGTAATAAACCGTTTCGACAAATTTTTGACTATTCAACCATTCCGCAATCTGTTGTGCATTTTGGCAATGTGCCTGCATACGAATGCTCAGGGTTTCTAACCCTTTTAGAAAAATCCAGGCATTAAACGGACTCATACTGGCTCCGCCCGTACGCAAAAAGGTGTAAATATCTTCACCAAGTAAAGAGTCACTACCAACAATAGCACCGCCCACGCAACGCCCTTGTCCATCCAGGTACTTTGTCGCGGAATGAATCACAATATCAGCACCAAGCTTTAAGGGGAGTTGTAGACTCGGGGTACAAAAACAATTGTCAACAATTAACAGTAAGTTGCTGTTATGCGCTATATCAGCCACTTTTTGAATATCAACGATTTCAGTTAATGGATTTGACGGCGTTTCCAGAAAAAATAATTTGGTATCGCTAGTTATCGCACGTTCCCAGTCCTGATAGTCAGTCGAGTCAACAAATGTGGTCGTGATACCGTATCGGGGTAGTATGTTTGACAGTAAATTAACGGTTGAACCGAAAATACTACGTGAAGAAACAATGTGATCTCCCGCCTTTAACAACCCCAGCAATGTACACAATATGGCGCTCATCCCTGAAGAGGTCCCTATACAACGCTCTCCCTGTTCCAATGCAGCCAATCGCTGTTCAAATGTTCTAACTGTGGGATTAGTAAAACGTGAATAAATATTGCCTGGGCTATCTCCCGAAAAACGAGCTGCAGCCTCGGCTGCACTGGCAAAGACATAACTTGAAGTTGGGAAGATTAATTCGCTATGTTCGCCTTCCTGACTACGGACCTGGCCTGCGCGGACGGCGAGCGTGTTTGGCCCAAATGTTTTTTTTGTCGTATTAGTCATAATGGCATCCTCATAATTAAATCAAAACCTTTATAAGAGTCAGCCTGAACATGTGTTGCTGGGTGAATGCGGGAAGAATTAAGAAAAGTCGCTTCGGACTCCTGTCCTCTCGCGACATACACTCCATCCATGGAGGTAACCCACATTCAGCTTCAGCTAAAGCAGGTTGTCTCTTTAGCGGTATTTTTATTGCGCCCGCAAGCTGATTTCAAATCGGCGCATACAGAGAAAATAGAGAATTTTGCTCTCTATGTCAATTACTTAAAGTGACTTTCTACTGATTGATATTACGGTTAAAATGGATGAGAAAATACAAATCATCAAATAATAATATACATATAGGGAGAGCATCTTTTGGTCGCATCAAAAAAAGCCCCAGCTGGTGGCAAAAAAATATCAATTAAAAATGGCATACTAAACGTGCCGGATACACCGGTCATTCCGTTTATCGAAGGAGATGGCATAGGCCCCGATGTTTGGAAAGCTGCTCAACGTGTCCTGGATGCTGCTGTCAAAAAAACCTATGGCGGTAAAAAAGAAATAAAATGGCTTGAGGTTTATGCCGGTGAAAAAGCGAATCGTTTAACCGGAAGCTGGCTACCAGACGAAACTATTGAAACCTGCCGTGAATTCCTCGTTGCGATTAAAGGTCCTTTAACGACACCTATTGGCGGTGGTATTAGTTCACTCAACGTTGCATTACGCCAAATTCTGGATTTATATGTTTGTCTTCGTCCTGTCCGTTGGTATAGAGGTGTTCCTTCACCGGTTAAGCATCCTGAATTAATCGACATGGTAATATTCCGCGAAAATACAGAAGACATCTATGCCGGCATTGAATTTGAACAAGGTAGCGATGAAAATAATAAATTCCTTGAGCTATTTAAAGAACATTTTCCGACTTATTATAGAAAGATTCGTTTTCCGGCCACTTCAGGAATTGGCATCAAACCGATATCTCAGGAAGGAACGTCTCGTCTCGTTCGTGCAGCCATTAAATATGCTATAGATAACGATCGTAAGAGCGTTACCTTTGTGCATAAAGGCAACATCATGAAGTTCACCGAAGGCGCATTTCGTAACTGGGGTTATGAACTGGCTGAAAAAGAATTTAATAAGGAAACCTACAGCTGGGATATCTGGGAACGTACAAAAGCAGAAAAAGGTATGCAAGCCGCGCAGGATGAAATGGCTCAGGCTGAAAAAGATGGAAAGGTTCTGATTAAAGATGCGATTGCAGATATTACATTGCAACAGGTACTGACACGACCGGAAGACTTTGAAGTCATTGCAACAATGAATCTCAATGGTGACTACCTGTCTGATGCTTTGGCTGCTCAGGTCGGCGGTATCGGTATCGCGCCAGGCGGAAACATTAACTACGATTCAGGCCACGCTATATTTGAAGCAACGCATGGCACCGCACCTAAATATGCCGATCTGGATAAGGTGAATCCGGGTTCATTATTACTGTCAGGTGAAATGATGCTCCGATATCTGGGATGGACTGAAGCTGCCGATCGCGTTATTACATCAATGGATAAAACCATTGCTAACAAAACGGTTACTTATGACTTTGCGCGTCAGATGGATGGTGCAACCGAGGTAAAATGTAGTGAATTTGCCGACGCATTAATCTCAAACCTGTGATGTGTAGAACATAGTTAAGATCATGTCAGATAGAGATCTGATTGCTGAATGCTCGCAGATTATCTACGACGGGTTTATACGTTACAACAGTAACTTCCACCGGATGACAAAACGTGCCCGGACACGTTTTGAACAGCGCGATTGGAAAGGACATCAACAGGATATTGTTGACCGTGTCGATCTGTATGAAAAGTCAGTTCGTCGTATTGTGCTCGCCCTGCGTAAAATACTGGGCGAGCGTGTCGATGATAAAGCACTCTGGCACGAAATAAGAAGTTACTTTGGCGAACGCCTAAATCAGGTTCCTGATAATGATTTTATAAAGACATTTTTTAATTCAACTACACGCCGTATTTTTGGTACGGAAGGCGTTGATCAAAGTATAGAGTTCATATCAACCAGTCCATCGGATGATCTGCACCTTATAATGTCGCTCAATATTCGACGCTATCCCTACTGGGTTTCCCTGGAACGTATTTTTGAGACTATCCTCGAAGATTTTTCATTTCGCATTCCCTATGATGATCTCGGCGCTAATGCGGACCGCATCGCAACATTGGTCGAAGCGCACACAAAAGCCAAATTTAAGAATGACATTGAATATATCCGGTTTGAATTTATTGACTCATTTTTTTACCAGGCAGCGCGTGCTTATTTAGTTGGTAAACTAATATTGAGTAAGGGCGAAACACCGATTGTCATCGCTTTTAAAAATGAAGATAACGGCATTATGGTTGATGCCGTTTTTCTCAACGAAAATGAAATCAGTTTAATCTTCGGCTACACACGTTCATATTACTTTGCTGATCCTAATTCGGTCATCGGCGCAGTACATTTTCTCAAGTCAATACTTCCCAGAAAGCCAATTGATGAGTTATACACAGTACTCGGTCGCTTAAGACAGGGAAAAACTGAACGCCACAGAACCTTTGCCAAGCACCTGATCAATACGAAAGACAAGTTCATGCATGCCGAGGGTGACACTGGACTGGTAATGATCGTATTTACCTTGCCGTCATACAACCTGGTCTTCAAGATTATCCGGGATAAGTTTGGCTACCCTAAAACAGTTTCTCGCGAAGAGGTTATTGATAAATACAAACTTGTATCAAAGCACGATAGAGCTGGCAGGCTGATTGATACGCAGGAATTCCTTAACCTGGAATTCCCCGCGAATCGCTTTTCAAAAGAACTTCTAAATGAACTGCTAGAGGGCGCTTCGGAAACCGTTCGCAAGGAAGGCAGTAACCTTATACTAAAACGTGTTTATACAGAAAGACGTGTTCGCCCATTAAATTTATATATCAACGAGGTGCCTGAAGAAGAGGCTATTGCAGCAGTTATCGATTATGGTCAGGCGATTAAAGATCTCGCAGAAACAAACATCTTTACCGGTGATCTGTTACTGAAGAATTTCGGCGTCACATTACACAAGCGTGTCATCTTTTATGATTATGATGAAGTCTCATTAGTAACCGATTGTAATTTTCGGGAAATACCCGAGGCGAATGATTATGGCGATGAAATGCTAGCTGATACCTGGTACTACGTTGGCAAGAACGATATATTTCCTGAAGAATTTATCCGGTTTTTATCCATGAATGAGAACCTTAAAGCTGAATTTATGAAACATCACCAGGATTTATTGACTGCTGAGTATTGGCGTGGAGTTCAGAATAAGCATAAAAAGGGAGAAGTCTCACTGGTGGTCCCCTATACATCAACCAGTTCAACACTGGAGGAGAGTTATTAATCTTCTTTCTGTTTTATTTTTATACCATTCTGTGCGAGGATTTTTTTAAGATCATCATTTTCCGCTTCCACTCTATTATATTCTGCAAAAACTCTGTGTACCTAAATGGAGATTGCGAACATAATGAAAGCATAAGCCAACACAGCACCAAGGTAGGAGGCCATGAATGAAATAACAGACCGATCAAAGAGTCATTGAATTTGCCTGTTGTCTATCACAATAAATATTAGTGCCTATCTGGTGTATTATTATCTCAGTCCCAACACATCCTGCATATCAAACAAACCCTTATCTTTTTCAGCCAACCATTTTGCCGCCCTCACTGCACCATTGGCAAATGTCTTTCGTGACGAGGCCTTATGGGTGATTTCAACTCGTTCCCCTTCCGTAGCAAACATAACCGTATGGTCACCTACAATATCCCCGGCTCTAATCGTCTCGAAACCTATGGTGTTTTTGTCTCTTTCACCGGTAATGCCCTCGCGACCATAAACAGCACATTCTTTTAGATTCCGTCCCAACGTATTAGCAACAACTTCCCCCATACGTATCGCCGTACCCGATGGCGCATCCTTTTTATGCCGATGATGCGCTTCAATTATTTCAATATCCGCATCATGGCCTATAACCTGAGCTGCCATTTCCAGCAACTTCAAACACAGATTGACACCAATACTCATATTAGGCGCAAAGACTATCGCAATCTTTTCAGAAGCCGATTTTATTTGTGCCTGGTCTTCCTCGCTGAGACCGGTGGTACCTATTACCATCTTGCAATTTGATGTGAGACATTTTTTTATGTTGGCTGAGACCGATCCCGCAAAGGTAAAGTCGATCAGCACATCAAGCTGATCAGCAACACTAGCTATATCATCAGAAATTAAAACACCAAGCTTTCCAATTCCGGCAACTTCACCGACATCCAGCCCGAGCATCGGAGATTCGCTGTATTCAATTGCGGCAGTAACTTCCACCCCATCAGTATCATTGCAGACTTCCAGGATGGTTTTGCCCATTCTTCCTGCTGCACCGCACACACCCACTCTTACTGACATAATTCCTGACCTTTATTAATTTTTAATTTCGGGTAATTATACATTTTACCAGCCACATTAGAGAATTAGTTGCTCGCACTTTCGACCCACTCCGCAATGCTGCCCTCAATTTTTTCCCACGAATGATAGCCGGCGGTAATAACAGAATAGCCTTGATCCATATTCCCGATATATAACGTCGGGTAACCAGTGACTCCCATCTTTCTGGTCGCATCAAAATCCGTTTCAGTTTCCTGTTGCACTGCGCTGGACTCAAATTCAGTTTTAAACTCTGTTTTATTAAAACCAAATTCCTCCGCCATCTCGAACAGGATGTTTGTATCAGTGATATCTTTGAGGCGGGTGTAAAATGCATGGTGAAGATGGATAAGAAAATCCAATGCTTGCTCGGTTTTTATTCGTCTGGCGGTTACGACTGCTCGACAAGCCAATTCGGTATTATAGATAAATCCATCCCACTCAAAGAACTCAAAATTGAACGGCTGTTGGGTCTGTGTGTGCACGTGTTCCCAGTGTTCACGGATAGATCGTTTACTTTTGACGTCCAGTGCATCCCGGGTATCTCTACCCAAACCACCGAGAAATAGATAGAGGGGAAACTGCTGAGCATATTCTTGTTTGAGTATCTTTATTACAGGCGCAAAACCCCAACACCATGAACACATCGGATCGGCAAAATATAGGATATGATTTTTCATACTGTACCTGCCCCGGTCAAACTGACTCTGGTGTGACGCAAAGATTTAGCTATTGATTAGCCGTCCAGAATAATAATGTCTGCAGTATCTGCCTGAATTACTCGCCCTGTCTCAGAAACAAGGTCGACATCATTTGCCGATCAACTTGTCATAGAGTCAAAAAATTTCTTCACACCATCCAGCCAGGAAGATGCTTGTGGACTGTGTTTATTGCCACCGCTAATCATTGAATCCTCAAATGCTTGCAGTAGTTCTTTTTGTTTGCTGGTTAGCTTTACCGGTGTTTCAATAACAATACGGCAAAGCAAATCGCCCTTCGAAGAATTTCGGACTGAACGTACACCTTTCGATCGCAGACGAAATAACTTGCCGCTTTGTGACTCGGCAGGAATTTTTAGTTTTACCTTGCCATCCAGAGTAGGAACTTCAATTTCACCACCTAATGCTGCTGTCGTAAAACTGATAGGCACATCACAATAAAGATCGGTGCTGTCACGAACGAAAATAGGATGTTCCTTAACGCTGATATGAACATACAAATCTCCTGACGGGCCACCATTTTCTCCGGCCTCACCTTCACCAGACAGACGGATACGATCGCCATTATCAACACCTTCCGGCACCTTAACAGAAATAGTTTTACTATCTCGTACACGGCCTTCACCGCGACAGGGACCACAGGGATCGCTGATTATCTTGCCCTGGCCACGACATTGTGGACAGGTCTGTTGTACCGAAAAAAATCCTTGTTGCATTCTGACCTGGCCATGGCCGGCACAGGTAGGACAATTGACGGGGGAACTACCTTTCTTCGCACCAGAACCTTTACATGTCTCACAGACGACCATTTTGGGAACGCGAATTTTGACAGTTGTTCCGGAAACAGCATCCTCAAGAGATAATTCAAGGTTGTAGCGCAAATCCGCACCACGATAGACACGATTACCACCGCGTCCACCGCCGCCGCCAAAAATATCGCCAAAGACACTATCGAAAATATCACCGAAACCGGCACTGCCCTGTCCACCACCTGCGGCGCTGGTATCGACTCCGGCATGACCAAACTGATCATACGCTGCGCGCTTACGCCCATCGGACAAGACGTCATAGGCTTCTTTAGCTTCCTTGAATTTATCCTCGGCCTTGTCATCACCTTCATTACGATCAGGATGATGCTTCATCGCCAGGCGACGATAGGCTTTTTTTAATTCTGCCTCGTCGGCATTTTGGGAAACACCTAATACTTCGTAATAATCTCGTTTATCAGCCATGCCTCGTCTCTTCTTAAATTCTTATTTTTATAATTTTAATGTACAACAAAATACCATAACGCAAACAAGCCCGGAGAAGAAAACTCATCTCCAGGCTGTTTGGTTACATCAACGCCGGTGATATTAACAACGGCGTTTCGATACGATTATTTTTTATCGTCTTCGACTTCTTCAAATTCAGCATCAACTGCATCATCATCTGCTGAACTCTTACTCGCACCTGCATCAGGATTATCACCGGCTTCGCCCGCCTCTGCTGAACCTTGAGTTTCTGCATAGGCTCGCTCAGCCAATTTTCCTGCAGCTTCGGTTAGCTTGGTAGTCTTCTCGGTAATCGCTTCCTTATTATCGCCTTTTAGAGCTTCTTCAAGATCAGCAATCGCTGCTTCGATATCTTTCTTTTCCTGCTCTTCGACTTTGTCACCAAGATCTTCCATTGATTTTTTGGTCGCATGAATCATGTTTTCACCCATGTTGCGAGCTTCTATCAACTCCTTGGCAATACGATCTTCCTCGGCATGGGCCTCGGCATCCTTGACCATCTTATCGATCTCTTCATCGCTGAGACCACTTGATGCCTTAATAACAATAGACTGCTCTTTACCTGTAGCCTTGTCCTTCGCAGAAACATTAAGAATACCGTTTGCATCAATATCAAAGTTAACTTCAATCTGTGGTGTACCACGACGTGCTGGTGGAATATCACTCAGGTCAAAACGACCCAATGATTTGTTGCCTGCAGCCATCTCTCGTTCACCCTGCAAGACATGCACGGTTACTGCTGTCTGGTTGTCTTCGGCAGTAGAAAAAACCTGATTCGCCTTGGTTGGTATTGTCGTATTCTTATCGATCAATTTAGTCATTACACCGCCGAGTGTCTCTATACCTAAAGACAGCGGGGTAACATCTAACAACAAGACGTCTTTAACATCACCACCCAGTACACCAGCCTGTATCGCCGCACCAACTGCAACTGCTTCATCCGGATTGACATCCTTACGGGGCTCTTTACCAAAGAAAGACTGAACTTTCTCCTGAACCATAGGCATACGGGTTTGACCACCGACCAGAATGACATCGGTAATATCAGACTTTGAAAGCCCGGCATCATCAAGCGCAACTTGGCAAGGTGAGATAGTACGATCGACTAATTCTCCGACCAAGGATTCCAGCTTGGCACGCGTCATCTTTAAGTTAAGGTGCTTAGGACCGTTTGCGTCTGCCGTAATGTAAGGCAGATTCACATCAGTTTGCTGACTGGATGATAATTCAATCTTGGCTTTTTCTGCTGCTTCTTTAAGACGTTGCAATGCCAGCGGATCGTTATGTAAATCTACACCATGCTCTTTCTTGAATTCTTCACAGAGAAAATCAATAACGCGGAAATCAAAATCTTCACCACCAAGGAAAGTGTCACCATTCGTAGAAAGCACTTCGAATTGATGTTCACCATCAATCTCGGCAATTTCAATGATGGATACGTCAAAAGTACCACCACCTAAATCATAAACAGCAATCTTGGCATCGCCACGACGCTTATCCATACCATAGGCTAATGCTGCAGCGGTAGGCTCATTAATAATACGCTTAACTTCAAGACCAGCGATGCGACCTGCATCTTTGGTTGCCTGACGCTGTGAATCATTAAAATAAGCAGGAACTGTGATAACGGCTTCTGTTACTTCTTCGCCAAGATAGTCCTCTGCTGTTTTCTTCATCTTCATTAAAACACGTGCGGAAACTTCGGGTGGAGCCATTTTCTTACCATTGACTTCAACCCAGGCATCGCCGTTATCTGCCTTAACAATCTTGTAAGGCACCAATTTGATATCTTTTTGTACCGTGTCTTCTTCAAAGCGACGTCCAATCAATCGCTTGACTGCGTATAATGTATTATCCGGATTGGTCACTGATTGACGCTTGGCTGATTGGCCAACCAGAATTTCCTCATTATCCGAATAGGCCACGATCGAAGGCGTCGTTCGGGTACCTTCACTGTTTTCTATTACCTTTGCCTTGCCACCTTCGAGTACAGCCACACAAGAGTTGGTGGTGCCGAGGTCAATTCCTATAATCTTTCCCATTCGCTTTCTCCAGAAATACTTAACTTACTGATTTTTAGTAAATTTTATTAATAATAATGTTGTTAATTTAAATGAGGGCAGTGTCTATATATTTCAAGTGCCACTTCAAAAAACTTACATACCAAGATGTAATGTCAGTTCCTGATTATTTAGCGACGACTACCATTGCTGGTCGAACCAGACGTCCATTTAACTCATAGCCCTTTTGCATAACCGTCACGACTGTACCCGATTCAGTACCCTCTATTTCTTGCATAGAGACCGCTTCATGTTGTTCGGGATTGAATTTCTCTCCCTGTGGTTCCAGCGCCTTCACATTAAATTTTTCCATTACGGTGCCAAACATCTTGACTGTCAGGTTCATCCCTTCCCTCAGATCATCAATATTTTCCGCACTTTCTGCTGCGGCCAGACCCAGCTCGAGACTATCTATAATGGGTAATAATTCAGCCACAAATCTTTCCAGTGCATATTTATGTGCATTTTCAATATCGCGGGCGGTGCGCTTACGCAGATTATCCATTTCTGCCTGTGCCCTGAGAGCAATATCAAGGTTGGCTTGCGCTTTCTCTTTTTCCTTTTCCAATTGCTGCTGCAGATGCTCAACATCTGTTGCTTCTACAGCGGGGTTTTCTTCTTGATCAATTGCATTTTCTGACGCTTCTGCTACTTGTTCAATTACTTCATTCGTTTCTTCTTGATCGATATCGTTTTCCTGTCCTGACATGGTTAACCTCTTTATTTAGACAATAGAATACAGGCATCCATGTGGACGCTCTCATTTATGTGGGGATTAATTCTTTAAGTTCAAGGCAACACCAAGCATTTTAGCCGTAATATCTACAATTGGAATAACGCGCTCATAATGCATACGCGTTGGTCCGATTACGCCCAAAACACCCAGTATTTCACCATCAACTTCATAGGGAGATGTGACAACACTGCAATTATCAAGCACGTCATAACCAGATTCTTCACCAATGAATATTTGCATTCCATCGGCGTTGATCGCTTGTTCCAGCAAATGCAGGATATCGCGCTTCTGATTAAACGTTTCAAACAATTTCTTCAATTTATCGACATCGCAAAGTTCCTCGACATCCATTAGATTGGTTTGTCCAGAAAACAATAAGTCATCACCTTCATTCTGAGTACCGTCATTATTGAAAGCCATTTGCGCCATTTCAATCGCCGACTGCATGGACTGATTGACTTCTTCTTTCATCTTTTCCAGTTCATCGAGTATTGATGCCCGAACCGCGGTCAGATCTTTGCCGGCATAGATATCATTCAGATAATTGGAAATTTGCTGCAGTTCCGAAGTGGTATACGTCTTGTCGGTATTGATGATTCTGTTTTGCACCTCTCGGTCATTCACAATCAACACGACTAATACGCGATTAGTTGATAAGGAAACAAATTCAATATGCCGTAATTTCGACTGCGTGGTCCGTGGCAGCATGACGACGCCTGCCAACTGGGTAATGTTAGATAACATCGAAGAAGTACGCTGCATCAGCGATGAATAATCATTATCCGGTGCCATTTCGCGTGCGATTTTCTGGACTTCGTCTGATTTCAGATCGTTGACCCTTAAAAGACTGTCAACAAACAGGCGATAACCCTTGGCAGTAGGCACCCGGCCCGCAGAAGTATGGGGAGAATGTAATAATCCCAAATCTTCCAAATCCGCCATCACATTACGGATTGAAGCAGGACTCAAATTTAAATTTGAATCTTTAGAAAGTGTGCGTGAACCCACTGGAGTCCCGTCTTCGATGAAGTGTTCGACCAGGGCCTTAAAAAGATAAAGGCTACGTTCGGATAATTGCGAAGAATCTGTTGTAGAAACCATACCTAAATCAATATAACCAGAGATAATAGAGTGAAATTTAGCACTCTCCTGTTGAGAGTGCAAAGTATCTTCAAGCTACCCTGAAATTAAATCTCAAACGCAATAATTTATGCGATATATTGGTGCCCAACGAAGAGCATGTTATGTTTGCCCGAAAACCAACAGGATTGAATCAAAATAATGTTTAACCGAATCGGTCTCATCACTAATTCAGGCGTCAAAGCCATACAAACCACATTAGCTGAACTTATTGAGTACCTGAATTCTCGTGATCGGACAATAATACTGGATACCTGTTGCGCTGATATGTTGAGCGAACATAATTATGATGTATTTGAAGCCAGAGAATTAGGAAAACATTGCGATCTAGTGATTGCGATTGGCGGTGATGGCACCATGTTGATGGCATCACATATGCTGTGTGATTTTGATGTACCGCTGTTGGGGATTAACCTGGGGCATGTCGGATTTCTGGCAGATATTCCAGCCGATAATATCGCCAGCAATATGGATGAAATATTACAAGGCCACTATGTTGAAGATGTTCGTTTTTTGTTAAGAGGTCAGGCGTTTCGTGGTGATGAATGTATTTTCGAGGGTTACGCCTTCAACGACATTATCATTCAAAAATGGAATATTGCGCGTTTGGTAGAATTGGACACCTATATTAATGGGGCTTTTGTTCACACGCACCGCTCTGATGGCATCATCGTTTCCTCACCGACCGGCTCTACAGCCTATGCCCTTGCCGCAGGAGGTCCGATTGTCCACCCTTCGCTTGATGCCTTGCTATTAGTCCCGATTTGTCCTCATTCATTAACCAACCGGCCTATTGTTGTTGGTGGAAATAACTGTATCGAGATTGTGATTGGTACCCGAGAAGTTGACCACGCACATCTTACCCTGGATGGTGAGACTAAAATGGAACTTGTCTCTGGCGACCGCGTGCGTATAGAAAAGAAAAACAAGAATATACGCTTAATGCACCCACCAAATCACGATCAATTCCATATCCTTCGCGAAAAATTACACTGGAGTAAATAAAGCTTTGTTACGGCAACTTGTCATCAATAATCTGGCTGTTATCGATAGCCTGAACATTGATTTTAAAGCGGGTATGACAGTCTTAACCGGTGAAACGGGAGCTGGAAAATCGATACTGCTTGATGCATTGGGTCTGGTGCTGGGTGATCGCGCGGACAGCATGATTATTCGGGGCGGTTCCGATAAGACGGACATCACGGCCATATTTTCAGTCAAAGACAATAGCGACATCATGGGCCGACTGACAGAAATGGAAATCGAGTCAGATGGTGAATTATTCATTCGACGTACCCTAAATAGAGACGCGCCATCACGCGCTTATTTAAATAACACCCCGGTTCCGATTCAAACATTACGAGAAATCGGCGAGTATCTGGTCGATATTCATGGCCAACATGCGCATCAATCCCTGTCTCGCCCGAAAACGCAACGGGAAATACTGGATCAAGCCGGTGAATATGATTCGTTACTGCATGATGTTGCTGAACTACACCATGAGTGGAAACAGGTTAACGCCCAACTACGGAATTTCGAAACGGGTGGGGAAGATTTTGCAGCAAGATTGACGCTGCTGAAATATCAAATTGATGAGCTTACCCAACTGGATCTTGCTGAATCAGAGTACGAATCCCTGATGGAAGACTTTAAACGTCAAACCCATGCACAGGATTTAATGGCGACTTGTCAGCGAGTATTAACCGAATTGTCTGAATCAGACACGCCACTCACAAGTCAACTCGCACAGCATCAACGTGCGATTAGTGCCCTCTGTAAAATTGACAATTCACTGGAAAACGTCGCTAACCTTCTGGACAGTGCCATAATCCAAACCGACGAAGCAAGCTCGGAGTTGAATGACTACATTGATCGGTTTGATACGGACATAAGTCAGCTAAACGAAATCGAAAATCGTCTCGACAAAATTAATGAACTGGCACGTAAACATAAAGTTAAACCGGATAAGTTACCGGAACAATTAACCCTATTGACAGCACAATTAAACCAACTTGAAGGTGGCCAGCAACAACATGAATTGCTGCAAAAAAAGAAGGCTGAACTGGGCGATCACTATATAAAACTTGCCAGTGATCTCAGCGATAAAAGAAAGATATCAGCAAACAGGATTGCGCTCGCAGTAACCGAAAAGATGCATGAACTTGGCATGGGTGGAAAGTTTGATATCAGCGTGGAGGCCATAGAAGACATAACGCCTCATCAATTTGGCATGGATAAAATTTCATTCATGGTCTCTACCAATCCAGGCCAACCCCTAAGACCAATCACTAAAGTTGCTTCCGGCGGTGAATTATCCCGCCTTAGTCTTGCCATTCAGATCATCGCGTCAAAAGATAATGGTGTTCCCACTATGGTCTTTGATGAAGTCGATGCCGGGATCAGTGGTGGCATTGCCGAGATAGTCGGGAAATTACTGCACCGTCTCGCAGAACATCGCCAGATATTTTGTGTGACCCATCTTGCACAAGTCGCCTCTTGCGGACATCATCATCTACGCGTGATAAAAAGTACGAAAAAAGATCAGACTTTTACACAGGTCGTCGAACTCGGCAATGAAGAACGCATTGATGAAATTGCACGAATGTTAGCCGGAATGGAAATAACCACTGAGAGTCGAGCGAATGCAGCCCAAATGCTTGAGTCTGTGTAGCTCGGGTGAAAGCTGATAATTACGAAGTGTGAATAGTAGTGGATAGTCGTTAAAGATTAATAGCGTTTTGCTTACCTAGCTCTTGGGTTCCACATACAGTACCAGACTATGTTCAACCAGTTCAAAACCATGTGAGTTTGCTATTTCTTTTTGTAGGCGCTCAATCTCTTCATTCTTGAATTCGATGACTTTCCCTGTTTTCAAACACACCATATGATCGTGATGCACGCCATGGTCTAGCTCAAACACAGAATGACCGGAATCAAAATTATGACGCATGACCAGTCCGGCCGCTTCGAACTGCGTCAAAACCCGATACACTGTTGCCAGACCAACTTCTTCACCTTGCCCTAACAGGGTTTTGTAAACGTCTTCTGCACTCAAGTGCCGTTCATTTGAATCTTCCAGTATCTGCAAGATCCGAATTCGAGGTAAAGTTGCTTTAAGTCCGGCTTTTTTTAAATCTATCGCTTCCAAGTAAACCTCCCTGCGTAAAAGAGTGTATTATCTAGCACCATGAGTACCGTAGTGGCTGAAAAGTATACTGTAACTCTAAATAAATGTCGTTGAGGAATTCCACTGCAACAGTTATCCTGCCCGATATATCTGGTTATTAATTAGTTTAACAATTTTAAGTTTCTGCATGAAAAAATTAGTCTTATTCTGTATTTCTCTGGTATTTCTTGGTGCGTGCTCTCGTGGTTTCGATGGCAGCTATAATACACCTTTGCTCTATAAGGTTGATATTCAACAAGGCAATGTCATTGAACAGGACATGCTGGATAGGCTGAAACCTGGCATGGATAAAAACCAGGTAAAGTACATCATGGGTACACCTGTCTTGATAGACCCATTCCATAATAATCGTTGGGAATATATCTACAGTTTTCAAGTAGGCGGTGGTATCAGGGAACAACGCCATATCACCTTGCATTTTGAAGATGATAAACTTAATCGAGTCACCGGTGATATTATCCCTGCTGACGGAACGCGAAATGCGAACGAAATCGTCGAAGCGGAAGCCGTTGTAGTACCAAACTCAAAGAAACAGGAAAAAGGATTTTTTGGTCGCTTATTCGATAAACTTAATCCACTGGGTGAAGATTAAGCCCGCGATCTTTCCGACTTAATACACTTCTAAAAGAGCAAAACCTACTCAGTCGTTATAATCTCTATCTTCTGGTTTCCAACAAGACTATAGAGGTCATCACGTCGATCATATAATGGGCGCACACTGCCTATCTCTCGCTGCAAATGTAAATTGCTGATATCAAGATCAGCAATCACCACCGTTTCAGTATTCGGATCCGCAATACCCTCAGCACAACCTTCAGGAAAGGCAAAGTCACTCGGAGTTAATATCGCCGATTGCCCATAGTTAATTAAATAGGATTTAACGTTAGGTAAATTACCCACATTACCGGACAGAACCACATAGATATAATTCTCAACCGCTCGTGCCTGAGCACAAAACCTGACCCGGTTATAGGCTTTACGTTCGTCAGTACTGAATGGCACAAACAAAACTTCCACACCGGCTAATGTTAATAATCGCGCAAGCTCGGGAAATTCGATATCGTAACAAACCACTATCGCCATACGACAATGTGGTGTATCGAAAACACGAATCTTTTCGCCAGGCTCTATATCCCACCATTCCCTTTCAGCAGGCGTAATATGAATTTTGTCCTGAGTGTGTACCTTGCCGGAAGGCGTAAAAAAATGCGCTACATTATATAACTTGCCATCTCGTAGCACCGGCGTTGATCCTCCAATGATATAGATGCCATGCTCGACGGCTTTGGCTGTCATCATCTCAATAAACTTGGGTGTCAAGGAAGCCAATTCCAGGATCGCTTCTTTATCATTAAGATTATGATCAAATATACTGAACAATTGTGCCGTAAATAATTCAGGTAACACCAGAAAATGTGAATGATAAATACTGGCAGTATCGACAAAAAATTCAACTGACTCAGCAAACTCATCCCAGTTTTTCAAACGCTTCATTTCATACTGTGCTGCACAGACACGAATTCGACGTATCGGTTTTTTTATTCGCGTGCTGGATATTTTTCTGCGTTCTTCATTAAAGTCAGGGTTAAGCATTTCCAGCCAGGTTGCGTAATTCATGCTTTCTTTATCGACAACCAGATCAAGCAATACTTTTTTCACTTCGAAACCGGCACTGAGATGCGCATTTAATGCGGGATCTTTTAATTCTCCATTGATAACTTTCTGCACATAAGTCTTGGCCGTCATCTTCCCTGCATGTTCCCGATATCCGGGTATCCGCCCATGCGCCACCATTCGACGCAGATTATAGCGTTTGAGAATTTTTTTACGGGCAACATAGAGTTTCGCTGCAACACCCTGTCCGCGATACTCAGGCACAACACCAATGTCTGCACCATAAAGTGTATCGCCAGAAGGATTATGCGTGGTGAATGATCCAGAGCCGGTTATTTCCGAATAGGTATAATAATCCGAGCTGTCATCGAGCTGGACGATGATCGTGCAACCATAACCAATAATCTTGCCATTGCTTTCAGCCAGGTATTGGCCTTCAGGAAAATGGCTGAATTGGTGCTCCAGCTTGCGAAGGTCAAAAACTTCACCCTCATCGTAATCACTGTAAATTTCAGCATGGCACTTTACCAGTTCAGGAATATCTTCCTTCTTCCAGCGGCGAACCTTAACAGTAGATTTTTTCTTGTTCTTGATCATTAATGTTTGAACTCTAGTAGGTAGATGAAGACGACATAGTGTACTACAACATATCGCCGTAAAAACAACGAATGTTAGTCACTATTATGATTGCTGTTTTTGTACTCGGCGGCGGCGTGCTTCTTTCGGGTCAACGAGTAAGGGGCGATAGATTTCCAATCGGTCGCCGTTATTCAAAACATAATCCAGGGGCTTAATCTTGCTGAAGATACCGACTTTATTCACGGCCAAATCGATTTCGGGAAAACGTTGTAACAATCCGGAACGTTTAATGACCTGGCTGATATTACTGCCTTGAGGGATTTTCAGGATTAAACTGTTTTGGCTATCCGGTTTAATATAAATCAGTTCAACCGTAATCGCCTCATTTTTATCCATAAACTTCCTGCGCTCTTTTCACAAAGGCATCGACTAAAGAATCAGTAATTTTTTTAAAAGCGGCGCCGAGAGCATGCTTGACCAGTCTATTTTTAAATTCGAATTGCATTTCTAATGTCACCGTACACCCGCCATTAACATCATCATGGAACTGCCAATGACCATACAATTCCTTGAACGGTCCTTCAATCAACCGCATTATTATTGAAGTGTTCGCCTGCATCGTGTTGGCGGTTGTGAAAGTCTGTTTAATCTTGCCTACCGCTATCGAAACTGATGCGGTCAAAGAGCCGTTAGTAGAGCCATGCACCGCGGTCCCGGTACACCAGGGAAGAAACTCCGGATAAGAGGCAATATCATTGACCAACGCATACATTTGACTGGCACTGTATTCCACGTGTGCTTGCTTGTTTATTTTAGTCACAACAAAAAAACCGAATTACTCAACCAGACCCAATAATTTAAAGAAACCAATTGCATGTAAAAATATGATAATTACGCCAAACGGGGCAATATAACGAACGGCAAAACGCCATGCTTTGTAACCCTTATTATCACCTATGCCAAGTTCATCTACGGTTGACGATCTTGACATCAACCAGGCAGCGAATATCGCCACTAATAACCCCCCTATAGGTAACAAAATATTCGATGTCAAAATATCAAAGATATCGAAAAATCCATTCTCCTTGATCACACCAGCAAAACTGAAAGAGAAGGCCCAATGATTAAATGACAAGATCGTCACTAGACCAAGTAGCCAGACAATCAAACCCGCCAGCGCCGTCGCTTTAACACGTGTCATATTCCTGTTCTCAACTAACCATGTTACTGCGGGTTCAAGCAGGGAGATAGACGAAGTCCATCCCGCAAACATCAACAGGATAAAAAACAGGGTGCCAAAGAAGGAACCAAATGGCATTTGGCCAAACGCAATCGGCAATGTAATGAAAATCAAACCGGGGCCGCCGGCCGGCTCCAGACCATAGGTAAACACAATCGGAAAAATCGCCACACCCGCCAAAATAGCGACCGAGGTATCGGCGATTGCAATAGTGAAGCAATTGAATGTGATTGATGATTTTTGCGACAAGTACGATCCATAGATCATAATTGCGCCCATACCAATACTCAGACTAAAAAAGGCCTGTCCCAATGCGGGCAACAGAATATCAGCGAAAAAATTCTTGTCCGCCAGCCGTTCAAAATCGGGTACAAACAAATAAGTAATCCCTTCAACAAATTTCTCGGTACTCATGGCATAGCCAACCATGATCAACAGTAGAATTAAAAGCGCGGGCATTAAAAATTTAACGGCCTTTTCGAGGCCACTTTTAACACCGCGAGACACAACCACGACACTCATACAGACAAAAATCGTATGCCAGGCCAGTAATTTTTCCGGATCGGAGATTAACTCGTTAAACATCTGTTTGGACAAACCGGCGTCGGCATCAACAAACAGTCCAGTGCCGGTTCGGAAGATATAGGCCAGTGTCCAGCCAGCAATCACACTGTAATATGACAAGATAATAAATCCGGCGATGACACCCATCCAGCCCAGGTAATGCCACTTATCGCTCAGACCTTCCTCAGCCGCCAGGGTACTCATCGTATTAATCGGACTTTGCCGCCCCCGACGCCCCAACATGATCTCTGCCATCATGATGGGAATACCGACCAATACCACGCAAATGAGATAAACAAGAACAAAGGCACCACCGCCGTTTTCACCGGCTAAATAGGGAAATCGCCAGATATTTCCCAAGCCTACAGCGGAACCCGTGGCGGCGAGTATGAAAGCCCAGCGTGAAGACCACTGGCCATGGATAGATGAACGTTTAGATGACATGATTTATATATCTTTTTCCGTCATTTTCCGCGAATTTTCTGATTCCTACAAGCGCGCAAAATATTTTCAGATTATCTCAAGATTCGGGAAATCCTGCCGCTAAACATTGAAGGATAAATGGGAATAACATATGGGCGCCTTGGCAAATAAAAACTCGCAAAACACATCATTACCAGCACGGATCGGTCGATTTGTCCCTATAAAAGTGCTGGGTAAAGGGGCACAGGGGGTTGTTTATCTGGCAGAAGACTCGCAACTTGGTCGCAACGTTGCCATAAAAACACTGGATAAGCACCGTCAGGATGCTGAACAGCTCAATCAGGAAGCGAAAAATGTCAGCCAGTTAAATCATCCCAACATTATCCAACTCTATGAAATCGGTTTTCACAACGACACGCCTTTTCTCGTCTATCAATACCATGAAGGTGAACAACTGAAACAGCGATTACAACGTGAAGGAAAATTGAGTCAAATCGATGCGATAAAAATTACTAACCAATTGCTGGAGGGTATAGCCTACGCCCATAAAAATAACATTATCCATCGTGATCTGAACCCTTCCAACCTGTTAATTGATAAGGAAGGTAATGCCAAGATTATGGATTTTGGTATTTCGATTATTGCAGGCACTGTTACAGCAAGCACAGAAGTTACCGGGACGGTAAATTATCTCGCTCCGGAACAATTGACCAATAGCGATTTAAGTCCGTCGATCGATATCTTTGCGACGGGCCTGATGTTTTTTGAAATGCTCACCGGTCATCAGGTCTACGCCGCCAATAATAAGATGGCGGTGATGTACAAGATTACAAATGATGTCGTGGCGCCACCCTCGAAACGAAATCCGGAGATTGCTAAAGATCTGGATGCGGTTGTTATGAAAGCACTTGAAAAAGATCCAGCCAATCGCTATGCCAATGCGGCTGAGATGCAGGCCACACTGAAAAAGTATCTCAAGGTTGATGATGAGGATGAGGATGAGAAGTCCGCCGACGCTAACACATCAAGCGCAGTGGATTTCTTATTACGTCGCATGAAACGTAAACAGGACTTCCCAGCGATATCAGGCCACATCACAGACATCAATCAAAAGACATCTGGTCAGACTAAAAGCTCTGCCAATGAACTGTCTAATGTTATTTTAAAAGACTTCGCTTTAACCACGAAACTGGTACGCCTGGTTAATTCTTCGTTTTATGGGCAATTCGGTGGTGAAATAACCACGGTCTCACGAGCCGTCGTCATATTGGGGTTCGAACATGTGCGCGCGGCCGTCTTGAGTATTATTTTATTTGAACATCTACAAAATAATGAACAAGCAAATGAACTAAAGAATGCTGCTTACACCGCATTGATGAGTGGCATTATCGCGCGTGAAAAAGCCAAGCAAATGAAAAACATCAATCCTGATGATGTAGAGACCGCATTCGTCACCTCGATGTTTCACCTGCTGGGTAAGTTATTATCGATCTATTATTTTCCCGAAGAATTTGAAGCCATGAAAACACTGGTAGCGAATAAGGGCGTTGATGAAGATAAAGCCATGCGATCGGTGCTCGGTGTGACTTATGAAGAATTGGGCCGTGGCATTGCAAAAGAATGGAAACTCCCCGGTGTCATCGGTGACAGTATGAAAAAATTGCCCGAGGGTAATATCCCTGTTGCCAAAACATCAAAAGAATCCTTAATACAGCTTGCCTGTTTTTCAAATGAACTATGTGCCATCAACAGCAATAACGACAACACTGAAGCGGCATACGAAGAACTCGCCGCCCGTTACAAGGAATCGCTAGGTATAAGCAAGGACAACATTTCATCGTTACTTGAATCGTCAGTAAAAGAAGCCGAGGAATTTACCCGTATACTTAATATTGATACCAGTAAGGTCACCGTATTCAACAACATCAGGAAGAACATTGATAATCAAGATGACGATGGCAACTGGAATACTGAAGTTAATGAAAAGCATGCCTCGGAAAATAATGGCGTTACTATCGAAACCGTTAAAGCAGAGCCCAAAACACAAAAACAAAATCAGCATGATATTCTGGTCAATGGCATTGCTGAAATAACCAACTCCCTCTTGGGCGATATTAATATTAACGATGTCCTGACCATGGTATTGGAAACAATATACCGTGGCATGGGTTTCAACCGTGTTTTGTTCGCTATCTATGATGCAAAGAACAAACAGGTATCCGCACGCTTTGGTTTAGGTAAAGGCATCGATGAAGTTATTCCGAATTTTCGCTACAACATTGATGGGTCAGATGATGTATTTGTCTCAACCATAAAAAATGGTAAAGAATTCATTGTTCTGGATGTAAATTCTGCTGAATACAAAGATCGGATTCCAGGCTGGGTCAGAAAGCTCACATTACCCACGACCGTTGTACTGTATCCACTGATAGTCAATAAACGCTGTGTTGGACTGATCTACGCAGACAATGATGATTCAAGCATCAAAATATCCATGGAAGCGCTCGGGTTCTTCAAGACCTTACGCAATCAGGCATCACTTGCGATACAGCAGGTTAGAAAATAAACCATGCTGTCCGGTTTAATCAAAAAGAAAGCAGTTAGTGAAACAGCAGTTGAAAAGGAATACATAGGTCGCTTTGAGTTAATCAAGGAACTCGGGAAAGGTGCACAAGGTATCGTCTATCTGGCCAAGGATCTGAAGTTGAACCGGCATGTTGCGGTTAAAACACTATTACATAAAAATAAGGATGGCGACCAGATATTTAATGAGGCGCGTAACGTCAGCAGTTTAGAACATCCCAATATCATTCCTCTCTATGAAATTGGTGCACAAAACCAAAAGCCTTATCTGGTCTATCCCTATGTCAAAGGCAAAACCTTGCGCGAGTTTCTGGATAACAATCAAAAGTTAACCGTCATACAATCAACAAAAATTATTACGGCCATACTGGAAGGGCTTGCGCATGCGCATGAAAAGGACGTTGTGCATCGTGATTTAAATCCATCTAACATCCTGCTCGATGAGAATGATAATCCGCGTATTATGGATTTCGGTATTTCAACATTCTCAGGGCATAACACCTCAGACTCTGGCATTGTGGGTACGGTGGCCTATATGGCACCGGAACAAATTAATAATAAACAAGTCGGTCCATGGTCTGATGTATTCTCGATTGGCATCATGTTATTTGAAATGCTTACCGGGCATTCCTTGTTTAAAGCAGATAACTCGATGGTGTCGATTTACAAAATCATGAATGAAAATATTCTGCCGCCATCGGCCAGAAACCATGCTGTTGATAAAGAACTGGACCAGATAGTTCTTAAAGCATTGGCAAAGACTAAAGATGAACGCTATTTAAGCGCCATTGAGATGAAAGAAGCGCTTGAGCTCTATCTGGATGAAGAAACCGGTGATGCAATCACCGATGTCAACATGCCCGCAGATGAACAAGCGGTTAAAGAACAAGCGACGCTGATGCTATTGCAGAGGAATCTGGATAAAAATAAAGATTTCCCGGTAATGGGCAACAGCATCACGCAAATAATGAAAATCACCAATAGCCAGGACTGCGCTGAAAAGCTGGCTGATATTATTCTGCGTGATCCCTCTTTAAGCACCAAGATTTTAAGCCTGGTCAACTCCAGTAACTATGGCCAGTTTGGTGGTGAAATAAAAACCATTTCGCGTGCGGTAATTATCCTTGGTCTAAACCAGATTCAATCGATGTCAATCAGCATCATGGTATTTGAGAAACTCAATAATGGCCCTATGGCTGAAATATTAAAAAGTAATACCTGCCAATCTTTTTTAAGTGCCATTTTTGCGAAAAAACTGGCCGGCAATACCTCAGTTGTCAATTCAGAGGAAGCCTTTCTGGCAAGCATGTTTCATAACCTTGGCAAACAAATCACAATCTATTTCTTACCCGATGAATATAACGACATTCTAAACCTGGTAATGGATAAGGGTCTCGAAGAAGACAAGGCAAGCAAAAGGATCCTGGGTATTACCTTCGCCAATATCGGGCAATATATCGCGATTAAATGGCAACTGCCTAAAAACATAATTTTAGGCATACAACCCAAACCACAAAGAATTACTCAAAAACCTGTCAAAGCCGAAGAATATCTTGCACAGATATCATCACTAACAAATGAAATCGTACAAGCCGCTGCTTGTGGTAATAATGAACAGGCGGAAAAGGAATTACAATTAATTATTAAACGTTACAAACCTGCTTTCTCATTAAGCTATGAAAAAATCACTCAAATCCTTAATTATCTTTTTAAGGAATTAATAAGTTACTGCGAAGTACTGGGTATAGATCAGAATAAAAATACCTTTTGTAAAAACTTCATTATTTTTACGCAACAGGATTATGATTTTAGTGAGCAGGATGAAAGTAGTGAGTCGAGCGATGTTGATAATGAGAACAAGAATTTCCATGAAGCAGCCTTGACCTTTGGCATTGCCAGCATTAGCGGGCTGTTATTCAAACAATATCAGTTTAACGAATTACTGAATATCGCCGTCGATACGTTGCTGCGTGGGCTTGAATGTGAACATGCGATTATTTTTTTAAGAGATAAGGTCAACGGTGAAATAAGCGCGCAAGCTGGTGCGGGGAAGGACATATCCAGTGTTATGCAGCGATTTCATTTTCATACGAATGAGACTGATGACATATTTAATCAGGCCATGAGTAAGCAGGCAGATATCTTCATACCCGATGTCGCCCATTCCTCATTGATCAATAAGATTCCCGACTGGTGTAAAAAAGTAACCTTTCCGAAGAACCTGCTTATTTATCCGATTTGTTCAAAAAACACCTGTGTTGGTTTACTTTATATCGATAATGCGCGCATTTTATCTACAAAGTCGAAACAAGCTTTTGAATATATCGATACCCTACGTAATCAACTCGCCGTAGCGATACAACAACAAAAATGACCTGCCTCTGATTGCAGGCAATTATATTCAAGCAAGTCCTGTTATAATCGTCCGATAATTAATCCGGACCGATAAGTAATGAGTAAAGAGAAACAATCTGGCGGCGGCAAAACTATCGCGCTGAATAAAAAAGCCCGCCATGATTATTCCATTGATGAGCGATTTGAAGCAGGCATTGCCCTGGAAGGCTGGGAAGTCAAGAGTCTGCGCGCGGGTAAAGTTCAGATTGTCGAGAGCTACATCCTGCTGAAAGACGGTGAAGCCTACCTGTTTGGTGCGTTAATCACTCCCTTACCCACGGCCTCAACCCATATTTCTCCGGATCCACAACGTAGCCGCAAACTATTGTTACATCGACAGGAACTAAACCGAGTAATCGGTGCTGTCGAACGCAAGGGATTCACTCTGGTCCCGACGGCGCTTTATTGGAAGAACGGTAAAGTCAAACTGGAATTCGGGATTGCGCGTGGTAAAAAAGCGCATGATAAACGCGAGACTGAAAAAGAACGTGACTGGCAAAGACAAAAATCAAGGTTATTAAGGCACTAATTAATAGTCAACTTGCCAGCTTACTGATTAAGTTAGACGTCCGTACTCTCTGTGGTTTAGAAAAGGTCAACTTCACCGGAATCGATATTTTGTAAATTTGCGATACCTTGTTCGACCAGCTCTTCAAAAAATGCGAGCTGATTTCTACCGTTTTCTTTACAGTAATAGAGAGCCTGATCAGCATAATCCAGCAGCGTAGCCGAGAATGTGCCTTGCTCTATTCGTACAGCCCCCATACTCACGGTCACCCTTCCAACTCGTGGAAATACATGGGAAGACACCCGATCCAGTAAACGTTGCAGGGCCTGTTTTGCGCCCGCTAGATCATCGCATTTTATAATTAACACAAACTCTTCGCCGCCAAACCGAAAAAATCAAATCGTCATCCCTGAAGCAAGTCTTGATAATGTGGGCGAGTAGTATTAGTACATCATCACCATAAACATGCCCATATTTGTCATTAATACTTTTAAAATGATCGATATCCAGCATCACCAGCCAAAATTTAGATGCGGTGTTGTGCCTTCTATCTTCCTCATAAGCTTCATTACTTGCAGGGAGAAGTTGATAGACTTTATCTATCGTTCGATCAAACGATTTACGATTCAATAATCCGGTTAGTGAATCGGTAATATTTTCTGCCAGTAAATCACAGTAATTTCGAAACACCATTAACAATCCCATCACTAGATACTTATTGTCAACGGAGATAGTCGAGCATTCCAGAATAACCAGGTAGGAGATAGAATGTTGTGTCTTATTGATACTATAAAGCGTTAGAAATCCAGTTTCGATTTCCAATGTATATTCAGTGGTATTAGTCTGATTGAGATGTAATATAATGTCTTTGATTTCATCCGATAATTCTTTGTCAGAATCATTAAGATCCGATTTTTCATCACCTAACACGATTTCCGAACGTAAATTCATTTCATTATCCGTTCGAATCAGGCGCAAATCGATCGGCTTCAAATATTGTTCCAAGGTGCGTAGTAAACTAATCTCAAGGAATTCTATATCCCTTATCGCAGTCAGATCGATAAGCTGGTCAAAAAGACGTTTAGCATCCATTGAATAAATTCCTGTTCTTTAATTTTACGCGCTCAAAATCCAGACAGAGCACTATATAGTTAGTGATCTATGTATTTAGCGTAGAAAACCAGAAAAACTTTAACCATAAATAAGGCGTTCGAGGTTTAATTCAAATTAGACACCTATATTGTGAAATTCAGCTAACTACTTGATCTGAAGTGACGCAAGGGTGATACACCACTCAAATTATTCATTTGGCCTGGTGTTGGACTCGAGTTCCTGTTTTAAATCTCTGGCTTACAAAAATATATATTGATATTCGGATATATCACCCCAAGATATAGTCTATAATCACGACTTCTTCAGGAAATAAAACTCGGGGGCGTACTGGCTTCGACGTGGATATGAAACCTGAGGGGCATGCCGAGGTGCAGATTACCTCGTAAATACTTCTGCAAAACTTATAGTTGCCAACGAAGACAACTACGCACTAGCAGCTTAATAACCTGTCATAGTGCCGTCTGCCCATTCGTGTGCTTGTGCATGGTGGATCCAGGCGTCGACTCTCACAAGACCGCGATGAAACTCGTCCGAGGTGGATTCGTTAAAACTCTATCGGAATCGCTCTTTGTCTTCCCTGCCGTTCGGGTAGCACTGGGTTAAATTAAAGAGTCGGCTAAGCATGTAGAACCAATGGCAGAGGATTTGCGGACGCGGGTTCGATTCCCGCCGCCTCCACCAAATAACTAAACCACCTTCGGGTGGTTTTTTTATTTGTGTTGTTGATGCGGATGAGAACATATGTTCTTGTGGGCCGCCTACTGGGATGTAGGCGGTAGGAAATGCAGGAGCATATTTTCGACGTTCTTTACGCAAACTGGAAATTCAAACAATATGAGAAATGGATAGCTGAGAGCGTTCCCCCGCATGCTGATATAATTTAAAATAAAAACACGAACATATTTTCGTGAAATCTCTGCATTAACTCATTATCACAACAGAAGGTGATGTTGTTGCTCCCTACTCTTCTTTAATTCACGCCTTCCTTAAGTTCAAATGTGACCCAAAACAGCAACACAAAGCTTACTTTTTTACGATACTCAACGTCGTAAGTTTCATCGTATGCATTGTCACCATAAAAATACATCCATGAATCCTGAAAATAATAAAGAAGACGATGAATTGTATGTGGATCGAGTAAAAGTACCATACAAAAATAGGCTATTTTTTTTGGAGTGATATTAACCTTCACAGCCTGAAAATGCTTGCTGTCACGTACACCGGTAAGACGATAGTCTTCGGTTTTATCATCTACTTTTACAACATTGAACCATGGTTCACATTCCTTCAAGGGACCCTCATCCAAAAAAGGGTAGTAACCAGAATAGAATTTATCCATAAAGTAAGAATGGTAGTAAAATCGCCAAGGTCGGTGTTTTCTGGTCTGATGTAGGCAGGACATAAAAACACGTCTTGATTTTGATTTTTTGTTGATAAGCTTACTGGCCATCAGACACATGTCTGAGTATATTTTCGCTTGCTTGGTGTTGTTGCGTCTATCCTCCATACTAACGTAGTGTTCGACGGTATCCATAAAGGTGATCGCATCAAATTTTCCGTATAGTTTTTTCTGTAATTCAGTATCGAATAAAATGTCTTTCCAATTCAATACAAACACATGTAAGCCGTATTCATGTTCAGCATAGTGCGCTTGCTCTGGCGACATGTTAACACCAACAACTTCGCATCCAACTTCATCTCGGCAGTACTTTAACCAGTCACCATAGCCACATCCAATATCGCAGATCATCATTCCTTTCTCGAGCTTTAACTCTTTCACCATGTGTTCGTATTTTGCTTGTTGAGAAAGGTCATCTTCGACAACAAGATTAAAACCCAGATCACGTCCACTGCCAGTAGTGTTGTCATACATATTGTGCATCCACTGATAATTTCGACACACTCGTAACTGAGAATCAAACAGTACAGATTTTCCGAATCCATACACTAAAATATCATCGAGTACCAGTGCCACTATCCAGAACAAACAACCCCAGAGGCTTACTTCAATGGCAAGGAATACTGAAACAAGTATGAGACATAACCATACTATTGTGTTTTTATCGACCCAATAGGCAAAAGAATTTGCTTGCGTATTGGTAGCGTTTTCTTGAATGCTACATGACATAATGTCAGCCTATACAATAGTTCCTTTTAACATCAACGTATGACTATAATTAAGTGTAGTCTCTTTAGATCGATTCTTCAGATTAGAATCAAATGTAGCTCAAATAAAACTTAATTTTTCCAAAAGGTTATTTATATTATCTTTAAATAACACAACCAATCTATCACTCCACCCTCGCAATAATCACCTGAACATCATCGCGCAGATCTGCAATCTCAACGTGTAACCTTTCTCGCTGCTTATCCGTTAGATTATTCATCACATCAGCAATCGCTTGATTAATGATATTCTTGTTATAGGCGAGGTATTGCTTGAATCTCTTCGGTTGTTGACCTTCGCGTAAAGCAAAGGCTTCTATCATTGCTTGTTGCCAACCCGGTTCGCGTTTTAATAAAGCTTCTATTTTTCCCAGCCATTGCCTGCGATCGGCTAACCAAACGTGATCAAATCGTTGCATTGATCTGGTCGCTTTGCTCAATGCATTCTTTTGCGCGAGGTTTAACCTGCCCACATACTTAATTAAATTTTCAGATATATCGTCATAATTTTCTTCAATATATTCTTCTTCGAGTTCATCCTGTCGTTCCCATAAATTACTTACCAATTCCGCGATCTGTTTGTCGCTCAAGCCTTCTCCGAGTTTAAGGGCGGAAGGCAATATGGTTTTTTGGATACGTTTTGCTGATACAAGAACATCATCAAACCATTTTTGGACCGTTTCTTTAGTAACAGGCTTTGATAGATCCTGCTCGATACTACCGAGTATCTCGATATAACGGTGTAATTCCTCCGTTCGATGCCAGCGCAATAAGGCATCGACTTTATCGTCAAGAGTATCTTTCTGTACCGCTGTCAGATCGACATAGTCGTCGACATACCAGGGAATTAACCAATCGAGTTGGTTATAGATGAATTTATTATTACAGCCGGTGCACAGACAGGCGACAAGTAACAGGAAACTAATTCGATACATCTTGTTTTGCCACAAACCTTAACCAGAGATAACCGCAGGTGCCTGCAATAAGAGAAGCAAGCAGGATTGCTGTTTTAGCGATATTTAAACTTTCGACATATTGATGAAAAGCAAGATCGGCAACAAATATTGACATGGTAAAACCGATACCACCCAACAGACTAATCCCGACCACATGATAAAAATTCATGCCCTCGGGTAAGCGTCCTATTCCCAGTCGCATGGTCAACCAACAAAAGCTCGAGATACCCATCGCCTTGCCTAATACCAGACCAGCCATGATACCCCATACTATTTCGCTATTCATAACGTCTGGCATAGATTCCATATTCAGTATGATGCCAGCATTCACTAATGCAAACTGAAAGAGATGCATCCTGTAACTCTCCTGCCAGTATCTCCCGTTTAATTTCAAGACCAAGAACAAAGAAAAATAAAGCCATCAAGCCATCGTTGACCCAATGCCGGAGACTCTTGTCGAATCGCCAGTCATTAACCATATACTATTAAAATAACTTTTCATAACCACTGAATAAATCCCAACAATATTGCATAACGAGCACCTTTACCAATACCAGTAAGCAGCACGAAAATGCTGAAACGAACTCGCATTATCCCGGCAATGAATGTTAGCGCATCTCCTACTATCGGAGCCCAGGCCATTAGTAATGACCAGACACCATAACGCTGAAACCAGCGTTGTGCACTTTTCAGATTATTTTCCTTGAATGGAAACCAACGTCGAGACTTAAACCTTAATAAATAC
The DNA here is from genome assembly GCA_938084745.1 of uncultured Gammaproteobacteria bacterium. Classification (GTDB taxonomy): domain Bacteria; phylum Pseudomonadota; class Gammaproteobacteria; order Eutrophobiales; family Eutrophobiaceae; genus UBA7359. Next base: position 180,896 of record CALKEZ010000006.1, read on the forward strand.
CGGCCCAGAACCCAGTTCAAACAGGCACCAAGAGTATTACCCGCAGTAGCCCACAACCAGAGCGCAAGGGGATCATAACCCGCGTTCATAAGACTGACGAACAATACTTCAGAATAGGCAGGTAGTAATGACGCTGCCAGAAATGCGATTAGGAAAAGGCCCAGATATGCTTCCATTGATTTTTATCGCACTATTTTTAAACGTAATAGTCTTTATTTATTTTTTACTATTCAGGCTCAATCCTATCATACCTAACGTCTGTATTTTGACTGTCTTAAATTCTATTTCTCTGTTAACCAGCTCCAGTCAAGTTTTTCTGGATGCGCGATATATTCATCAGCATGTTCAAGAACATCCTGCAACATGTCTTTTGTCATAGTGAATTGTGAGTCCGGTTTATTTTCACCTTTCACAATGGGCGTAAAAACGCCATCAACAAATCGGGTTGTAAAGTATTCCGTTACCTCTTCTTGCTTATCAACAACCTTTATACTTATTTCATCTCCCGATTTGAGTTGATTAATAACACCTAGAGCTGCACTGAACAGCAGACTATCTTCATTTTGAGTTATTGCTGTATTGCAAATATTAAAATAGTGCTTAACCAAATTTATTATGCTCATCGTGCTTGCATCTATAGACTGTTTTTCCATTTCTAATATTCCTTTTGGTTTTTATCATATTAAACAGCAAAATAAGCTGCTATTAATAAAAATGCTTTAACTTATATTAACTATTTAAACTCCAATTACAGGCTCTTTCAACAAAATAGAAAAAAAGCTGGCGCTGCCTTGAATCTAACAACAAATATTCGGGGTGCCATTGCACGCCTAACATAAACGGATAATCTCTATGTTCTATTGCTTGCACAATGGTGTTGTCTTCCTCTGCCGTCACCCATAGTCCCTCGCTAATTTTTTTCATGGCTTGATGATGAAGTGAATTTACCCGGCAATGCTTATTTTTTAACGCTGTAGCCAGGTGAGAGTTTTCCTCTATGAAAATTTCTTTCGTTGGAAATACACTTCTCGGCAATGGACGCTCACTGTAAAATTCGGATATATCCTCATGGAGACTACCACCGAAGTAAATATTGATAATTTGTGCTCCTCGACAAATTCCTAAAACCGGCAATTTACGTTCTGTCGCCTGCTTTAATAATCCAATTTCAAAAGCATCACGTTTATAATCCAGCGTATTTGCCTGTTTAGTACTCAATATTCTTCGTGCAAAATAAATGAGCGGATAAACAATAAACATCAATAAACGCAGAAAGATACTGTCATCTTCTTCAGCCGGTTGTTCAAAATCATTTTCAACTGATTGGTAGTGTTCGGGAGCAATATCAGCACCTCCCCCGATGATTAACCCGTTAATTTTTACAATATCAAATTTTCTATTTGGGGTAATACGAACAGGGCAACCACCCTGCATAAGAATAGCAAGAGCTGTAAAGTACCAGGCGGCAAGTCCGCCATGATCCGGGCCTGTTATGCCAATACGTGGTTTTTGCTTCATTTAATAATTTCATCAATATGCGCAACCCAGTCATCTCTATAAGAAAAAAATGATTCATTGAAATGCTCTCTGTAGTCAAGACTGGTTTTTTTTAATAATTCTTCATCAGCAGCCAGTTTTTCAATTGCTAACCAGTACTGCCATTCGTCAGCAATAGTCCATTTAACTTCGTCGATCAAACAATTAGCCAGACGATAATGAAATGCAGGACGTGCCTTTATTAATTCCGGTTCCTCCGCTTTATCCATAACCACGTTTCTTTCTATCTCGGCAAATGCCGGCAACATATCTAATGCGTAATTACGAGAACCAACGTATTCCATGTAATCTTCAATTAACGCCCTTTCTCCTGGTTCGTAATCCGGGGCAGTAATCAGAAGAATGTATTCATCAGGGTATGGCTTTATATAAGGCATTAAGCGGCGCGCTAAATCAACACGACTTTCTTTGCATATCCAGTCATATAAAAGTGTGAAAGCGCGCATGTGATTCAATAGATATGATGACTTAAAACTGACTAACTCGGTGTTAATATGCAGACCAAAGGCATACAGAATTGAAGCTTTAGTTCCTTCAGCTTTTGCTTCTTTTAGAGCGTCTGTAATCTCATTCATGATATTTAAATCAGACATAGGTAATGGTGGCGTAACAATTTCACAAGGGACCAACGTAGTCGCTATGCTTTCCAGAACACCATCCAGTTTTTGATTGACATCCAGCTCATCGAGGTTAAAGCCATGCTCTGATAATATTTTCTTATATTTCTCGTCTTTAAGGACTGCGGCATCAACCTCTAGTCCAAAGGTTCCCCATTTGTCATTTTTTATGTACAGGCTAAACGAATTCTCACTTTCTATGTTGCCGCTGATGACTTTATTAAGAATACACGCGCTGTCTTTCAGATTAAGGCCGGAAAATTCCAGTTCAAAGCCTACGTGACGTTGCTTTCCTTCTTCTGTTTTAGTTTTATCAGGTAATTTGAAACGCATAATATTCCAATCAATTTGTGAGTAATTGACAGTAACAAACCGGGCGTAACTTTAAATTAACCTATATCAACTTTATCGATATTACGCAGATTAATTTTTAAACAACCGTAATTTCTGGTGCCGCACTATCGGGGTTATTGCTGATGACAGAAATTTTATTTAATCAACAAGAGTTGAGCAAATACTAAAATGAATAACTTGAATTATGCGATGCCTTTTATTCCTTTGGGCAAGGTTGAGTGTTGCAGATATGAAGGATCAAACCCAACAGCTGCACGCAACTCTGCACGCTTATGAATAATGATACGTTTGCCGTCTAAAGTAATCATGCCATCGTCTTTCAAGGCCCGGATTGTCCGATTCATATGTACTGCGGTTAAACCTAACATATCTGCGAGTATTTCCTGAGTAACAGGAAATTCAAAGGCGTTAGATTGAACCAGACTAACTGCTTCTACACGGCGTAGTAACTCAAGCAGTAAGTGGCCCGTGCGATCATATGCAGTGCGACGCCCAATCCTGGTGATGTGTTCTCCCAAAATAGCGCCATCTCTCGCAGCTACCCAGCAAATTGTTGCGGCTAATCTTGGCGCATTACTGAATAAGCCAATGATTCTCTCAGGTGCTATTTTGCATACGGTCATATCAGTTAACGCCTTTACAGAATCTTCCGATTTTTTGAATACTGTCGCATAAAGACCAATAAAATCACCGCACAAAGCAAAGTTTAAATTTTGCTGTCGTCCATTCGCCAGTAATTTATAGTGATATGCCCAACCCTCTTTGATGATATAGGTATATTTGAATTCTTCACCTTCAGTTACGAGATCGGTTTTCGCAGGAATTTTCTCACAGTTATCCTGAAGAGATAGCAAGATATCTTTTTCAATATCCGTTAGTTCTAAAACTAACGAGAATTTTTTAATCCAGGGATTAGTGTCTTTTAAATTCCCCATATATCTATCCTCGTAATATGGTTATATTTAATTATCGCTTTTACGTAAGCAATAAAGGAATGATTTACCAAGGAAATAAAAAAACCAGTTCGATAATAATCTAGAATTTTATTACATCCCAAAATCTATCGTAAAGATCTCTAAATGAGTTTGATTCAATAGAATATATAATATCAGCACCCTGGGTAACACCACTCTCAGTCTGTACACTCCAGTTATCTGTTAATTCATAATTCAACAGGAATGACCACAGTTGATCGAACGGGTTGAATGACGAACGAAAGGTTATCTTTGGTGACAACCGTTTACTGGCGCTGAGCGACGTACTATCTACCGAGTCACCGCCCCCGACGGTAAACTCATCCAGATGAAACATATCCCTAATCTGGTTAGCCAGAACGGATGACTGTTCAGAGCCTAACGAAAATGCGGCCTGGGCAATCAGGCTTGCTTCACCACCGGATGCACCCGAGATTGGTCGTCCAGTAATGATGTATGACAATGTATCAGCTTCAGTTTGAGAAGGTTCGGAGAATAACGTCAACTTGGGCGTGCGTGCATTACCCGTGACATTGACGCCGGCTTTTACCTCAAGACCAGGCCTGTAAGCACGAATACTCAGTGCCGGATTATCTATCGGCCCGGCAAACTGTAATCTTCCCTGGCCGATTTTCAGGTTCTGTCCATAGGCACGATAACTGCCTTCCTTTACGGTGACCTGCCCTTCCGCGCGCGGTTGATATAGCCCAACCGGTTTTTCTATATTAATATCACCAAGCAAGCGAGTATCAAGACCGAAGGCCTTAATGTGTATTTCCGGTTTTAGAATCACATCGACATCAATGTCCATATGGTTTTTTACGAAATCATTTCCCGCATCGCCACTCTCAATATGCGCGGCACCGACTTCTTTGGATTGAATAACGAGCACATCAGGCGAAACCGATACTGCGCCCTCCGGAACGGAAGTCAAAATCAACTCTAGTAAAGGTACTGTTAACTTACCTTTGCTATAATGTAACTTCTTTGTGCCACTTAAATTTATTTCAGGTGAAACATCCAGCGTGATATCTGCGGTACGTACCAGCGGGAAGTCTATTCCAGTTACATCCAGTGCATAAGGGTAACCGTTTTCTGCATCCATACTGGCATGTCCTTGAATCAATAATTGCTTGTCCTGACTTCCCAGTATGGTGTTAAGTTGAATCTGCCTGCTCGCAACACCGGACTTGATATCCCCCTTAATCACATCTAGGTTCAAGCCAAGGGGTAACACAGTGAGCTGGCCTGCTTGCAAAGAAAAATGCCCTTTTACTTTCGGCTTTGCCAGCGTACCTGTAGCACTCATCGTGGCCTGGAATCTCCCGCGGGAACCGCTTAACGTTGGCTCCAGCTTTTCAAGCCAATCCAGTTGTTTAATATTGATATTCAGATCCAACTGCAATGACGGATCAATTGCGTTAGTTGTCGCACCAACGAGGCTAAGATCAAAATAATCGGGTGCTGTTATGTTAACCGTTACATCGCGATGACTTTGATCTGCACTAGCCTTTAACACCATCGTCTCCAGATTCAGTAACTCGGAGTTTTCTTCAAAGCCAAGTACAACTTGCGTCTCGTGGCCTTCAAGTAACGCATTCAGTTGCCATTGTTGATTCTGATTATTAAATGACACGTTCCCGGTCATATCGCCATTTAATGACATTGTTTCCGGTAACCAGAGCTTGGCAAACTTCAAGGGGAGTTGCTTGAGTTTGATATCCGCTGTTAACGCCTGCTGTATATCGTTAGCACCGGACACACATAAATACGCTTCTTTTTGTGCCAGACAGGTCTCCGATAATGTGAATGTTTTATCCTCGATTTGCCAGTGCACATTAGCTGGCGTCGATAACTGCCACTCACCAAACTCCTTGTTCAAGAGTTCAAGTTGATTAAGTTGTCCGGACCAACGTTTGTCTTTTAAACCACCGCTGATGCTGGAATCTAATTCCAGGCCCGAACTCAATGCTGTTAATTCAATGTTATGCGCTTCTGTTAAACCTTCGCCGCTGATCGAGACCTTATCAATAATCGTGTTCTGGTAACTTAATGCGTTTAGCTGCAACAACAGCGAAGAATGTTGTTGCGGTCGTAGATCAATTTCGGCATCAGCGACAAATGAAGTCAATCGCACATCACTTATGTAAATTTTACCGCCAGTTAGTTTACCCTCTATTCTGGGTGTCTGTGGCCTACCACTAATATCCAGACGCCCCTGCATGTTACCGGCCAGATCTGATGAGAAGACTGACAAGTCTTGTATAGACAGATCAAGCAAACCCTGTAGTGATTCACCCATATTTAAATTTAAATCCAGGCTGTTATTGCCCGATTCAAGATGCAAACGAACAACCTGAATACTGTCTTTTGCATAGGCAAGCTCACCCGCACCTTTGACAGGAAAGCCGCGCCATTGCCCTGCTATCGAACTAATATTCAGTTGGCTTGAAAGTCCTGCTTTAGTATCCGTAAAATTAATTGCTGACGAGATCATTAATTGGCTTTCAAGATCAGAATTGATTTTACCAAAGTTAAGTCTTCTGGCATCAAGCTCAAAATGTCCTTTGCTACCATCCTCTAAATTGACAACGCCGTTCATTTCGACCTTGCCATCAAGTACATCTATATCCAGCGTCTTTACAGTTAAAACAGACTCTGACCAAGCGGCATCCAAATCAATATCAAGAGTACCAACGGGTGCTGTATCTATACGTGCATTGGCCGTCATTGTTAAAGACGCCAGTGGGCCTTCTATGTGTATAGCCCCACGTTCACTGGCAAATGACTGTTCCGTATTTAATGTTAAAGTAATATCCTGCCAATTCAGGTCAAGATTAAGCGTGGTGTCATCATCAAGCAGAACCGTACCCTGCAAGGTAGACGCATAAGGTGCATTTGATTGATGAACAAAACTTATCAGCTCCGGTTTATATTCAATATCCCCCTGTCCAGTAACATTGTTATTTACGTCCTGTTCATCTTGCGAAATGAAGAACCAGTTAAGCTCTATTAACTTTTCTGAAGTGTTTGCTGACAGATCCAGATGACTCTTCAATCCCGCATCATAATGATGGCCTGTTTTAGTCGTGATCCTGGAATCAATATTCAGATCCGCTGCGTCCTGATCTGATTCAAGCGTGAATGTTATTAACTCAATAGCCTCGAGCTTGTTTGCCAATACCGAAGGTACGGGTGAATTTATGTTGCCGGTTAATTGTCCAGTGGGATGTGCTGTTAATAAATTTAGCTGTCCTTTGACAGACAGGCTGGCATAGTCGACTTCGCTAGATTCATTTTCAGAGTTCGTCTCTGGTTTTGTCTCCAGCGCATATTGTGTTTGCACTAATAATGATAATGCATCCAGTTTGCCTGCGGCCTTTAGCAAGCCGGCATTCAAATGAAGTGAACTTGTTTCCGATAAAGATAGAACAAGCGCTTCCCAATCCGTCGCCATATCAATTTCATTATTTGCTAAATTAATCTTACCACTGGTATTAATACGATCCGGCATATGCAGATCATGGTCTATAGTTAAAATCTGATCCAATAGGGAAAAATCACCCTGTCCTTTTAATGTCAACAGCGGATTATCGGACTCTGAGATAGTTGCCCAGTTAATGTTAACGTTTAATGCAGTGGCAGTTGATTCAGGTAAAACAGCTTCTGTATTGAAATGGAAGCTGAATGCTTCTCCTGCTGGCGTATGTGCATCAGCGTCTAATTGCATGGACAGGTGTTGCATATCACCTTTGATATGCAAGTTCAGCGGTGAATCAAGTACTGCCGTTTCGGAAAACGAATCGAAAAGCTCGCCTTTTATTGCTCCGTTCAATTCACCGGCAATGGTCTTTGCATTTAAATTCAGTTTCCCTTCGAGCAACAATTCAATGGCCGAATCAATGCTGACATCGATAGCAAGATCATCTTGCGCACCTTTAAGATGTAATCTGCCAGTGCCGGGCTTTTCATTAATGGTTCCTGACCAGCCTATCCCAACCTCAAGCACGGGCTTAACATCAGCTATCAAATGAACCGAGCCATTAAAATGTTGTTCATCCACCAACAATTGCTCAAGCTTGTAGGTTAGCTTTCCGCTACTTAGGGTGAGGTTTGATTTAAAATCCTGAATTTTTATTTCGCTATCGTCGGAAAATATTGAGGCTTTATCAAGATTCAATGCCTCTATTGTTAGACTGACCGGTAAATCCGGGATGGCTAAAGTCGGAAAGCTGAATGACTCATCCGTTTTTTTCTCGGGCTGAGAACGAACTACAAGATCGAACAATGCTAATTTTTTCACATTAGCTTCAAACTGTATTAAGTCTGCAACAGACCAGTCAAACTCCAGTCTGCCGAGGCTAATGTCATTGAGTTCCGGGTCGCTATAATGCAGTTCGCTCAGAGTTAGTTTGTCGAGTAGGCGCCCCTCAATCGATTCTATCGTCAACGGTATATCGTTAGTTTTAATCAACCAGTGAATAAACCATTGCGAACCGGTTTCTGTCGCCGTAATCGTGACCAATACGAGACCAAGAGAAATAGTCAGCAGGAATAAAAAGGCGATGAAGCGTAATAACATTTTCATTATTACAAATCCGGCCCTATTCTTAAATGTAATCTGATCAGGTTGTCGTCATTCAGGGGATGGGCAAGGTCTACTCGCAACGGACCTACCGGGGAACGCCAGCGCAAACCTAAACCAACGCCGGTTTTCAAACCCGTGTTCCGCCCGGGACCACCGAATGCGTTACCCGTATCCACAAAACCTGCGACACCCCATTTTTCGGTAATGTATTTTTCTATTTCGAAACTCAATACGCCAAGGTAGCGACCACCAATAACATTACCGGTACTATTGACTGGCCCGAGATCCTGGTAGTCATAACCACGGATACTATTATCGCCGCCGGCAAAGAAACGTTCCGATGGTGGTAAAGCGCGAAAAACATCAACCCACATACCACCCAGATCACCGCGGATAAAAGTACGAAACTGGTATGGCAACGCTCGCAAGTAATGCATATGCAAATTGCCGCTCAGGAAATTCGTATCAGAAATAAGCGCGTCTGTTGCACCACGTACTTCAAAATTCAGATCCAGGCCATGCCGGGTATAAAGCTCATCATCAACTATTCTTCTGTTCCAGCGAACACCCGGAATCAGGAATGTAGCAATACCGGTTTCATCACCAACTTCAAAATCATCGCGGGAAAGTGCAATAAACCGATTTTCCATAATGCCCCAGAAGCGGCGTTTGCTTTCAGTGACCGATATTTTTGCCGACAAGGTATCAAACGAATCAACATCCTGCTGTCGAAATCCTGCCGTTAACTGCAACCATTCATTCGACGGATGACGGCGTGGTATTTGATAATTTGCGGATACACCTTGTTCATTTTGTGAAAGCTTTGTCTCGGCCCCCAGACGATGACCACGTCTATTCCACCAGCGATCGGTATAGGCTAATTTGGAACGGATGCCTTCGTCAGTCGCAAAACCAACAGAAGCCTGAAAATTATGTCGTTCATTAGCCTTTACAGTCACGTCGACCGGAATAGTATGATCTTCCGGTTTGGATAGTCGGGGTCGTGCCTCTACACTTTTGAAGTAATTACTTTCCAACAATCGATTTTGAATATTGACCACTTTAGCCGCGCTATAATCACTCTCAAGCGGGATTTCCAGAAACCGTCGAATCAGACCTTCATCAAGAAAGTCGGGGCTTTGCGTTATGTTGATTTGACCCAGCATATAACGATCAGCACTATTATATTTAAGCAAGGCACGTGCCTCGTACTTTTCCATATCGATCGTTAAAATCGATTCAGTAAACCGACCATCAAGGTATCCCAGTTCAGCCGCGACAGATTCAATGATTGTTTTTGTTTCCGTATAGGCGCCATGATTCAAGTCAGCGCTCTCCTGCAGCGGCAAGTCACGCGTCAATCCCCTGAAGTCAGGATCAACAGCGGCGTTACCTTCAATCTCAAGAACGACTTTAGTAACCTGCATACGTCGCCCTGGCGTAATATTGATCTCAACGCCGGGACATTCTGCGGCATCGATAACATTAACGGATGTCTGTGCCTCGTAATATCCAAAGGCTTGTAATGCCAGACTGGTTTCTGCCAAGGTTTTTTTATTGCGTCGTTTTATTAAATCAACTGGTGTACTACACGAATTTTTGGAGATACCGACATAAACGCGAACATTATTGGCAACCTCTTCATCCACGCCGTTAACAACGACATTGATCAATGGCGCATTAATAGGTTCGCCATTGGCGTTTTTAGTCGTGTCAGTCTTCTTGCCAAAAAAGGGAATCGATGAACATCCGGCAAGACATATCAATAACAGTAGACAAATACACAATCTGAACATTAATAAAGACACTCAAGAATAAAAATGAACATTAACCAAGGTAGAACCAGAAACATTGAAAGCTATAAAACCATTGTGATCTGTTTGTTGTAAAACAGTACTACAATAATACCATAGCGGTTGTTAGCAATAAGAAATAAATAAGTATAAATAATGTGACTAACGGGTAGACAATTTAGTTCTAAGCTCGGCCGCAATAAGTATCAATAATCCCGCTAATATTCCCGGCAAACCCTCATAGACCATTGCTTGCAAATCCAGGTAACGCCACAGTATAGCAACGGCCAGGCCAACACAGACAGTTACCATGCTCAGTAAACGGCTCGGACGTGAGCCGAGACATAACATGATGAGCAAGGGTGCAAAGGCACTGGCTAATCCCGACCAGGCCATAATCACCAGGTTAAATACACTTTGTTTATTAACTAACGCCCAGATAACTGCACAACAGGCAATTAACACCGTCGTTAATTTGACCAACAGGCGTTTTTCTATTTTGACCGGTAACAGATCATGCGTAACAGCCGCAGAACAGCTTAAGATAAGTGAATCAGCCGTGGACATCGTCGCCGCGAAGATACCGGCCAGTACCAGACCGACTAAAACAGGTGGAAGTAATTCCAGTGCCATTGTCGGTAAAGCCAACTCGGCATCAAATGTATTGATATCGGCCAGATAAATTCTCGATAGTAAGCCCACAACCGTTGCCATGAAATAAAATGCAGTAAACCATAAGTAGTACCAGCCCCGCGCCTGGCGCATGCTGTGTTCATCACCCAGCGTCATAAAGCGCACCATAATATGCGGCTGTCCAATTACCGATAAACCGGCAAACATCCAGCCCACCACAAATAACGACATACCGAATATGCCCGGCAAAGCTAATTTTTCCGGGAACAGATTAAGAAACCCCTCTATTCCCTGCATTTGAGTAATCACTGAATCAATGCCGCCCAGAGAATCTACCGAGACAAATAACAACAAGCCCATCGCTAAAATCATGACGAACGATTGTGCGGCATCAGTCCAGATCGAGGCACGAATTCCACCCGCAATACAGTATAAGGTAACTAATACTCCACCCAGCACAGCACCGGCCCAGTAAGGCCAGTCAAACAACACATGCAATGCTTTACTTCCCGCAACTAATTGGGCGCTGGCATAAGCAAGTAAAAAGACAAATGAAATAATACCAATCAGGCGTTGCAATCCATGACTGCCATTACCGTACCACTTATTTAACACACCGGCGTAACTGAGCTCGCCTGTTCGTGTTGCTGCGTCTTTGAGTCGCTTATGGACGAATAAGGAAATTAAAAAATCACCCGAAATCCAGCCTATCATTAACCAGATGGCGGCCAGACCGGTAGCATAAGTGTAGCCAATAACACCAATAAACATATAACCACTATTGTTAGTGGCAACCGCAGACAAGCCGACCAACCAGGGTTTAATACTGGCGCTGGCCAGGTAATAGTCGGCATTGGTACCACGACTTAAAAAAGCAGATGAAAGACCAATTAAGGTAAACAGCAACAAAAATCCAATAAATGAAATAATGATCATAAGAAATGATTTATAAGATCCGATTGAGTATCGTGTGAATTATAAAAGCTGGACTCTGGTGTGAGTTTAACGCTGCATTATTACCGTTATTTAAGGCAAGCAAGTTTTAATTTTAATAAAGAAGCCAACTACTAATCCTGAAAAACCTGTGATGATTGCCACCATCACTTAAAAAACGCCATCATCAACAATGTCGTTCCGGTTTTATTATTTCACTTCGTTAAGCAGTATCAGGATGCAAGACAGATCGCTCTGCCATGTTCATGCACTTCAACAAGACAACCATGCAGGCTTCTGATAGCGCTTTCATAATCTTCTTCATTAACCACAAACTGCATATCGACCTGACGCATGGATTGATGGAGAGATAAAACACTAATATCTTGCTCTGCTATGGCACAGACAGTTTTGGCCAGAATACCCGGAATATGCATATCACTACCAATGGCAGAAACAATTGCGACCTTCTGCTGATTGATTTCAGCATCAGGAAATTCCTTCTCGAGTACAGCACGGATTCTTTTAATCGTTTTAAGATTACTGGAAAGATAATGCGTAATCGTATTGGCGTTGATATCTTTAGACACGATATGTGCCCTGAAACGACGTATGATGGCCAATATTTCACGGTCATATATATCTATCTCGCCCACCATTTCTTGCGAAAATACTTCAAGTGCATAAACCCCTTTACAACCGGCAATGATTTCTACACATGGTGTATCGCTGACATAATCAACCGTAATCAGAGTGCCATTATGTTCCGGTTCGAATGTGTTTTTTACACGTAACGGAATATTATTTTTTCGTAGACCTTTTGCCGCATGCGGGTGTATTGCCTCCATGCCGAGATTTGCTAATTGATCAGCCACATCATAATTCGTTCTGCCTATCGGTACGACATTCGCTTCGCCTACCAATCTCGGATCAGCACTGCTTAAATGAAATTCCTTATTAATAACGGCTTCACGCGCTTTGGTCAGTACGGCAATCCGGCTAAACGTCATTTCGCTATAACCTCGATCGAATGATGACATTAAACCTGCCTGCGTATGGGCATAACCCGTGACTATTGGTAATTGCGTGGTTAAATCAAGTTGCTCAAACACCAGGTTAATATGATCATCCAGTGACAGATGTTTGGATTTCTTCCACGCCGTTAAATCGACAAAACAGGCATTGACACCATCACGCTGTAATAGTCGGGTCGTGTTCCAGGCGCTGTGAGCTTCACCGATACTCGCCAACATTTCTCTTACGGTAGATAAATGCTTATCCAGAGCGAAATGGCCATGCAGACATAGGCTTTGCAAATCTTCGAGACAGGCACAGGCATCATCAAAACGCGTTCCAATAAAATGATTAGCTTCCAAAAGTAAATCGCCTTCGCCGAACAGTGATTTATTAATCGCAAACATTTCCAGTTTTAGTGCATTCAGGGCATCGCGCCAACTCTCGTCTTCAAGACTATTGGCAAAAAAGGCATAAATACCGGGTTGGCTGTTTGTTTTATGCTCCAGTAATTTATCAGTAATGCCGGCATAGGCTGACACGACAAATATTCGTTGGTAGAGAGTATCTTTACGGACCGGCTTGAAAATGATGTTATCTCTAACCGAGACGTAATCACTCATCGACGTTCCACCAATTTTTTCTACAACATGTAACATTACATTTTCACCTTTTATTTTCATTCTCTGCACACTTAACACAACTTCGTGTTGTCGGTACGGCCATCAATCGCTGTAATGGAATGTATTCATCACAATGAACACACAAGCCACCATCTTCACGTTTCAACCATTCCTTATTTATCTTGAGCTGTGCCAATTCCTGTCTGGCGATTTCCAGTAGCGCACCTTCAACATCAGCTTCACCAATAGCATGTGGTTTTTCGGACTGCTCGGGTTCCTGATTGTTTTTTGCAACAGCATTACCTGCATCTGTTTGCAAAATAATATTTAAACGTGCGATCCGCTTATCAATCGAGTCCAGTAGGGCTTGCTTTTCTTTATCATGCATATTTTTTGAGTTTTTTTGTAATTGATATTGCTGTAATATTTTTACGACTAGTCGAACATCTTAAAACAATACTCCTGTTCATATCCGGACTGTGCCAGAACGGTCTCCATAATTGACATCTGCTACTCATCTCGTTCAAGCAGAGACTTCTTCCGACGTCAATTCATAGGCACCTTCAGCATTATGGACTTCCTTGCCATTCAGCGGAGGATTGAAAACACAGGCCATTTTCATTTCCTTAAACGCACGCAGGATATGCTTGTCATGTTTATCCAGTATATAAATGGTACCCGGCTTAATCGGATATTTTTTACCATCAGCCAGCGTTTCAACTTCACCTTCACCTGAGATGCAATACACTGATTCCAGGTGATTCTTATAATGCATCTGAAAATCAGCATTCTCATAGATAGTGGTGATATGAAATGAAAAGCCCATAGCATCATCTTTTAATAACAGACGTGTGCTTTCCCAGTTTTTATCTGGCGAGACAATCCGCCGATTTGACTGCGCAGCTTCTTCTAATGTTCTAACTTTCATAAGTTTTAACCTTCTTTCGATATCATAAATTCAACAATCATCTTTCTTTTCCACTCACAGTGACAGTTTCGCCAGCAGAGATGGAATCACCCTTTTTAAATAAGCGACGATAAGCGGTAGTCGTTCATCCTCGATAGCCCGAGCCTTTTGAGCGAGACAACCGACAGGAAGATGATATTTATGTATCGGTATAAGCTCACACTCACCTTTCCCGATATTGATGAAGCCGCTATGAGTTACAACAAACGCTTATAAACGCTGAACAGATTAACCTGTCATCTGGATAGGCTCGAAATAATCCTTTTCTTCTAGAAAGGAATCTTCCCTGGCGCAGACTTCTTTTACTGCTTGCTCGACTATATCAATCCCTTTATTCAGATTTTCCATACTAATAATCAAGGGACACATGAATTTCACAACATGATCATCGGCACCACTGGTTTCAATTATCAATCCTTTTTGGAAAGCATTATGGGTAATTTTCCCAGCAATTTCGCCACTGACACAATTAATTCCCTGGAACATGCCGCGTCCGCGAGTAGTGAAATTTCCTTCACCATATTTGTTAACAATTGATTGAAGTCTATTGGAGACAAATTTACCTTTCCGTTTTATTTCATCGGAAAAGTCATTGTCAGACCAGTAATAATCAATTGCCGCTTTTGCGGTAACGAAAGCAAAATTGTTTCCACGAAACGTACCGTTATGCTCACCGGGCTTCCAATGATCCAGCTCAGGTCGAAACAACACGACAGCAAAAGGCAAGCCGTAACCACCTAGAGATTTAGACATGGTCACAATATCTGGCGAAATACCGGCTTCTTCAAAACTGAAGTAATCACCAGTACGACCGCAACCGGCTTGTATATCGTCAACGATAAGCAGTACTTCGTGTTTCTTGCAGACCGTCTCCAGGTTTTTTAACCATTCGTAACTGGCCGCATTAATACCGCCTTCACCCTGAACAGTTTCAACAATTACTCCGGCAGGTTTATCAATACCACTACTTGAGTCTGATAGCACCTTATCGAGATATGCCGTGGTGTCTATGTCATCACCCAAATAACCATCATAGGGCATGCGACTGGAACCATTGAGACTTACACCCGCTGCACCCCTGTGGTGAGAATTGCCTGTTGTTGCCAACGCGCCAAGACTCACGCCATGAAAACCATTAGTAAAAGAAATGATGTTTTCACGACCCGTAACGTTACGCGCTAACTTTAATGCTGCTTCAACAGCATTGGTGCCAGTGGGTCCCGTAAACTGCATGACATAATTCATACCACGCGGTTTAAGTATCTTTTCATTAAAAGTTTCCAGAAACTCACGCTTGGCCTTGGTGTGTAAATCCAGTCCATGGGTAATACCGTCTTCATGGATATATTCTAAAAGTTTTTCTTTGAAGAGCGGATTGTTGTGTCCATAATTCAGGGTGCCTGCCCCGGCAAGAAAATCAAGATATTGATTGCCTTCTTCATCGTAGAGCATCTCACCTTGTGCTTTATTAAAAACACGTGGGAACGCACGAGCATAAGATTGGACTTCCGATTCTATCTCATCAAAAATTTTCATAATAAATTCTCCTGAATTTCTTTTTCATTTGTTACTTTTCAATAACAACACTACAAATGATTATTTGGCATTACCTGAGGTAAAAGGACCGATTCTTATCAAGTATTCAGAATCATGCTGTCCGTCAAAATGACGTTCATGATCGAATACCCGCGATTCCTGCATTCCTGCATTCAGGTCATCTGCCAAACGCTTGAATAATGACCGCGATGCTTGATTAGACTCGGTAATGGTTGTTTCTATATTCGCTATGCGATTACATTGAGGACGTTGAAGTATGTGCTGTAACATCTTATTGGCGATCCCGAGACCGCGTCTTTCCTGATCAACTGCGACTTGCCAAATAAACAAGGTATCGATCCGTTCAGGGATGATATATCCCGAAATAAAACCGACTAACTCCCCGTCATACTCGGCTGCAACTGAGGTCTTAGCAAAATGACTACATTGCAGCAAATTACAGTAAACAGAGTTTGGGTCTAACGGTGGACAATTCGCGACTAAACGAAACACCGACATTCCATCCTCAGACATTGGTAAACGTAGTGTTAGCATAGAAATATACCGCTAGCTAAGCACCTGATAACTTTCACATCCATCATATTATTTAGAATACTAATTAATTTAATCACTCAACTTACAGATATAAATAGCGCAATACCTATATTAAACCTGTGTTTTGTTTCAGTATTATTTAGTACCTGTTAATTATTTGCATAGTACACTAAATATATAAAAAGTCCATGTTTTACAAGGGAATAAGTGTAAATCTCCCCGAAAGATAGCGAAAACCCCTTCAAATTGCTGATCCTTAGTAAAGACCATTCTCTGCCCGGCAGACACAATAATAGAAAGGAATGAAGGACCGTATTCTTGAATGATGTCTCAGATCGAGGTTGTGTCAGGTTCATGCTGCGGCTGATCCAACGCTATCTGTATCAATTTTATAATTTAAATAGTGAATCACGCTATAATCCAGACTGTTCAATAACCTTATAACGAAATGACAGCGAACCGTATTGAAGAAGTACTCATTGCCCTGCGCCGGGTTATACGAGCGACTGATTTACATTCCAAACAATTAGTCAAAACAACCGGACTTACCGCCCCGCAAATCTTGTTGCTGCAAACTATTCGGGACAAAGGCGAAATCACTATTGGTGAAATCGCAAATAAAATGAGTCTTAGCCAGGCAACGGTGACCACCATCATCGATCGGTTAGAAAAACGTAAGCTCGTCTATCGTCAACGCTCGGAACAAGACAAACGTAAAGTGCATGCAAAATTAACGGATACGGCTACTGAAGTTTTAAAGAGCGCCCCTATTCCGCTACAAGATCGATTCTCACATCAATTTTCTGATCTTCAGGAATGGGAAAAAACCATGATAATTTCCGCATTACAACGCGTTGCCCAAATGATGGATGCGCAGAATATCGACGCATCGCCCATGCTTGATGTAGGTATATTGGACAGGCAGGAAACATCCACAGAAATAACTAATAAAGAGGACGAGACATAAAGGAATGTTGTCTTTCATTTACAATCACAAATTCCATTGAAATAGTCGAGGCCTGATCCGGGCCCATCAAATACGGCAAGCGTTTGCTGATTTCCCAGATATAAAGACCTGACAATGGTCAGGACAATGCTTTTTCCCTGAATAAAGGTTCAAATCTGAACCTTTCCTCCGTTTATTGCTAAAAACCTAGCTATTTCAAGTAACTAGCAAACCCGCTTCATTCTTCAGTATGTCATTGAATCCTAAAGTATTTCATATCGATGCCGATAAAAACTTAACAAGACAGATTTCGGTTCGGGTTTAGTCCGTTCAGCAACAGCATAAGTAACGATATAAAGCCATATTTGCAGTGAAAAAGCGGTAAACTGTTTATTAATATGTTTTTTTTTGAGTAATAAAAAACAGCGATTGATTAGAAACAAGTTCATTAGTGAACCCTTTTCAGATTGCGAGTTAGATTTGAGTAACTAAATTTCATAACCAGTAAAGAACAAGGCCGATGATAAAAATTGTTTATCGCGAAGGCGAGTTAGAAAATTTGTTAAGCGTTAGAAATAACTTCGTTGATTTAATAGAGCAGTACTCTGATAAATCGCATGAACTTAACAGAAGCAAGATGCTAGGCAGTATTTTTGATACCGTTTTTTTTATTGGCATTTGCAATCTACGTGAGCAGATGCCTTCGGTAAAAGAAGTGTATTTGAATGTGGGTGACTCAAGGAACAAGTCACTTAGAAACCTGGAATTGCTTGAAGAGATGAAAATTGTATCACGCCAGAATGACCAAGAGGATTCGCGCGTAAAACGGGTACGATTAACAGACAATTTTAGAAATGATTTTGAGATATTTGTAAAGCAATGGGTAGATTCAAGACAACCTGCTGTCGAATCTGCATAAACGGAAATGAAGTGAACTACTATTTCAATTTATTGGAGATAACAAGATGAATAACAATGTCGCTATAGATAATTTTATGGAAAGTGATGAACCGAGTACCTGGCTTGAGAGAGTCACTGAAACATTCCTCAAGAACAGGATTAAACGCGATTTGAAAGCAGCGACTAAAGTTCATCCCTGTATCATTAATAACCAGCGTGTACTGGTTCATCAACATGGACTTGAATACAATAATCCGGAAGCCTATGAACAACTCAGGGCATATGCGGAAAAGAACTCTTTTGCAATAAAAGAAGACCAACGCGTCAAAGGCAGCAAGATTATCAATTTTGAAAGACGTTTAGCCAATAGTCTCCCCCTATTGTTTCTGGCCAGCGGTATTTTTATGTCTGGTACAGCAGCTGCGGGCGATATTGGTGGCAAGAAATCCGGTATTAGTGTGATGTCCGATATTGAAGTGACCGGTACCTATGACCGTAATGATCGCGCTTATAGTCAGGAAGATGGCAAACGTTTTATCACCAACCCTTATGGCGAAACGGAGTCTATCCTTGCGGTCGCTGCAGAGACTAAAGCAAAAGGTAAGCTTAAACGCGTTAGTACTCGCAAAATTAAAATGCCTTCTGGCTATGTCGGTGGCTTTATCAATAAGTATGAGCACACCTTTGCAAATGGCCAGACCTTTAGCTACTACGAGGGTGACGGATTTGGTGCTCTCGGTTACCACGCGGGTGAAGGCAAGGTCGTGTTGGATGTACTCGTCGGTGGTGGTGCGTTTTCTGCGCCAAAACTGTGGGGACCTTATGATCAGTTGCTGGGAGATAAAGACAATTCGTCCATGCAGTTAATGATGGGTGATGGCAGTAAAGACGGCATGGGCCTTTTAAAAGCATCGTACGCGATTGGTTACACTGCAGTCCTGGCTGAAGAAGATTACTCTAGCCTGGGTAACGCATACGGTACTGCTGTTAATGACACAGTAAGAGAAATGATTGCCAGTGGCAGCAACCCGAATATGAACCCTCGGCAACTGAAATCAGTGACGGCAAGATCTGATTAGTAATATGCAGCGCATGGACAAGGGAAGCTAATCATCATGAATGAAGTAACAAGTGTTTTAAAAGATCTTGGCCGAATCGAAGCACAAAAAAATCAAACCAACTGGATTGATCGGATAGTGCATTCACTGAAGCTAAAGAATAAACAGCAAGCGATGGTTCACCCTTGTATCATTGATGGACGCCATACACTAGTTTATGAGCATGGCCTGGAACAGAAAGCGCCGGATTCATTCCAACAAATAGTTGCGTTTGCCAAGGCACAAGACTACCAGCTAAAGGAAGATCGGCGCTCTGACTTTCTGGAAGGTATTCAGCGTGTCAAGAATCGTCGACGTGCCAATGTTGTATCGGTGATGATGTTAACCGCTGGTCTAATGTCGCAAACGGCACAGGCCAAATCGGATGATGCACATGATAATGAGATTTTTGTCAGCAGCGATGTAACAAGCACGCAAGCTACAGCTGGCTTTGATTTTGACATTGATGCTTACCACACTAAAGAAGAACTTGCTGCTGGGTTACTGGGCTGGATAAACAATCATTCATCCTTTAGCTATGATATTAATAATATCCCGGATATTAAAAAAGTCTCTGCCAAGAAAATTGCTGAAGTCGCTTTTGGTGGAGAATTACCCAAGGCAGTCAACCCGGAGAGCTTAAAAATATTCGGCCTCTATAACTTTAATGAAAAGGCAGTTTATCTGCTCGATTCAATCGACCTTGATAGTAAGGAGGGCAAAGGCATTCTGTTGCATGAACTGGTTCATTATTTACAATACCAGACAGGGGTAGACAAAGACACACAGTGCAAGAATGAACTCGAATCTCTGGCCTATGTGCTGGAAGCGAAGTTTCTGGAATCTAATCACCACCGACACAATATTACCGCTTCACATATAGACAAGGTCAGTCAGTGCAGCATTTAACAACGCGAGCTTCTAAAGTCGCTGCCTGATTATTGTAGTTCTAGTCGCGGTTTTGCCACCATTCGAGAAATTCAGAAAAACTGACCATGCCCGTATGATTTTTATCAACCTTATCGAAGATATGTGTCTTTTTGGTCAAATCGATACTGCTGTCTAATTCATCTATCATCAGACAGAACTCATCCCAGCCAATGGTTTCATTTTCATCCGTATCGTATTTATCAAATCTTTTTCTGATAGCTGCTGTTTCATTTGCAGATAACTTTTTCATTATACTCCCTTGTAATTGAAGGTTGAATTTTTGTATTTATTGGCAAGCTTTAGGCAGGAGATCCCTGGACAAGTTACCACTACATGACCAGTCTAATTTATCATTTTTAACGCTTGGCTTTAAGATAATTTTTTTTCCATTAATATCCGCTGCAATATTCACCACGTCTTTATTAATAAAATAAACCGTTATCGCCCCGGGACCATCTACGCCAACATCAATATTCTTTACCAGCGATTTGCTGAAATCAATGTCGATTTTTTTACCTGACTTTTGCCAGTCCCCGACATCAGGCAGTACACCTTTCTCTTGCCAATACTCTTTAACGGCAATTTTGTATTTTATCGCTGTAGACAATCCCTGTAAGACCTTGGCAGCATCAGTTAAATCAAGTTTTTTGGAATCCGTAAAAACAAAATTCCAGCTAAGAACAACCGCAAAGAGAATTAAAGCAATAAGTGTCTTGTTCATAATTCACGCCTTTGCCATGGCAACCAGTGTTTTGCGTACCTCTCCTGCCGTAGTAACCGATTCATTAAAATTGATGCGATGAATCCGTGCGCCAACCCGAAGATGAAACCCTTCGCTATCAATACCCACCATCGCTGGAACCGCTGATGCATCAAGGGGTATAGCAAAAACATCACAATAATGCCGGATTGCTTCAAGATGATCGGCATTCATATGATCGAACATTTTTTTCTCTTCATCAAGACTGAATGGATTACTCAACAGAAAATCATCTTTTTCGATCCAGTAAATTTGACCAAAACCACCGATGAAACGAACACGAACAGGCTTGATACAATAAAAATTGAAATCGTGCGTCTGATGATAACCGCGTGATTGAGGAAAGAAGTTATAGTAGCGCTCGGCACTATCGGTATCATCCTTATCAAGCAGCTGCGCATCGCCAATGTAGGTAACGCGTCCAACAGTCTGTAGATCATCGGCCTCACCTTCGGTGACTGTTAATGATACCTTGGGGTCGGATAAGATATTTTTAGTATGCTGGGCGATGGTACTGATCAAAATTATCGGTAGACCCGCTTCATTTAAACAATACGGCACTATCGAACCAAACGGATATCCCTCGACATCGACAGAATGTGTACTCAGAATCCCTTGATACTCTGATAATAATAGTGCTCTTGCCTGCTTTTCTTTTATGTCTTTATTCATAGAATGATGTTAACAGATATACCTAAAAGCCATATGATGAAAATCAGATAAACGACACGTATAAAAAATCCAGTTCTGTAGATGTGGGTAATATAAATGGGTCAAGAAATAGAATCTGATATTTTGTCACCGTATGATTTTAGCGTTTTTTCAAAAAACCTGAATGATGAAACCCGGCTACTGGCCGATTTTTTCGACAACAACACTTTTTCCAGTGAAGGGCCTGTCGGTGGTTATGAAATCGAGGCAATACTGGTCAACGGCGCTGGTCAGCCGGCATCGATAAACCAGGACTTTCTGGAAAAAATGAACAACCCCTTAGTCGTGCATGAACTCGCCGCATTTAATGTCGAGATTAACAGCCTGCCGGTTTACCTGAAAAATAATGCCTTAACACAGATGCAGACGAATCTTCAGGCAACATGGGATGCTTGTCGCGTGGTCGCACGCAATTCCTCAGCTGATTTAATGATGATCGGCATATTACCGACTCTGCAGGAAGAACAGTTAACGCTGGCAAACATGTCGCAACTCAACCGATATAAGGCATTAAACGAGCAAATCTTCAAATTACGAAACGGGCAACCTATCAAGCTAGACATATCAGGCAAGGAAAAAATCAAGGCGACACACCACGACGTTATGTTTGAATCGGCCTGTACCTCATTTCAACTTCATTTACAGGTGCCCTACTCCAGAGCCGTCGATTTTTACAATGTTTCGATCATGTTATCGGCACCTATTGTTGCAGCAACCGCAAACTCGCCCTACTTGTTTGGTCATGAACTCTGGGATGAAACGCGTATCCCATTGTTTGAACAATCTGTTGAAATCGGTAGCGCTGATTATCGCCGAGTCACTTTTGGTAGCGGTTATGCACAACATACTCTGATGGAATGCTTTGATGAAAATCTCGCGCATTACCCGGTACTGCTACCATTGAAAGAGCAGGATAGAGACGAGCACTTAAGCCACTTAAGATTTCATAATGGTACCATCTGGCGCTGGAACCGACCGTTAATCGGTTTTGAAAATAAACAGGCGCCGCACATACGTATTGAACATCGTGTCATCGCTGCAGGTCCGAGTGTGATAGACAGTATTGCTAATGCGGCCTTTTATTTTGGTCTGGCACATGCTTATGCCAATGAGGCAGAAAGTCTTCAGCAAGAACTCCCATTTCAAATAGCCAAGGAGAATTTTTATAACTGTGCTAAACATGGCCTTGATGCAGAACTGTTCTGGCCGGAGCATGGCAAAACATCAGTCAGAAACCTGCTCTTAGATAGATTGATACCGGCGGCGAGAGACGGGCTGAAGGCAATCAATATTAATGTCGATGAAATTGATAGATATATGACGATTATTCAGGAACGCGTTAAGAGCCAGCAGAATGGTGCCAATTGGCAACGCCGGTGGGTTCATAGACACGGCAAAAATATGCAAGGCCTGACCTGTGCCTATTTGCAACAACAAAACAGCGGCCTGCCAGTACATAAATGGGATGTATAAATGCTAAATATAGTTACTGAATTGAACGAAACGATCCTGGGTTTGCCCGCGCATCGACTACATGAAGAGTTGCCTGGACCAACACTGGTACAATTAAAAGGCGAACGTGAACCGGAGCTATTTTTATCGGTATTACTGCATGGCAATGAAAGCACCGGTTGGGAAGTGGTAAGAAATATCCTGAACAAATACCAGGGACAAATGCTGCCACGTTCATTAACCATCTTTATTGGTAATGTCGAAGCAGCACGATTCAAGCAACGAAAACTGGAGCATCAAGCTGATTTCAATCGCGTCTGGGGCGATGGCGATAGTACTGAACATAAGATCGTGCAGTCCGTATTGAACATCATGCGCCAACGTGACATCTTCATCAGTATCGATATCCATAATAACAATGGACTAAACCCACACTATGCCTGCATCAATAAACTCGATAGACGCTACCTCAAACTGGCACGCGAATTCAGCCGTATGGTTATCTACTTTATCCGCCCGCAAAACGTGCAAAGTCTGGCTTTTGCCGAGATGTGCCCGGCAGTCACATTGGAGTGCGGTCAGCCGGGAGATGAATACGGTATTCAATTAGCAACTCAGTATCTCGATAAGATGTTGCAGCTTGATGCACTCGATCCTGAAGCCGACATTGAACAAACAACCGATCTCTATCACACCGCCGGGATCATCAAAATTCCTGAAGCATACAATTTTAGCTTCAATGGTGATGATGCCGACATTGAATTTATTAAAGGTATTGAGAAATTAAACTTCGAAGAAATCATGGCGGATACATTACTTGGGCGCATTAAACCCAACATAGTACAACCACTCATTGTTCTGGATGAAGAAGGCCACGATATATTTGATCAATACTTTCATGTACAGGACAACAACCTCTACGCTAAAGCAGCCCTAGTGCCTGCCATGTTAACGACAGACAAGAGTATCGTCAGGCAAGACTGTTTGTGTTACTTGATGGAGCGTTACGATATTAAACAAGGTGAAAAAATATTGAGCGATGATACGCCGCTATGGAGTTGAACTATGTGTAATTCAGGCTTGCAAATTACTTCCATTAATATGGATAATAAATCACATTAGCATTACTAAGACAAAAAGATCATGAGTAGCTATAGACGATTGAACAATACTAACATCGAGATTTTTCCCATCGGCCTCGGAGCAATGCCACTGTCGCTAGAGGGTCGTCCCAGCGAAGCTCAAGCGATCGAGGTGATTAATACCTTTATCAATGGTGGTGGCAATTTTATCGACTCGGCTAATGTCTATTGTGTTGATGACAACGATGTTGGACACAATGAAAAATTAATCGCCAAGGCTTTATCTCAACATCCAAATGCAAATAACGTCATTGTCGCGACCAAGGGCGGGCTCAGACGCCCCAAGGGTGAATGGACAGTTGATGGCAGTCCGGCATGGTTAAGAGCATCGTGCGAAAAGAGTCTGCGCGATCTTAATACCGATTCCATATTCTTATACCAATTACACGCGCCCGATCCGGATATACCGCTAACCGATTCAGTCGGTGAGTTAGCTAAGCTAAAAGATGAAGGCAAGATTCAATACATCGGTCTATCAAACGTAACGGTTGAGCATATTGAATATGCCCTTTCGATAAAGCACATCATGTCTGTTCAGAATCGATGCAATCTGTTTGAAAAAACCTCATTCAAAAATGGCGTCATCAAGTTTTGCGAAAACAACAACATCACCTTTATCGCGCATAGCCCGGTTGGTGGACATTACCAACACGCACAACGTGCAGACAATGTCGTGCTCAAGAAACTCGCTGAAAAATACTCAGTCTCACCGTATCAGATCATGATTATGTGGCTGTTACATAAAAGTCCGAACATCTTGCCCATACCAGGAGCTAGTAAAGTAAGCAGTATTGAAGACAGCCTTAAGGCAGAGAGAGTTGAACTGAGTAAAGAAGATATGCAGTTACTTGAAGCGAATATCAAGTAACACGTATTTTAACCTGCCTTATATGAGATACATTCCATATAAATTATGTAAATCACGCTTAAAAATATTTCATCACTTCCATAACTGCTAGAATAAATGTAGACGCAGCGCCAACTATAATTGAAAAATTCACCCACTTTTGGAGTGTTATCTTTTCTTCTGTTACAAGAGGTTTTTTATCCCAATATAGATTATTAAGTTCATCTATGCCTAAACGATCTAATTCATCTAAACTAATTGTTTTTATATTTGGCATATTAAGTAACCTTTTTTAAATACTGATTATTTTTAAAGCTAACGACAAATAATTTCATATTGCTTACCTTCACTTAAGTAATATTGATTGAACTTACTGATAAAGCCACTCCCTCCAACCTTGCAATAATGGAAAGTACAAACCCAGCTTTATATTTTCTTCACCAAGTTGTTTCATCAAGGTTCCATATTTTTCCAATTGTTCCTGGTAGCGTTCCTGTTCATGATCAAGAAAGGCATCGCGGTTTGCGCCTTCATGGCGACTGGTTTTGTAATCGATGATCCAACGATACCCTTTCTCGTCGACAAAGGTTCTATCTAACACGGCATTAGTCAGTTTATCGTTCACTATACCGCTTATGGGGCACTCATTTTGTTGTTGGCTATGCTCTTTTGAGAGTATCCATAGTCCTCGTTCGTCAGTAACCATATTGGTTAAGGCGTTAGTTACTTGTTGAACAGCATCGGTTCTTTCGTTCTTTGGTACGCCGAGTTGTCGCAGAGCATTATCAAAACCCTGTTGTTCTGCATTGATTCTTTCCGGCGTCCATTTGTCGGTACCCTCTTCTGCGATACATTGAATAGCGTTATGTACTACCGAACCGATATGTTTAATCGTTTCCCCTGCCCATTCGAATTCGATCAAGACCGGTTCGGCATCATCTTCAGTCGTCTTTTGCCAGCTGATGCTTGCGGGCAGTTCGGGATGTTTCCAGTTTTTAGCAAGACGCTGCGTTTCCTGGTTAATAACCAGATAGGATTCAGCTTCACTCTGCTCCAGAGTCGCTGGCATATGTTTTTCATATACGCTCTTAACCGCAGGCCAGAGATGGCCTAACAGGGAACGTCCTTGTGCATCACAACTTATCTCATCTTTAGTCTCTTTCAGACTGGCGTGACCGATGAGATGAAGTGTCTTTTTCGTTCGCGTTGTTGCGACATAGAGTAGTCGCGCATCTTCATAACTCTGCTTGGCTTTATCGGTGTTATTAATGTAATCGTAGATCGGGCCTTGCATGTTGCCAGCTTCACGTATCGGTGCCAGTACCAGGTCTTCCTGTTGGTTGTTGCGTTGGCGTAATAACCAAACCAGTAAATCACCTTGATTGGAACGCGGCGAACGACCCAGCCCCGGCAAGATGACATGATCAAACTCCAGTCCCTTGGCCTTGTGGATGGTCATCACCTGTATTTGATTATCGGCTTTCAGATCGGGCGCGGCATATAACTGACTGACATCATCGATGAGTTCCTGCAAATCTTCTATGCTCCCGCCTTGATCCAGCGTTTCGAGTAAGGACAAATAGCTTAAGCAGTTTTCCAGATCGGTTTTGCTCGACAAGGTGGCCGGACCACCTAGCTGTATCCAGAATGCTTCTATGGCATCACGTATGGAGAGACGTTGTTTCTGCAATAATATTGTTTCGTATTTATTTTTGAAGTTCTGCAAACGTGTTTGTTGCTCCGCTTGCAGTTGCTTCACCAGATCAGCATCACACAAACATTCCCAAACAGTTCTATCTTTATTTTGATTGCAAAGTGTATATAAGGATTCAAGCGTTAAACCACACCAAGGCGCGCGTAGGCAGGCTAACCAGGCAACCCGATCGGCCTGAAACAGGAAGGCGCGGGTTAAGGCGAGTAGATCCTGTATCGCGACCTGACTCCCCAGTCCTTCAATATCGATGGCTTTAAAACCGATATCGCCATTCCTTAAGGCCGGCACGATCTCGGCCAGATGTGAACGGCTGCGAACCAGTATCGCAATAGTGTCTTCGGGGTTTTGTTGTTTTAGTTCCTGAATGATCTCGACCACATGCTCCGATTCTTTTTTATGGGCTTTAGCATAGAGCGGATAAATCCTGACATTATTACTGGAGGCTGTCTTATCAAACGCATCGGCCCGACTATAGGCCACCGCACCGGTAATCAAATTGTCCTGCGCCGGAAGAATGTTGTTGAAGCTGTCATTAACCCAATCGACCAGACCCTGTTGCGATCGGAAGTTCACACTGAGACGTAATGCATTGAGCGGGATATTACCCAATGATGCATCGTGAAATGTTTTGATAAACAAACTCACTTCGGCTTCACGGAAACGATAGATTGATTGCATCGGATCGCCGACCAGAAACAGGCTGCGTCCATCATCCATCGACCATTCCCGCGTTAAGCGTTGCAGCAGTCGATACTGGTTCATGGATATATCCTGATACTCGTCCACCAGTAAATGTTTAATGTGGTAATCGAGTTGTAGTGCCAGTTCTGTCGGCGACTCATCCGTGCCGAGTGCATTCACTGCCGATTCTGCGATGCCGATAAAATCCATTTGATTTCGTTCGGCAAAGATTAAACGTAACTGCACTGCGGCGAGTTTGAGTAACTCGCATAAGGCATTAACGATTAACCATTCTGCATCAGTATAGGTAGCGGGCGGTAAGGTAACGACGCTTGCCAGGCTCTGTTGCAAGCCATCCACCTTCTGCAATTCCGTGAGTAAGGCTTGTACCTGTTTTTTCTTGCGCGTACGTTCATCGGCTTCCAGCTTGTTACCGCTCGCTGGGGGAAAACCATTTTTAACCGTATGTTGTTTACGCCAGCTGCCGGTTTTCGTTAACAGCAGTTCACTAATAGCACGCCAGTATTGCAGATCATTGGCTTTGCCATCCGGCATCGTGGTTATTGATAAACATGAGGTAATCGGATTATCCGGATCGGACTCGCTTAAATGCTTTGCTGCAAAATCCAGTAGCTCCAGCAATTCACTTTCAAATTCTTTCGGGAACGATAACGCGGTGACGCTTAATTGATCTTCAATCAACCTGACCAATGCCTCTTCCATATCACTGCGATCATGTTCATATACAACATAACTTAACCATTGATCGCGTTTCTTCAGCATATCGACGATCAGATTTTTAATGCGCGGCAGATCGTTATCCAGATGAAACACGAGATTCGCGATCGCATCTGACCAGCCTGCGCCACTTTCCAGTTCAGCCAGGGTATTGATAGCGGCTTGCTGGTATAAATGTTCTGCGTCTTCCAGTGTTTCGGGTTGCGTACCAAGTCTGGCCAACATCGGCATTTGGCGCGTTAAGTAAGCGCAAAAGGAATCAATTGTTTGTAAGCGTAAGCGACTGGGGTTTTCACTAAGCTGCCAAGCCTTTTCCTGATCCCGCTTGAGTGCCGCTTGTGCTAACACGAAAGTCGTTTTGTCGTGATCGGATTCAGGTTCGGTGTTGTTCGCTTTATGCTGCGCTGCCATCGATAAGGCATCGAGGATTCGCCCTTGCATCTCAGCCGCTGCTTTGCGGGTGAAGGTGATCGCAATAATTTCTTCCGGGGCATCGACCAACGCTAACAATCTTAAATAACGTTGAATCAATAAGCCGGTTTTACCTGAGCCGGCCGGTGCCTGAATTATGAACGATTGATCCGGCGCTAGCGCTTTATGTCTTGCTTCGCTATCAACAACCGGACTAGACATTGTTCTCGTCCTCCAGTTGATTCACTTCATCCGGGTTTTCGACCCGTCCATGAATGCGGCATAAGGCATGGAGATCACAATAGCGACAGGCGCGGATTGTGGGCTCAACAATAGCCTTGCCGTTACGAAAATCATTCGCGAGTCGAATCAGGATCTGTTCCCAGGCATTGAGTTTATCTTGCCACAACAAGTCAGGGTCTGCTTTTATGCCCGGCAAGATGTCATTGGCTTCGGCCTGTCCGACAAAGCCCAGCTTGCCACGCTTTAGACTGGCAAAGGCAATGGCAGCGACTTCCTGTTTGCTGGTGACTGCATATAACGGCAATTGCGGATCATTGGGACGGTCTGACTCCCAATCATTTTTACTCACGGGGCCAGTTTTATAATCGATAATGACGCAACGTCCATCGGCTAATTCATCGATACGATCCACGCGCAGGTTTAATTCAATATCTTCAAACACGATCTCTTGCCATTTTTCTGTGGCAATTACCTTAAAACCACCACGATCTTTTTCAACCAATAACCATTCTTTTAATAGTTGTTCGAGTCGTTGTTGTTCCAGCACGGTAAACCGATCCGTAAACGTTTCCGGTTGCTGTGAAATTTGAAGTTTGATTGCTTCGTGTACCACCGAACGGACGATCTTTGTCAGTTCAGTTTCTGATCGGTAGTCCTGATTGTCGGAGGACTTCAGGCGTTGCCAGAGATATTGCAAGGCGCGATGGACCAAATTGCCGCGTTCTGCCGCACTTAGACCGATATCACTTTGCTGTAATGACTCAGCGTATAAACGATGTCTGGCAAACGCTCTGAATGGACAACCGGACTGATCTTTAAACAAGGCGCTGCCACCAGTGGTCAGTTTGCCCGTGGGAATCTCTGGCGCTTGCACATCATAGAATGATTCAAGTTCGGAAGATGCTAATAGCGTGTCTTTATAATCTTCGCCGACTTGATGATCATTGTTATTGCTTCCTGTGTCGCTACTTATCAAGGGGCTTGGACGACAGAGTCGATCACCTTCCTGTTTGGCAAAGCTGAAGATCACTTCCTTTGCCGATGCCGTTAGTTTTTGCGTGACATGCCTTGCCAGATTCAGTTGTGTTTCGGCACTGGCATCGGGAATATTATAATCACGCTGACAGGTTATCGGTACGAAGGCATTAAGCTGTTTTAATTGTGGCCAGTGATCATCCTGCATACCCATAATCCACAGGTAATCAAACTGCATTCCGGCCGCTGCCGTCATACCCAGAATTTGAATCGGTGTTTCTGTGGTTTCCGGTTGAAATTGGGTTTCGCCAAGCAGGCGATTTAACTGGAATAAAGCGGTGCTGAAACTGACTGGTTGAGTCAAGCCATCCAGACTGCCCAATTGCGTTAAAGCAGATTGCCATGCTTGCAGTGTCTGATGTTCATCACTGTTTAGCTTGCGTTCGCCGGGCCAACCAAAAGCACTTAACCATTCGGAGAAACTCATGGTCCAGTCGCGTAAAGTTTGTTTCTTCGCGTGACTTAAAAACGATATCTCAAAGGTTTTTAATAATTGAATAAAGCCTTCGCATTGCTCGTGTTCCTTACAACGTTCTTCTGCTATCCAGTACAAGGTTTTAAAACCGAGTTGTTGTTCACCGATACGTCTGAGTACCGCATCAAATTTTGCACGTGCGGCCGCCTCTTCAGTTACACCGGCAATAAAAGGGGAATGCAATAAAGCGCTCAGTGTATTCATAGACACCTTGCGTTTACCCAGACCCAACAGGTTTATTGCAGTATAGATCAGCGGATAACTGGATAAGGGTTTGCCTAATGATATGGAATACGGTTTGTGTTGTGGTGCACTGGATTCAAGCCATTTGTGTGGTGTCAGTACCGAGGCGAAGCCATATTCAAGCTGTTCACGAATGCTGCTGAGATTGGGGGCAATAATGCCTATCGTTTCATTCTTATTATTATCCAGCAACGCTTGCAGGTGATGCTTTGCCCAACAGGCCGCAGACCAGATCTCGGCCTGCTTGTCGCTTTGTTCACGCAACGTCACCGTTTCATTTCGGGGTTCAGGGTTACGTTCTTCAACATCGATACCAATATCAATAAATGCCTGTTTCAACTTAAGTTGTTGGGCCGTTAATTGGTCAAAATCATAAAAGACTATTTTCTTTAGCCTGGTTTTAAGTTCAGTAACATGTGATCGGATGTAATCGGGTAATACCGCATCATCAAGCCAGGCGTTGTCTTGCTTTTGTTTCTCATAACTATCAGCCCACTGTTTGAAGGCAAAGGCATCTTCCGATAAATAAACGCCTTCCGGAAAAATCGGCACACCCCATTGCTGGCATAATTGGTAGGCCTGCGCTGCTTGTTTCGCTGTCGCTGTTACTTGCAGTAGTTGATCTTTGTATTTTGAGTTACTGATGATCTCTTGCCAGAGCCATTGCTGTTGCAGGTTGTTTAATACGCTAACCTTGGCGTCCGTTCGAAAGGAGAGTGCTTCGAAACTGCGCTTACACCAGGCTGTCCACGGTAAACAATCCGGCGTCTGCCAGGCCTGCCTACCCTGCGCCAATTGCTGTGTCGCGTATTGGTAACGGAGATAACGACTCAAACGTTGTGTCGGTGTAATAATCGTAGCGCCATCGCTTATCAGGTCGCTGAGCGTATTATCCATGTGTTATTGGTGTCATCCTTATGTATGAGTAGATTTAGAATGAACTCGTCTGTCATAGACAAGTCGCATTGGCATTATAAACTGACAATGTTAACCTTGTGACATAAAGACGAATAATATACTTTCTCTCGCCCATGCCAGAGAATCTTATGCAAATACCTAATTATCATACACCGCAGAAAGAAATAGCCTGCATGACTATCATGCCGACTCGGGTGATGCCTGATATGATTGATGATGTCCGTGGATCATTGTTAAGAACACCACGCAGTTTATCACCAAAATATTTCTATGATGAGCGTGGCTCAGAGTTGTTCGACCAGATTTGCTCTACTCCGGAATACTATCCCACGCGCACTGAAAATCGCCTGTTAGCCAAATATGCTGTCGATATCATTAATAAAACCAGACCGGATCAGATCCTCGAGCTCGGCAGTGGTTATTCGACAAAAACACGCCGCCTGTTTGATGCTTGCGAGACTGCCTCACAGAGTTGTGTCTATGCACCACTGGATGTGTGTGAAGAAGTCTTGATTGAATCAGCACAGAAACTTTCCGAAGAATATGAATGGCTAGGCCTGAAACCGTTACTGGGCGACTATCATGGTGGTTTGGGTAATTTACCTGCATCCACGGGCTCACATCTGTTTGTTTTTCTAGGCAGTACCATTGGTAATTTTGAGCAGGCTGAAGCATTAGACTTTATTAAAGAGGTCTACAAAGCCATGCGTTATGGTGATCACCTCTTAATTGGTGTTGACCGCGTGAAAGAAAATCATGTTTTAAATGCCGCTTATAATGATGCCCAGGGAATCACTGCTGAGTTTAACCTTAATGTCTTACATGTATTAAACCGGGAATTGAATGCTAATTTTAATATTGACGCATTCACCCACTCGGCGGTATTCAATGCTGATAAGGAACGTATCGAAATGCGGCTGATCTCCAATACAAATCAAAAAGTGCAGATTGATGTTCTGGACGAAACTATCCAGTTTGATCGCGGCGATGACATACTGACTGAAATCAGCCAGAAATATACGCACATGGGGATTGAAACTATGTTGTCGGAAGCCAATTTTTCAATTACTGATCACTACGAAGATGAGGATGCCTATTTCTCTCTGGTGCTCGCGTCCAAATAAAACGCGTTAAGTCAGTCGTCCGCTAACCATTTACTCGATATCTGCTCTGCCAAAGCAGGGTTATCAATATACGGGTTTCGATTTCCCTGTATTTCCTCGATTAGATTATTACGCAACATTTCCTGCTTACTGGGTGGATCAAAACGATTCCAGCGCTTTAATTCTTCCAGCATGCTTTTCGCTACCGAGACGCCATATTGGGTATGCATATAAAAAATGGCGCGCGCAATATTACCGCGGGCAATGGGCCTTGGTTCCGAGACACCCAGATGACGTTCAAAATCGCAATTGTCATAACGCCAATCCTCTCCCTCGACCATGCCAAACAGGGTATCGCGTCTTGCCACATCCACCTCTTGCCAGACGGGATAGAGATTATGCATATCCGCTTCCATACGGGTAAATCGTGATTTTTCATCCAGCCGACATTGACGACGACTATTACACTCCATCGAACTTAGCATCCAACTTACCGGATAGACCTGTTCAATAACAAATAAGCGATCCTCGGTTAATGCTGCAGCAGGATCAAAACGATAGCCGCAATACAACGACCAACCACCATTGGAATATAACTCATTCCAGAAAGTATTCAGGGCGATTTCGTCGTAGTTTTCAACAGGTAAGGTCCCGGCAAGAGTAATGTTGGAGACACTGAGCAGGCAGAAAAGGGAGATTATCTTTAGTGGTCGAAACACATTGATTATTATGAGTTTTAAATTATTGTAGGCAACATGATATACCAGACCACTGAAAAATGTGAACATTACAGTCCATAACCATCTAAACAACAGGTTTTACTAAATACGCTGAGATGACGTTCCTCTACCATGGGTTAAGCCCCCTCCTGATCCGAATTTGCTTGATAAGTCTATTGGCGAGCCTTGGTGCTTGTTCAGATGGGCTGTCGCAACTGGAACGTATACAGTCACGCGGCATATTGCGGATTGCGATAATACCCACGCCGCCTTTGTTCTTCCCCGATGAATCGCTTATTAAAGGTTATGATTACGAGATCATCTCCAGCTATGCCAGATCCATCGGTACCGAGCTGGAAATCTTCCGCGCGGAAAATATCAGTGACATCGTTACCCTGTTGAAACAGGGCAAGGCTCATATCGGTATTGCCGGTAATTCCCCTACTTACCCTGATGACGATATTATTGGCAGCACAGCCTATGACGAAGATAAATGGCATGTCATAGGTAATCGCGCGAATAAATTACCGAGGTCGCTCGACGAAATAACACCGAGCACCATTATCGTTGCCAAAGGCAGTAAACCGGCATTAGTCATCGCAAATTTAAAAGCGGCAAATCCATCTCTTTTTTGGCTGGAATTACCCAACGGCAATACCCGACAAGTACTGGAGCAGGTGAATTTAAATAATTTCAAGCTCAGTATCATCAATGCCGAAGTCTATAAATATTACCGATACCTCTACCCTGAAATTAAAGTCGCTTTCACACTGGAAAAAAAATATCCTTCTCGTTGGCTAACTTATAAAAGCGAAGACGTCTCTATTTTAAGTTCGGTTAATCGATTTATTAACCAATATAAGCAAAGCGGTAAACTGGAAAAGCGCTTTAACACCTACTTCAGGCATCTGAACGTTTTTAACTACACGGATAGTGTTTATTATTTAAAACAAATCAAGAAGAAACTTCCCCGTTATAGCGCCTATTTTAAAAATGCGGCAAAGGATAATGAATTCGATGAACGATTCCTGGCAGCTATCAGTTACCAGGAATCCCATTGGAATGAAAAAGCCCGTTCGCATACTGGTGTTCGCGGTTTAATGATGCTCACCAATGACACAGCCAAACGGGTTGGCGTCAAGAATCGTCTGGATCCTGAACAAAGTATCATGGGCGGTGCAAGGTATCTGAATATATTAAAAGCCTCGTTACCCGAAAGAATCCTTGAGCCGGATCGTTCATGGATGACACTGGCAGCCTATAATATCGGTTTAGGTCATTTGGAAGATGCCCGCATCCTGACTCAAAAAAACGGAGATGATCCTAACCTGTGGATTGATGTTGAAAAACATTTACCTAAACTGAGTCAAAAGGCATGGTATAAAAAAACAAAATACGGATATGCTCGAGGTCATGAACCTGTTGCATTTGTCAGAAGAATAAGACGTTACTACGATATATTACGTTTATATCAGCAGGAAGAAATACTGGAAAAATTTGATCAACCACTTGAACTGGAAAAATTAAAATTCATCTCACCTGCGTTATAAGCCGTGTTATACAATCGTGCTATTTTCATTACCGTAGCTCTGTCTAAACTGACTAACCAATACCTCTGCTTCCGAGACTTGCCCTTCCGATAATTTATCACGCACACATTTTAATGCATTAACCATTTGTGGATCAGTGCCATCATTCGCCAGATATAACCAGGCATAGGCGCGGATATAGTCTTGCTCAACGCCGATGCCCTTTGCATAACGCACGCCGAGCATATGCTGCGCTTTTTGAAAGCCTTGTCGTGCCGCTTTTTCAAACCACATACACGCTGTTGTTTCATTTTTATAGACGCCTGTTCCGTTCATATAAAGATGACCCAGCCGATATTGCGCCTTTACATAACCTGCTTCAGCAGCCTTGATATAATGTTTTACGGCCTCTACTTCATTAACCGGAACACCTAGACCATTTGCATGTAATTTACCTAACTGATAGTTCGCTTTAGCATAAGATTGTTTTGCTGCTAACTGGAAACATTTTTCAGCTGCTTTAAAATCCTGAGGCACACCCAGACCATTAATATAGCAAAGCCCCATATTAAATTGCGCCCGTGCATAACCTTGCTCGGCAGCGAGTCGATGCCATTTAAACGCCTCTTGATCATCTTGAGGTACGCCTATGCCGCCAGCATACATCAAGGCTAAATTGTATTGCGCCTTGGCATAACCTTGATTTGCAGCTTCGAGATACCAACGTACTGCTGCTGCTTCATCTTTTTCCGTACCCTGACCTTGGGCCAACATTAAGCCGGCATTAAGCTGTGCTTTCATGTGCCCTTGTTTTGCAGCGCGTAAATACCAGCTCACAGCTTCACGATAATTTTTTTGAGTGCCTATGCCTTTTGAATACATATAAGCGAGGTTGTAGCGTGCGCCAGCATGACCTTGTTCCGCAGATTTAAAATACCAGTCAAAGGCCTGCTTATAATCCTTTTCTACACCGAGACCATTTTGATAACACCAGGCAAGATTCGCTTGTGCGCTGACGTTATTCGCCTCTGCAGATTGTTTTAATAATGAGGTTGCTTTCGTGTGATCTTCAGGGACACCTATTCCACGTAGATACATTTCACCAAGACGCGATTGTGCCCTGCTTGAATTTTGTTCAGCTGCTTGACGATACCAATATGCGGCTTGCCCCAGATCCATTGGAACACCCAAACCGTTCTCATATAGATCGGCTAATTGCAACTGGGCATCAACATCACCGGCCTGAGCATCATTGTTTAGTCTTATTAACTGCTCTTTCATACAACCATAACGTTCCTTAAACGAAACTCCTTTTAAAAAGCTTAGTCTCTAACAAGCTGACTTGTATAGTAAATAATAGTTAACCTGTCTAATAGATTCCACAACCTGAACCTGTATTGTAAATACAGGCACAAACCTGTGCCTCCATTACAACCTGCCTTAAAGGGTGAGGTCTTAACTCTCGGTTCAGTAGAATTAAGAATTATTATTAACAATTTTCAAAAAGTAGCGCAAATTAATCCAGATATAACGATGCTTGATCTGATCTGGTTTTAGTGCGTATTGATAAAAGAGAAACCACAGCGTTTAAAGCGTATTGAGAGACAAACATCTTTAAAACCCGTTCAGATGCTATGTAAAATCCTGTTTTCTATAGTAAATCACCATTATTAAGTATCAAATTCATACCTGCTGTATCACATCTGATAGACTCTAAAACATGACAAAAGAAACTACTGAACACAGCTACAGCCTGCTTGATCCGGACATGATCATCAATGCAATTGAGTCTTTAGGCTATATTTCCGATGGCCGGATACTTGCCCTCAATAGTTATGAAAACCGGGTTTATCAAGTCGGTCTGGAGGATGAAAAACCGATTATCGTAAAATTTTATCGTTTCGGTCGCTGGACAGACGAGATGATCAAGGAAGAACATACTTTTACACTGGAACTGGCAGAAGCAGAGATTCCGGTCGTACCACCGTTGTTAATCAACAATAAAAGCCTGTTTACATATAGTGACTATCGTTTTGCAATCTATCCCCGTTTTGGTGGCTATGCGCCAGAACTGGATAACCCGGATCACCTGTTGCAACTCGGCAGAATACTGGCCCAGATACACAATATTGGTGAAACCAGTACTTTTAAAAAACGACCGAGTATCAATGTTGAAGATTACGTAATAAAACCGGTACGCTTTTTGTTGGAAAATAATTTTATTCCTGATTACCTGAAAGATGCCTACACAACACTTAATGATGATCTTATTATTAGAATACAGCACTGCTTTGATAAGGCCGGGGATTATAAAAGCCTAAGGCTACATGGTGATTGTCATCAGGGTAATATTTTAACTCGCGATGATAATTTCCATATCGTCGACTTTGATGATTCTCGATCAGGTCCAGCGGTACAGGATATCTGGATGTTTCTCTCCGGTGATCGAAATTACATGACGGCAAGACTGAACGATTTTATGGAAGGTTATAACGAGTTCCGTGACTTTGACCCGCGTGAACTACATTTAATTGAGGCACTGAGGACGTTACGGCTAATACATTATTCAGGCTGGCTGGCGGCACGTTGGGATGATCCTGCTTTTCCAATTTCATTTCCTTTTTTCAACGAACAACGTTATTGGGAAGAGCAGATATTAATCTTGCGTGAACAGGCTTCATTAATGGAGGAGCCTTCCATTGAATGGAAACGATACTAATTAATTAGGGATACCACGATTAATATAAAAACACCTGACACTAAAATAGCAGCAAACGAGGATGCTGTAAAAGAATATAACTGGCAATACATCTTCGATGTCGCAAAGCGACATAAACACCAATTGATCCTGGCCAATATCATTGCTGTTATCGCGACATTGGCCAGCGTTCCCGTTCCTTTGTTAATGCCATTACTGGTAGATGAAGTACTGCTGAATAAACCGGGGATTGTTGTTAACTTCATCAATAGTATCACCCCCGCATTAT
Source organism: uncultured Gammaproteobacteria bacterium (assembly GCA_938084745.1). Classification (GTDB taxonomy): domain Bacteria; phylum Pseudomonadota; class Gammaproteobacteria; order Eutrophobiales; family Eutrophobiaceae; genus UBA7359. Next base: position 218,621 of record CALKEZ010000006.1, read on the forward strand.
GGCACAGCCCTGTGCTATACATTGTTTTTATTCTTATGCTGACGTTGTTATTACGCCTGATCGCATTAGTACTCAATGTATTTCAAACGCGTCAATTTACGATTATTGCCAAGGATGTGATTTTCCTTATTCGTAAAACGCTATTATCGCGGCTTAACAGCGTGTCGATGTCAGAATATGAAACGCTGGGTAGCGGAACAGTAGCGTCATATTTTGTAACAGATCTGGCGACGGTGGATGACTTTGTTGGATCGACCGTCAGTAAACTATTAGTGGCTGTTCTGACGATTATTGGCGTTGCCATAATATTACTCATCATGCATTGGCAAATGGCCCTGCTTATTTTATTTGCCAATCCCATTGTGATTTATTTCACCACGGTACTCGGAAAAAAGGTAAAAGAGCTTAAGAAAAACGAGAACTCCGCCTTTGCGATCTTTCAACAATCCTTGATCGAAACGCTTGATTCCATTCATCAGATACGCGCCAGCAATCGAGAAAAACACTATCTGAAACGCATTATAGAGCAGGCCAGTGCGGTGAAAGATCATGGTATTGCATTCGCCTGGAAAAGCGATGCCGCTAACCGCCTGAGTTTTGTCGTGTTTCTGTTTGGCTTTGATATCTTTCGCGCAGTAGCGATGATGATGGTGGTGTTCTCCGGCCTGACGATAGGCCAGATGTTTGCGGTGTTTGGTTACCTCTGGTTCATGATGGGACCGGTTCAGGAAATACTGAATATTCAATATGCGTGTTACAGCGCGAAGGCTGCCTTGACGCGTATCAATGTTTTGCTGAAGCTCGAGCAAGAACCCAGCTATCCGCATATTTTTAATCCGTTTGAAAATAAAAACACCGTTGGCATTACTATTTCTGATCTTCACTTTGCCTATGGCGATGGCCCGGATGTGTTGAATGGGATTAATCTTGATATTAAGCCAGGCGAGAAAATTGCGTTGGTTGGCGCAAGTGGCGGTGGCAAGTCTACTCTCGTGCAGGTTTTAATCGGACTATACCCGCCCAAAAGTGGCACTATTTTCTATGATGAAACGCCTGTAACACAAATTGGCATGGATGTAGTACGAGAACATGTTGCTACTGTCTTACAAAACCCGGCGCTGTTTAACGACACCGTCAGAATCAATTTAACACTAGGCCGAGAGTTGGAAGATGCGCAATTGTGGCATGCCCTTGAGATTGCACAATTGAAGGAAACCGTTGAGAAACTGCCGAATAAACTGGACACCATCGTCGGACGCCAGGGCGTTCGCTTATCAGGTGGGCAGCGACAACGACTGGCTATTGCCCGCATGGTCTTGAGTGAACCAAACGTCGTCATCCTTGATGAAGCTACGTCGGCTCTGGATGCGGAAACAGAATATCATTTGCATACTGCCCTTGCGGATTTTCTAAAGGACAAAACAACGATTATCGTTGCGCATAGACTCAGCGCCATTAAACAGGCTAACCATGTCTATGTTTTTGAGGCGGGGACTATTGGTGAACAAGGCACACATAAAGAACTACTCTCTCAGGATGGGCTGTATGCCAAGCTATATGGGGTGAGACAGTCCCACTAATGAGGCCCAGGCAACTATCGCTAGATGCGATCATGTTATAGCGTTAAAAAGCCAGCTGAAACCCGACCATAAGTGATCTTCCCATGATAGGTGCGCGATCTTTTATAAATGACGTATGTAAACGTCCGTCTTCATTTAGCAAGTTAGTTGCCTTAGCAAAAACATTCAAACTTTGTTCACCCGCCAAGATATCATAATTTGCATTTAGCCCCAGTACCGAATAACCACCTGTATCTGTTTCAAGTGCAGCATTATCTTTTTGAGCAAGGATATTTGTAAAATCGATCCCGACATTAAATTCTTTAAAAGTATAATCAAGACTTGTGCCGAACCTTGCCGGTGATATTCGCGGTAAATTATCACCGTTTTCTCGCTCAGCCCTTACATAATCGCTAAACAAGTTCATATCTAATTGCCCATTGTTTCCTGAATACAGGTTGATGCCTATCTCAGCTTCAAAACCGTAAAAGATGACATTGTCCTGCTGAAATTGAACCAGCAAGAAATCTCCAGCTGCGATTCCTGAGTCATCAACTTTATCTACAACACTATCATTATTTCTATCCAATCCTTTTAAGAAAATGAAATCTTCTACATAGTTTACGAACAGATTCAAATTCAATTGCCCTGATCGATATTGATGCCGAAATGACAAGTCCATGCTATTTGCGGTTTCAACATCCAGTCCCACCTGTCCGAGTTCAAATGTTGCTGTTGCAACATGAGGGCCACTGGCAAATAGTTCTTCGGCTGCCGGCGCACGTTGGCTACGGCCAATAGTTAAACCTAATGATGTATCTTCCAGAAAATCCCAATGGATACCTGAAGACACACTATACATGGTGTTAACAACCTTTGAGGCATTGCCGGGTTTATCTTCCTGGTGTTCAAAACGCGCACCAATCTCCAGCTGTAGTGAATCCGAAATATCTACGTTTTCCAGAATAAATACAGCTGCTGTTTTTGTCTTGGTTTTTGGAAGAAAAGCTTCATCACCAACAGCACTGATATTCCGATAACCTAACTGTGTACCAATAACACCACTAAACATTCCCATTGGTTCATGTTGAATTTCGATGCGGCTATCCATCTGGTCATTACTAAATACCGTTCCTGGTAGTCCTGCAGTTTCAAATTCAGTATGAGCGTAATTGTTATGACCGACTTGTAGAGTGACGGCCTTTATACCCGCAAAGGGATTATTGATTTGTCCGGACAGATCAATGCGATCTTGCTGAGCATCAATAAATGGAAGTTCTGCAGGATCTGCCGGGTTTAAAGGCACACCATGTGTCGAGTCGAAGCGTCCATAGGCAACGCCCAGAAACCCCCAACTATCAACATACGACGTACCAATATTAAAATTTTGTGTGTCATAAAAACTATTGTCAATTTGACCTTTCTTGGTAGCATAGTTTTTCGCGTCACGCTTCGTAGCATCAAGGTGAAAAGCTATTTTTTTATATCCTCCTTCAGTCTGAATTGAGAATAACTTTTCAAGTGAATTAACGTTAAAACTGGAATTAATCCTGTTCTCGAATTCCGGAACAAATTCGGGAATGCGGTTAGTGACAACATTAACCAGTCCTCCTGATGCTTGACTACCATAGAGTAAAGTTGAAGGCCCCCTGAATATTTCTATTTGCTCTGCTTGAATGGGCTCTACTGTAACGGCATGATCGGCACTGATAGTAGATACATCGAGAGACCCGATGCCATTTTCCAGCATGAGCACTCTTGAGCCACCAAGCCCTCGAATTATTGGTCTACTCGCAAGTGGGCTAAAACGATTTGTCGTTACACCCGGAATGTCCGATAAAGTTTCCCCGATAGTTTGAGCTTGTCTTTTACGAAGTGCTTCATCACTCAGGATAGTCACCGGTTGTGCAATATGTTCAAGGCTCTGTAAGCCAATCGGCCTGGCTGTAACAGTAAAGTCATCAAGCGTTGTTGTTTCTTCAGAATAAATATTTTGTGTAAGACTACCCAGTAACATTATACCTGCGTAATGCAATTTCATTTCAAATCTCCCGTAATAACAAAATAATGGGCTCGAGTCTGAAGCCCATATAAAACCAGTTGGATGTTATTAAGAGAAGGTCGGGGGGCTACGGATGCTACAAAGTGAGAGTGGCTTTAAATCATATATAATATGATTAGCGAAGGGTGTTTCGTAGTTACTGAGAACAAGTTTAATTAAAACTGGCGAATGAGTGATTGCATTACTGCTATCGTTTGCATGTACACATATCAGGCATTGTTTGTGATCATCAAGAACTAATTGATGCTCGATAGCATGCGCAAGTGTCACGCATTGCGACAACAATAAAAATAAAATCAGGGTCTTAATACTTACGTTTTTTCTCATTTCTGTATTTTTAAAAAAGTACCAGCACAATCAATATTAACGAATGTCGATTTTATTGTCGATAGAGAAACATTAAGTAGACTAGTAAACCTGTTGATTATGTCCGGTAGCTACAAGTTAACACTACATTTTTTCCTGCCATCTAAGCTTCAAAAAAACAGCTGGTTTTTATTTACTGTCTTTTGGCGAATTACACATCCGCATTAATCTTGATGTGCCAGGGTTCGTAACGCACACCCAATTTATTGTCCTCCGGGTAGCGTAACTTCAGGTAGCCTAGTTCAGAAAGTCGCTTATAGACTTCAGTCTCGGTAAAGGAACCGGTAAAATTTAATTTCCCGTATCCCGCCTGGCCAACATCAAAATCACCATTGCCGTGAAATGAGTAACCGGGCGGCGCGAGTGATCGTGAAGCCAGCGACAGATTACCCTTACTTTCATAGGTTTTATTCAGAAACAACAGAAACTGTTTCATCACGCTACGGATACCGGAAGTCAGAATAACCTTATCACCCAGCTCTTTTTTTATATTTTGATATATCTCGATGGATCGCTCTTTGTATAGATAATTACCACTACGCGGAATTTTTATCACATCCTTCTTTTTAACCTGGTCAGTGATTTCTTTTAACGGTTTCTGTCCCATGAAGCCATAACGCTGGCCATCTTCATAAAAAACTAATTCCAGAAAATCGAGTTCAGCTTTTGTAAATTCACCCACTTTGGAATAATTGCGCGCAAGCGCCAGGCCATCAGGAAAATTCAGGATATTAAAATTGCCATGCCCAACCAGTCGTTGAAGGCGTCTCAGGCGCATGACGGTAGATTCAAATATGGTGTAGAGTTCATAGTCAATGATGACATCATCTTCGTGAGGCTCATTAAAATTATGTATCTTATGCAAATAATCTTTCAAGCGTTCATCTGTATTTTCATCTGTACAGACAAACGGCCCTTCAACCGTTTTTGCAAGTAGCTCCGGAGCAAGGCCAAGACCAAGACATCCCAGCCCCATTGTCTTTAATAGATACCGTCTCTTCATGTGTTTAACCATTAAGATTTATTGTTCTTATTAATCATCACCAGCATAACAGTTTTTTTCTTTATTTGAACGAAGAAAAACTGCCTTCCGTTAATCCCATGACTATTTTTTAAATCATTACCTACGTCATTGATTATTGACGTTTAAATGCGATGAACTGACTTATCAATACGACCAGATTCGGTTATTTGCCTATGCGTATTGATGGGGCGACAGTTTCATCGCCACTTTGTTTTATCGCTTTTTTAAGCTCCTTATTTCAGCATAAAACAAGCTAAACTGACGTTCTATTAAAGAACTAATATTGGCCTCACTGGTGTGAGGAATGTGTGGCACTTTTAGACTTGTCGATGCATGACTGAATACATCCGGATTTGAGCTCAGATAAGCTGGAACGCTTGCAACCGAAAGCGAAATCTCTTTATTCTTGTTAGTATAAGAGGGCATCAACTTAAATAGCATCAAGAAACAATATTCATATTATAGATCAATTTATTTTTCATAATTCATTAAATTTTAATGCAAAAAGTCTTCCTGATTATCCTCGTTCTGGTAAGTGTTTGTGCCTGCCAAAGTCAGAATAAGGACTTACTCACTATCAGCAACTTGACGATGGGGACAAGCTATTCCATCAAGATTGTAGCCAATGACATAAAGTACGATAAACGTGCCTTAAAGAAGGATATTGAGACCATTCTGGCAAAGATTAATCAGGCAATGTCGACGTATATAGATGACTCGGAGTTATCCCGTTTTAACCATACGAAAAGTACCGCTTGGCAGAGCATATCTGATGATCTGTATGAGGTAATTGAACATGGCATTCGCATCAGTATATTGTCTGATGGTGCTTTTGATATCACGGTCGGTCCGCTGGTTAATCTTTGGGGGTTTGGTCCCGATCCGTTCACACAGAATATTCCATCTGATTTGGAGATAGCGTCTATAAAACAACATACCGGTTACGCGAAATTAAGCTTTGATAAATCCTCCAAACTAATAGCCAAGTCTGATCCCGATATCATGCTTGATCTATCCGGCATTGCCAAAGGCTACGCTGTAGACAAGATTGCACAGTATCTGGACGGACACGGTTTTAACAATTACTTGGTAGAAATAGGTGGTGAACTCATAGGGAAAGGAACCAATGCAGCAGAACAAAGCTGGAAGATTGGTATCGAAAAAGCTAATCCGCTTAGTCGTATTGTACAAGCAATAGTGGGGCTGGACAATATCGCCATGGCAACGTCCGGAGATTACCGAAACTATTTTGAAAAGGATGGTGTGCGTTATTCCCATACCATTAATCCGGTTACGGGCAAACCAATCACCCATACACTGGCCTCTGTCACTGTACTCACTGCTTCTGCGATGCATGCCGATGCTCTGGCAACAGCGTTTATGGTTTCCGGACCGGAAAAATCATTGTCATTGGCGAATGAACTCGGTGTTGCACTTTATATGCTCATCAAAACCAAATCAGGATTTGAAGAACGTTATAATCATCTGTTTAAGCCTTATCTGATACATTGAGAGTATTTTGCTATACAGGCGTCCCGGAGGTGGGGATTTATGAATGAGATTATCTTTCTGGGATTACTTGGCCTCGCCGTCTGGTTTTGGCAAGATGCGTTGCGTGCGCGGGAATTGGCGGTAAGTCGTTCACGTCGCTATTGCCAGAATATTAATTATCAATTCCTGGATGAGTCTGTCGCGATGATTTCGCTGAAGCCGGGACGAGATTCTTACGGTAATTTTGCCTTTCACCGTTATTACCATTTTGAATTCAGTCCGGATGGACATCATCGTTATAATGGCACAGCACATTTAATTGGCCATTATCTGCAATCAATACAGCTTGATCATCCAGATGGTATAATTATAGATGGAAAAAATGATTAATATTTAATTATGTAATTGGAGATTTGAACTATGCCTTCATTTGATGTTGTTTCTGAAATTGATCAACACGAACTCAGCAATGCGATCGATCAGGCAAACCGGGAAATCAGTAATCGTTTTGATTTCAAGGGTACAGACTCAAAGGTTGAATTAGTCGATAACAACTTGACGATAATCTCAACCTCTGAATTTCAGATTAAACAGATTCACGACATACTTGAGAACAAAATCGTAAAGCGTGGTATTGATATCCGCTGTCTTGAATACGGCGACATTAGTGAAGGTCATAAAGAGGCGCGTCAAACCGTAGCGATAAAAAAAGGCGTTGATACGGAACTTGCGAGAAAAATCGTTAAGATGATCAAGAGTAGCAAACTAAAAGTTCAAGCTGCCATTCAAGGCGATCAGGTACGCATCACCGGCAAGAAGCGAGACGACTTGCAAGAAACCATTGCTGCAATAAAAGAAGCTAAATTTGAACTACCCTTGCAATATATAAACTTTAGGGACTAATAAAACCACCATGTCACAAGTGTTCGACCTACATACACATTCGACAGCCTCTGACGGTATCTTGTCGCCAGAATTGCTGGTAGAAAAAGCAAGCCATGTTGGTATCAACACACTTGCATTAACGGATCACGACACTGTTGCTGGATTGGCTGCTGCACAACTCGCTGCAAAAAAACATAACATCTCGCTGATCAATGGCATTGAGTTATCCAGCCAATGGGATAGCAAAACAATACATATTGTTGGCTTAAATATTAACGTGAATAGTGAAGCAATCATTAATGCCACGGTTCATCTGAATCAACTCCGCGAAGAACGTGCGATTAAAATGGGTGAAAAATTAAAAAAGATCGGTATCCATGGTGCCTATGAAAATGCAAAACGCATTGCTGCCGGTGGTACAGTCACTCGACAACATTTCTCAACCTTTCTTGTTGAGAATGGCCATGCTAAAAATCAGACCGATGTATTTAAACGTTACCTGGTTAATAACAAACCCGGTTATGCCTCGGTAGAATGGCCTGGTCTCGAAGAGACCATTGCGCAAATTAATAATGCCGGTGGTGTAGCAGTAATAGCACATCCATTACGTTATAAAATAACAGCCACAAAGTTGCGCAACATGATTAAAGATTTCAAAGCTTTAGGCGGTAAGGCGATTGAGGTCGTAACTGGCCATAACCAGTCAACCGAGATCCAATTGGCGACCAATTATGCCAAACGATATGATGTTGCTGCGTCAGTCGGTTCTGATTTTCATAGTGGTAATACGGCCTGGGGACAGCTGGGTAAACTCGCTGTTTTACCTCAGGGCCTGACACCTGTCTGGGAATTGTGGTGAATCGCCGCTATTAGTTTGCACCCCGCCGACAAAATCAACCGTTAATATAAATGCAAATGTCCTTAGGCATGCATGTTGTCTCATTAGAGCGACGTAAAAGCTGTTTTAATTCGCTTTAATCCTGTAATTATCGGTAGCACCCTCGCAAAAAAAATCTTATCTAACTGATTTTATTGTTATTTATTCCCAACTTATTTACTTGGCACGGCGATTGTAATAGATAATGTTATTACTAACCTTGAGATGAATATATCCTATGAAGGAACTACTGGAAATTGCAGAAGATGAAAAAGTGTTGCTTTGGGAGTTATTTTATTATGAAAAGATGCTTGATGATAATGAAGAGATTCTGCTTAACGACCTGCACTATTACGAGGAAAGAATCCGGTCCATTGGCAAAACCAGGTCAACTATAGAAGTAGCGTTACTAACCATTTACATGAAACACATTAAAAATATAAGAACATTACTATTGAACTTGCAAAACAATAGACATGACAAATTAAAGAAACAAATACAGGATTTATCGATTAAGCAATCCGGCACCTGAGAGGATCATTCTAAAAAATCAGTGTGTTGTTTAAATCCTAGCTCTCTGATTTTTTGACTGGCAAGCGGCGATATCCTGCCCAGGCTCAACACTTCCCAACCCTTATAGCCCGAGTTCATTGCATGTGTTGCCTCTTGCGTATATTGGCTTTCATTTTCTTCAGACCAGATCAATAAATCAGCATATTCAAAAAATACAATACGCCGGGATTCGGTCAATACAGCAGCCCTGCCTTTGTAATTATAAAATGCCGAGAATTTTTCAATTTTATTATAATACTGCAGCAACATTTTACTCAGTTGTTCATAGATCAATGTTTTAACATCATCATCTGCAGTCAACACCACTTCTATATATGAATCCAGTCTTGCAACTTTATCCAGTCCGGAAAGGTAGGTCGTAATCACCGTTTTGTTTGTTGGTGATAAAACAGCATGCTCAATAAAAGCCTTGATTAATTTTTTATTAATTCCCAGCTTTAGAAGAATATCAACGTTGTATTCATTCAACTCTGCTAAGGTTTTACTCTTTATTATGTAACTTACCTTGTTATCGAGTTCATTGCGATTCTGCCTGCTCGTAAAATTGCCACTCAAACCAGCCCCGGCTGAAACTTTGCCCGATGCACGTGCACTTGCCAGGGTATTCAAAAAAGACTGCACATTGTAATTACTGGAATACATATCAAGACCTAGCTGAAATGCAATATTACGCTTATGCCGGGCAATAGTTGGGTCATGCGGTTCAAGGTGCATAGACCGGTTTATTTCTTCACGAACAAAAGGATCTTCTCCATCAAACGTCGCATCCAGATTAGAGGATAGTTGTCCGGCCAATTTTCGTGCTGTCTTAAAAGGTGACGTCAATATATCAACGGCCGATTCTCCCGACACACTTAGCTGACTTCTTAATACATCAGAGATTCCATCATTCTGTTGTGCGTACTGGTCAATCGCTTGAGATAACGTTTTTATCTCGTTAATACGTTTCTTAAATAACGGTAAAGAAAGTATTTTGTAAGAACCAATATCAGATTCGACGTGAAACTCATAAAAGCCATACTTGATTTCGATAGCGTCAATCCGATGGTAGGTGGATGACAAATACTCGGAAGACAAAATAATATTGCTATTGATAATCGGATAGGATTCATTGTCCTCAGCTTTAATTAATGAAGAAGTTAACAACATCAATATTAAAAAAACCGAACTCAGGTAAAATTTTACGTAATTTATATTCATAAAATTACTTTACCATTCAGATATCAAAATAACTGATCGATATAAACATCAGATTTTGCCATCCAACCCCATCTGGTAGTATTTATGAATGATGTCTTCCTGGTTCTCTAATAACCAATCAATATCCGGTTCATTATTCATCGCTTTATGAATCGCCATCGTTGTTGCCTTCCGATGGATATCGAACAGTATCTTGTGATCCAGATCATCTGCCTTGGCAACCAACGGATTTAGCCAAACAGAAACGATAATACCCAAATCATTAGCTTTTTCTTTAGGAATATCACCATTTCTAACAGCATCAAGTACGCCATTTGCGATTGCACCTTGCACAGTACCCATCAGAATATTGGTATAGCGTTCTTTGTTAACCGTCACTTTACTGACCATTAATGTTGCCGGTTTAACCATAATATCGGTATTCATGATTGCCAGAACACGTGAGTGCCCTTTTACCTGATCGCCAATCAAGGTTGCAAAGGCATTTCCAACAGGTCCATCAAGCTCACCAATAACAACCTCAGGTTCTGCGGCTGTACCTGGAGGGCCCCCGGCAACTAATGCTTCACCTACACGCATAACGATACGATCACTCATATTTTTTTTCTCCCTAGAAAGGTTAAAGATTTAATGATAAGAATAAACAGGAAATACATTTAAAAGAGACAAAATCAGACATGACGTCAAAATTTAACTGTCTTTGTCTCCTAATTGCTTGGATATATCAGCCAGTAAATCATTGTTTGCAGCAGCCGCTTTTTGTTTCGCCTGCATTGCTTTTTCCCTGATACGTTTCATATGATCAGCAGTCATCTGAATTTGAGTAACTGATGCTGCTTCTTCTTGTTGTTTGTCTTCGAAATCAGCCAGATCATTACTTATTCTAGCCAGCCATTCCGCTTCTTGTTGTTTCTTTTTAATCAAATCTGCTTCAACCTCGTGTTGTGCAGATTCTGTTAATTTTTCCCTATGAATTGCATCTTCAATCTCTCGTTCCGCTTCATAGACTTTCTCTTCTACCGCTTTGATCTCGACTTCTATTTTGTCACGTTCTATTTTTGAACTAGTAGATTCCATTTGCTTTTCTTTCAAGGCAGAAGCTTCTTCTAATGCTTCTCGTTTGATCTGTTCTGCTTCCAGCTTGGCTTGCTGGATTTGTTTCATTGTTTCCTGTATTTTTTTCGCTTCCTCTTCCAGTTTCAAACGCTCTGCTTTTAGTTTTGCTTCTTCTTCAGCACGCGTTTTGTCATGCGATGTTTTATATTCCTGAATTATCTTTTCTGCTTCTTCCTTGGCAGCAGCACGCGCGGCTTCGGCAGCAGCCTTTTCTTTTTGCAGGTTTTCAAATTCCTTGTTATTACGATCATATTGTTCGGCCAGTTTTTTACGTTCCTGCTCAATCTTGACTTTAACTTCAGCTTGTAACTTTCTTTCCCGCGCCTCGTCTTCTATTTTTTTCTTTTCAGCTTGCTCTTCAAGCAGCTTCCTTGATGCCTCGACCTCAGCAAGTATTTTTTTGGATTCAGCAACTTCCTGCTTGATACGTTCAGCTTCTTCTAATTGTTTCCTGGCCACTTCTGCTTGCTGTTCCAGTTTCTCGCGCTCTTTACGTATCGCTTCCTCAGCCTCTGCCTTGGCTTTTTGAAGTTTTTCCATCTCCATGGCATTGTTGTTATAAATCTCTTCAAGTTTCTTTTGTTCAGCTTCCATCTGCGCATCAGCTTCTTGCTTGAGCTTTTTAAGTTTTAACTCCTCTTCCGCAGCTTTCTTTTTGGATTCTGCTTCAGCTGCTTTTTTCTGTGCTTCTAATGCTTTTCTTTCTTCCAGTAATTGCTGTTGAGCTGCTTCATAGGCTTTTTTCTTTTCCGCATCGGACTCATCTGTTGATGCTTTGGCTTTTTCCATCCTGATTTGTGTTGTTTCAAGTTCAGCATTAAGCATCTCGACTTTAACGTCGGCATCGTCATCTTCCACCTGACTGACAGGTTCAGCTTCAGGTCTGGTTTCAACTTTGATTTTCGTCTCGGCCGGTTTTGGTGCCTCTGGTGTTTTAGCTGCGCTGGTGGTTTCAACAAGAGCTTCAGAATTATTTACCAGGCCACCTTCAAGATAAGAAACGGTGTAACCACGTTCAGCTAACAAAAAAGCGCCGGTGGAACTGCGACTCCCGGTATCGCAATAAAGGATATAATTGCCCGCCGGATCCAGTTTATCTGTATGCAGGCGTAGAGAGTTTAGCGGGATATTTATACTTCCCTTAATTGATGATTCCTGAAATTCATTTGGAAATCGTACATCCAGCCATATTGCGCCTTCATTCACCAATGCCGATGCATCGGCGAAGCTTAATGATTGTAATGTCGGTTTTTTGATCAGTTCTATGAAGGTCTCTTTTGCAAGTTGCATCAAAACACCATCAGTTATCATGGTCACTGTCGCATTTCGTTTTGCACTCGAGATCAAGGCCTCTTCGCCGAAGCTGTCACCCGTTGTTAACTCAGCCAGTTTGACATCATTACTTGTCGGCGTCGGTCTTCTTGAAACCGCACATCGCCCCTCAGAAATGATGTAATAATTCTCGCCAATTTCACCTTGTGAGATGACAACATCTCCGGCCTTGAATTCTATCGGCTCCAACAAGGCAAACAGCTGATGAATATTTGCCATCGGCATCCGGGAAAAGAGTTCCGATTGCAACATCTGCGTCATCCAGTCGGCATCATCATCATCAACACCATCGACCTCATCGACTTCCATATCAGCACCCGAGCCAGTCGGTTCTACCGTTGCTTCCTGAGCCAGTAACATTAACTGGTCGAGATTATTACGTTCGATCAGCAGGATTTTGAGTGGTGTTTTAGCCTTTGCGGAATATTGTCGTGGTTGCAACTGTGCCAGGGCATATTTAGCCCGGTCACTACCGCTTTTAATAACGCTGTCGAGCTGATCATTCGCATATAATTCAATTTCACCATCGATGAGATAATAGGAATAATTATCTCTATCACCTTGATTGAAGATGTAGCGGGACTTTTTGACCTCCAGGATTTGGGCGCTTTTTAGCAACCTTGCCTGAAGATTCGCAGGTAATTCATTGATCGGTATGAGTTCTCTAACCTGTTGTTGCAGTTGATCGTTGGCTTCTGACATTGTTTTTTTGTGTAATTATGAGATAACTTATCAATACATTAGTTATAGTCTGGTTCCATCCAAATGGCTAAATATCACCAAAATAGTGTGCCTATTATGGCTTTTCAACTATAAATTTGATACCTGATGACAGATATGAATTGTAAGCTGTGTTGTCTATGAATGACAGGGCATTTTAAAGCGATTAATCAACCTTAGAGACATTTTTGCAGCATGTTGAACCCATTTTTTAATATTGAAAATGCCTTAAATCTGGATCACCGTATCTTGGCCTGTTTGGCGGTATTAATGGCGCTCAGTGTATTATTGACCATACTCGGAATAAGACAACTTTTACGCAAAAAAATAATAATTGCGAGCATTCAAAGCCTGACCGGCGTGACCTTACTTCTGGCAAGCCTGTTATTACTCTCTATCGCGACTAATTTGTATAGTTATGATCGACTTACCTATGAAGAAAATATTGCGGATCTAACATTCAAACAGCTCGATAAGCAGCAATTCCTGGTAAAAATAACATATAAAAACAAACCTGAAAGCGATCAATTTCACATTAATGGTGATGAGTGGCAAATAGATGCACGTGTTATTAAATGGCATGGTTTGGCACAATTATTAGGCTTAAACGCGCAATACCGTCTGGAAAGAATTAGTGGTCGATATTCTGATATAGAGGATGAGTTGCAAAAGCCGCGCTCCGTTTATGCGTTGGGACTAAAAGATGAAATTGATTATTGGAAATTGGTCAATGACTATAAAAAATGGCTGCCCTGGGTCGATGCTTATTACGGCAGTGCAGTCTATTTACCGATGGCTGATAACATAACTTACTCGGTGTCGCTCTCACAAACGGGCTTAATTGCAAGACCAACAGAGAGTTCGCCTCATGAAAAACTGAAACGGTGGTAATAGCGTATTTATCAATACGGCGAGAAGTTTATCTAGATCATGCAAACTTTAATACACTGGCGAGGATACGTCGTTAGAGACACATTTGTGGCAATTTAGTGAATAGCAATAAGTGCCTAATAATTTTGAATAACAGGGACTCGCATAGGTAGTTTAGCGGACAGGTAATGTGATGCTGATGCGCACCCCTTTATTTTCCTCCAGATTTCGTGCTGAAATTGCAGCGCCGTGAAATTCAGCTATCAGGCGTGCGACAAAAAGGCCCAGCCCTAAATGCGGACCCTTGCCGGAGCGTTCTGAACGAATAGAAACCATGGAATTGAATAAATCGTGCAGCATGTCTTCCGGCAAGCAAGGCCCTTTATTTATCACGTCCAGTTCTATAGCGTTCACTTTATCTATTAGATCTATAGTTATCGCCTCATCGGCAGCAGAAAAATCGACGGCATTACCAACCAGTTTGTCCAGCATTTGAAAAAACAAGTCCCGGTTTATTGCGTAAGTTAAATCCGTATCAGGCAAAGTTAATTTGAATGCGTTTTCAGGATAAGCGCTTTGATAACCGGCAACACATTGCGCGAGGAATTCATTCAGGTTTGTTGTTTGTTTATCTGCTTCCTGTAAGGCTTGTTCCAGTCGTGCAGCTTCACTCAGCCGCGTAAGTAAAGCTTGTAGTCGATGCAAACCTGCATCAGCTGCCTGCAGGGCAATCTTTCGGCCTTCCTCATCCTGTTCGTGTTGTAATCGGTCTAATGACGATTTGACTATCGCCATGGGTGTGCGCAGTTCATGCGACAGACGACTTGCCATACCTTCAAGGTAACTATGATACTGCTGCAAGCGATCCAGCATATTGCTAAAACTCCGGGATAATTCACCTATTTCATCGCTGGCGTTACTTGCTGAAATAGCACCGGTTACTTTGCCATATTCATCAATCGCCATGCTTGTTTGACGATTGAGTTTTATCAGGCGTGAAGACAAGCGACTGGCAAATAATAAAAGCAGAAAAACGATAACAAAAAAGATTAATAATGTTTTATTGAACAGGCCTGCCAATACCTGCCGTTGCATAATCTGTATATTATTCGTTGTCTCTTCAACAACAACCGCACCTAGAATTTTATTATCAAACCAGATCGGCGTAGCGGCAGAGACAATGACAGCTTTTCCATCTGGTGAGGAGCGCCAACGTGTCCGGGTATTGCCGGACAGTGCCTGCTTTACTTCATCGCCTTGCAAGCGGGATGCGCCCGCTAAATCATCTTTAAATTGATCATAGGCAGGGGGTAATAATAGCGTGTATACAATATTGAATACATTATCGGGAAAATCACGTTTCAAGCTACCATCACTGGCAAGCACCTGGGCTGATTTATCCAATACCCATACCCGCCGGCCTTCACTACGACCTTGCGTATAGATAATATTTTGTATGCGTTTTGATGAACTTATTATTTTTCCGGGTTCTGCATACACCTCTGCACCAAAGGTGCTGATGACGTTTGCAACATGATCACGATCATCATCCACGTCATAGAAAACAAACCCAAGGTTCTGGCCGAGCATATACACTGGTATTTTAATTTCAATATTGTAACCGGCGTCAGTTGCTTGCCAAACAGCTGAAGTATTGGTCAGGTTTTTTTGAGTACGCGTTTCTACACCATATTCATCATAGGCTTCTTCATATCGAAACGGCCTGATCAATCCCGGACCACTGGGAGCCAGGTAATCACTTTGCATACGTTGATATTTATCACGATAGACTATCGCCACATGATCCCCGTTGATATGATCAAAGCTATTCAGCGTGGAATAGACCAATACATCATCCTTAACTTGCATCAGCACATAGTAATAATGCTCGTCTTTACTCACTATCAGTTTAAAGTTATCCGGGTAAGTCGATGATGGGGAATGATACGTATCAGACCAGTCGATATAAAATAACCAGTCATCGGTATAACCGTCCAGCTGCACATTATTATTCAATTGGTGTACGTAAAGACTGTTTGTATTTTCATTAAAGCTCGTTTCAAATAAACGAGGCTTGTCATTTAAAGCGCCGGCCACAGCATAGGAGGAATCGACCAGTGAGGCTTCCAGGGAATCTCTGAGATAGACCTCCATTTGTCGTAAATAATCGAAGCCCATATAAGGAATAATCAGGACAGCAACTGACAACAACATTAACTTGCTGCGCAGGGTAAATTTAATTTTGGCTTGAGACATCAATAGATTTAATATTGTTTATCGTTATATTACGCTTTCCATCGATAACCAACGCCATATATCGTTTCGATATGATCAAAACCATCATCCAGTTCTTTAAACTTTTTCCGAATGCGTTTTATGTGTGACGTAATCGTGCCGTCATCGACAAAGATATTTGCATCTTGCATTAACTGCTCCCTGTTTTTCACGTGCCCTACTCTTTTTGCCAGTGAATAAACCATCCAGAATTCCGTTAAACTTAAATCAACTACGGTGCTCTTCCATTCAATTTGAAAACGCTGCGCGTCGATCATTAACGCTTCATGTTTGATTTGGTCAACATCCGTTGCGGTTTGCAATGCCTGGATACGACGGAACAAGGCTGCTATACGCGCAAGAATGTGTGGCATGCTGGTGTCTTTACTTAGATAGTCATCCGCACCCAATCGCAAACCTGAAATAGTATCGAAATCCGAGTCCCGCGCTGTAAGGAATATGATAGGTATGGTTCTTGAAAGTGCGCGTATTTCCCGACAAAGATCAAACCCGGCTTCGACTTCATCGCCAAGACCAATATCCAGAAGCGCCAGATCCGGCAACCGTTTGTAAACCGTACTTATAGCGTCTTGCTTGTTATTGCAGGTAATCACGTCATAGCCTTGCTGGCGTATAGCTAACGCATAGTTTTCGCAGAGTATGGGTTCATCCTCAACGAGGAGAATCTGTTTGGGCATTAGCTACTCCATGATATTTGTTATACGCCTACTTTAGAGTGCTTGTCGTAAAAATTGAAGGACCTCGAAGTGATTGCCCTGTTTTTGCCACAATTCATCATCACTTTTCCTGTTTTTCATCCCTTGGCTGCCATTTGCATGCTTTTTAATAGTCTCCAGTTTAATCCGAATCAGGGCAGTTTTAAAAAGGAGGCATTCACCATGAAACACATCAAGACATTATCGCTTGTACTTTTATTGATCACTCAATTCAACCTGAGCGCAAAGGAGGTGAAAGCAGATCCCGATCCGCCCAGGAGAAATGTCGGATTTGGCATCGGCGCAATTATCGGTGGACTGCTGGCTGGACCACCGGGCGCGATTGTGAGTGCTGCCAGTGGCATGAAGATAGTGAAGCTTGCCTGTTTGACCGCAAGGGAAGAATTAACTTATCGCTTGATAAGCGAGGCATGAAATCACATGATTAATCATACGCTTTCATCAAATCAATTATTCACGAGTCCACGATTCTTTTTTGCCACAACCGGACTGAGTATTTTTTTCAACCTGTTACTGATTAGCTGGTTATTACTGAACAGTATCGACGCCACCGCTGATGCTATTACCGAAACAGACGTAGTCGAAAATATCGGTGAACTGGGGCAAGGCACGCTTTTGTTTAAATATCTTAATCAATATAAAAAAGCGCCACAGTTAACTATTGATGTGCGCATGAAGATCACCGGCATGATCAATCGTGTCACAGTGATACAAACATTCAGCAACACAACGGATGCCTGGCAGGAAGGTATTTACGTTTTTCCGCTGCCCGAAAATGCAGCCGTTGATCAACTTCGATTGCGCGTTGGCGAACGTATTGTTGAAGGACAAATAAAAGAGAAACAGGAGGCTAAAAAAACCTACCAGCAAGCAATAAAACAGGGGAAAAAGGCAGCGCTAACCGAACAGGAAAGACCCAACGTCTTCACGACCTCAGTCGCTAATATTGCACCACACGAGACAGTAACGGTAGAAATCGAATACCAGCAAATTGTTCACTATGATAATGCCGCATTCTCAATACGTTTCCCGATGGTGGTTGGACCACGCTATATACCGGGCCAACAACGTATTAATGGCTTCGCCGGCACCGGCTGGGCCTTGAATACTGACCAAGTTCCTGACGCAACGCGAATAACACCACCCGTAATAGCGCCGGGAAGTGATCGTAAAAACAAAGTCTCGATTCGAATAGATCTCGATGCTGGACTGCAACTGGATAAAATTTACAGCCCTTACCATGCTATTCAAATTGATGAGCAAGCCCATCGTTATCAGATCCAATTAAAGCAGGAATTGACCCTGGCTAATAAAGATTTCGAATTGATCTGGCTACCGCATACCAGTGATGCACCCAAAGCCGCATTATTCACTGAGAAAGTAAACGGTGAAACCTATGCCTTGATTATGATGATACCGCCCACTGTTAAAAAAACCGAATCATTAAATCGAGAGATTATTTATGTTATCGATACTTCGGGCTCTATGGGAGGTCAATCAATCATACAGGCACGCGCCGCACTTGAACTCGCCTTGACCCGGCTTAAGCCAGGAGATAGGTTTAATATTATTCAATTCAATTCATGGACAGCAAAACTTTTTAGCCGGTCTGAATTAGTCAGCCCGGCGTCACTGGAACAGGCTTTACATTATGTTCGTTCGTTAGAAGCAAGTGGTGGCACCGAGATGGCAACAGCCTTACATGCGGCCTTAGCTAATCAGGGTGAGCATGAAAGTTTACGTCAGATTATCTTTATAACTGATGGCAGTATTGGTAATGAACAAGTCTTATTTGACATCATTCAAATGGAACTTGGGCAAAGTCGTCTCTTCACTGTTGGCATTGGATCAGCGCCCAATTCTCATTTTATGCAACGCGCTGCCACTTTTGGTCGTGGCACACATTCGTATATCGGCAAACTTGATGAGGTTCAAACACGCATGCAAAGCTTGTTTGAAAAAATCGAGAACCCGATTTTGAAAGATATTCATGTTGATTGGGGTCAGGTTAACAAGCAAACAAATAACAGCGCAGTAAATATCGATCACTGGCCACAAAAAATACCGGATCTCTATCAAGGCGAACCGCTATTAATTACAGCAAAAGTCGATGCCCTGCCTGATACTATTTTGATCAGTGGTCACGTTGCTAAACAAGACTGGAACGCAACATTAAACCTGAGCGGCGGACAAAATCGACCCGGCATTGCGACGCTATGGGCACGCAACAAGATCGCGGCATTGATGCAACAAAAACGCGATGCTGAATTTGAGTCCACTAAACAAGTCATTATTGCTACGGCACTGAAACATCATCTGGTCAGTCAATACACCAGTCTGGTTGCTGTCGATGTGACACCGAGTCGACCGCTGGACAAAAACATCAATACAAACGCTATCCCCACGCATCTGCCTGCAGGTTGGGATCATACTAAAGTCTTTGGTCAACCCTTCCCGGCAACGGCGACTGATGCGCGTATCAACTTCATCATAGGTCTAGTGCTTATGTTTATCTCTGTACTTTTATATCTCTGTCGTCGCCGTGAAACCTGTATTTAAAACATTGTTGTTAATCGTCCTCCCCCTCTGCGGCTTTTGGTTTATAGGCAATGCTGCCTATATCCATGCCAAGGCAGTATGTGCACAACTCCTCCTGGAGACAGCATGGACAGAAACGCTTACTGGTCATAAGGAGGTGAAACCCTGGCCATGGGCAGATACCTGGCCTGTTGCTCGTCTTAGTGCACCCGAACTTGGTATTAGTCGCATCGTCCTGGCCGGGGCCAGTGGTTCTTCACTGGCTTTCGGCCCAGGACACCTTTATGGAAGCACACCACCGGGAGGTGCAGGCAACATTATTATCTCGGGTCACAGAGACACCCATTTTTCATTTCTGCAGAAACTTAAGCGAGGAGACCATTTACAACTTGAGTCAGACAACACAAAAAAATCTTATCAGATAACAAAAATAGTCATTTTCGATAAAACCAAAACGGCTGTTATACCGACAGATAGCAAAAACAAATTACTTCTTGTTACCTGTTATCCCTTTGACGCAATACGGGCAGGCGGTCCTTTACGCTACGTTGTTATCGCCGAGCCTGTTGCCCCCTTTAAGCTAACGTGAGGATCTATTATGTATGCATTATTAAAATCGACTTGCGAAATACCGGTGCCCCTGGAACGCACACTGCGATTAACCGAACGCGTTAACCCTGTGTTAGGTAATGACGTCAGGCGGCGTTTACGTTACATGCACTTGCAGAGCTTTGATCAGGAACAGGGTGGATTATTATCACCGATTAAATTCATTGACCGGGATAGCACAGAATACTCGCTGCTGTTAACAGCCGAGCATGATCGAAATGAGGAGCGCATGGCACGACTAACATTAGATAACGCCATGGCATTAAAAGATCCTGTCTGGGGCGGAATCTATCAATATTCCACCCAGGGCAAATGGGACATTCCACACTACCGCAAAACCATAGCCGCCCAGGCCGGTCACTTACGTTTATATTCACTGGCCTATGCCCAGATGAAACTGAATCGCTATCTTGACGTCACAAACTCGATTCAGTCATATATCAAAGACTTTATGACTTCGGCATCAGGCGCATTTTATTCAGGCCAGACCGATTGCATCGCTGATGTAAATCCAAACCATTTCTTTTCGCTGAATGATTCAGATCGAAAGATAATTGGCATACCCGAGATAGATAAACGTATCTTGACCAGAGAAAATGGCTGGATGATTGAAGCGCTGGCAACACATTATGAATACTGTGGTGTGCAGGAAAGTCTGACGATGGCCATCAATGCCAGTCATTGGGTAAATCAATATTGTCGAAAGCACGATGGTGGTTATTCGGGCAGTAACATGACTGATAAACCGATGTGCCTGTCCGATACGCTGGCAATGGCAAGGGCATTATTACAACTATACCGGGTGACCTTTAATAGGCATTTTTTAGCACAAGCCTGCGAATCGGCGAAGTTCATCGAACGGCATTTCAGGAATGCCATTTGTGGTTATAACAGTCGTTTACTGTCGAAAAATGAAACAACTCCACCACGACAAATAGACGAGAACATTTCACTCACCCGGTTTAGCAATCTGTTGCATTATTATGCTGAAGATCAACAATACGCAAACATAGCCAAACAGGGATTACGATATTTATCTATACCAGAGATTGCCACCGCACGCATGGAGGAAGCAGGTATATTACTAATTGACCGCGAAATGTCATTTCAGCCCTTAACCATAACCATAAACGGTAAAAGGCACGATCCTGTCGTGAATGATTTTATCAAGATCGCTCACCGTCATCACGGCTGGTATAAATTGATAAGACTGAGTTCATCCGGGCCAGTTTCAGCCTCGATAGAGATCGACCATATAAAATCAAAACCGGTCACTACAGCGGACAGTTTTCAGCGACTAGTACAAAATCATTAGGCTAAATACTGAACTTGACAGATTAGCTCAACGGGCAGAGACTCGCGCGCCATGGATACTCGCCCACACCTATTTGCCATTCAGCCTGGTTGCGCTGTGTGCCGAAGAATTATAACGTTTTAGTTAAAAAATATGATTCACCCGAAAGAGCCACAGGTAATAATCCTGTGGTTTTTTTGCGCGCCACGGAGCACGAGCATGCAACTTATAACAGCCTATATTTCAGTTGTCCTCATTTGGGCAACCACACCACTCGCCATACAATGGAGTAGCGAATCAGTCGGTTTTTTATTCGGCATTTCAAGCCGCATGCTTCTGGGTGCGATACTGGCACTGGTTCTGATTATCTTGTTTGGCAAAAAACTCGCTCTCGATCGTAAAGCACTACAAACCTACATTGCCTCAGGTCTCGGTTTATTTTCGGCTATGCTCACAGTTTATTGGAGTGCACAATTTATACCCTCAGGATGGGTTTCGATCATTTATGGCGTCACACCGATTGTGACCGGTTTATTTGCAATGCAGTTGCTTGGCGAAAAAGGCCTGAGCCTGTTGCGTGTATTTGCAATCATACTTGGCATTTTGGGGCTCTATGTCATGTTTGAAACCGGGCTCCAATATGGGCCAAAAACAACTTACGGCATTATCGGTGTTATCGCATCGTCGGTTTTTTATTCATTAAGCATGGTAATGGTAAAAAAGATCAATGCTGATATCGATACCTACTCAACGGTTACAGGTGGCTTATTAGTTTCAGGCTTATTATTTGTTGGTGTCTGGAGTATTTCGGGTACGGGTATTCCCGTAACCATACCGGATCGTGTTGGCTGGTCTATTTTCTACCTTGCAACGATAGGATCACTACTCGGTTTTTTCCTGTTTTATTACGTGCTAAAGCGCATCGAAGCCACGCGAGCGTCATTGATTACTTTAATGACCCCCGTCTGTGCCATGTTACTCGGTCATCTTGTTAACGATGAGCCTCTCACCCGCGAGATTATCACCGGTTGCACCTTGATTCTGTCAGGCTTGCTTTTATTCGAATTTGAAGGTGCAATACACCGTATAAAAATAGTCAACTAATAAAAATTATGGAGATTTAGCATGAGTGACACTTTTGTAGCATTACTAATTAATATTGTTATAGCCGCCGCTATTTTATTTGGCGGAATCTGGCTATCCAAGCAAGCTAAAAAATACATTGTAGTGATTATGGAAAGACGAAATGTAGATGCACTGCTCGCTTCTTTTTCCAGCAATATAGTCTATGTCGCGCTGGTCGCTTTTGTTGTTATTGCCGCACTCAGTAAACTTGGTATCCAGACAACATCATTTGTCGCTATCATCGGTGCCGCAGGTTTAGCCGTTGGTTTAGCCTTGCAAGGCTCTTTAGCTAACTTTGCATCTGGCGTTATGATCATCGCCTTTCGTCCCTTTAAAGTAGGTGACTTTATTGAAGCTGGCGGAGTCGCCGGGGTAGTAGAAGGCATACAAATTTTTTCTACACAGATGCGCACCGGTGACAACAAACAAATTATAGTTCCTAACTCTAATATTACCGGTAGCAATATCACGAATTACTCGGCTAAAGATACTCGGCGGGTTGATATGATTTTCGGTGTCGGTTACGGCGATGACATCAAGAAGACAAAGGATGTCTTGACTGAATTAATCGAAAGAGACGATCGAATCCTGAAAGATCCGGCGCCATTGGTTGCGGTCTCTGCTCTTGCCGATAGCAGTGTTAACTTTGTAGTAAGACCATGGGTTAAATCAGCAGATTACTGGGGGGTTATGTTTGACTTCACGGAAGCCGTAAAATTACGCTTTGATGAAGAAGGCATCTCAATTCCTTACCCACAACAGGATGTTCATCTGCATAAAGTAGATTGATAAACCTGATACAAAAAAGGGCTATGATTTAGCCCTTTTTTGTACTCAGGATCAGTAAATATAAAACTTCCGCTTGTAAAAACTCGTCTGTTTTAATCAGATGGCATTCATACCCACTGTTCACTCTGAAAGACCTCTCTTTTCGACAAATTATTTTTCTTGTCTTGATAAAAATATTTCATTGTACTTATAAATCAATTAACAATATAAATCGCTGAAATCTATAGCGATTATTTTTAAAATATTTTTATCAAAAATCTAGAAGGTTAGTTTAATGATTGATACCGATGACACTGATTTTGATGCATCTGAAGACAATGATGATTTCAGTGAGGATATTATCTCGATTGATGAAAATATGAATAAGGAAATGAACGCGTCAAAAAGAGACGTGCGTGCAGAAATAGAAAAAAGACTTGAAATGATTGCTCTTCGAAAAAAGATGAGCGATTTTTATGATGACGAATTATTTAATTAATTAAGACAACAAAATGAATTTTTTTAAAGGTAGTGGAAGATGTGGTTTAGCCATCTCTCCGAAGTATACAAATAATGCCACAAAGCAGAAACCCGAGATTCTTGAATCTGCTGTATTTAACGAAGAGTCCATCAGAAAAACTGAGCTCAGCGTGGCTCAAAACAATTACCCCTACGGTAAGCTCTATCAAGGCTCGGATTAGACATTTATCCTGCCAGATAGATTCTTGATCATTGATTTACAACGTTCGTTAGTATTATTGTAAATAATATACGCATTTCGATTAATTTCAGGCGCATCTTTTACATGAAATAATTCGCCGTTTTCAATATCGCGTTTGACCATTATCTCAGGTAAATAAGCCGTGCCGTTTTTGCTTTTTATAAAACGCTTGGCAATTCGACCTGCATCAATACGCATTAGCGGTGTCGGAATATCCCTGAAATGTTGACTGTGTGCTTCCGAGAATGAAACACCCCAATCTACATAGATGTAGTTTTTTCTGACGGCTTCGTCTGCTTCTAACGCTTGTTCCGATGAAACCATAATGAATTTTATCGGCAAGGTTTTCATTACTGTGATGTGTGTTTCTTGTGGCAAATTATAGGTGAAACCAAAATCGAGGGTATTATTATTAATCTTCAAATGTATAGAGTCCGCAGTAAGAACCTGGCAATTCAAAACAACATCATTATCGCAATCAGTAAATTTTATTAACCAGCGGTTAAGATAGATATCCCATAAACTGGAAACAGCACCAATAGATAAAGATGTTTTATTTTCATCTTCAATCGCAATATTGGTTTTCACTCGATTCCAGGTATTTAATATATCTTCTGCATATTTAACCAGTTTTTCACCGGCTGCCGTCGGCCGTATGTTATTTCTGTCACGGCTAAATAGTTTCACCCCCATTTCCTGCTCTAGCTGTCTTATTCTGGCACTCACAGCTGACTGAGTGATGAATAAATTATCAGCTGCTTGTCCAAAATGGCGCGTTTTATGTATTTCAAGAAATGTTTTTAAAAGTTCGTCATCCATACTAAATTCATCATCTTTATGTTTAAACAGGGGTTTGGATCTTATTACTACGATATACTGATCTGAATCTTATAAACTCTAGCAGCATAATTTTAATGGGAAAAGAACAAATAATTGGCTGGAAAGAATGGATCTGTCTTCCGGAATTACAAATACCCGCTATAAAAGCCAAAGTTGATACGGGTGCTCGCACCTCGGCATTACACACGTTCTATCTGGAAAAATTCTCACGGAAGGGCAAAGATCTGGTTAAATTCCATATTCATCCTTTACAGAAAAGAACGGATATTATTATCGAGTGTGAGTCTGAGATCGTGGATAAGCGGATTGTGAAAGATTCAGGTGGGCACGAGGAAGAACGCATATTTATCCAGACACCTGTGTTATTGAATGACAAGAAGTGGGATATCGAAGTTAGTTTGACTAGCCGGGAGAATATGCTTTTTCGACTCTTGCTAGGCAGAACTGCCCAGGTCAGTGGTAACTTACTGGTTGATCCTGCGAAAAAATACATTACGGGTAATGCCATTGCCCATTCATACAAAGAATTTATTAAATAAGCGGTGTAAATGAAGATTGCAATATTAACCAGAAATAAAAACCTCTATTCATCAAGACGTTTGATCGAAGCGGCAGAATCGCGTGGCCATGAGGTACGAGTATTGGATGTATTACGCTGCTATATGAATATCACCTCAGACCGCCCCAGTATTCACTACAAGGGTGAAGAACTTGGCGAGTTCGATGCTGTCATTCCACGAATCGGTGCATCCGTAACTTTCTATGGTACTGCCGTCCTTAGACAGTTTGAGATGATGGGCGTCTATCCATTAAATGAATCGGTGGCCATCTCTCGTTCAAGAGACAAATTACGTTCCTTACAATTATTATCGCGTAAAGGCATCGGCTTACCAGTCAGTGGATTTGCTAACAGACCAGATGACATTAACGACTTGATAAAGATGGTCGGTGGTGCGCCATTAGTTATTAAACTATTACAAGGCACACAAGGCATTGGTGTCGTTTTAGCCGAAACGAAAAGTGCGGCGAAAAGTGTTATCGAGTCTTTTCTGGGACTCAAAGCCAGTGTGTTGGTACAACAATTTATTAAAGAAGCTGGCGGTGCCGACATACGTTGTTTTGTCGTTGGTGAAAAAGTCGTTGCGGCGATGAAACGTCAAGGCGCGGAAGGTGAGTTTCGTTCAAACATACATCGTGGTGGATCAGCATCATTGGTGACGATTACCGCAGAAGAACGCAAAACGGCATTACGTGCCGCTAATACGATGGGACTTAATGTCTGTGGTGTTGATATATTACGCGCGGAACGTGGCCCGGTTGTGATGGAAGTGAATTCTTCACCTGGCCTTGAAGGCATTGAAACTGCAACGGGCAAGGATATTGCGGGTGATGTCATCAAGTTTGTAGAAAAGACCGCCAAAAAAGGAAAAACGGGGACCAAGGGTGGGGGTAAATAATTGCGCGACCCCATAAACATCGGTAGCACGGCGATTAATCCCGGGACGCGGCAAACACTTGAAATCCCGGTTCCGAGTCTTTACACACATACCGCGCTGGAATTACCCGTTCATGTTATACACGGCAAGCGATCTGGCCCCGTGTTATTTCTGTCCGGGGCGGTACATGGTGATGAAATCAATGGTGTGGAAATAATACGCCGGGTTCTACATACCAAAACAATTACAAAACTCAAAGGAACCTTGATTGCCATACCGGTTGTCAACATCTATGGCTTTATAAATCAAACACGTTATTTACCTGACAGACGGGATCTGAATCGTTCTTTTCCAGGCTCGGAAAAAGGTTCATTAGCCGGACGCATGGCGAATCTTTTTTTAAATGAGATTGTGTCTAAATGTACTCACGGTATAGATTTACATACTGCTGCTATACATCGTGATAACTTGCCACATATCCGGGCGTATCTGGATGATGAAGAGACGGAACGTATGGCACGTGCCTTTGCCTCACCCGTTATCCTGAATACACCCATCATTGATGGTTCGCTGCGAAAAGCTTCAGAAAAACTGGGGGCATCGGTTATTGTCTATGAGGCTGGCGAAGCATTGCGCTTTGATGAGTTGTCTATCCGTGCAGGCGTCAGGGGCATTATTTCGGTGATGCGTGAATTAGGTATGTTACCTGCACTAAAGAATAAACGTAAACCTATTGCACCTGTCGTTGCGCGCTCCAGTACCTGGATACGCGCGCCTCAAAGCGGAATATTAAGAGTACAAAAACCATTAGGTTCAAGAATTGAAAAAAACGAATCACTTGGATTTGTCTCTGATCCATTTGGAGAGAAAGAAGAAAATATTCTGTCTCCTATTGATGGGATAATTATTGGTAGAACCAATATCCCGCTGGTGAATGAAGGCGAAGCCTTGTTTCATATAGCCCAATTTAAAAGTGCTGAAACTGCAGCGAATAAAGTGGAACGTTTTCAACAAAACCTCGACCCATCAACGGATATTAATTCGCCGGAAGAGCCACCCATTCAATAAACGCATATTTTCATCTTAAGCATCAACTTCAAACTTGAAAACACAATCAACAAATAAACCTGGTTAGCTTCAATCCTTAAGAACAGGATATTGCTTTTCATACTGTTCAGCTTTATTTTCCGCTTTTAGTAATTCAAGTTCATTTAAATTCGCTTTAATAATACCCAGGTTTAGTTTTGCCTGATCCATTTCAGCCTTAGCCGCCAGGTTAAACCAGGCATAAGATTCAATTAGATTTTTTTCTACGCCATTACCCTCGAAATACATTGCACCAAGACTATTTTGCGCTTCCTTTGAACCTTGCTCCGCAGCAAGTTTGTACCACTTGTAAGCGGTAGCATAGTTCTGTTCAACGCCCTCGCCCAAAAAGTACATTAGCCCCAAGTTATGTTGCGCACCCTTGCTGCCTAACTCGGCGGCTTTGCTCCACCAGTTGACGGCGACTTTAATGTCTTTCTTAATCCCCTCTCCACGATAATATAACTTTGCCATATTAATCATTGAGGGTATGTAATCCTGAGCTGCTGCCTTCTTATACCAATTTACCGCCGTTGCGATATTACGCTCAACCACTATTCCATTATGATAAAACAAACCAACATTATGTTGTGCTTTGGGCTCACCATGCTGCGCCGCTTTTTTATACCATTCTAGTGATAAGAAATAATCCTGCTCAACACCCTTGCCTTCGCGGTACATAGTGCCGAGATAGAATTGCGCCTTCATGTTATTTTCGGCAGCAAGTGCAGTAAACCCTGCCAAGGCTTTTTCATAGTCATCATTTTCATAGTCGGCATATACATCGTCGTATTCAAACGCAGAGACAGAGCCATGATTAAGAATCAAAAACATCAATAAAAAACTGGTACGGATCATTTTTATACTCAAGGTTAAGGTGATGTTGTTGAGACTAATGCAGGGATAAAAAATTCACTGTGATGGATTTTTGTCCAGATCAATAGCTTGATTATAGCCCGCTGAAACTTCCGGGATATGACAACGCTAACAAACTCTGCTTGATTGAAAGCGGATTAAATTATCAGCGCGTACATTGCGTGTTGAAACCCGTCAATTATTGGCCCGATTATTTTAAACAAGACGCCACTGGCCAATAAGACAACGAGGATGATTAAACCATAAGGTTCAAGTTTTGCGTAACGAGAAGCGATGGGTTCGGGCAATAGTGAAAAAACTACACGGCTGCCATCTAATGGCGGCAAAGGAAAAAGATTAAGAATCATTAATAAACTATTAATGACAATTCCCGCCCATGCCATCAAGGTTAAAATATGTGCAGTCCAGTTACCTTGATCTGCTGCTGTTATAAACAGTTTTGCAATGATCAACCAGAACATGATCATGAGTAAATTTGCCGCAGGACCGGCCAGGGCAACTAAGGCAATATCACGCTTGGTATTTTTCAATCGATTCCAGTTTACGGGTACCGGTTTAGCCCAACCAAATATAAAGCCACTGGCAAAAAACATGATTAATGGAACTGCAATGGTGCCTACAGGATCGATATGTTTTAACGGATTAACCGAAAGCCGCCCCATATCTTTTGCAGTGGTATCGCCGAGCAAACTGGCAACCCAACCATGACTTACTTCGTGCAGGGTGATAGCAAACAGTACCGGGATACTCCAGATCAATATTTGATAAGCTGTGGACAGTTCAGACATATTCTAGTCAGACACAACGTTTGATTAAAACGTCATTCTAATCCTGTGAGCCAAGTAGCCAGGCATCACTGTTGGGTGACTTTTCGATCTCTGTTTTACCCAACTGCTTAAAATCAAATGCTACCGTATCCAGTAGGTGTGATGGCACAATATTCTGTATGCTGGTAAAAATCGTTTCTGTTCTACCCGGCTTTTGCTTATTCCATTCGGTCAGCATCTGTTTTATAGCCTGACGCTGCATATTGTCTTGAGAACCACACAAAGTGCATGGAATAATCGGAAAAGCTTTTTCTTCAGCGTACATCTTTATATCAGACTCAGCACAATAGGCTAAAGGTCGAATGACAACGTTTTCACCATCGTCGCTGAGTAACTTGGCAGGCATTGATTTTAGTTTGCCGCCATAGAACATATTTAAAAACAGCGTCTCAATAATATCTTCGCGGTGATGCCCTAACGCGATTTTGGTATAACCCTGCTCCTTGGCGAAACGGTAAATAATGCCTCTTCTCAATCTGGAACACAGACCACAATAGGTTTTATCTTCAGGGATAACCCGTTTTACGACGCTGTAGGTATCTTCTTCGATGATATGATATTCAATACCAAGTTCATTCAGGTAATCAGGCAATACATGCTCGGGAAACCCGGGTTGTTTTTGGTCCAGATTTACAGCAATCAATTCAAAATCCACCGGTGCATTTCGTTGCAGGCTTTGCAAAATATCCAGCATCGTATAAGAATCAGCGCCGCCCGATAAACAGACCATCACCCTGTCACCGGCTTCAATCATATTGAAATCGGCAATCGCACGACCGACATTGCGCCGCAAGCGTTTTTGCAGCTTGTCGTAATTATATTTTTCTTTTCGCTGTGCGATTGCCATTATTAGCCTTGCCTGCCTGCACCTGTACATGGATAGCTTTTTGTTAGTGCTTCCAGGGCCAATGTTTGTGCTGCTTCTTTAGAGCGGGAAGATTGACTGCGTAAGTAGGCAATAACATTATCCGTAACCTCTTCCTTTGGATTCAGTTGCGGATTTATACAGAAAAATGGCTGGCTTTGTTCGGCTTGATGTAACTGCATTACTGTTAGAACCAATCCAACAACGTACTGTTGGCAACCAGCATTTGGCGCACCTGGCGCTGAACCTGTCTCACAACTCGTCAGTAGTTCTCCCGCTGTTAAAAGCTCGGGTTCTTCCTCAGCGAGGACAGTATTTGAATTCAATAATAGTGTGCTCAATAGGATTAAAATTGTTTTCTTTATAAAACTCATATCTCTTCCTCAGTAAATTTTCACATAGTGACAATCATTTTATCATTGTCGCTGATTATTTTTTCTATGAAAGCGTTCGTTCGTTATGTATTCAATAACGGTTCTTGTGTAGCAAGGACTCTCTTTCGATGCAGAATATGTCTGAAACGTTCAATAATATATCTGTATTTTTAATATCATTTCGTTACTGTTCAGGCTGACCTGGCGAAGCTTATCAAGATAATAACAAACAAAATAACGACCGCGATTGGAATCAGGGCCCCTTTCCAATCTGGATTTTCCGCTTGGCGACTTTGTTCGAGTGCCTTTTTGGCGCCTGGCCAAAAAAAGAACAGGATCGCGAATGCGGCAATTCCGAGTAACACTTGTTCCCAAACAGCCATGACTAAAACTTACTCCCAAACCAGGATTTGCATCAATATCGCAGTATAACTTTGAAACGTTCCTGTAGCACAGATTATCCCCGCATTATTCGACTTCTGTAAGCAACATACTTTAGACTTGAGCATAATACCGATACTTTCCTAAATATATATTATGGATCACAGTGCTTTAAATGATGGTTTAACACTACTGGCATTATCCCTACTGGTCGTTTGGACTTTAAAACGACTGAAACTGCCGCCAATTCTGGGTTACCTGTTTGTAGGAGTCCTGGTAGGACCTTTTGCACTTGCGTGGTTACCCGAAGGCGATAGCATTCAGATGCTGGCAGAAATCGGCGTAGTATTTCTGCTTTTCATGATCGGTCTGGAATTCTCTCTTTCACGCCTGATAGCAATGAAGAACACTGTCTTTGGCCTAGGCAGCGTTCAAGTCATTATTTCAACATTATCTGGCGGCGCGATTGCCTGGCTCACCGGGATTGATTGGCAAGCGGCATTGGTAGTCGGTGGTGCTATGGCTCTATCTTCAACAGCGCTTGTAGCCAAACAATTAAGTGACCAGCTGGAAATGCAAGCCAGACACGGTCAACTCTCGATCGCCATTTTATTATTCCAGGATCTTGCGGTAGTGCCCTTGCTGGTGATCATCCCGATTCTCGCTATGGGTGACGAACAGTCATTAACCGGCCCGATATTGATTGCATTAACCAAAGGTTTGCTGGCTTTTATTATTATGTTTCAAAGCGGTCGATGGTTATTACGTCCTTTTTTTCATCTGGTTGCAGGAACACGATCTGCAGAAATTTTTACACTGGCCACCTTGTTTGTCTCATTAATAGCGGCCTGGTTAACGTATCAATTGGGATTATCATTGGCATTAGGTGCTTTTTTAGCCGGACTTATGTTAAGTGAAACAGAATATAAACATCAGGTACAGGCGGATATTCGACCTTTCAGAGATGTTTTAATGGGACTTTTCTTTATCAGTGTGGGCGCACAATTAGATGTATCAGTCATACTGAAAGAATGGTTCTGGATTGGCTTGTTAACAACAGGACTTATCATCGGTAAAGGCGCAGTAATCGCAATATTAACCCGTATAGTTGGTTATGAATTGCCTGTCGCTTTTCGTACTGGCCTGATATTGGGCCAAGCGGGTGAATTCAGTTTTGCCGTGCTGGTCGTCGCCATCAGTAATAATCTGGTAACTTTACAGGAAACACAACCGATCATTGCTGCGGCTTTACTGAGCATGCTGATCTCTCCGCTATTTATTCGCTACAACAGTCGGATTGCCGAATATTTATTTCGAGGAAGCTACACCAGTGGTTTGAATGCACCACCCAAAGAACTGGATTCGGCATGTGAAGACCTATCCCAACATGTTGTCATTTGCGGTTTTGGTCGTATTGGTCAAAACCTGGCCAACATCTTGCGCGAAATGAACATTCCTTACGTCGCATTAGATTTGGATCACAGCCTGATACGCGAGGCCTGGGAAGCGGGAGAGAATATATTTTACGGTGACAGTACACATGGCGAAATCTTGCAAAAAACTGAGCTGGAAAAGGCCAGCGCGTTAATCATTACCTTTGATGACGCACAGATTGCTGAACATATTATTCAATCTGCCCGTTTCATTAATAAAAAAGTTCCTATCATTGTGCGTAGCAAGGACGACCGACACATGGATAATCTACATGCACTGGGTGCCAGTAATGTTGTTCCGGAAAGTTTTGAAGCGAGCATGATGCTGGCAATTCATGTACTGCAACACATGGGCATCTCGACAGATAAATCCATGAAGTTTGTCGCGCGCGCGCGCGAAGATGGCTATCGACGCTTACGCGGTTATTTTCGTGGCGAAGACTCATTAGGCATGGATGAACCGGAGGCATTGCGATTACATACCGTCATCTTGTTACCCGATAGTCATGCTGTCGGTAAGTCAATTGCTGATTTTGATTTCGATAGTATGAATACTTCCCTGATTGCGGTAAGACGAGGACGAGACAGAATAGAACTATTTGATAAAAAATTTCAGTTTGAGAAAGGTGATGCCATCGTACTTGAGGGTACACAAAGCGCCGTATTAAATGCTGAAAAATACATGCTGACCGGTTGAGGATCACCTTCTGGCAGCAGGTCTCTCTCTATCATTATGCTCGCGACATGGGATGCAGGTAATTGGAGTTTGTCTGGAACATAAATTCCAACCGTACATCCGTGTACATAATCGCTACTGCGCATCCATGCGCTCGCGACATACCGTACATCCATGTACATCGTCGCTCCTGCGCATCCATGCGCTCGCGACATACCGTACATCCATGTACATAAAAAACCCCGTGTTTGACGGGGTTGAATTTTGGGCACTACATAAACTGGTTCAGGTTCAGGTTTGTACTTCTACCTCTACGGCATGCAATCCCTTCGGCCCTTGTTCTGCTTGATATGTAACCGTTTGTCCTTCGTTTAATGTTTTGAAACCATCACTTTTTATCGAAGAATAATGAACAAAAATATCTTCACCGCCACCTTCCGGCTCAATAAACCCATAGCCCTTGGATTCACTAAACCATTTTACTTTACCGCTACTCATTACAACTCTCCCCTACTGAATGATAATTGAACACATATCAGTTGTATTTCGCTATACAAATACACTAAAAAGAATGTAACCCTGCCCTGTTTTGAACGTAACATAAGTTACATAATTTTAAAGAATAGTCGAAATATAAAGGAGCTGCCAAGAAAATATATCTGATTTGACCAGTTTTCAGAGAATCTATTAATTAATATGATCTGTATTCAGGTAATCATTTTGACTATCTGCAATAGATTCCTCATGTTGCTTTACAACACGAACAACAACAATGGAATCACGATAGAAATCTGAATGTATCGGTACCCGTACCTTTATAGCAGCACGTTCACCACCTCTGCCGTCAGCATAAATAATAACGTCGTCAACATTTAAAAATCGCGAATTATATTCCATTCGACCATCTTCATAGACCAATAATATATTGTCTAATGCCGATGATTCGACAACATTATTAACGGGTTGAGTAGAGGTACAAGCCGTATTTAACAAACAGCAAGTGACAATTACTAAGGCATGTGAAATATATTTATTCATAATAGTTTACATATAGTTATGTGATTAACTTAAACTATATAATAAATATAAAAAAATGGTGTGGACTAAATCACACTATGGTTTATCTACATGAGAACCAGATCTCGTTTTTCACTTATTTAAGTGTGACTCAGGTAATATTGTCGTCAGAAATTCTGCCTGAGTATGCTGCCAGAATCATCAATAAGATAAAAACCTTAATTAAAGCTTATGAGTTTAATCAGTTATTAAATCAAAAACCGGATTCCCTTATAAAAACAGCCGCGACTAATTTATAAGCTCGCTTAAGATAACTTTCGGGATCGCTCTGGACATGGACTACACCACGTATTTCCTGTTCAGCTTTTGCCTCTTCGACCAAACTCATCTCAAATCGTACCCGATACTCAGACTTGTCCGGTACGAGCTTTTGCAATTCATTCATTGTGACCGGAACTTTACCGCCATAAACAGATGCGATCTCATCCATATCGAAGGTCTGTAAATTAGCGCTTTCGATTTCTCTGACGTAGCCCCAAACGGAATCAAGCTCAGGGTTATCCGGGATAAATTTTGCGCTAGCCAACAACATGATTCGGGATAATTGTGCCTCTGAAACTACGCCGTCAAAAGTTGCTCTGACCGGATCAACAACTGTTGCCAGGGGTAATGTTTTATTAATCCAGCGCTTCGCATGCAGTGATTCGTGCACATCATAAACCACACCACTAATAGGCGCGCGGATTACAAGTTTGTTTTTTTGTTCGAGCAGACCGTTCAACCTTGATCGACTTTCCTGTAACTGCTTAACGATTATCTGGACATTAGACAGTTCTTCCAGGCTCGCAGCTATCCTTCTGGCCTGCAATTGTAAAATCTCTATTTCCTTTAGCGTAATATCAATTTTGTGTTCCAGCTTTGGTGATCGTAAAACCAGTAAAATATCATTTGCTTCAACATATTCATTTTCGCGAATAAAATTGCTTTCAATGTAACCTGGCGCCGAGGCAAATAGAGTAGCCTTTGAACCGCTTTTAAATACAGCAGGTACTTTAATTGATGTGCCCCATGGGAAAATAACGACTCCCAACAAAACAATGAATATTAACGAAGTAATATAGAAACGTTTTGTTTTAATAATTTTAGTCCTCATTTCCCACCAACTCCTTATTAACCCGATCACAGGTAAAATTATAAACCAGAGAATTTCTATCAAGAATAAAATGATGCCCAGTAATTTAAAAAAGAAATAATAGACAAGTATGGCAATACCAATAAACAGGAAGAATCGATACACCCACACGCACCATGCATAAAGGTATAGCTTCTTAAGCATTGCGGATGGTAGTGCTTCTGGTGGCCTTAAGTTTAGCCCAAACAGGATTTCAGTTAACTTCCATTTTCCCACATCAAACGAACGCTTCTGTAGATTCTGGATGCCGAGTAGATCTGAAAAGATATAATAACCATCAAAGCGCATCAGAATATTTGAGTTAATCGCTAGCGATAGTATCCAGCTTGTTGTCGCCATGATAAAAGCAGCGCTTTTTAATATGCCATCAGGCAGAAAACCCCAGCAAAATGTGGCAATACAGGCAATATACAATTCCATTATCATACCCGCCGCACCGACATGTGCACGCTCCAGAGCAGAGCGTATACGCCAGGTATCGGATGTGTCCGTGTATAAAATAGGAAACATCACCAGTAGAGCCACACCCATGGTCGGAACCTTGCAGCCGTAGCGAACGGTTGTATAGGCATGTGCAAGTTCATGCAAAATTTTTATAACAACAAGCGAAACGAAATAGAATGCGAGACCTTGCAGATTAAAAAAATAGAGGAATGTAGAGGTAAAACTATCCCATTGCCGGCCAACGATATAAAGACCGATTAAACCGACGAGCAAAACCAGTGCTGTTGTAGTTGCAGAGAATAGCGGTTCTACATAGACGAGTGTTTTTCTAAGAAATGATGTTGGCTTCACTAAAGGGATCTTTATAAAAAGATAGTTATGTATCAACCACATCAAAAAGCCAGGTTTACTGGCTAAATACTGCTCGAGATAATCATTGCTTGAGCCGCTGGTTGGCTCGAGTGTCAAACTATTACCATAGAGAAATGATAATAAGCTTTGTACATCTTCTTTGCGGACATCAAGTGTTGTTTCTTTTT
This sequence comes from uncultured Gammaproteobacteria bacterium, assembly GCA_938084745.1. GTDB lineage: Bacteria > Pseudomonadota > Gammaproteobacteria > Eutrophobiales > Eutrophobiaceae > UBA7359. The sequence goes on from CALKEZ010000006.1 coordinate 254,748, forward strand.
TTACCCGATCCAGAAGTATACTTGCTTTACCAACAGACCATCTCGAAAGCAATTGAAATGCAGTCCAGCCAATTGAAAAATATTTATTTCTGACTGGATCAAATATTATCCAGCTAGGCGAGCCATCCAGTGCCACTGCACCTTCGAGTAGATGTAGATCATGACGTAATACCGGCAGAACAATATCTTGTTCAGTCTCATTCATATTCCGAATAATTGTCGAACGTATGAGATGGGACGTCTAAACATATAAAAGAATAAGGAAACACGTTCACCGAATATCTTGGCCGTACCTTGTAAACCTATTCTCAATTTATTGTTTTTTATTTGATCAAATTCTGCATAGACCCTGTAAGAAAGAGTATCCTGATCATATTTTTCTGCTTTATAACTCGACTTGGTCACCGTGGCCTTTATCGGTGACAAAGGATAGGCATCCAGAAAGACTTCCACTTCTGCGCCTTCTTTTAGTACGATAGCATCATCAATTGAGAGATTTATTTTTAGTTGTATTTGTTCTGTATCGGCAATTTCCATGACTCTCTCACCAACCTGAACCGGTTTACCAATCCAGTCGGATATATCTGTGTAAATTAACAAACCACTTTTTTCTGCTGTAACATTAATTTTTTCAAGCAATTCAGCTGTGAATTCGGCTTTGCTTCGATACAGTTCTGTTTGTGCTCTTAGATAAGAAATTTGAGCCTTACTCTTGGCATCCTTAAATGCGCCTTGTGCTGCCTTTCGGTATTCTGCTTCCGCAACTTCCGTGGTCTTTTTAGCCACGTTATATTCATTGCGTAAATTGGTATCTTCAAGCACAAACAGCACATCACCCTCAACCACCCGCGTATTGGGCGGAAAGTCTATCTCAGCAATAACGCCATCCATAGGTGAACTCACAATAACAGGCTGTTTTGCTGTAATTTCTGCGGGGGCCAAAGCTGAAAGCTTTATCGGCTTTATAAAAACCCCGAGTAAAAAAACAACAATAATCCATACCGCAACGGTAACTTTCTTCGGACGATGGTAGAGCCTTCTTTTACTTGTGATAGCGACCTGAGCATGCGCATAGGTCTCACCGAGTCGCTTGAACAAGGCAAGCTCATTATCACGCCAGGGCGTCTCTCTAGTGACCCAAAGGCCGCCAATAAAAGTCCCATCGGGCAATTTTAAAGGCGTCCATAAACCGAAAGGTAATGAAAACTCTTTCCAGCCTTCCTTCAGATTCTCTGGACATTGCGTCTCATCGATCAATCGCTGGGTAGCAATAGTATCGCTGTCAAACAGACTTTTAAGTGTCTTTTCCAACCATGATGCAAAAGGGGCGTGTTTTTCGATAACGGCCACACTTGATGCACAAACAAGTTTGCAGTCTCGTTGTATAGGATGTGATGATAAAAACAAATACGCTTGTCTATAAGGTAACAAACGGCGCGTCTCGTTTACGATCATAAAATAAAGCGCATCTGCCGACGGTGCCGCACGCGCCATAGACTCTAACTGGAGTAATTTTGATACTGCCGCAAGTTCTGTTCCTTGAGTTTCTGTTGCCATAATTAATTATTGTTTTTATTGAATTGCGCGGTACCGCTCATCCCGGAAAGAACCTCTTCAATATCATCATCAAATTTGCCGGTCAGTTTTATCGTCTGGCTAACAGGATCGACGACGGCGCCTATCTTTGCGACTTTGGCATCGAGTATCTTTCCTGTTTCATCAATGATAAATGAAAACGGTTCGCCGACCTTCAACCAGTTTAACCAGTTGGAAGGAACGATTAATTCTATTTCCAAATCACGGTCATTAAGTATCGACAAAATCTCCCTGTCTACGGGGACCGTCTCATGCTCATTAATGGCGACTTCAATCACGCGACCGCTGTAAGGTGCCTTGATTTTACATTGATTCACACGTATCGCTTTCATCGTACGATCGGCTCTTGCTACCTGCATTTCCGATTTCGATATAGAAACATCTATATCGCTAATAGCGTTTAACGCCAGTAACTCTTTATTGTTCTCATAGATATGTTTTCTGGATTGATATGCCGCATCTGCCGAGGCCAAATCAGCACGATAAAAGGAGCACTCAAAACCGACCAACACATCACCTTTTTTAAAACGATCACCAGACTTGAAGGGTAACTCATCTATTTTTGCAGCAATTTCACTTGATATAACCGCTCTGTCGACCGGTTTTATTAGCCCCCTAACATTGTCTGCAACAATTCCCGTAGAGAAAAAATCATCTTCTTCAGCATATCCAGCCTGAATTCCGGTAAAGATAAATAATAAAAGAGTTAGCGTCTGAATATTCATAACATTAACGTTCATTCAAAATCTCCAAAACTATTCAATCTTCATGGAAAAAAGTTGTTCGTGTAAGGACAACCCTTCGAAATATTTCATTATAGAATCTGTTAATGAACTCACACTATCCGTATCGGCATCAATTGGAAAAGGATCAATTCCTAACGATGCAAAAATACCCGCATAAGCATTTTCGACATCCGAGTAAGCTATGTCATATTTTATCTCGGCAACCATCATATTCATTTCTTCTCTTATCAGTGATTGTTCAGTCACGGTGTTTTTAGCCACACCTGAGCGTAATTGGTCGAGTATTTTTTGCTGAGTTAAATAGTAGTCCGCTGCTGTTTTATATTCGCGTTGTGCGTGTTCATATTGAGCCAGGCTTACATGTACCTGAGTCATAATCGCCATGGTTAATGCCAGACGTCTGGCTTCCAGCACATTTTCTCTTGCGCCCAACTCCCTTTTTGTTGCCGGTAATTTGAAGATATTGAGAAGATTCCAGCTGACCTGAGTACCATAACTCAACCAATTATTATTAAACAGGAATGAGTTGCTGCTATAACTTTTACCAAAATTAATATCCAGACCTGGCAATAAACTTAAAATCGCTGCCTTGGCTTCTTTCTTGTTAATCCTTTCTTCATAAGAGATAGTCCTTATCTCTGGCCTGTTCTCAAGTGCAATTTGCTCCATCATTTCTGGCGAGATATCAACCTTATCAACAATGTCACCACGATCAGGAATCACTAGCTGATAACTCTCACCGGGGCGTAGATTCATAAGCGCAGCAAGCTGAATTTTTGCTAACGATAAATCTCGTTGCAGCGCCTCAAGCTCGCGTTTAATCCCAATTAATTCGCGTTGATAGGTTAATGCCGTTAAAGGACGCTCCAGGCGTTTCTTTTCGACTTGTTTGGATTCTTCTATCGCTTGGGAAACGCGCACTAATAACGCTTCAAGTTTTACAATTAACCGATCATTACTGACAGCACGCCAATAGGCAGTTCTGACATCTTGCACCATACGATTAACGACTTTTCTTTTTTCTTCTTCCGCAATAAGTACTTTGTCAGCAGCTTGCTTGGCTCTTATGTATGACAAACCAAAATCAAGCACATTCCAGGTCAATGACAAATCAGCATTGAAAATGTCACGATTAGATGAGGTCGAAGTCGATAATGACTGTAGGCCTGTTAGTAAAGATTGGCTGGAAGCACCGCTAAAATTATCACGGCCATTATAACCGGACTTGGCAACGAGTTGTGGCAATAACTCATAACGAGAAAGATCCAGTTCTGTTTGAGACAGAATTTTTTCTGCAAACTCAAGATGAAAATCGAGATTATATTTCAATGCGCGCGCAATGGATTCATACAGCGTAATGGGTTCGACCACAGGATCCTGATTCCATGTAATCAAAACACTATCATTACTCGCCTGGGCTTTTAATTCGTCATGCGTCAACGGCACCGGAATAAAAGCACACCCCGATACGAGTAAGCATAAAACGACAATATAACAACGGTATTGCATCATTCTCAGCGAACCGTTTTTTTACTTTTATTCATAAACAATGCAGACCGCTTAAATATTTGTGTTGAATGTAACGTCAGAAATTCTTTTGCGCCATATAGGTACATTAAAGAATATAGAAACGCATTATATTCAATTATCTAGTTAATTAATGCTTTTCTTATCTCGTCTGTTAAATTATCAAACTTAATGGCTTCTTTATCTATTTGATGCTCGAATAAACTTGCGCCTGCAATAAACTCATCACCGATCTGTTCCAATGCTGCAATTTCGCCACTATTCACATTCACATCAACATACCTGACGATCACCGTACCATCACTTAAGGTGACTTCAATACGCAATTCAACTGCGTCTGTTCCTATCGGTGGTTCACCACTGACCAAGCCACCGTTATCATCAATTCGTAACCAATCCGGCAAGGGACTGCCGTTAACCTGTAGAACGGAAATATTGGCTGCCGATAAATTTGAATTACTACTGATTGAGTAATCCACTTCCAGAAATATTGTTCTGTCTCGCAGGATGGATTTAATAATCAGTTGATCTTTACTCTCAACCTCCGATATTCCAACTCGCAACGGAAATAAACTGAGCCCGGTTTCTGAACCCTGGCTTAATTCCCCCATCGAAAAGCTGACGGAAAAACCCTTTATACCACTGACATCCCAAAGTCCGACACTATCAGCCAGTCCATTATCGACCTTATCACCAAAATAAATTCTTTGATTATTGGCCCCTTCAACGGCATCCAGCACGGCACCATCAGCACCGCCCAGAGCCGCTATAGAACCCAGACTATTCGCACCAGAGACTGCGTCAACAACGGCGCCCTGCTGGGCATTCAGATTGGACTGAGTCGCAACGCTACTCGAACTTCGACTAGTTTGTGATGGCTGTACAGCAGGGGTGTTATCGGCGTTAAATATTTCGTCTGGCACAACCGTATCAATCGTAGGATTCGCCGGTGGCGTCGTGTCCGGGGTTACCGTATTAATCACCAACGCACCCACTGTCGTACTCGTCGTCACATTACCGGCCGTATCCGTTGCCACTACAGTGACATCATACGTGCCATCCGTTAAGGCCGGACTAATCGTATTGTCCGGTAAAGTCCAGGTGCCATCGCCGATGTTCGTGGCAGCATAGGTATTACCATTCACCATCACCTGTAACGTTGCCGTCACATCATCTATCGTGCCACCCAGTGCTGGCGTTGTGTCCGCCGTCGTCTGTGTCGCGGTCGCAACCGCAGGTGCCACAGAATCGTGGACCAAACCACTCACCAGGCTCGCGCTGTTACCGGCACTGTCGGTGCTCACAACCGTTACCGTTACCGCGCCTTCATTAAAACCACTTAAATCAACTTCATCACCACCGGTTAAGGTCCAAACACCCGCACCGTTCGCGGTCACCGTCGCCGTCACGGTGTTTGTACCGTCCGTAAACGTCACCACGACCGTGCTGCCGGCTTCCGCCGTACCACTGGCCGTTACACTATTGTCTTCTGTACCACTAACCAAGGTATCAACCGTTAAGGTCGGCGTCGCAATCACCGCATCGTGTACCGGGGTCACTGTGGTCACACCACTCGTATTACCCGCCGCATCCGTCGCGGTGGCCGTCACTGTAATCGTGCCGTCATCAAAGCCGCTTAAGTCCGCTTCATTGCCCGCTATCGTCCAGACACCCGCACCGTTCGCCGTCACCTGGCGCGTCACTGTGTTCGTGCCATCGGTAACCGTAATATCGACCGTGCTATTGGCTTCGGCCGTACCACTCACTAAGACATCATCGTCTTCAGCTGCATTAATAATATTGTCGGTTTCAATTGCATTAATGACGGGGTTCGCCGGTGGTGTTGTGTCCGCACTCACGGTGACGTTCACCGTCGCCGTGTTGCCCTGACTGTTCGTGTAGGTAAACGCATCATTCCCCACAAAGTTCGCGTTCGGCGTATAGGTCACTTCACCCGTCGTGGTATTCACACTGGTCGTGCCGTTCGTGCCATTCGTCGCCGACACCAGGGTCGCATTCGCACCGTCAATATCCGTGTCGTTCGCCAACACAGCGACCGTCACCGCCGTGTCCTC